>JAFEEB010000009.1:70779-117010 GCA_018241325.1 Pseudomonadota bacterium | reverse complement strand
TTGGGCGACGGCCTCTTGCGCGCTTCGGTACAGCGTGGCGGTGAAGTCGCGCGTGTAGGCCAGGCCCTTCTTCACCTCGGCGGGCGTCATCAGCGTGGGGCCGCGGCCGGGCACCAGCTTGTCGNNGTCCAGCGTCTGCGGCCAGTCGGCCAGGTAGGCGTCGCCGGTGTAGCAGGCGGCTTCGTACTCGACCAGGTCGCCCGAGAAGCAGATCTTCTGCGTCGGCAGGTAGACGATGGTGTCGCCCTTGGTGTGGCCGCGGCCGATCTGCTGGATCTTGACCTCCAGCTTGCCCAGCCACAGCGTCATCTCGCCCTGGAAGGTGAGGGTGGGCCAGGTCAGGCCGGGCACGCTCTCGACCGCCTGGAACAGGCGCGGAAAGCGGCCGATCTCCGAATCCATGTCCTGCTGGCCGCGCTCGACGATCAAATCCCACGTGTCCTGGCTGGCGATGATTTGCTCCAGGCCTTCGTTTTTGTAGCCGCTGGCGCCCAGCACGCGCACGGCGTGGTAGTGCGTCAGCACCACGTACTTGATGGGCTTGTCGGTGATCTCGCGGATCTTGGCGATGACGCCTTGCGCGGCCACGGGGGTGGCGGTGGCGTCGATGATCATGCAGCCGTCGTCGCCAATGATCACGCCGGTGTTGGGGTCGCCCTCGGCGGTGTAGGCGTAGGCGTTGCTACTGAGCTTGTCCCAGCTGATTTTTTTCTCTTCGAGGTCGGCCTGGGAGGCGAATTTCTTGTCGGACATGGAGTCTCCATCGGGTTCGGGATGGAGGGATTGTCCGACAAAATTAGATGTATGTCAACGAATTTGCTGATGTTTAATTTTGACCAGGGCCGGATTGAAGCCCAGCCGGCGCGACACCGCGTCGGCGTGCTTTCGCAGCAACTGCCCCGCCGGGCCGTCGATTTCGGCGTCGAACAGGCCGTGCGGGCCGATCACGGTGAACACCAGGGCGATCTTGCCGTCGGCGTCGAACACCGGCGCGCTCAGGGTGTTGACGCCCGGCTGCGGCGTGGACAGGCCCCGGCCCATGCCGGCGGCGCGGATGTCGGCCAGCATCCGCTGCACCTCGGCGCGGTCGTAGGCGCCCGAGCCGCCGCCGACCACGCGGTGGTGCTCGTCCTCCAGCACCGAGCGCACCATCCGCTCGGGCAAGTAGGCGGCAAACACCCGCCCGGTGATGGTATTGAACACCGACATCACCGTGCCCACGCGCAGGTTCACGTGAAGCGGGTAACGCGGCTCGTCCAGCCGCACCACGGTGGGGCCCAGGTGGCCCCACACGCACAGCGCCACGCTCAGGTCGGCCTGGTCGCACAGCAGGGCGGCTTCTTGGCTGGCCTCAGTCAGCGCGTCGAGCTGCTGCAGCGCGGCCAGGCCCATTTGCAGCGCCATGGGGCCCAGCTCGTAGTGGCCCGTCAGCGGGCTTTGCTTGACCATGCCGGCGGCCATGAAGCTGACCAGGTAGGGGTGCGCCTTGCCCGGCGGCATGGCAGCGCGCTGGGCCAGCGCCTTCAGCGGCAGCGGGCGGCGCTCCTCGGTCAGCGCCTGCAGCACGCGCATGCCCACGTCGATGGACTGGATGCGTCGCTGCGGGCGCGCTTCACCCTCGGGCGCGGAGTCGTCCCGGTCTTGCGTCGCGCCGATGGGGGGTGCAGGCTTGCTCATGGGCTGCGATTATTGTCACGGCTGCACCGATTCCAAAAATCCGCGATCATCGCGCCTTTGCACCGTGGCCAGACAAGGAGAACTCTCATGGCTCAGCTCAACATTGCCGTCGTGGTCGGCAGCATTCGCAAGGAATCGTTCAACCGCCAGTTCGCGCATGCGCTGGTCAAGCAGTTTCCGGCCGACGTGAAGGCGCATTTCGTGCGCATCGACGACCTGCCGCTGTACGACCAGGACAGCGACGGCGCGCCGCCGGTGCCGGCCGTCAAGCGCCTGCGCGACGAGGTGGCGGCCGCCGACGGCGTGCTGTTCGTCACGCCCGAGTACAACCGCTCGATTCCCGGCGTGCTCAAGAACGCCATCGACCAGGCCTCGCGCCCCTGGGGGCAGAGCAAATGGGGCGGCAAGCCGGCGGCGGTGTGCGGCGTGTCGATCGGCACCGTGGGCACGGCCGTGGCGCAGTCGCACCTGCACAGCGTGCTGTCCTTCCTGGCCATGCCCCAGCTGGGCCAGCCCGAGATGTACATCCAGTGGAAGGACGGCCTGGTGGTGGACGGCGCCATTGGCCAAGCCAGCCGCGAGCACGTGCAGAAGTTCGTCGATGCCCTGGTGGCCTGGATGCGGCAGCACCAGGCCTGATTTGGCGCAAAATTGACCGTTTGCCCTTTTCGGGCAAGCGCGACCAGCTATTAAAATCGTAGTTTCGATCCCCGTGCACGGGGGCGTCGTGCGCGGGGCGGGGAACCTCCGGGCGTGTCGGCGACTCCGTGTGATGCGCGCACCGGGCGCGAGCAGAAAGCCCATTCAACGTGATCCAGACCTTGTTTTCCAGCCCCCGCCGCGTGTTCGGCGCCATCGCCGTCGTCTGTGCGGCGATGCTGGCCTTCGGCATCCTCTACCTGCAAAACGTGGTGGGGCTCGACCCCTGTCCCATGTGCATCGTGCAGCGTTACGCGCTGATCATCGTCGGCGTGTTCTGCGCGCTGGCGGCGTTCTCCAAGGGGCCCGGCGGCTGGCGCCTGTGGGGCCTGCTGGCCGTGGCGATGTCGGCCTTTGGCGCCTTCACCGCCGCGCGCCAGAGCTGGCTGCAGTGGTACCCGCCCGAGATGGCCACCTGCGGGCGCGACCTGTACGGCATGATCGAATCGTTTCCGCTGCAGCGCGCCATTCCGATGATCTTCAAGGGCGGCGGCGACTGCAGCGCGGTGGACTGGACCTTTCTGGGCGGCAGCATCGCCAACTGGTCCTTTGTGTGGTTCGTGATCTTCGCGCTGGTCATCCTGATGGCCTTGGCGCGGGCAGGCCGCGCGGGGCGCTGACCAGGGCCTTCGCTCAGGCGACGACCACTTTTTCGATCACGCGATCGTCGCCCAGCACGATCAGCGAAAAAAGCAACTCGTCCAGGTTCTGCGCGCGCCCCGTCTTGCGCGCCAGCAGGGGCGTGGCCTTGGGGTTGAGCACCAGAAAGTCCGCCTCGGTGCCGGCCTGCAAGGTGCCGATCACGCCTTCCAGGCCCAGCGCGCGCGCCGCCGCGCCGGTGTGAGCCCACCACAGTTGCGAGGGCGTCAGGCTCAGGCCCGGCTTGCTCTGGCCTTCGCGCCCCACGTAATAGGCGGCCAGCATGGTGTGGAAGGGGCAAAAGCTGGTGCCGCCGCCCACGTCGCTGGCCAGGCCGTGGGGCACGCCATGCGTCATGGCCGCCTCGAAGTTGAAAAAGCCGCTGCCCAGAAACAGGTTGCTGGTGGGGCTGACGGCGGCTGCCGTGCGCGTCTGGCGCATCAGCTCGCGGTCGGTGTCGTCCAGGTGAATGCAGTGCGCATACACGGCGCGCGGGCGCATCAGGCCGAAGTCCTGGTACACGCCCAGGTAGGAGCGCGACTTGGGGTAGAGCTCGCGCACCCATTTCACCTCGTCGCGGTTTTCGGCCACGTGCGAGTGGATCCAGGTGTCGGGGTATTTGGCGGCCAAGGCGCCCGCGCCGCGCAGCTGCGCCTCGCTGCTGGTGGGCGCAAAGCGCGGGGTGATGGCGTAGCCCAGGCGGCCCTTGCCGTGCCAGCGCTGGATCAGCGTTTCGGTGTCGATCAGGCTTTGCTCGGTCTCGTCGCGCACGCCATCGGGCGAGTTGCGGTCCTGCATGACCTTGCCGCCGATCATGCGCAGGCCATAGTGCTCGGCGCGAGTGAAGAAGGCGTCGGCCGACGTGGGGTGCGAGGTGGGAAAGACCACCGCGGTGGTCACGCCGTTGCGCAGCAGCTCCTCGAAGAACACGCCGGCCACTTCGGCGGCGTATTGCGGATCGACGAAGCGCGACTCGGCCGGGAAGGTGTAGTTCTCCAGCCAGGGCAGCAAGCCCGCCGCCGGCGCGCCGATGATGTCGGTCTGCGCGTAGTGCACGTGCATGTCGATGAAGCCGGGCGCGATGATGCGCTCGGGCCAGTGCGTGATGGGCACCTGCGGATGGCGCCCGGCCAGCGTCCGGTAAGGTCCGGCATCGACCACCCGCCGCACGCCGCTGGCGTCGCCATCGACCACCAGCAGGCCGTCGCTGTCGTACAGCGCCTGCCCTTGGGAATCAAAGCGCAACAGCTGCGCGCGGTAGGCTTGCATGGTCAGTCTCCACCGACGTAGATGAACTTGAACAGGAAGATGGCGGCGATGATCCACACCATCCAGTGCGCCTCGCGCGCGCGGCCGGTGAGCAGCTTGATGCCGGCGTAGCTGATGAAGCCGAAGGCCAGGCCGTTGGCGATCGAGTAGGTGAAGGGCATCATCAGCGCCGTGATGGCCGCCGGCACCACTTCGGTGGAATCGTCCCAGTCCAGCTCGGTCAGCTCGCGCAGCATCAGGCAGGCGACAAAGAACAGCGCCGGCGCCGTGGCGTAGGCCGGCACGGCCCCGGCCAGCGGGGCGATGAACAGCGCGGCCAGGAACAGCACGGACACGGTGAGCGCCGTGAGGCCCGTGCGGCCACCGGCCTGCACGCCGGCGGCGCTTTCGACATAGGCCGTGGTGCTGGAGGTGCCCAGCAGCGAGCCGGCGAAGATGGCCACGCTGTCGGCGAACAGCGACTTGTTCAGGCGCTCCATGCGGCCGGGCACCAAGAGGCCCGCGCGCTTGGCCACGCCCATCAGGGTGCCGGTGGCGTCGAACAGCTCGACCAGAAAGAACACCAGCACCACGTTCAGAAAGCCGTGCGAGACCGCCGACTTGATGTCGAGCTTGAGGAAGGTGGGCTCGATGGACGGCGGCATGTCGAAGATGCCGTGGAACTGGTTGCCGCCGAAGAAAAACGAGGCGATGGTGACGGCGATGATGCCGATCAGGATGGCGCCGGGCACGCGAAACTTGTCCAGCGCGACGATCAGCAGGAAGCCCAGCGAGGCCAGCACCACGGGCGGCGAATGCAGGTCGCCCAGGGTGATGTAGGTGGCCTTGGAGGCGGCCACGATGCCGGCGCTCTTGAGCGCGATCAGCGCCAAAAACAGCCCGATGCCCACCGTGATGGCGTTGCGCAGCGACTGCGGGATGCCCCGGATGATGAGCCCGCGCAGGCCGAAGATCGTGACCGCCATGAACAGGCAGCCCGAGATGAACACCGCGCCCAGCGCCGCCTGCCACTGAAAGCCCATGCCCAGCACCACGGTGTAGGCGAAGTAGGCGTTCAGGCCCATGCCGGGCGCCAGCGCGATGGGGTAGTTGGCGTACAGCGCCATCACCGCCGTGCCCAGCGCGGCGATCAGGCAGGTGGCCACGAACACCGAGGACTTGGGCATGCCCGCGTCGCCCAGGATGGCCGGGTTGACGAAGATGATGTAGGCCATTGTCAGGAACGTCGTGACGCCGGCAATGACCTCCGTGCGTACCGTCGTGCCGTGGTCCTTCAGCTTGAACAGGTTTTCGGTCCAGCTCATGGGGTTGTCTCCTCCGTGTTGGGGTTGGATCAGGTTTGGGGGGAAGGGCCAGGGGTGCGGCCGCCCGCCAGGCTGGCGACCACGTCCTTGGTTCGGTCACGCAGCCAGCGAGCGCTGCTCGACTGATGGCTGCGCGGATGCCACAGCTGGTAGTACAGCAGCGGCGGCATGGCAATGGGGCAGGGCAGGATGACCACCGGCAGCTGGGCGGCCACCCGCTCGCAGTACTGTCGGCCGGTGGTCAGCACCAGCAGGGTGCCGGCCACCATCTCGGCGACCAGGCTGAAGTAGGCGCAGCGCGCGGCGATGTTGCGCTGCAGGCCCTGGCTGTCCAGGATCTGGTCGATGATGCCGCGCGCGCCGGGGTGCATGGCGGTGGGCGCGATGTGCTCGGCGGCCAGCCAGTCGGACTCGTCCCAGCCGCGGCGCACGGCCGGGTGGTCGCGGCTGACCAGGCACACCACCTCGTCGCTGAACAGGCGCGCCAGATGCAGGTCCTCGGGCGGCTGCAGCCAGTTGCCGATGACCAGGTCGATGTCGCCCTGGCCCAGCTGGGTGCGGTAGTCGCTCTCGCGCGTGAGGGCATGGATCTCGATGCGCGTGAGCGGCGCCTGGCGCTTGACGTCGGCCACCAGGCGCGGCAGGAAGGATGGGTCCAGGTAGTCGCTGGCGGCGATGCGGAAGGTGGCCGTGCTGGTGCGCGGGTCGAACTGGCGCGCCTCGGTGAACAGCGCCTCGGCGGCGCGCAGGATGTGGGCCGCGGGCTCCACCATGCGGCGCGCGGCGTCGGTGGCCACCATGGTGGCGCCGTTGCGCACCAGCAGCGGGTCGCCCGCCAGCTCGCGCAGGCGCTTGAGCGCGGCCGACACGGCCGGCTGGTGCATGCCCAGTCGAATGGCCGCGCGCGAGACGCTGCGCTCGGTCAGCACGGTGTGCAGCACGCGGATGAGGTGCAGGTCGATGCGGTCGAACAGCGTGCGCTCGGCGACCGCACTGGCCATGCCGCCGGGGGCGGTATCACCGGTCTGTGGACCCGAAGGCGATGAGGTCATGGTTCAACGCCTGGATGGGGTCCAGGACGGGGTGCGAGGGTCGGTGGATCAGGCGGCCTGCTGCACGGCGGTGAGGGCGCGCAGGATGGCTTCGCTGGTGGCGGGCGCCGTCAAGGGCGGATCGACGCGGTGGCCGCCGACGGCCGAGACGGCGTCGCGGATGGCGAAGAACACCGAGAAGGGCAGCAGCAGCGGCGGCTCGCCCACGGCCTTGCTGCGGTGGATGGAGTCCTCGACGTTGGGGCCGTCGAACAGGCGCACGTTGAACACCGGCGGGCAGTCGTTGGCCGTCGGGATCTTGTAGGTGCTGGGCGCGTGGGTGGTGAGCAAACCCGTTTTGGGGTGCCACACCAGCTCCTCGGTGGTGATCCAGCCCATGCCCTGGATGAAGGCGCCCTCGACCTGGCCGATGTCCACCGCCGGGTTGAGCGAGCGGCCGGCGTCGTGCAGGACGTCGGCGCGCAGCAGCTTCCATTCGCCCGTCAGGGTATCGATCACCACCTCGCTCACGGCGGCGCCGTAGGCAAAGTAGTAGAACGGGCGGCCCTGCATCTTGTCCTTGTCCCAGGACAGGCCGGGGGTGGCGTAGAAGCCGTCGGACCACAGCTGCACGCGATCCAGATAGGCCTCGCTGATGACGGTGTTGAAGGGCAGGGTCTTGCCGCCCACGTGCACCTGGTCGTTGGCGAAGCGCACGTCGGTGGCCCGCCCGCCGTGGCGCGCGGCGGTGCTGGCGGCCAGGCGCTCGCGCAGCTGGCGCGCGGCGTCCTGCGCGGCCTTGCCGTTGAGGTCGGCGCCGGTGGAGGCCGCCGTGGCCGAGGTGTTGGCCACCTTGCTGGTGTCGGTGGCGGTGCAGCGCACGCGGTCAAAACCCACACCCAGCTCGTGCGCCACCACCTGCGCCACCTTGGTGTTCAGGCCCTGGCCCATCTCGGTGCCGCCGTGGTTGACCAGGATCGAGCCGTCGGTGTAGATGTGCACCAGCGCGCCGGCCTGGTTGAAGTGCTTGACGTTGAAGCTGATGCCGAACTTGACCGGCGTGAGCGCCAGGCCGCGCTTGAGCACCGTGTTTTCAGCGTTGTAGGCCGCCACGGCGGCGCGGCGCGCGGCATAGTCGCTGCTGGCCTCCAGTTGCTCGACCAGCTCGTGGATCACGTTGTCGGTCACCGTCTGGCGGTAGGGCGTGACGTTGCGCTCGCCCTGACCATAGAAGTTGGCGCGGCGCACGGCCAGCGCATCGTGGCCCAGTTTGCGCGCAATGCTGTCCAGGATGTATTCGATGGCGATGGCGCCCTGCGGGCCGCCAAAGCCGCGAAACGCCGTGTTGCTTTGCGTGTTGGTCTTGCCGCAATAGCCGTGCATGGCCACTTCGGGCAGCCAGTAGGCGTTGTCGAAGTGGCAGACCGCGCGCGTCATCACGGGGGCCGACAAATCGGCCGAGTGGCCGCAGTGCGAGACCATTTGCAGCGTGACGCCCAGGATGCGGCCGTCGTCGTCGTAGCCCACGTCGTACTCGTACCAGAAGCCGTGGCGCCGGCCGGTGATGAGAAAGTCGTCGTCGCGGTCCAGCCGCAGCTTGACCGAGCGGTTCAGCGCGCGCGCAGCCACGGCGGCGATGCAGGCGAACTGCGCCGACTGCGACTCCTTGCCGCCAAAGCCGCCGCCCATGCGCCGGCACTCGACCAGCACCGCGTTGGAGGACACGCCCAGCGCGTGCGCCACCAGGTGCTGCATCTCGCTGGGGTGCTGCGTGGAGCAGTGCACGTGCATGCCGCCGCCCTCCTTGGGGATGGCGTAGCTGATCTGCCCCTCGAGGTAGAACTGCTCCTGCCCGCCCACGTCCCATTCGCCCCTCAGGCGGTGCGGCGCGGCGGCGATGGCGGCGCGGATGCCGGCCTCGTCCCGGCCGCTGCTGCTGCGCAGCAGGTGCATCGGCGGCACCACGTACTGGCCCTTGGCGTGGGCCTGGCGCGGCGTCAGCACCGGCTCGGCCGGCTCGATCTGCAGCACCTTCCTGGCCAGGGCGGCGGCGCGGCGCGCCTGGTCGCGCGTTTGGGCGACGACGGCGAACACCGGCTGGCCGACAAAGCGAATCTCGCCGTCGCACAGGATGGGATCGTCCGGCACGGCCGAGCCGCAGTCGTTGACGCCCGGGATGTCCTCGCCCGTGATGACCCTGACCACGCCGGGCATCGCGCGCACGGCGTCCAGGTCCATGCCCAGCAGGCGCCCGGCCGCCACCGGCGACAGCCCCAGCGCGCAGTGCAGCGTGCCGGCCAGCTCGGGAATGTCGTCGGCGTAGGTGGCGGTGCCGGTGACGTGCAGCACGGCGGATTCGTGCGGCAGGCTGATGCCCACGCGCGCGCCGGCGTGCTGGGCACGGCTCTCGCCTTCGGTATCCAGCCGGTGCCGGAGGTTGGCGTGGTAGTCGGCAAAGGGCTCGGCCGGGCGCAGCAGATGGTCGACAACGGGCTTGTTCATGGTGATCTCCTTGAACCGGGGTTGCTGCCGCTTCAGGCCGCGGCGTGCGGCATGACGCTGAACACGCTGGTGTCGCGGGCAGCCAGCGGCGCCTCGGCGCGGGTCTCCAGCCACAGGCGCTCGATCAGGTTTTGCGCCACCTGCAGGCGATAGCCGTCGCTGGCGCGCATGTCGGTCAGCGGTTGATAGTCCTGCTTCATGGCCTGCTTGGCAGCGCGCACGGTCGCTTGCGTCCAGGGCTGGCCCAGGACGGCCGCCTCGGCGTGCGCGGCGCGCTTGACGATGCCGGCCATGCCGCCGTAGGCCAGGCGGATGCTCTGGACCGTGCCGCCCGCCAGCTCGATCGCCATGCCCGCGCACAAGGCGGAGATGTCGCAGTCGAAGCGCTTGCTGATCTTGTAGCCGCGCACCTGGCGCGCAAAGGCCGCCAGCGGCACGGCCACGGCCTGCACGAACTCGCCCTCTTGCAGGGCGTTTTTCATGTAGTCCAGATAAAAGTCGGTCAGCGGCATGCGGCGCACCGCATTGCCGCGGCGCAGCTCGATGTGCGCGTCCAGCGCCATCAGGATGGGGGGCGAGTCGCCGATGGGCGAGCCGTTGGCCACGTTGCCGCCCATGGTGCCGGCGTGGCGGATGGGCGGCGAGGCAAAGCGCAGCCACACGTCGGCCAGCTGCGGCGCGCGCTGCACCAGGGCGCGCCAGGCGTCTTCCAGCGAGGCGGCCGCGCCGATCCACAGCTCGTCGCCGCGCTCTTCGACGCGCTGCAAATCGACCACGCGGCCGGTATAGATCAGATCGCCGACGTCGCGAAACTGCTTGTTGACCCACAGGCCCACGTCGGTGGAGCCGGCCAGGATGCGCGCTTTGGGCTTGGCCAGGCGCAGGGCGGCCAGTTCGTCGGCGCTGCGCGGGGCGTGAAAGTGATCGAGCCGCTCGCCCTGCGGCGTGGCGGTGGCGGCGGTGTAGTCCAGCGCGGCGGGAGCCTTCAGCTCATGGAGGGCACGCACCACGGCGGTGCGGTCGAGCCGCACGGCGGGCAAATCGAACATGCGCTGGCCGGCGTCGAGGATGGGCCGGTAGCCAGTGCAGCGGCACAGGTTGCCCGACAGGTCATCGGCCAGTTGCTGGCGCGACGGGCGGGTGCCGGCCTGCTGGTGCGCCTCGTAGGTGGACCACATCGACATCACGAAACCAGGAGTGCAAAAGCCGCACTGCGAGCCGTGGCACTCGACCATGGCCTGCTGCACGGGGTGCAGGTCGGCGTCGTGGGCCCGCGCGGCCTGCTTGTCCTGGCCCAGCGCCTGCAAATCCTCCACCGTGAACAAGGCCTTGCCGTCGAGCGTGGGCAGGAACTGGATGCAGGCGTTGACGCTGGCGAGCTGCAACCCACCTGCGGCATCGAGCTCGCCCAGCACCACGGTGCAGGCGCCGCAATCGCCCTCGTTGCAGCCTTCCTTGGTGCCGGTGGCGCGCTCGCGCTCGCGCAGCCAGTCCAGCACGGTGCGCGTGGTGGGCTCGCCCCGGACCGTGACCACGGCGCCCCGGTGATAGAAGCGAATGACTTGAGAGGGCGTGGGGGTGGGTGTTGGCTGGGTCATGGCGTATCTCTCGGTCAAGGGCGCGGGCGCAGCGCGGCGCCGAGGTGGCTATGCCGCAATGGTGCGCCTTTCTTTTGCATCGTGGCATACCGGATGCCCCATATCCGACATGTTGCGGGCCGCATAACACCCGGGTTAACCCGCGCAGTCCACGGCCGATCGGGCCGTTTGCGGCAGCGCTTGCGGCGTGGCGCCCGGCCCGGGCGGCGCCATCAGCAGCAGCTGCGCGGCGGTGGCCACGGCAATCACCTCGGGCTCCTTGCCGGTGATGCCGGGAATGCCGATGGGGCAGGTGATGCGCGCCTGCTCGGCCTCGCTGAAGCCGCGCGCCGACAGGCGGTGGCGAAAGGTGGCCCACTTGGTCTTGCTGCCGATCAGGCCGATGTAGGGCAGGTCATCGCGCTCGCGCAGGCGCTCCAGGCAGGCGATCACGATGTCCAGGTCCTCGGCGTGGCTGAAGCTCATGATCAGCACGCGGCTGCCGGGCGTCAAATCGTGCACCGCGGTGTGGACCGGGTCGCTGAATTCGGTATGGACCTGTGCCGGCAGGCTTGCGGGAAACACCTCGTCGCGGCTGTCGATCCAGCGCACGGCGTAGGGGAGGGTGGCCAGCACGCGCACCAGGGCGTGCCCCACGTGCCCACCGCCGAACAGCGCCAGCGGCGTCAGGCGCGCCTGCAGGCGCTCGCGCAGCGCGGGCGCGTCGGCCGCGCCGATGCGCTCGTAGCGCAAGAACACCATGCCGCCGCAGCACTGTCCCAGGCTTGGCCCCAGCGGGTAGCGGCGCAGCTCGCCATGGCGCGGGCCGCCGGCGTGGCCGGCCAGCAGCGCGCGCGCGTCGGCCGTGGCCTGGAACTCGAGCTGCCCGCCGCCGATGGTGGCGCTCAAGGCATCGGGCCAGACCACCATCCAGGTGCCGGCCTCGCGCGGGGCCGAGCCGCGCGTTTCGGCCACCTGCACCAGCACGCCATCGGTGTGGCGCAGGCGTTGCAGGCAGTCATCGAGCGCGCCGGCGGTCGTCATCCACGCATTGTGCGACGGGACGCCCGGCCGTTCATGCGCCAATGCGTATGGCGCCTATCGCGCGGGCGTTCTTCGATGGCCCGTCAATCCACTTGTGCCCCCGAGGCCTTGACCACCGGCGCCCAGCTGTTGACCTCGTCGTGAATGAAGCGGCTGAAGTCCTGCGGGCTGTTCTTCTCGGCGATGGCGCCCAGCTTGGCGTAGGCCTGCTTGATCTCCGGCTTGTCGAACGCCGCGTTCACCACCTGATTGATCCGGTCTTGCACCGCCTTGGGTGTGCCCTTGGGGGCCACCAGGCCGAACCAGGAGGTGACGTCGAAGGGCGACACGCCGCTTTCCTCCATGGTGGGCACGTCGGGGGCCGAGGGCGAGCGCTGCCGGGTGGTGACGGCCAGCGCGCGCAGCTTGCCACCTTGCACGTGAGGCCAGGCCGACGGCATGTTGTCGAACATGTATTGCACCTGTCCGCCGATCAGGTCCGTCAGCGCCGGCGCGCTGCCCTTGTAGGGCACATGTAGCGTCTTCAGGCCGGTGCGCAGCTTGAACAGCTCGCCGGCCATGTGGATGGACGTGCCGCTGCCCGAGGAGGCGTAGGACACCTTGCCTTCGTTGGCGCGCGCCCAGTCGATCAGCTCCTTGACGGTCTTGGCTGGCACGGTGGGGTTGACCACCAGGATGTTGGGCACCTTGGTGCACAGCACCACGCCGTCGAAGTCGCGCTCCAGCTTGAACTTGACGTTCTTGTACAGCGTCTGGTTGATGGTGCTGGTGACGGCCATCATCAGCAGCGTGTAGCCGTCGGGTGCGGCCTCGCGCACCAGGTCGGTGGCGATGTTGCTGCCGCCGCCGGGCTTGTTGTCCACGATGAAGGGCTGGCCCAGCGCCTCGGTCAGCTCCTTGGCCATCAGGCGTGCCACCACGTCGGTGGTGCCGCCGGCCGAAAAGCCGACGACGATGCGCACTGGTTTGGTCGGCCAGGCGCCTTGCGCGCGCGCGCCCAGCGCGCTGGCGGCCAGCAGACCCAGGCCGGCCTGGGCGATGTGGCGGCGGGTGAGGGGGCGGGAATGGGGCATCGAGGTGTCTCCGTGTGTGCCTTGGCAGGAAACCCCAATGTAGCGGCACTGCGGCCCAGGCCGAACCGCGGTTTTCCCCAGCTTGGGTCACCGCACGTAGGCCGTCTCGCCGTGGCTGGTGATGTCCAGACCCTGGCGCTCGTCTTCCTCGCTCACGCGCAGGCCGAACACCAGGTCGGCGATCTTGAAGGCGATGAAGGCCGTCACGCCCGACCACACCACGGTCATCAGCACGCTCTTGGTCTGCACCCACACCTGCTGGGCCATGGCAAAGTCCGCGCCCTGCGCGCCGCCCAAGGCGGGCGCGGCAAACACGCCGGTCAGGATGGCGCCGACGATGCCGCCCACGCCGTGCACGCCGAAGACGTCGAAGGCGTCGTCCACGCGCAGCATGCGCTTGAGCCCGCCCACGCCCCACAGGCACACCACGCCCGCCACCGCGCCGATGACGATGGCGCCCATGGGGCCGACAAAACCGGCCGCCGGCGTGACCGCGACCAGGCCGGCCACCGCGCCCGAGGCCGCGCCCAGCATCGAGGCCTTGCCCTTGTGCAGCGCCTCGGCGGCGCTCCAGGACAGCGTGGCCGCCGCCGTGGCCAGCACCGTGGTGACGAAGGCCAGGCCGGCCTGGCCGTTGGCTGCGCCCGCCGAGCCGGCGTTGAAGCCGAACCAGCCCACCCACAGCAGCGAGGCGCCCACCATGGTCAGCGTCAGGCTGTGCGGCGCCATGGCCTCGCGGCCGAAGCCGATGCGCTTGCCCACCATGTAGGCGCCCACCAGCCCGGCCATGCCGGCGTTGATGTGCACCACGGTGCCGCCGGCGAAGTCCAGCGCGCCGTCCTTGGCCAGCAGGCCGCCGCCCCACACCATGTGCGCGATCGGCACGTAGCTCAAGGTGAACCACAGCACCGCGAACAGCAGCACGGCCGAAAAGCGCGCGCGCTCGGCAAAGGCACCCACCGTCAGCGCCACGGTGATGGCAGCGAAGGTGCCCTGGAAGGCCAGGAACACGTATTCGGGGATGGTGGGCAACCCGCCGAAGGTTTCTTGCGTGACGCTCTTCAAAAACAGCTTGTCCATGCCGCCGAAGAAGTTGCCCTCGCCGCTGAAGGTCAGGCTGTAGCCATAGACGGCCCACAGCAGGGTGATGAGCGAGAAGATGACGAACACCTGCACCAGCACGCTCAGCATGTTCTTGCTGCGCGCGAGGCCCCCGTAGAACAGCGCCAGGCCCGGGATGGTCATCAGGATCACCAGCAGGGTGGAGGTGAGCATCCAGGCGGTGTCGCCCGAGTTGAGCGCGGGCGCCGGGGCGTCGGCGGCAAAGGCCGGAAGGGCCAGCAGCAGGGTGAGCAGAAAGAGAATTCGTTTCATGGTGTCGGGTCCTCGGTGCATGCGTGCCATCAAAGGGCTTCGGTGCCGGTCTCGCCGGTGCGGATGCGGATGACCTGCTCCAGCGTGGTGACGAAAATCTTGCCGTCGCCGATCTTGCCGGTGCGCGCGCCTTGCTCGATGGCCTCGATCACGCGATCCAGGTCGCCGTCGGCCACGGCCGCCTCGATGCGGATCTTGGGCAAGAAATCGACCACGTATTCCGCGCCGCGGTACAGCTCGGTGTGGCCCTTCTGGCGGCCGAAGCCCTTGACTTCGGAGACCGTGAGCCCGGCCACGCCGACGGCGGCCAGGGCCTCGCGCACCTCCTCGAGCTTGAAGGGTTTGATGATGGCGGTCACCAGTTTCATGTTGCTTCCTTTTTGATAGCTGTTCGCGCTTGATCGATGGGCGCTGGAGTGGTTTTTTGCTTAAAACGAATACTTGATGCCCAGCACCAGCGCGGTGCGGCCGGTGAAGCGCCCCGAGGGCGTGACGTAGAGCGCCTTGTCGGCATTGGTGCCAATCAGGGCGGCACTGGCCGACAGCCCCTTGCCGAAATCCTTGTTCAGCGTCAGCGCGTAGTCCGTGTAGGCCAGCGCGCCGTTGTGGCGCACGCCCTGGCGGCCGACGTGCGGCACCACCGACCAGCCGTCGCCCAGGTCGAAGTTGGCGCTCAGGTCGAGGTAGCCGCTGCCCTTGCTGTCGGCCACGCCGAACAGGTTGGTCAGCGCGTGCGAGTACTTCAGCGTGACCATTTCCCAGGTCAGCGCGCCGTAGATTTCGGTGGTGTTGGGGCTGACGGCCAGCGCGGCGCTGGGGTACTGGTAGCGCAGCAGGCCGACGTCGTAGCCGATGGGGCCGGCGCTGCCCTTGTAGCCGCCGTACACGTCCCATTCCATCGGCGCGTCGCCGCCCGCGTCCTTGATCCAGCGGATCGACGACAGCCAGGTGCCCACGTACAGGCCGCTCGAATGGCTGTAGTCGGCGCCCGCACTGATGGCCGGCTTGAGGCGGCTTTGCGAGATGCCGCGGTAACGGTAGTCGCTGACGGCCCCCACGTTGAAGCTCAGACTGTGCTCGGGCGCGGCGGCCGGCGCGGTCGCTTCGGCCGTCTGCGCCAACGCGCCAAGGCTGACGCCGAAAAGGCCGGCGGCCAGCAGGCCGGAAATCAAGGGGTGCGAACGGTGGGGCAAGGCCTCTCTCCTGGAGTTGAAACTGCGGATGCAAGGCTTCAAGCAGGAACCGTGCCAGGTCATGTCCGAGGGCGCGCGGCGGCGCTGCGACGCCGGGGCGGCGTGCGGATGTGGCATGCAGGCGGGTCGTGGATGCCCCGGTTCAGGGCGTGCGCATCAACCGACGGCGCACCACTCGCGTGCATGGCCGTGCACGTTTGCGTGCAGGCCGGGGCCGGCGTTGCGCCGGCCCTGGGGCTGGCTCAGTCGTCCAGTCCCAAATCCTGCATCTTGCGCGTGATGGTGTTGCGCCCGATGCCGAGCTTTTGCGCCGCCTCGGCGCGGCGGCCATGGGTGAGGGCGAGGGCGGTGCGCAGCAGCTCGGCCTCGAAGCGGTCGGCCAGGTGCTTCCAGACCTCGGGCTCACCGGCCTCCAGCCGGGTGCGGGCCTCGCGGGCGAGGGCGGTGGCCCAGTCGGCGGGGGCGCCGGCTTCGCTGGCCCCGCCCCCGATCGCGGGCGCCGGCACGGCGCGGGTTTCGGTGAACGCGATGGCCGGCGCCGGCGGGGTGGCAGGCGGCGGACTTGTGCCAAACAGGTCGGCCGGCAAATCCTCGCTCTGGATGATCTGCGTGGGCGCCATCACGGTGAGCCAGCGGCACAGGTTCTCCAGCTGGCGCACGTTGCCGGGGTAGTCGAAGGCGGCCAGGCGCGCCAGTGCCGTGTCGGCAATGCGCTTGGGCTCCACGCCCAGCTCCTGCGCGCTGCGGGCCAAAAACAAGCGCGCCAGCTCGGGGATGTCCTCGCGGCGCTCGCGCAGCGGCGGCAGGCGCAGGCGGATGACGTTCAGGCGGTGGTACAGGTCTTCGCGAAAGCTGCCATCGCGCACGCGCTCTTCCAGGTTCTGGTGCGTGGCGGCGATGATGCGCGCGTCCACCTTCAGCGGCTGGTGGCCGCCCACGCGGTAGTACTGGCCGTCGCTCAGCACGCGCAGCAGGCGCGTCTGCAAGTCGAGCGGCATGTCGCCGATCTCGTCCAGAAACAGGGTGCCGCCCGCAGCCTGCTCGAAGCGGCCGCGCCGCGTGGCCTGCGCGCCGGTGAAGGCGCCGCGCTCGTGGCCGAACAGCTCGCTCTCCAGCAAGTCCTTGGGCACGGCCGCGGTGTTGATGGCCACGAACGGCCCCTGGGCGCGCCGGCTGTGGCGGTGCAGGGCCAGGGCGACCAGTTCCTTGCCAGTGCCGCTGGCGCCGGTGACGAGCACCGTGGCCTGGCTCTGGCTGAGCCGGCCGATGGCGCGAAATACCTCTTGCATGGCGGGGGCCTGGCCCAGCATCTGCGGCATCCCGGCGCCGTCCGGCTCGGCCGCGTCCACAGGCCGGCTTTCGCCCACGGCGCGGCGGATCAGTTCGACCGCCTTGGCCACGTCGAAGGGCTTGGGCAGGTACTCGAAGGCGCCGCCCTGGAAGGCGCTTACGGCGCTGTCCAGGTCGGTGTAGGCCGTCATCACGATGACGGGCAGCGCGGGCTGGCGCCGCTTGACCTCGGCCAGCAGCTCGATGCCGCTGCCGCCGGGCATGCGGATATCGCTGACCAGCACCTGCGGCACCTCGCCGGCGTCCAGCGCCGCGACAAGGTCGCGCGGATCGGTGAACAGGCGCACCGGCAACTGCTCGCGCTCGAGCGCGCGCTGCAAGACGAAGCGGATGGATTGGTCGTCGTCGATGACCCAGATCGGTTTCATGCGGGCTCCATGGGTGCGTCAGCGTACCGGGATCAGCAGCGTGAAGCGCGTCGCCCCCGGCGAGTTGTCGTATTCGATCGTGCCCTCGTGCTGCTGCACGAAGGTTTGCGCCAGCGCCAGGCCCAGGCCGGTGCCGCCTTCGCGCCCGGACACCAGGGGCTGGAAGATGCGCTCGCGCAGCTCCGGCGGCACGCCAGGGCCGTTGTCTTGCACCTGCAGCTCGATGGCCAGCTTGAAGCGCTGGTGGCCGATGGTGACCTGGCGCGCCACGCGGGTGCGCAGGGTGATGACGGCATCGCCCTGCGCGATGCGCTCGGCCAGCGCCTGCGCGGCATTGCGCACGATGTTCAGCAGCGCCTGGATCAGCCGCTCGCGGTCGCAGCGCAGCTCGGGCAGCGAGGCGTCGTAGTCGCGCAAGATGGCGAGGCCGCGCGGAAACTCGGCCAGCACCACCGAGCGCACGCGCTCGCAGATTTCGTGGATGTTGACGTCGCCCAGCACCAGCGCGTGCTGGTGCGGCGCCAGCAGGCGGTCCACCAGCGCCTGCAGGCGGTCGGCCTCGTGGATGATGACGTCGGTGTACTCGGCCGATTCGGCGAAGTGGCGCGCGCTCGCCTCCATCGCCAGCAGCTGCGCCGCGCCGCGAATGCCGCCCAGCGGGTTCTTGACCTCGTGCGCCAGGTTGCGCAGCAGCTCCTTTTGCTCGCGCGCCAGGCGGTGTGTGCGCTCCTCGCGGTCCTGGCGCGACTGCTGCTCGATCTCGGTCATCTCCAGCAGCACGCTGGCGCCTGCGCCGCCGCGCTCCAGCGGGCTGACGACGACGTGCACCGGCAGCGGGTGCGCACCCAGCACGGGGCCGTGCAGCGTGGCCTCGAAGCGGCTGACGATGAGCTCGCCCGTGCGCTTCAGCGCATCGCGCAGCGGCGCAGGATCGACGAACCAGTCCAGCGCCTGACCCTGCACCAGCTTGCGGCGCGACTGGCACAGCGCGTTCTCCAGCGCCGAGTTGACCGTCTCGCAGCGGCCGTCCGCGCGCACCACCGCCACCAGCGTGGACAGCAGGTCGAAGGCCTCGGGGGCGGCGACGGAATCGGGCGGCGTGCTCATCGGAGGGCTAAAAGTACCGGACGCAGAGGACGCAAAGGTTTCGCAGAAGACGCAGAAAAATCCTTTCTTGAATTTCTCTTTTGCGTCCTTTGCGCGTTCTTTGCGTCCTCTGCGTCCGGCTGCTTCAGAGATTTTTGACCAGCACCTGGCTGCGCCGGTCCCAGTTGTACTTGCGCTTGCGCGCGTCGGGCAGCCAGTCCGGGTCCACCACCTGAAAGCCGCGCTTGATGAACCAGTGCATGGTGCGCGTGGTCAGCACGAAGATGCTTTTCAGGCCCATCAGGCGCGCGCGTTGCTCCACGCGCTTCAAGACCTTCTCGCCGTCGCCCTGACCCTGGCTTTGCGGCGACACGGTCAGCGCCGCCATCTCGGCGGTGCCGGCGTCGGGGTAGGGGTAGAGCGCGGCGCAGGCAAAGATCACGCCGTCGTGCTCCAGCACGGTGTAGTTGCCGATGTCGCGCTCGATGTCGGTGCGGCTGCGCTTGACCAGGGTGCCGTCCTTCTCGAAGGGCTCGATCAGCTGCAGGATGCCGCCCACGTCGTCCGAATCGGCCTCGCGCAGGCTCTCCAGTTTTTCGTCCACCACCATGGTGCCGATGCCGTCGTGCACATACACCTCCAGCAGCAGCGCGCCGTCGGTGGCGTAGGGCAGGATGTGGCTGCGCTCCACGCCGTGCTCGCAGGCCGTCACGCAGTGGCGCAGGTAAAAGCTCTCGTCCGTGGGCTGCTCGGCGGCGGGCAGGCGCGCCAGCAGCGCGCGCGCCTCGGCCAGCGGGATCTCGGTGTCGATCGGGTTGTCGTCCGATGCCGGCTCGCCCGGGCGCATGCGCAGGCCGGGCGTCTCGGTCACGAACAGCAGCTTGTCGGCCTGCAGCGCCATCGCCACCGAGGTGGCCGTTTCTTCCATCGCCAGGTTGAAGGCCTCGCCCGTGGGCGAAAAGCCGAAGGGCGAGATCCGCACCATCGCGCCACCGTCCAGCGAGCGGCGAATGCCCGCCACGTCCACCTTGCGCACCACGCCGGTGCTCTTGAAGTCCACCCCGTCGATGATGCCCATGGGCCGCGCGGTGATGAAGTTGCCCGAGATCACCCGCACCGTGGCGCCCGCCATGGGCGTGTTGGGCAGGCCCTGGCTGAAGGCGGCCTCGATCTCGTAGCGCAATTGCCCCGCGGCCTCCTGCGCGCAGTCCAGCGCCACGGCGTCGGTGATGCGCTGACCGTGCGAATAGTGGGCCGGCTGGCCCTTGATCTGCAACTGCTCATTGACCTGCGGGCGAAACCCGTGCACCAGCACCACCTTCACGCCCATGCTCTGGATCAGCGCCAGGTCGGTGGCAATGGCGGCCAGCTTGCCCGCCGCGATCGCCTCGCCCACCAGCCCCACCACGAAGGTTTTGCCGCGGTGCGTGTGAATGTAGGGCGCGACCGAGCGAAACCAGGGCACGAAGGTGAAGTTGAAAACAGTCGACATGGGCGGAAGTAGTGGGGGGAGGGCGCCTGCAAGCGCAGACCCGGGCGGGCGCAAGGATAACGCCCCGGGGCGGCGTTTGGCCGCGCGTGGTGGTGACTGCGTCGGATCGCTGGTGGGCAGCAGGGCGCGCGGTTTCGGTCGAAAGGCCTCACTGGATTGGTGCCCCGGGCGTGCGGCGCTTCCTTGTCCACGAAGCGCCGCGCCGCTGCGTTGATGGGGATTGAAGCTTTCATTTTGAAAGGGTTCGCCATGAAATCATCCACTCTGGTCGCCTGCAGCCTGGCCGTTCTGCTGGCCGCCACCTCGGGCGCGGCCAGCGCCAAGGGGTGCATCAAGGGGGCGGCGGTGGGCGCTGTGGCCGGCCACTATGCCGGGCACCACGCCGTGCTGGGGGCCGTCGGCGGCTGCTTTGCCGGGCGGCACATGGCCAAGACCAAGGCGGCCGAACAAAAAGCCGCCCAGCAACGGGCTGGGCAGGGTGACGCAATGCACGCGGGCGCACTGCAAACCGCCGCGCCAGCTCATTGAAAGGCCGCGCGGCCGGGGCGCCGTGAGGGGGTTCCCGTCGGCCATGGGTCAAAATCCGCAGGGCGAACGTGCTCGCGCGGCAGCCCCAGGCCGCGTCTTTTGTGACTCTCAAGGCCTTGATGAATTCCCCAGCAACCGACCCTGCCGCTGCTACCGTGGGCCAGCTCATCGCACGCGGCGCGGCGCAGCTGGCCGCCGCCGGCGTGTCCTTCGGACACGGCACCACGAACGCCCGTGACGAAGCCGCCTGGCTGGTGCTGTGGCGCCTGGGCCTGCCGCTGGACAGCCCTTTGGGCGATGAACCCGATTCAATAGAAAATCAGGCTGTAGCGCCCGCCAGTCAAGCGCAGATAGCTACTCTTTTCGAAGCACGCATCGCCACCCGCAAGCCCGCCGCCTACCTCACGCGCGAGGCCTGGCTGGCCGGCGTGCCGTTTTACGTGGACGAGCGCGCCATCGTGCCGCGCAGCTTCATTGCCGAGCTGCTGGCCGATGGCAGCATTGACCCGTGGCTGTCCGGGCAGACGCGCGAGGTGCTCGACCTGTGCACCGGCAACGGCAGCCTGGCGTGTCTGACGGCCATGGCCTGGCCCGAGGTGAGCGTGACCGGCGCCGACATTTCAAGCGACGCGCTGGCCGTGGCGCGCATCAACGTGGCCAAGCACGGCCTGCAAGAGCGCGTCCAACTCATCGAATCCGACGGCCTGGCCGCTTGCCCGGGGCCATGGGACTTGATCTTGTGCAACCCGCCCTACGTCAATGCCGACAGCATGGCGCGCCTGCCCGACGAATACCGCGCCGAGCCCGAACTGGCCCTGGCCGGCGGGGCGGACGGCATGGACTTCATCCGCCGCCTGCTGCTGGACGCGCCCGCGCGCATGAGCGAGGACGCCGTGCTGGTGCTGGAGATCGGCAACGAGCGCGCGCACTTCGAGGCCGCTTTCGCGCAACTGCCGGTGTTTTGGCTGCCCACCAGCGCAGGCGATGACCAGGTGCTGCTCATCACGCGCCATGCCTTGCTGGGCCTGCCCGGCGGGGCCGCCGCGTGAGTGGCGCACCAGCCTATTTGCGCCCCATCAGATGGCGCGCCACGGCCTCGTAGGCCGGCAGCGAGGTCGGGTCGTTGGCGCTGTTGGCGGCGACGGGGTGCGAGGCAAATCGCACGATCACCATCTCCGCCACCGGGTCGATGTAGATGGTTTGCCCATGCACGCCACGCGCCGCGAAGGCGCCGTGCGCGTTGGCCGTGTGCCACCACATGTCGCGATACGACCAGCCGGGCAATTCGGGGTGGTCCGACCGCGCAAACGCCGCCTTGCTGCCGCCACGGGCGATGTCTTCGATAGCGCGGGCGGGCAGGATCTGCTCGCCGCGCCAGCGCCCCTGGTTGCGAATCAGCTCGCCAAAGCGCGCCATGTCGCGCAGGCCGGCGTTGAAGCCGCCACCGGCAAACGGCGTGCCCAGCTCGTCCACCGAGCAATAGGCATCCTGCTCCATGCCGATCCGGCGCCATACGCGCTCGGCCAGCAGCTCGCCCACCGGCTTGCCGCTGGCACGGGCCACCAGCCAGCCCATCACGTCCGCATTGGGCGTCTTGTAGCCAAACGCCTCGCCGTGCACGCCGCCCTTTTTGATCGTTTGCAGCGCCGCGTGGTAGCCGACGGGGCCTGCGTATCCCTTGGGCTTGGGCAAGGGGTTGCCCGCGGCCGAGTACTGCCAGATCTCGGCCTTGGGGTCGGCGTAGTCTTCGCTGAATTGGAGCGCCGTGGTCATGTCCAGGACCTGGCGCACCGTCGCATCGCCAAAGGCCGAGTCCGCGAGCTCGGGGATGTAGTCGGCCACCCGTTTGTTCTCATCCAGCGTGCCCTCGGCCACCAGCACCGCGCCCAGCGTGCCGGTGAGGGACTTGGTCACCGACATCGCGGCGTGCCTACGGTCCGCCGCCAGCGCGCCGAAGTACCTTTCATGGACGATGCGACCCTGATGCAGGATCACGATGCCATCGGTGTAGTTCTGCCACAGCGATTCTTCCCAGGTCATGTCCGTGTCCGCGTTTGTCGGGCGGAACGCGATGACATCGATGCGCGGATCGAGGCGATAGGGCAGCGGATCGGGCGCGCGCAGGCCGCGCGAGACGCTGACCACGGGCATGAACTCGCTCATGTGCACCACGCTCCAGCGCATGGCCGGAAACTCGAAGAACGAGCCGTCGGCAAAGCGCAGCTGCCGGTCCTTCAGCGGCGGAAAGCCCTGCATCCAGCCCATCCGGACGGGATCGCTCTCCTGCGCCGACAGAACCGGCTTTTCAGCCTGAGCGCCACTGGGCATGGAGGCGCACATCATGCCCAGCGCCATGGCTGCGCACAGGGGAAATCCATGGCGAAAAGGGTTGACTTGGCTTCGCATGGGTCACTTCAGACGGCCGGACACGCAGCGCATTGGCCGGCCGAGGGAAAGGCGGCATATCGATCCGCGCCCAACCCCGGTCGTGCATCCGGCAGACGAGAAGATGATACGCGGGGGCCGGTCGGCGAGCGTGCGGCGGCACGGCACGCTGCCCGTACCGGCCGGGGCATCGATCGGTGCGACCCGAATCGGCGCGCGCTGCGCTGTGGTTGCGCCACCCCTTCAATCCACAGTACAATCGCAGGCTACGAATTTTCGGACGTCGGACGAAATTCGGGCTCTTAGCTCAGTTGGTAGAGCAGCGGACTCTTAATCCGTAGGTCGAGTGTTCGAGTCACTCAGGGCCCACCAGATACATCAAGGAAACCCTGCTACTCAAAATGTAGCGGGGTTTTTTCTTGCCCGGCTGGTGCACGGACCGCTGCGGCGCGATTTGGGAAACCCCGGCGGTACCGGCGACCGAGGCGACGTTTGATGGGCCGTGTTTGCCCATGCACGCCGGCTGGCGCTCCCCTTCATGCCGAAAGGTGGCGCCAAACGCAAAGGACCAGGAAGGCCGCCGCACTCCACGCCAGCCACGAGCCGACCCAGACCAGCACGAGCGTTGCCAGAAAGGCGGCAAGGCTCAGCGGATCGACGTGAATCCCCAGCCACCCGATCGGGGCGGTCAGCAGAATGCCGGGGCTGAAAACCCACTCCGCGCCAAAAGTTGCCCCGGCTGCCAGCGCCAGTGCGCCCAGCGCAAGCGAAAGCCAAAGCAGTCTTGTGCGTCTCATCGGCGGGTATCGTCGGCAGATCCAGCGGCGTCGGGACGCCCCGTTGGCGAGCCAGCGAGGGCGTACACGTACGCATCCACCGCAGTGCCGCTCGCCAGGCGTGCGGTGACGAGCACCCGCACGTAGCCCGGCCCCTCGAACGCGTCCAGCCGACCCCAGTGCGCCGCCATCTGGGGCGAGCTGAAAACCAACCCGTGCACCTCGTCGCCCGCCTCGGTGGGCACGATGCCCGGGTAGCCGGCCGCCGCGCCCCAGCCGTCCTGCACGAGCGTGCCCCGCACCGTCGCGCTCTCCCACGTGCCAGGCACGTCGGCGAGCACGTGCGCATTCGGCCGTCCCGGCGCCAACGTGCCGTAGACAAAGAGTCGGTCCGTCATGATGTCTCCAAAGTCAGTTGGCGTATTCGTAACAATGTTGATCCGACCCCATTTAAATTTCGACCCCATTTAAATTTGCGGCTTGCCGCGGGCGGATTTGAGGCTCGAGCGCATTGCCTTGCTCTCCAGGCGGCGCAGCCGGGAGGCGCGGGTGGGCTGGGTGGCGCGGCGCAGGGGCTGCACGTGCGCGGCTTCGGCAACCAGCGCGTGCAGGCGCGCCAGCGCCTCGGCGCGGTTGCGGGTGCGGCTGCGCGAGGTCTGCGCCTTGATGACGATGACGCCTTCCCGGGTGACGCGCTGGTCCGGCAGGGCCAGCAGTCTGTGCTTGATCGCCGGCGGCAGCGACGAACGCCCGATGTCGAAGCGCAGGTGAACCGCGCTGGACACCTTGTTGACGTTCTGCCCGCCCGGCCCTTGGGCGCGCACGTCGCTGAACTCGATTTCATGAAGGGGGATGGGGCAGGGCATGGCGGAACCATCGCGCGGTGCGGGGCCAATACGCGCTGCCCTGCGTTATACAACGCCAACGCGTGCACAACCGGCACCCGCCTGCGCTCGAGCGGCGATCGCCCTGCGGCATGTAAACCGCGTAAGCTGCTGTAGCCAGGCCGGCCATGATGCCTTCGAGGCAATACCATGGGCGGATCAAGCGCAACGCGCTATCAATTTTAAAGTTGGCGTGACGTCGGCGCGGCTTGCGGCCTGCTTTGGCGGGCCCGCGCCGCGCAGCCACTACAGCGCAAAGGATCGAGATGCCCGAGAAAGACCCCGTTGATTTCCATCCCCCCCGGCAGTCCTCGTCAGCCTGGGTTGGCTGGGTCGTGATGGCCGCGGCGGTCTTGGGTGCGGCGTGGTGGTTCGGGTGGCGGCCCGCCCACACCCCGGCGCCGCAGCCGGCGGCCGAGGCGTCGGCACCCGCGTCGACGCCCGACGATGGTGCGTCCGCGCCCATGACCCAGGCCTCGGAGCCCGACAACCCCGTCGACGCGCTGGCCCCGGCCGACACCGCCTTGCCCGCGCTGGCCGATTCCGACGCGCACGTCGCCCAAGCGCTGCGGCAATTGCTGGGCGCGCAGCGCGTGGCCAGCTTTCTGCAACTGGACGGCTTTGTGCGCCGCGCCGTCGCCACCGTGGACAACCTGGCGCAGCCCTACGCGCCCGCCCGCCTGTGGCCGGTGCAACCCGCGCCCGGCCGCTTCGAGGTGGCGGGCGCCGCCGACGCGCCGACCCAGACCATCGCCCCCGCCAACGCCGCGCGCTATCACGCCTTCGTGGCCTTCGCCGAGAGCGTGCCGCTGGATGCGGCGGTCAAGCTCTACGCCCGGCTCTACCCGCTGTTCCAGACCGCGTATGAAGAGTTGGGCTACCCCGGGCGCTACTTCAACAACCGCCTGGTGGCCGTGCTGGACCAGTTGCTGGCCACGCCCGTGCCCACCGGGCCGGTGGCCGTGCAGCTCACGCAGGTCAAGGGCGAGGTCCCGTCCACCCGGCCCTGGGTGCGCTACGAATACGCCGACCCAGCGCTGCAGGCCCTGTCCAGCGGGCAGAAGATGCTGGTGCGCATGGGCCCCGACAACGCCCGCCGCCTGAAGGCCGTGATGAGCGAGCTGCGCCGCCGTGTGGCCACTGGCGCCGTGGCCAAAGCCAAGGCCGATTAAGCGGGCGCACCCAGGGGCCGCACCCAAGCGCCAGCGGCCCCACTGCGACCGGACCGATGGCCGCACTGCGGATCGTCCGAACTCGAGCGCTACATGCCGCGCAACGGAATCGTTCAGCGATTCACTCCTTGGCCTTGCACTGGAGCGGCACCATGCGGCCGATCTCCACCGTCAGGTCAGCGCCTTTGCCGCGAATGGTGTTGGGGCCGTTGGAATAAATAAAACCCGAGCCGCTGGGTTGCTGCGGCAGCTCGATGCTTTGCCCCTGGCGCAGCAGCACCGCGCGGCCCTGCGCAAGAAAGAATCGGACCGACAGCTCTTCGCCATTGGTGCAGGCAAAGGCCACGTCCCGGCCCCCTGCGGAAGGGTCGTTGACGGACGGTTTGGAGGCGCAAGCGGCGGTGACGCAGGCGATGGCTGCTGCGGTGATCAGTGCTTTCATGGTTCTTTCCGGGGGGTTTGAAAAAGGCCCAGTGCGACGTCAGGCCGCACCGCGCTGCCCCAGCACCAGCAGGCACGCGCCGAGCAGCACCGCGCAAGCACCGAGGTCGGACACCATGGCAACGTTCTCCAGCCGATTGCGGTGGCCCTGCACGGCATGCATGACGCCCGCCAGGCCGTAGAACACGCCGCCAGCAAACGCACCGGCCAGCCGCCAGGACGGCAGCCACAGACTGAGCACGCCCACCAGCCCGATGGCGACATTGGCAAAGCCGAGCTCGCGCACCAGGATCAGCGACTCGTCCGACTTCAGGCCCAGAATCTCGCGTGC
The DNA here is from genome assembly GCA_018241325.1 of Pseudomonadota bacterium. GTDB lineage: Bacteria > Pseudomonadota > Gammaproteobacteria > Burkholderiales > Burkholderiaceae_C > Ottowia. The sequence continues at coordinate 90,815 of JAFEEB010000009.1, read as the reverse complement.
CGTATAGCGCGGCTGGGCCACCTGCTTGCAGCCGGCCAGCAGCAGGCGCCAGCCGACGGCCCAGAAGGCAAACCACTTGGCGACGAGCGCGGCATCCAGCGGCGCCCCGAAGGCCAGCGACTCCGCCGCGATGGAAAGCAGCGGCAGCAGGAGCATGAAGGTGCCGACGATGGCGTAGTACATGCGGGATCGTGATCGCGGTGAGTGGGTGAAGGAACGAGGCGGGCCGTTTGCCGTGGGCCGCCAGCCCGACCGCGATGCTAGCGCAAGCGGTGCGGCGGGCACCGAGCGCCGGGTCGAAATACTATCAATGTTATAGCTGTCGGCGCTGGGTGGACGTGCGCTGGGCGGCCAGATGCTTGAGTTTTCCGCGCGGCGATCCGCCTGGCCGTCAGGCTTTCGCTCGAAGCGCGACGAAGCAAATGACGGGAAAGATCAGGCCCGCCGCCACGGTGACCCGTGCCAAGGTTCTTGCGGCCCCTGCAACCTTGCCGGACCGCCAGCCCGCCAGCGCGCTGGCAAGCAGCGCGGCGGGCGAGGCATACAACAGGAAGGCCACCATGTTCCAGCCGTACCCCCAGCCCTCTCCGGTCGGGCGAATGAAGAACAGCGCCACATACACGCCCAGGACCGCGAGCATCGATCCCGAGAGCCAGAGGTCTTTGTACAGTGCGGCAGGCATGCGTCAGTTTGGGTCGTTGGATTGGGCCGAGCGCTCGAATCAACGGGCAGGCGCTTGGCGTCAAGCGCCGGGCACCTTCGTCGGCGGCAGGCCTGGATGACCAGCACGCTCGGGGTGATGGATGGTAAGAGAAATCAAAGATGACGATGCGCCCCTTCCTGCTGCCGGGTGTGATCCTGATCCTGCTCATCAACCGTGAGGAACGGAGGATTCGGCCTGCTGACCGATCAAGCCGTGCCACATGGCGGAGATGGAATTGGGGGAACGTTTTCACCGCGCAGGGATGATGGCATTTCTCTCGTAAACCGCTGCCCAGAGTATTCGGGCACGCCGGCTCAGCCTGGCGCGCGATCCCGGCGGCTGGAGCCTGACCCCCCAAGCCGTCGATAAACCGTCGCCCGGCTCACCCCAAGCGCCCGGGCGGCGTCGGCCACGCGGCCGCCGGCCTGGCGCACGGCCTGGTGGATCAGGTCGGTCTCCACCGCCTTCAATGAGCGCGGGGTGCCTGTGCGGGTGGTGGCGGGCGCGCCTGGCGCCGGGTGGTCCACAGCGGCTTGCGCGGCCACCTGCACGCGCAGGCCGGACCACAGGGGCAGGGTGGCGGCTTCGCCTTGGCGCTGCGCCAGGTCGAACAACTGGGCCCAGGGCAGGGCGAACAAGTCGCTGGCGTGCAGGGGGCCGTGGGCCAGGCCGTGCAGGACCGGCAGCATCTGGCGGGCGGTGGCGTTGGCGCCGGTGACCTGGCCGTGGGCGTCCAGGCACAGCAGGCCCGCGCCTTCGCCGCCGCCGGCCACGCGCCAGCCGGCGGGCCAGGCCAGGTGCAGGCGCAGGGCGTGGGGGCGGGCCAGCACCAGGGCGTCTTCGATGCTTTGGGCCGATTGGGCGACCAGATGCTTCAGCTCAGGGCGCTCGGGCGCGTCCACGCCGGTGACGTCGATCATGCCCAGGCAGGCGCCGTCGGGGCCGAAGAGGGGCGCGCCGGCGCAGCTGTAGACGGCGGTGTCGTTGAAGAAGTGCTCGCCGCGGTGCAGCCACACGGGCGCGCGCTCGCCCAGGGCGGCGCCGATGGCGGTGGTGCCCACGCTGCGCTCCGACAAATCCACACCCACGCGCGCAATGGCGTGGATGGCGCGGTTGCGGTGGTCGATGGCGCCGGCGGTGTCGATGACGCAGCCCTGCGCGTCGGTCAGCAGCACGAAGTAGCGGATGGGCGCGATGGCGGCGGCCAGGCGCTGCAACTCGGGCCGGGCGGCGGCCAGCAGGGCGGCGTGGGCGTCTTGCGCGTTGGCGCGGGCACTGGCGGGCACCGGGTCGAAGGCGACGCGCGCCTGCGGCTGATGGCCCAGGGCCAGGCAGCGGCGCCAGCTCTGCATGATCCAGGCGCGGTCCAGCCAAGCGCTGGCCAGGGCTTCGGTCAGCTCGGTGCCGTCCAGCAGCACGCTTTGCCGTGCCAAGGCGATCTGGCGCAGGCGCGCGTCGCCTTGAGAGGCGGGCAGGGCGGTCATCGCGGTGTCTCCGTGTCTCATTCTGAGAATATTCAAGCCGGTTGCCATAAACCAAGGGTTTTGCCTAGGCCGCATGGAATGCCGTGTTCCAAGAATGGCCATTTTGACGCCAATTGGACAACCCCACGACAAGGAGACGCCCGCGATGAAAGTCGAGCTCAAGGTCAATGGCAAGGCGGTGACCGCCGACGTGCCGCCCAACACGCTGCTGGTGCAGTTCATTCGCGAGCATTTGCGCCTGACGGGCACGCACGTGGGCTGCGACACGGCCCAGTGCGGCGCTTGCACGGTGATCGCCAATGGCCGCTCCATCAAGGCCTGCAACACGCTGGTGGCGCAGATGCAAAGGGCGGACATCACCACCATCGAGGGCGTGGCCGAGCCCGACGGCACGCTGCACCCGGTGCAGGCGGCCTTCAAGGAATGCCACGGCCTGCAGTGCGGCTACTGCACGCCCGGCATGGTGATGAGCACGATCGATTTGCTGGGGCACCACCCCAGCGCCACCGAGGGCGAAATCCGCAGCCTGCTGGAGGGCAACCTGTGCCGCTGCACGGGTTACCAGAACATCGTTGCCGCGGTGCAGACCGCACAAAAGGCCCTGGCCGCCTGAGCCAAGACAAGGAGACAACACCATGGGTGCCACTGAATTTGCCAAGCTGCCGCACATCGGCGAGTCCATGAAGCGCAAGGAAGACGTGCGCTTTCTGACCGGCGTGGGCAACTACACCGACGACATCGTCCAGGCCCACCAGAAGTACGCCGCCTTCGTGCGCTCGCCGCACGCGCACGCCATCGTCAAGAAGGTGGATACCGCCGCCGCCAGCGCCATGCCGGGCGTGGCGCGCATCTTCACCGGCGCCGACATCGACGGCAAGATGGGTGGCCTGCCTTGCGGCTGGCTGATCAGCAACCCCGACGGCAGCCCCATGAAGGAGCCGCCGCACCCCATCCTGGCGATCAAGAAGGTGCGTTACGTGGGCGACCACGTGGCGATGGTGGTGGCCGACACGCTGGAGCAGGCCAAGAACGCCGCCGAGGCGGTGGAGGTGGACTACGAGGTGCTGGGCGCCGTGATCGACATGCGCACCGCCAGCAAGGGCCCCGCGCTGCACGACGAGGCGCCCGACAACCACTGCTACAAGTGGACGCTGGGCGACAAGGCCGCGGTGGACGCCGCCTTTGCCAACGCCGCCCACGTGAGCAAGCTGGAGATCACCAACAACCGCCTGATCCCCAACGCCATGGAGCCGCGCGCCGTCAACGCCAGCTACAACCGCGGCACGGACGAGTCGGTGCTGTACGTGTCCAACCAGAACCCACACGTCGAGCGCCTGCTGATGACGGCCTTCGTGCTGCAATGGCCCGAGCACAAGGTGCGCGTGGTGGCGCCCGACGTGGGCGGGGGCTTCGGCTCCAAGATCTTTCTGTACGCCGAAGACGTGGCGGCCACCTGGGCGGCCAAGCAGCTCAATTGCGCCATCAAGTGGACGGCCGAGCGCAGCGAGTCGTTTGTGAGCGACGCGCATGGGCGCGACCACATCACCGTGGCCGAAATGGCGATGGACAAGGACGGCAAGTTTTTGGCCATGCGGGTGCACACCCACGCCAACCTGGGCGCCTATCTGTCCACCTTTGCCTCCAGCGTGCCCACCATCCTGTACGGCACGCTGCTGGCGGGGCAGTACGCCACGCCGCAGATTTACGTCGAGGTCGATGGCTGGTTCACCAGCACCGCGCCGGTCGATGCCTACCGCGGCGCCGGCCGGCCCGAGGCCGCTTACGTGGTCGAGCGCCTGGTCACGCGCTGCGCGTGGGATTTGGGCCTCGCCCAGGACGAAATCCGCAAGCGCAACTTCATCACCCAGTTCCCCTACCAGACGCCGGTGGCGTTGCAGTACGACACGGGCGACTTCAACGCCTGCATGAGCGAGGCGCAAAAGCTGGCCGACGTGGCCGGCTACGAGGCGCGCAAGAAGGCCAGCGAGGCCAAGGGTCTGAAGCGCGGCATGGGCTACAGCAGCTACATCGAGGCCTGCGGGCTGGCGCCCAGCAACATCGCGGGGGCACTGGGCGCGCGCGCCGGCCTGTTCGAGGCCGGCGAGGTGCGGGTCAACCCCACGGGCAGCGTGACGGTGTTCACCGGCTCGCACAGCCATGGCCAGGGGCACGAGACCACGTTTGCGCAGCTGGTGGCCGCGCGGCTGGGCATCGACCCCAGCCAGGTGGACATCGTGCACGGCGACACCGGGCGCATCCCGTTCGGCATGGGTACCTACGGCAGTCGCTCGCTCAGCGTGGGCGGCACGGCCATCATGAAGGCGCTGGACAAGATCGAGGCCAAGGCCAAGAAGATCGCCGCGCATTTGATGGAGGCAAGCGATGCGGACATCGAATTTGCGGGCGGCGAGTTCAGCGTCAAGGGCACCGACAAGAAGATCCCGTTCGGCCAGGTGGCGCTGACGGCCTACGTGCCGCACAACTACCCGCTGGACAAGCTGGAGCCGGGCCTGGACGAAACCGCGTTTTACGACCCCACCAACTTCACCTACCCGGCCGGCACCTACATCTGCGAGGTCGAGATCGACCCGGCCACGGGTGTGGTGCGCGTGGACCGCTTCACCACCGTGGACGACTTCGGCGTCATCATCAACCCCATGATCGTCGAAGGCCAGGTGCACGGCGGCGTGGCGCAGGGCCTGGGCCAGGCGCTGATGGAGCACGGCGTGTACGACCCCGAAAGCGGCCAGTTGCTGACCGGCAGCTACACCGACTACACCATGCCGCGCGCCGACAACTTCCCCCAGTTCAAGCTCGGCCACGTGTGCACGCCCTGCACCCACAACCCGATCGGCAGCAAGGGCTGCGGCGAGGCGGGCGCCATCGGCTCGCCGCCGGCGGTCATCAACGCGGTGCTCGACGCGCTGGCGCCCTTGGGCGTGACCGAAATCGACATGCCCGCCACGCCGCACCGCGTGTGGCAAGCCATCCAATCCGCCAAGGCCTGAAAGGAGCCCCCTCATGTACGCATTCACCTATGAGCGCCCCGCCACCGCCGCCGACGCGCAAAAGCTGGCCCAGGCCGGCGGCAAGCTGCTGGCCGGCGGGCAGACCCTGCTGGCCTCGATGAAGCTGCGCCTGGCCGCGCCCGAGCAACTGGTGGACTTGGCCGGCATCGCCGATCTGAAAGGCATCCGCCGCGAGGCCGGCACGCTCACCATCGGCGCCATGACGCGCCACTGCGACGTGGCCGAAAGCGCCGAGGTGCGCGCCGACATCCCGGCGCTGGCCGAACTGGCCGGCCACATCGGCGACAAGCAGGTGCGCGCCATGGGCACCATCGGCGGCTCGGTGGCCAACAACGACCCCGCCGCCGACTATCCCGCCGCGCTGATGGCGCTGGGCGCCACGGTGCACACCGGCACGCGGCAAATCAAGGCCGACGACTTCTTCCAGGGCCTGTTCGCCACCGCGCTGGAAGACGGCGAGCTGATCACCGCCATCGGCCTGCCCATTCCCAAGCGCGCGGCCTACGTCAAGTTCGTGCAGCCGGCCTCGCGCTTTGCGCTGATCGGCGTGTTCGTCGCGCAGCTGGGCGACGGCAGCGTGCGCGTGGCCGTCACCGGCGGCGGCAACGGCGTGTTTCGCCACGCGGGCATGGAAGCGGCGCTGGGCAAGCAGTTCAGCCCCGATGCGGTGGCGGGCGTCAAGACCGACGAGGCCGAGATGTCCAGCGACCTGCACGGCTCGGCCGCCTACCGCGCCCACCTGGTCGGCGTGATGACCCAGCGCGCCGTGGCGCAGGCGCTGGCTTGAGGCAGTCCCCTCAACCTTGGGCGGCTGTCGGCGCTTGGCCGCTGGGGTATTCCTCCCTCTCCCTCTGGGAGAGGGCAGGGGTGAGGGCCGACAGCCGTGGTTCGGGCACGGCGATTTCAAGTCAAATAGGCCTCTAGCGCGCTCCCAACAAGCGCAACCAGCTATCATTTCAATAGTTCAGCATTCACGTGTTCACCGTTCATGACCCTTCCTCCGGCGCCTCCGGCGCCCGCCCCGTTCGCCTCCATCGACACCCTGATCGCCGCCCTGCAAACCCAGGGCTACTTTGCCGACCGGCGCCTGGCCACCGCCGTGTTCCTGGCGCTCAAGCTCCAGCGCCCGCTGCTGCTGGAGGGCGAGCCGGGCGTCGGCAAGACGGAGCTGGCCAAGGCGCTGGCGCAGGTACTCTCGCGCCAGCTGCTGCGCCTGCAATGCTTTGACGGCCTGGAGCAGCGCGAGGCTTTGTACGAGTGGAACTACGCCGCGCAACTGCTTCATCTTCGTGCTGCCGAGGGCAAGGCCCCCGCCAGCGAGCTGGAGCAGGAGGTCTATCAACCCCGCTACCTGGTGCGCCGCCCGCTTTTGCAAGCGCTGGAGACGCCCGCGCCCGGCGCGCTGCTGCTGATCGACGAGGTCGATCGCGCCGACGAGCCCTTCGAGGCCTTTTTGCTCGAATACCTGGGCGAGTACCAGGTCAGCATCCCCGAGCTGGGCACGGTGCGCGCGACGGTGCCGCCCGTCACCCTGCTCACCAGCAACCGCACGCGCGAGCTGAACGACGCGGTCAAGCGCCGCTGCCTGTACCACTGGCTGGACTACCCCGAGCGCGAGCGCGAGCTGGCCATCGTGCGCGCCCTGGTGCCCGAGGCGCCGCAACGGCTGGCCGACCAGGTGGCGGCCTTCGTGCAGCAGCTGCGCAGCGCGCCGTATGGCGACCATTTTCAGCGCGCGCCGGGCATTGCCGAGACGGTGGAATGGGCGCGCGCGCTGGTGGCGCTGGACACGGTCAATCTCGACCCCGAGGTGGTGGTGGACACCGCCGGCATCCTGTTCAAGCAGCGCGACGACGTGGCCGCGCTCGACCGCGCGCTGGCCGACGAAGCCCTGCAGGCCGCGGCGCAAGCGGCCTGAGCCAACACGGCCGGAGATCGCCGTGATCGCGCCCCCGTCCCCCTTCACCCCCGCGCCCGCCGTGCCGCGCGTCGCGCAGCTGGGCGACGCCCGCAGCGGCAAGCTGGCCGGCAACCTGAGCGCCTTTGGCCGCACGCTGCGGCGCGCTGGCGTGCGGGTGGACGCATCGCGCATCGCGCTGGCGCAGCAGGCCGCGCAACTCGTGGGCGTGGCGCACAAGAGCGACCTGGGCGCGGCGCTGGAGGCGGTGCTGGTCAGCCGCGAGCAGGACCGCGCGGTGTTCCGCGAGCTGTTCGAGGTGTTTTTCCGCGACCCCGACCTGGCCAAGAAGCTGCTGGCGCAAATGCTGCCCACGGCCGAGGGCCGCGCCGCGCCGCCGCGCCAACGCCCCCGCGTGCGCGAGGCGCTGGCGCCGCCCAAGGCCAAGTTGCCGGGCGAGCTGGGCAAGCCCGATCAGGAAGTGGAGCTGGACGCCGCCATGACGGCGAGCGAGCTGGCGCGCCTGAAGACCGCCGACTTCAACCAGCTGACGGCCAGCGAATACGGCCTGGTCGAGCGCTTGGTGCGCGACATCCCCCTGCCGTTGCCCACCGTGGCCGCGCGCCGCACGCGCGCCGGCAGCCGCGGCGCGCGCGTGCACTGGGGCCGCACCCTGCGCCAGGCGGCGCAGACCGGCGGCGACGTGATGGCCATCACGCGCCTGCAGCGCCGCCGCCAGCCGTTGCCGCTCTTGGTGCTGATGGACGTGTCGGGATCGATGGAGCGCTACACGCGCCTCTTGCTGGCCTTTTTGCACGCGGCCACGGCGCGCGCGCTGGTGGCCGGCCAGCGCCAGAGCATCCGCCCCGACGTGTTTGCCTTTGGCACGCGCCTGACCGACCTGAGCGGCTGCTTTCGCCAAGCCGACACCGACGCCATGCTGGTCGCCGCCGGCGCCCACATCGAGGACTTTGCCGGCGGCACGCGCCTGGGCGACTCGTTGGCCACACTGCGCGCGCAGCACGCGCGCCGCCTGGTCGGCCGCCGCACCCTGGTGCTGATCGTCAGCGACGGCCTGGACACCGGTGAGCCCGAGTTGCTGGCGCAGGAGCTGGCCTGGCTCAAACGCCACACGCGCCGCATCCTGTGGCTCAACCCGCTGCTGCGCTTCGACGGCTACCAGCCGCTGGCGCGCGGCGCGGCGGTGCTGCACAAGGCCTGCGACGGAACCCTGGCGGTGCACAACGTGACCCAGCTGACCGAGCTGGCCAGCGCGATCGCGGCACTCATGAAAAAATGAACTCCCGAGGAGATTGAACATGGACATGCAAGGATCGCGGCCGCTGGCCGTCACGCAGCAACAGGCCTGGGACGCGCTGAACGACCCCGAGGTGCTCAAAGCCTGCATCCCCGGCTGCGAGAGCATCGAGGCCACGGGCGAGAACGCCTACGCGCTGGTCAACGCCATCAAGGTCGGCCCCGTGGCGGCCAAGTTCAAGGGCGCCATCCAGCTCGCCGACATCCAGGCGCCCAGCAGCTACACCATCCAGTTCGAGGGCAACGGCGGCGCGGCGGGCTTCGGCAAGGGCAGTGCCAAGGTGGTGCTCACGCCCAACGATGGGGGCTGCGAGCTGGGCTACACCGTCAACGCCACGGTGGGCGGCAAGATCGCGCAGGTGGGCCAGCGCCTGATCGACGGCGTGGCCAAGTCCATGGCCGAGAGCTTTTTCAAACGCTTCGACGAAGAAATGCAGCGCCGCCACCCGGCGCCCGAGGCGGCCGCTGCCGGCGAGGCCCTGCCGGCCAAGGTGCCCGGCGGCGAAGCGGGCGTGCCGGCCTGGGTGTGGATTCTGGTGGCCGTTGCAGTCATCGTGGCGGTGGGTTGGGCTTTGCGTTGAGGTGAATGCCATGCTCGTCCGGCGGCGTGCTCTTGCTCCCTCGCTTGCTCCATCGCCCCTCTGGGGAGAGGGAGCAAGACAGGGGCGCGGGAGCCAAGCCGGCGGGCTCATCATGAAGGACTCTCACCATGGAAAACCTTGACGTCACGGTCCTGCGCGCGCTGCGCGACTGGCGCCAGGACGGCAAGCGGGCCGTGCTGGCCACCGTCGTGCGCACCTGGGGCTCGTCGCCGCGGCCGGTGGGCTGCATCATGGCGTTGCGCCAGGACGGCGCGGTGATGGGCTCGGTGTCGGGCGGCTGCGTCGAGTACGACCTGATCGCCCGCTATACCCAGGCCGACGCGGCCGACGCCCTGCCGCGCGAGGGCCCGCCGCAGTTCGTCAAGTACGGCATCACGGCCGACGAGGCGCATCGCTTTGGCCTGCCCTGCGGCGGCACGCTGGAGGTGATGCTCGAGTTCGACCCCGAGGCGACGAAGGTGGCCGATCTGCTGGCGGCGCTGGATGCCGGCCGCCTGATGCACCGGCGCGTGCGGCTGGCCGACGGGCAGGTCACGCTGGAGGCCACCGAGCACCCCGCCGAGCTGATCCTGAACGAGCGCGAGTTGGTCAACACCTTCGGCCCCGGCTGGCGCATGCTGATCATCGGCGCCGGGCAGATGAGTGAATACCTGGCCACCATGGCCCTTTTTTGCGGCTTTGCGGTGACGGTGTGCGATCCGCGCGAGGAGTTTGCCGGCAGCTGGAGCGTGCCCGGCGCGCACTTGGTGCGCACCATGCCCGACGACACCGTGACCGACATGGCGCTGGACGGACGCAGCTGCGTCGTCGCCCTCACGCACGACCCCAAGCTGGACGACCTGGCCCTGCTGCAGGCGCTGGAGACGTCGGCGTTTTACATCGGCGCCATCGGCAGCCGCCGCAACAGCGCCTTGCGCCACCAGCGCATGGTCGAGCACCTCGATCAAACCGACGAAAGCCTGGCGCACCTGCGCGGCCCCATCGGCATCTACATCGGCAGCAAGACCCCGCCCGAGATCGCCGTCAGCGTGATGGCCGAGGTGCTGGCGGTGAAAAACGGCGTGCCGCTGCCGCGCGACATGGACGTGGCGCACGTGAAGGACTTGCAGGACATCGCGCCCAACGACGCCGGACAGGTCTGCTTCGTGCCGCAAACATGAGCCTTGTCGGCGCAGTCGTCATGGCGGCCGGCGCGGGGCGGCGCATGGGCTATCGGCCCAAAAGCCTGCTGCGGCGCGATGGGGTGCCGCTGGTCGAGCGCGTGCTGCGCACGCTGCTGGACAACGGCGTGGCCCCCGTGGTGGTCGTGCTGGGCCACCATGCGACCGCCATCGAGCCCGTCTTGCGCACCGTCCAGGGCACCCTGCCGGATCCCCGGGCCTTGCAATGGGCGCTCAATCCGGCGCCCGACGAGGGGCAGGGCAGCTCCCTGCGCACGGGCCTGGCCGCCTTGCCGCCCGATCTGGACGCGGTGCTGGTGGCGCTGGCGGACCAGCCGCTGCTCGCACAAGCGGACGTGGCCGCCGTCCTGGCCGCGTGGGCCGCGCATCCGCCCGGCATCGATCTGCTGGTGCCGCAGTTCGACGGGCAGCCGGGCCACCCGATTGTCTTTGGCCGCGCCGTGCGCGCTGCGGTGATGCAGGACCGCGGCGCTGCCGGCGTGCGCGAATGGCGGCGCGCCCACCCCGATAGAGTGCAGGCGCTTTCGGTGCCGCATCCGCGGCATGGGGTTGATGTCGATACGCCCGAAGACCTGCTGGCCCTGGCCCGGACCTACGGCGTGAGCCTGTCCTGGCCCGACTGAACCGTTGCCCGTGGCGAGATGGCTCCTCGGCCCGGCGCTGCGCTCCGCGGCGGGTCAGCCGCCCGCCAGGCCGGCCTTGCGCATGATGGCGTCGAGCACCGCGTCATCGAGCTCCGGGCTGGTGCCCATGTGCGCGTCGGCGCGAAATGCCCCGATGGCCCGACGCGTGTTCTGGCCCAGCACGCCATCCGGATCGCCCGGGTTGTAGCCCAGAAACAGCAGGGCGCCCTGCGCCGCGCGGGCCCGCAGGTCGCGGCTGATGCCCGACGAGAACTTCTGGAAGGCCGACTTCAGCTTCACGTCATAGGCGTTCTTCCAGTAGCTCGGCCCGTTGTAGCCGCGCGCAAAGCCGGTCCAGTCGCGGGCCCGGAGCTTGGCGTCCAGCCCCTCGCTGGCCATGAAGCGCGCCATGCCGGCCAGCTGCGCGGCTTCGGACTGGGACATCTGGGTGACCATCTCGCGCGCCGACGGAAAACCCGCGACCGCCGCGTTGAAGCCCATCACCTGGCCCAGGCCCCAACTGGCGCTGCGCAGCGCAGGTTCATCGCCCAGCCCGGCCACGCGGCACAACGCCAGGGCACGGGCCAGGCGGTCGTATTCGGCGCCGCCGCCCAGGTAGCCACCGCCGGTCTTGGCGCACAGGTCGGGCGCGGTGGCGGCAAAGCGGCCGTCGGTCTGCTTGTAAAAAATGTGGCGCTCGAACAGCAGCTTGGGCCGGCGATCGGCCAGAAAGCCGAAACCGCGGCTTTCCACCGTCAGCACGGACCAGAGCGCCGGCAGGTCGGCGCCGGGCTCCAGACCCAGGATGGACAAGGCCTGTTCCATGTCGGCGTCGACCAGCGGCTGGCCCGTGCCGGAAAAATCCAGTGGTCCGGATGGCATGACAGCTCCTTTTGTTCGGTGCTTGGCGCGGCGTGGCGCGGGGGCTCAATCTAACGGTCGATGCGGTGCACTGACAAGCCCTGCGCTGCAACCGATGGTGAGCGCTGCGGATAATCGGGTCCGCCATGTCCCTGCCCGTGTCCACATCGTCTGCCCAGGCGATCCAGTTTCCTGCCGATCTCCCCGTCTCTGGCCGCCGCGCCGAAATCGAGGCCGCGCTGCGCGCTACCCAAGTCATCATCGTCTGCGGCGAGACCGGCTCGGGCAAAACCACCCAGCTGCCCAAGATCGCCCTGGCGATGGGACGCGGGCGCCTGAATGCCAAGCCCGGCGAGCGCGGTCGCCTGATCGGCCACACCCAGCCGCGGCGCATTGCCGCCAGCAGCGTGGCCAAGCGCATCGCCCAGGAGCTGAACACGCCCCTGGGCGAGGTGGTGGGCTACAAGGTGCGCTTTCAGGACCGCTTGGCGCCGGGCGCCTCGGTCAAGCTGATGACCGACGGCATCCTGCTGGCCGAGACCCAGACCGACCCGCTGCTGCTGGCCTACGACACGCTCATCATCGACGAGGCGCACGAGCGCAGCCTGAACATCGACTTTCTGCTGGGCTACCTCAAGCAACTGCTGCCGCGCCGGCCCGACCTGAAGGTGATCGTGACATCGGCCACGATCGATGCCGATCGCTTTGCCAAGCATTTCGCCGACGCCAAGGGGCAAGCTGCGCCGGTGCTGATGGTGTCGGGTCGCACCTATCCGGTGGAGCAGCGCTACCGGCCCTATGAGGAAAGCCGCGACTACGGGCTGAATGAAGCGATTGCGGATGGCGTGGACGAGCTGTGGCGCGAACCCGGCAACCAGGGCGATGTGCTGGTTTTTTTGCCCGGCGAGCGCGAAATCCGCGAGGCGGCCGATCACCTGCGCAAACACCTGGCCCACAGCCCCGTGCTGCGCAGCGCCGAGGTGCTGCCCCTCTTTGCCCGCTTGTCGCAGGCCGAGCAGGACCGCGTGTTCGACCCGCACGGCGGGCGGCGCATCGTGCTGGCCACCAACGTGGCCGAGACCTCGCTCACGGTGCCGGGCATCCGCTACGTCATCGACGCCGGTACGGCGCGCGTCAAGCGCTACAGTTATCGCAGCAAGGTCGAACAGCTGCTGATCGAGCCCGTCAGCCAGGCGGCGGCCAACCAGCGCGCCGGGCGCTGCGGGCGCGTGGCCGACGGCATCTGCATCCGCCTGTATGACGAGAAGGACTTTGCCGGCCGCCCGCGCTTTACCGATCCCGAAATCCTGCGCTCCTCGCTGGCCGGCGTGATCCTGCGCATGAAGAGCCTGCACCTGCTGGCCGAAGGTGGGCGGGTGGAAGACTTTCCGTTTCTGGAGGCGCCGTCCGCCCGTGCCATCACCGACGGCTATCAATTGCTGAACGAGCTGGGCGCGACTCATGAGTCGGGCGAGCTGACGCCGCTGGGCCGCGAGCTGGCGCGCCTGCCGCTGGACCCGCGCGTGGGCCGCATGATTCTGGCCGGGCGCGAGCGCAACGCCTTGCGCGAGATGCTGGTGATCGCCGCAGCGCTGAGCGTGCAGGACGTGCGCGACCGCCCGCTGGAGCACCAGGCCCAGGCCGATCAGCAGCACGCCAAGTTCGACGACGACAAGAGCGAGTTCAGCGGCTACCTGAAGCTGTGGAAGTGGCTGCAGGATGCACGCGGTGGGCGCGCCGTGGCCGCGACGCGGGCGCAGATGGAGCCGCAGCATAGGGGTGGGCGCAGGCCAGTCAACGTCGCCGCGCTGCCCGTGGCGAAGCGGGCGCAAATGGCGCTGGCGGCGGCGCGGCAGGCCTTGGGCACATCCACGGCCGCCGGGCCCTCACCCCAACCCTCTCCCAGAGGGAGAGGGAGCCAGACCGGGGACGCGGGCGCAAGCAAGCTCCCTCTCCCGCTGGCGGGAGAGGGTTGGGGTGAGGGCGCGGCCCACAAACTCAGCAACCGCCAATACGAGCAACTGCTGCGCCAAAACTTCATCAACGTGCGCCGCGTGCGCGAATGGCGCGACATCCACACCCAGCTGCACACCGTGGTGGCCGAGCATGGTTGGCTTCACCAGAACAACCGGCCGCCACCGGGCCGCCCCAAGGTGGCACGAGCCCCCTTGGGGGGCGGCGAAGACGCGCAGCGCGGAGCGTGGGGGCAGGATGTCCCGGCCAGTTATGAAGACCTGCACAAGGCGCTGCTCACGGGCCTGCTGGGCAACGTCGGTTGCAAGATCGAGGCCGAGGGCGGCGCGCCCAACGCCAGCGAGTACCTGGGCGCACGCGGCATCAAGTTTCACCGCCATCCCGGCGCGCACCTCAGCAAGCGGCCCGGGCGCTGGGTGGTGTGCGCCGAGCTGGTGGAGACCACGCGCCTGTTTGGCCGCGGCATGGCCAACATCGAGCCGCAGTGGCTGGAGGAGGTGGCCGGCCACTTGCTGAAAAAGCAGGTGCTCGATGCGCACTGGGAGAAAAAAGCCGGCGAGGCCGTCGCCTTCGAACGCGCCACGCTCTATGGTCTGGTGGTGTACAGCGGGCGGCGCGTGCGGTATGCCCTGATCGACCCCGCGGGCGCGCGCGAGCTGCTGATTCGCGAAGGCCTGGTGGGTGGCGAATGGCCCGAGGACTGGGCCGGCGCGCTGCCCTTTTTGCCGGCCAACCGCAAGCTGGTGGCGCAGATCGAAACCCTGGAGCACAAGTCGCGCCGCCAGGACGTGCTGGTGGACGACGAGCTGATCTACGCGTTTTATGACCAGCACCTGCCCCCCGACGTGGTGGACGGACGCACGCTGCGCGCCTGGTGGCGCCATGCCAGCGCGACCGCGCCCGGCCTGCTGCACCTCACGCGCGAGGAGCTGATGCGCCACGAGGCGGCGGGCATCACCAGCGCCGCCTTTCCCAAGGTGCTGCGCCTGGGCGGTGTGGACTGCGCCGCCAGCTACCTGCACGAGCCGGGCGATGCGCGCGATGGCCTGACGGTGGCGGTGCCGCTGTTCGTGCTCAACCAGGTGTCGGCCGAGCGCGCCGAATGGCTGGTGCCCGGCATGCTGAAGGAAAAAATTCAGGCCCTGCTCAAAAGTCTGCCGCAAAAGCCGCGCAGCCGCTTCGTGCCGCTGCCGCAAAGCGCCGAACGGCTGAGCCAGCAACTGGGCGCGCCTGAGCAGTTTGGCGTGGGCAGCCTGAACGCGGCCCTGCTGCGTTTGGTGCGCGAGGCCACCAGCCTGGACGTGAAACCCACCGACTTCAAGCTGGACATGCTGCCCGCCCACCTGTTCATGAACTTTCGCGTGGTGGGCGACGACGGCCGCCAGCTGGGCGCCGGGCGCGACCTGGGCGCGCTCAAGGCCGAGCTGGGCGGCCAGGCGCGCGGGGCCTTCCAGGCACTGGCGGGGCTGAAGGCAGCCAAAACCCAGCTGGCTGCTGCCCCCGCGCAGATTTCAGAACAAAATTCGGCTCCAGCGCATGCCAGCCCTGCGGAACAAGCTATAAAATCGATAGTAAACCCGATTTTGGCGGAGGACACCCGCCACACCCGCTGGGACTTTGGCGAACTGCCCGAATTGCTGGAAGTGCGGCGCAAGGGGCAGGTGCTGATCGGTTTTCCGGCGCTGGTGGATGTGGGCGATGCGGTGGCGATCGACGTTTTCGACGAGCCCGAAGTGGCGGCCGCCCGCCACCGTGCGGGCCTGCGGCGCCTGTTTGCGTTGCAGGTGCGCGACACGCTCAAGCACCTCGAAAAGAACATTCCCGACCTGCAAAAAATGGCCGTGGCCTACATGCAGGTCGGACGCACGCCCGACGGCGGGGGCGGGGGCACTGCCGAGCAGCTGCGCCAGCAGATCATCGACGTGGCGCTGGAGCGCGCCTTTTTGACCGAACCGCTGCCGACGAACGAAGCCGCTTTCGCCCAGCGCACCGAGGAAGGCCGCGCGCGCCTGGTGCTGATCGCCGGCGAAGTGGCGCGCCTGGCCGGCACCATCCTGGCCGAATACGCGGTGGCGGCGCGCAAGATCAAGGACACCCGGGCCGCGCCCGAAGCCACGCGGGACGCGGCCGAGCAGTTGCAGCGCCTGATGCCCAGGGACTTTCTGGCCGGCACGCCCTGGCCGGCCTTGCAGCACTTTGCGCGCTACCTCAAGGCGATCGTGCTGCGGCTGGACAAGCTGCGCGGCGACCCGGCGCGCGACGCCGAGCGCATGGCCGAAGTGCGCGCCCAGGACCAGCGCTTTTGGCGCCTGGTGGCCGAGCGCAAGGGCGTGCAGGATGCGCGCCTGCGCGAGCTGCGCTGGCTGCTCGAAGAATTGCGCGTCGGCCTGTTCGCGCAGGAATTGCGCACGCCCCAGCCCGTCAGCGTCAAGCGGCTGGAGAAGGTATGGGGGCAAATCCGCTAGCAGAAAGCACCCGCTTGAAGGAGAATATGATCAAACGACAACAAGTGTTCGATTGATGAGCGCAGGGGGAAAGATTTGGAATTCATGGACGTGCACCCGACGATCGTGTTCGTTGACCTCACCGGCAGCTCGGCTGCCTATGAGTCCTTCGACAATGCGGTGGTGGCCGGCATGGTTTCCAAGATCACGCGATGGGTGGCGCGCGTGGGCAAGGCGCACGGCGGGCAAACGGTCAAGCTTCTGGGCGATGGGGTGCTGCTGCAGTTTCCCGCCAGCATCCTGGCGGTCAGCGCCGCCGTGTACTTGCAGCAGCACTATGCCGAGCCCCTGGGCCAGATGCCCGAGGCCATGCGCCTGGGCCTGAAGGTCGGCCTGGCCAGCGGCTCCATCGTCGAGCTTCACAGCGACAGCTATGGCGATCCGGTCAATCTGGCTGCGCACCTGTGCGACATGGCTGGCCCCCACGACATCTGGGCGGACGAGTCCGTGTTCGACGCCGAGCTGCAAGGCCAGGCGCCCCCGAGCCTGCCCGCGCCGCTGCCCGAGGGGGTACGGGTGCTGCCCTGGCTGGAAGTGCGCCGGCGCCCCCTGGGGCTGATGCGGGTGCAGGGCCTGACGCAGCCGCGCTCGGTCTTCCAGGTGCTGTGGAACACCAACGTGTCGCCCGATCAACTGACGCGGCCGGGGACCCTGGCGGACTTTCATGCCGCCGCCGACCAGGCTGGCTTGCCCCAGTTGCAGTTGCGCTGGATCGATCACGAACGGGTGCTGGAGGCCGGCGGCGCCAAGGTCCGCATCGGCCGTACCGACGACAACGACCTGGTGGTGGGTGACCAGCGCGTGTCGCGCGAGCACGCCCAGATCGAGTGGGTGGACGGCGCCTTCGTGCTGACCGACCTGAGCAGCTACGGCACCGTGGTGCGGTTCGCCGACGCCGCCGGCTCCGAAGTGCAATTGCGGCGCACCAGCTGCCTGCTCCACTCCAGCGGCGAAATCTCGCTGGGCGCGCCATTTTCGGACTTCACGGCGCCGGTGCTGTCCTTCGAGCTGATGCAGCCGGGCGTCACGGTGGTGCAGCAGGACGTGCTGCCCCTGTTCGACGCGCGCTGAGGCCCCGTTTTCGCCCGATCGGGCCGCGGGGTGGGCTAGCCGCCCGGCGCCAGCGCCTGCAGCAGCTCCTGCTCGATGGCCACGCGCGTGCGCGCGTCCTGCAACTGCTCGCCACGCAGCAAAAACACGTCTTCCACGCGCTCGCCCAGGGTGGTGATCTTGGCCAGCTCCACGCTGATGGCGTGCCCGGCCAGCACGCGGGCGATGCTGTAGAGCAGGCCGGTGCGGTCGCCCGCCGAGACGGCCAGCAGCCAGTTTTGCGCCCTTTCATCGGGGCGCAGCTCGACGTGCGGCGCCACCGGAAAGCTGCGCACGCGCGTGGATACGCGGCCCAGGCGCGGCGGCGTCAGCGGCTGGCCGCTGTTCACGGCGACGGGCAGCTCGGCCTCGATGCGGGCCATCAGCGGCTCGGCCTGCTCGGGCAGCAACTCGCTCACCAGCTGAAAACTGTCCAGCGCCCAGCCGTCGCTGGCGGTGTGGATCTTGGCGTCCTGGATGGAAAAGTCGGCCCGGTCGAAATAGCCGCAAATGCGCGCAAACAGATCGCGCCGCCCGCTGGCGTGAATGAGCACCTGCAAGCCTTCGCCCACGGGCGAGCGCCGCGCGCGCACCAGGGTGGCGCCTGCGGGCGCCGCGGCAGCGGTCGCTTCGATCGCGCGCGCGTGCCAGGCGATGTCGTCGGGTTCGTGGCGCATGAAGTAGCCCGGATCGAGCATGCCCCACAGCGCGGGCGCGGCAACGATCGGCGGCGATCCGCGCGCCAGCAGGGCCAGGGCCTGGCGCTTGCGCGCCTCGACCACCGCGTCCTGGTCGGGCGCGCGCCCACCCAGCGCCCGCACGGTGGCGCGGTACAGGTCCTCCAGCAGCTTGCCCTTCCAGGCGCTCCACACGGTGGGGCTGGTGCCGCGCACGTCGGCCACCGTGAGCAGGTACAGCGCCGTCAGGTGCCGCTCGTCGCCCACGCGGCGGGCAAAGGCGGCAATCACCGCCGGATCGCTCAAGTCCTGCTTTTGCGCCACGGCGCTCATGCTCAGGTGCTCGCGCACCAGGAATTCGATCAGCTCGCCGTCGGCGCGTCCTAGGCCGTGCTGGCGCGCAAAGCGCCGCACCTCGCGCGCGCCCAGCTCCGAATGGTCGCCCCCGCGCCCCTTGGCGATGTCGTGAAACAGCGCCGCCACGTACAGCAGCCAGGGCTGGTCCCAGCCGGCGGCCAGTTGCGAGCAGAACGGGTATTCGTGCGCGTGCTCGGGGATGAAAAAGCGCCGCACGTTGCGCAGCACCATCAGGATGTGCTGGTCCACCGTGTAGACGTGGAACAGGTCGTGCTGCATCTGCCCCACGATGCGGCGAAACGGCCACAGCGTGCGCCCCAGCACCGAGGTCTGGTTCATCAGCCGAAAGGCGCGCGTGATGCCTTGCGGCTGCTGCAGCAGGGCCAGAAACTGCTGGCGATGGACCGGGTCGGCGCGAAACGAGCGGTTCATCCGGGTGCGCGCGTTGTACAGCGCCCGCAGCGTGCGCGCCGAAAAGCCCTTGACGCCGGGCACGCGCTCGAGCAGCAGAAAGCCTTCCAAAATGGCGTGCGGATCGCGCTGGTAGAGCGCGTCGTCGGCCACTTCCAGCAGGCCAGCGCGCTCCAGAAAGCGCGCGTTGAGCGGGCGCAGCGCGGGCGCCGGCTCGCCGCGCTCGGCGCGCAGGCGCTCCTCGATCACCTGCAGCAGGATCTGGCTGAGCTGCACCACCGCCTTGGCGGCCCAGTAGTAGCGGCGCATCAGCACCTCGCCGGCGCGCAGCGTCAGGCGTCCGTCGGGAGCAATGCGATCGGCCAGGCCGAAGGACGCCGCCACGGCGCCCTGCAGGTCGAACACCAGCCGGTCCTCGCGCCGCCCCGCCACCAGGTGCAGGCGCATGCGCACGCGCGAGAGCACGGCCTCGTTGCGCCGCAGCTGCCGCACCTCGTGCGCGGTGGCTAGGCCGGCGCGGGCCAGGTCGTCCCAGCGCCGGCCGATGCCGGCCGCGCGCATGGCCCAGCCGATGATGTGCATGTCGCGCAGGCCGCCGGGCGATTCCTTGCAGTTGGGCTCCAGCGCGTAGGGCGTGTCCTCGTACTTCAGGTGGCGCTGGCGCACCTCCAGCCGCTTGGCGATGAAGAAGGCCAGCGGCTCCAGGTGCTGGGCAAAGCAGCGCTCGAACTCGCCGAACAACGCGGCGCTGCCCGTGATGCGGCGTGCCTCGAGCAAGGCGGTCTGCACCGTGATGTCGCCAGCGGCCACGCGCAGGCATTCGGGCACGGTGCGCACACTGGCGCCAATTTCCAGGCCGGTGTCCCAGCAGTGGCCGATGAAGGCCTCGATGCGCTCGCGCAGGGGGGCGTCGGCGGCGGGGTCCGCCCCGGGCGGCAGCAACAGCAACACGTCCACGTCGGAGTGCGGAAACAGCTCGGCGCGCCCGTAGCCGCCCACCGCCAGCAGGGCGCAGCCGGCGTCCAGGCCGGCCTGGCGCCACAGGGCGCGCAGGGTGTCGTCGGTCAGCTCGGCCAGCTGGCGCAGCGCGCCATGCACGCCGCGCGTGGACAAGGCGGTGTGGCGCCAGCCGTTCAGCAGCGCCTGCTTGCGCTGGCGATAGTCAAGCGCAGGCGCGCTCAGGTGCGCCATGGGGCTCTTGAGATCAGGCGGCGGCTTGCTGCGCCATGCCCTGCACGAACTCGGGCACGGCCGGGCTGCCTTTGGATCGCGTCAGCACCTCGTAGCCGGTGGGCGTGACCAGCACCGTGTGCTCCCACTGCGCCGA
>JAFEEB010000009.1:0-70753 GCA_018241325.1 Pseudomonadota bacterium | reverse complement strand
TCGCGCCGGCCGATGTTGACCATGGGCTCGATGGTGAAGGTCATGCCCGGCACCAATTCGACCCCCGTGCCCGGCCGGCCGTAGTGCAGCACCTGCGGCTCGTCGTGAAAGACCTGGCCGATGCCGTGACCGCAGAATTCGCGCACCACCGACAGGCCATGGCCTTCGACGAAGGACTGGATCGCGTGGCCGATGTCACCCAGGTGCGCGCCCGGCCTGACCTGGTCGATGCCCAGCCACATCGACTCATACGTGAGCTGGCACAGGCGCTTGGCGGCAATGGAGCATTCGCCGATCTCGAACATGCGGCTGGTGTCGCCGAACCACCCCTCGGGCGTGATCACGGTGACATCGACGTTGACGATGTCGCCCTTTTTCAGCACCTTGTCGGCCGGAATGCCGTGGCACACCACGTGGTTGACCGAGGTGCACAGGTGGCCGGGGTAGGGCGGGTAGCCCGGGGGCTGGTAGCCGATGGTGGCCGATCGCGTGCCCTGCGCAGCCATGCATTCGGCGGCCCAGCGGTCGATGTCGAGGGTGGTGATGCCGGGGCGGATCAGCGGCGTGATGTGGTCCAGAACTTCCGACGCGAGGCGGCAGGCGGTGCGCATGGCGGCAATGCCGGCTTCGTCCTTGATGGTGATTGACATGGCTAACATTATCGTTCGGCGCGCCGATCGTCGCTGCCGCCCACCGTCCAAGTCCTGGCCGCACCCAACTCCATGTCCGACATCACCCGCTATACACAATCCAACCGCGCCGCCTGGGATGCATCGGCGGCCCAGCATGCCCAGGGGCCCCGCTGGCAACGCCTGCTGTCGGGCTTTGCGCAGCCGGGCTTTTCCACCTTCGACGCGACGGCCACGGCGCTGCTGCAGCGTGCCGGCATCCAGGGCGGCCGCGTGGTGCAGGTGGGCTGCAACATCGGCGGCGAAGTGCTGTCTTGCCACGCGCTGGGTGCGGCTGCTTGCTGGGGCATCGACATCTCGGCCGAATTTCTGCACCTGGCCGATCGCCTGAACCAGCAGGCCGGCCACCCGGCCCGGTTTGTCCAGGCCGATGTCTACGCCTTGCCCGATGTGGTGCCGCGTGACTTCGACATCGCTCTCATCACGATCGGCGTGCTGAACTGGATGCCGGATCTGCCCGCGTTCTTTCGCGCCGTCGGCGGCTTGCTGGTGCCCGGTGGACGGCTGGTGGTGTATGAGACGCACCCGTTTCTGGACATGTTCGAGCCCGCCGGCGCGACGCCGCACACCCCCACGCGCAGCTACTTTCGCGTGCAACCGGACGTGCTGGGCCAGGCCCGGGTCTATGACGGCAGCCAAGCGGGCGCAGCGCCGCCGTCATACTGGTTTGCCTATCCTTTGGGTGATGTCGTCACCGCGAGCGTGCGGGCGGGGTTTGCATTGAAGGAGTTGCGCGAGTTCGCGCACTGCAACCGCGAGGCCGCCTACCACCAGTACGAGGGGCAAGGGGCCCAGATGCCCTTGTGCTACACCGTGCTGTCGCGCTGGGCGCCGGCATCGGGATGAAATGAAACACCCCCAGTCTCCACTCGCTGCGCGATGTTTCGCCCACCCCCTTGCAGGGGGCATCGCCAGTGGGCGGGCCAAGCCCTTCCACGGCGATCGCTGGCCTGGCCTGCTCCGCGGCCGTTCGGCTCTTTGGGTTTCATGTCTTGCGGGTGGCGCAGCGCTATGGGTAACTGGGATCACGGCAGCGATAAAATTTGACGCTCCTTTCCCCGCGCGCCGGCCCCGCTTGCCGTTGGTGCGGTTTCGTTTCTGATCTTGTTCCAGCCGCCTGACTGCGGCCTTCCAGCGCCGTGACCCAGCACATCCATTTCTTCGAAGGCGGCAACGCCCTGAGCGAGTTTCGCGCCCAAGGCCTGCTGCGCCGTCTGCAGGCGGTCGAGCCCGGCATCGACGCGGTGAGCGCGCGCTTCGTGCATCTGGCGGGCTTCGAGGCCGTGCCCACGGGTGAAACGTTGAAGCGTCTTGGCGAGTTGCTGACCTACGGCGAGCCGGCCGCACCCGCTGCGGGCGAGGGCGCGACGACATGGGTCGTCATGCCGCGCCTGGGCACGGTGTCGCCCTGGGCCTCCAAGGCCAGCGACATTGCGCGCAACTGCGGCCTGGCCGTCACGCGCGTTGAGCGCATCGTTGAATGCCGAATCGGCCTCAAACGCTCGCTGATCAAGCGCAAGGTGCTATCACAAGAGCAGCAAAGCGCCGTCGCCGCGCTGCTGCACGACCGCATGACCGAGAGCGTGCTGGCGCGGCGCGAGGACGCCCGCCAGCTCTTCACCACGCTGCGTCCCGAGCCGCTGGCACACGTGGACGTGCTGCACGGTGGGCGCGCCGCGCTGGAGCGGGCCAACACGGACTGGGGTCTGGCGCTGGCCGTGGACGAGATCGACTACCTGGTCGAAGGCTTCGCGCGGCTGGGGCGCAACCCCACCGACGTCGAGCTGATGATGTTCGCGCAGGCCAACAGCGAGCACTGCCGCCACAAGATCTTCAACGCCGACTGGCGCATCGACGGCGTGGCGCAGCAGCACAGCCTGTTTGCCATGATCCGCCACACGCACCAGCAAAACCCGCAGCACACGGTGGTGGCCTACAGCGACAACGCGGCGGTGATGGCGGGCCATGAGCTCGAGCATTTCATGGCCAAATCGGCCGCTGGCGCAGACAGTACAAGCGCAAGCAGCTATCAAAAACAAAGCGAATTGCGCCATGTGCTGATGAAGGTGGAGACCCACAACCACCCCACGGCCATCAGCCCCTTTCCCGGCGCCAGCACCGGCGCGGGCGGCGAGATCCGCGACGAAGGCGCCACCGGGCGCGGCTCGCAGCCCAAGGCGGGCCTGACGGGTTTCACCGTCTCCAGGCTGTGGGACTCCACCGTCGGCAAGCCCGATCACATGGCCAGCCCCTTGCAGATCATGACCGAGGGCCCGTTGGGCGGCGCGGCCTTCAACAACGAATTTGGGCGGCCCAACCTGCTGGGCTATTTTCGCGAATACGAGCTGCCGGTGGGCGAGGGCGCTGGCGCCGTGCTGCGCGGCTATCACAAGCCCATCATGATCGCGGGCGGGCTGGGCAGCATCGACGCGCTTCTGACGCACAAGATCGAATTTGCGGCCGGCAGCCTGCTGATCCAACTGGGCGGGCCGGGCATGAAGATCGGCATGGGCGGCGGCGCGGCGTCATCACTGGCCAGCGGGGCCAATGCGGCGCAGCTGGACTTCGATTCGGTGCAGCGCGGCAACCCCGAGATCGAGCGGCGCGCGCAAGAGGTCATCACGCAATGCCAGGCGCTGGGCGCGGCCAACCCCATCCTGGCGATCCACGACGTGGGCGCGGGCGGCTTGTCCAACGCCTTTCCCGAGCTGGTCAACGACGCGGGGCGCGGCGCGCGCTTTGACCTGCGCGCGATCCCGCTGGAGGAATCGGGCCTGGCGCCCAAGGAAATCTGGTGCAACGAAAGCCAGGAGCGCTACGTGCTGGCGATCGCGCCCGAGTCGCTGGCGCAGTTCGAGCAGCTGTGTGCGCGCGAGCGCTGCCCGTTTGCGGTGGTGGGGGTGGCGACCGAGGCGCGGCAGTTGGTGGTGGCGGATGCGCCGCTGCCCCTCACCCCAGCCCTCTCCCCAGAGGGGCGAGGGAGCCAGAAGCCCCTTCCCCCTTTGGGGGAAGGCAGGGATGGGGGCCAGGCGGTTGCTGCCGGCGCCGTCGTGCCCCCACCCCAACCCTCCCCCAGCGGGGGAGGGAGCCAAGAACCCCCTCTCCCGCCAGCGGGAGAGGGCAGGGGTGAGGGTGCGGCGGTGGATATGCCCCTGGACGTCCTCTTGGGCAACCCCCCCAAGATGCAGCGCGACGTCGCCACCGTCACGCGCCAATTCAAGCCGCTCGCGCTGGACGGATTGAGCCTGCAAGACGCCGTCATCCAGGTGCTCAGCCACCCCACCGTGGCCAGCAAGCGCTTTCTCATCACCATCGGCGACCGCACGGTGGGCGGTCTCACGCACCGCGATCAAATGGTCGGCCCCTGGCAGCTGCCCGTAGCCGACTGCGCCGTGACGTTGGCCGATTACAAGGGCTTTGCCGGCGAGGCCATGAGCATGGGCGAGCGCACCCCGCTGGCCGCGCTGGATGCGCCAGCCTCCGGCCGCATGGCCGTCGCCGAGGCCATCACCAACCTGTTGGCCGCGCCGATCGAGCTGGACCGCGTCAAGCTGTCGGCCAACTGGATGGCCGCTTGCGGCGAGCCGGGCGAGGACGCCGACTTGTACGCCACCGTGAAGGCGGTCGGCCTGGAGTTGTGCCCGGCACTGGGCGTGAGCATCCCCGTGGGCAAGGACAGCCTGTCGATGCGCACGCAGTGGACGGACGACGCGGGCGCCGCGCGCAAGGTGGTCTCGCCCGTCAGCCTGATCGTGACCGCCTTTGCCAGCGTGTTTGATGTGCGCGGCACGCTGACGCCGCAATTGAACCGCGATGAGGCCGATACCTCGCTCGTCCTGATCGACCTGGGCCGCGGGCGCAACCGCCTGGCGGGTAGCGTGCTGGCGCAGACCCAGGGGCAAAGCGGCTGCCCGGTGGCGGACGGCGTGCCCGACCTGGCCGACCCGCAAGACCTGAAAGCCCTGGTGGCGGCCGTCAACCAATTGCGCGCCGAGCAAAAAATCCTGGCCTATCACGACCGCAGCGACGGCGGCCTGCTGGCCGCAGTCTGCGAGATGGCCTTTGCCGGCCAGGTGGGCGTGGCGCTGAACGTGGACATGCTGCTGCAAGAGGGCGATGGCGTGCACGACAGCCGCATGGAGTCGGGCGAAGGCAAGGAGTGGGCCAAGCAAGTCAGCGGCCGGCGCGAGTGGCTGACGCTCAAAGCCCTGTTTGCCGAAGAGCTGGGCGTGGTGCTGCAGGTGCGCACGGCCGAGCGCAACGCCGTCATGCAGGTGTTGCGCACGCACGGCCTCTCGCGCCACAGCCACATCATCGGCAAGACGCGGCCGGCCTCGTCGGGCATCGACAAGGGCAAGGGGCAGCTCAGCGTGTGGCGTGACGCCAAGGAAGTTTTCAGCGCCTCGCTGCACGACTTGCAGCAGGTGTGGGACAGCGTGAGCTGGAAGATCGCGCGCGAACGCGACAACCCCGAATGCGCCGATGCCGAGCATGCGGCGGCGGGGACGGTGGACGATCCGGGATTGCATTTGCATTTGACGTTTGATGCGCCGTCGCCCCTCACCCCAACCCTCTCCCCAGAGGGGAGAGGGAGTAAAGAACCGACTCTCCCGCTCTCCCAAGACGGGCGCGAGAACCAGAATCCCCCTCTCCCGCGTGCGGGAGAGGGCCGGGGTGAGGGCAAGGGCGCATCCGCTGCAACCGGCCTGGCCCCCGCCCTGCTGCTCAGCCGCCCCAACGTCGCCATCCTGCGCGAGCAAGGCGTCAACTCCCATGTCGAGATGGCCTACGCCTTCACCGAGGCCGGCTTTACGGCCTTCGACGTGCACATGACCGACCTGCAAACCGGCCGCGTGCACCTGTCCGACTTCCAGGGCCTGGTGGCCTGCGGCGGCTTCAGCTATGGCGACACGCTGGGAGCGGGCATCGGCTGGGCGCGCTCGATCACCTTCAACGCCCCGCTGGCCGAGCAGTTCAAGGCGTTCTTCGGTCGCGCCGACAGCTTCGCCCTGGGCGTGTGCAACGGCTGCCAGATGTTTGCCGAGCTGGCCGACATCATCCCCGGCGCCGGCGCCTGGCCGCGCTTTACCACCAACCGCAGCGAGCGCTTCGAGGCGCGCCTGTCGATGGTGGAGGTGCTGGATTCGCCCAGCCTGTTCTTCGCCGGCATGGCCGGCAGCCGCCTGCCGATTGCGGTGGCGCACGGCGAGGGCTATGCCAACTTCAGCCAGCGCGGCGATGCGGCCCAAGCCATCGCCGCCATGCGCTTCGTCGACAACCACGGGCGAGCGACCGAGCAATACCCCTTCAACCCCAACGGCAGCGCGGGCGGCCTGACGGCGGTGACCACGTTTGATGGCCGTTTCACCGCACTGATGCCGCACCCCGAGCGCGTGTTTCGCAACGTCCAGATGAGCTGGACCGATCAGGACCCGAGCGCGCACAGCCCCTGGATGCAGATCTGGCGCAACGCCCGCAAATGGCTGGGCTGACGCACCGACCCCCGATCAGATGCGCGTCAGCAGCAGCGCGCCCATGTAGATGAAGTAGGCGGCGACGAAGAGCAGGCCCTCGATGCGCGACATCATGAGGCCGCTCTTGAACACCGGCAGGCAGGCCAGCGCCGCGCCGGCGGCCATCGGCAGGTCGATGAACAGCAGCTCGCGGCTGACGTCGATCGGGCTCGGCGACACCAGCATCACCGTGCCCAGGATGGCCAGGATGTTGTACACGCCGCTGCCCAGCAGGTTGCCGATGGCCACGTCACGGTCGCCGCGCAGCGTGGCCACCACGGTGGTGACCAGCTCGGGCGAGGAGGTGCCCAGCGCGACGATGCTCAGGCCGATCACCGCGTCCGACACGCCGAAGGCCGTGGCCAGCTTTGAGGCGCCCGCCACCAGCAAGTCGGCGCCCCAGATGGTCAGCGCGATCGCCACCGCCAGCAGCACGCCGTGCAGCGCGAAAACCTTGCCGCGATCGGCCGCTGGCGGCGGCGGCTGGGCGTATTCGTGCGCGAACTCGGGGGCCACCGCACGCCGCTCGCGCCGGCGGCTGGACTGCACGATCAGCGCGGTGTAGAAGAGCGCCGCCAGCACCAGCAGCGCGCCTTCGGTGCGGGTCAGCACGCCGTCCAGCGACATGATGATCAGCGCCAGCGCTGCGCCGATCATGGCCGGCACCTCCAGCCGCAGGCTGTAGGGCTGGATGGGCAGCGGCTGGATGGCGGCGCTCAGGCCCAGCACCAGCAGCAGCACCAGGATGTTGGCGCCGGCGACGTTGCCCACGGCCAGCGCGCCCTTGCCCTCGGCCGCGGCCGTGATGCCCACCGCCAGCTCCGGCAGGCTGGTGCCGATGGCCACCACGGTGAGCCCGATGACGATGGGACGGATGCGCAGAAGGTTGGCGATGCGCGTGGCGCTGCGCAGCAGCAGCTCGGCCCCCAGTACGACGATGGCCAAACCGATCAGAAACATCCCGGCCGCATGCCACTCGCTCATGCCGGCCGAGTCCTGAGCACGGCGGCGCGCGTGCGCTGGCGGCGCCAGGCCTTTTCCAGCTCCACCACCGCAAACACGAGCGCCGCGAGCGCCATGCACAGGCCCAGCTCCCAGGCGGCCAGTGGCTCGGTCTTGAAGATGGGGTTGAGCCAGGGCACGTAGATCGTCGCCATCTGCAGCGCGAAGGTCAGGACCGCCGCCCCCAGCAGCGGCCGATTGCTGCGCAGCCCCTGCGTGAAGAGCGAATCGGTCTCCGAGCGGATCGCCAGCAGGTGCGCCATCTGGCCCAGCGTGAGCACGGTGAACACCATCGTCTGCCAGTGCGTGTCCTCGGCCTCGATGGCCCAATACTGCAGGCCCAGACACAGCGCGGCCAGCAGCAGCCCGACCAGCACGATGTGCCAGCCCATGCCGTGCGCGAACAGGCTCTCCCGGGGCGGGCGCGGCGGGCGCCGCATGATGCCGCGCTCTTCGCCTTCGGCGGCCAGCGCCAGGCCGGGCAGGCCGTCGGTCACCAGGTTGACCCACAGGATGTGAATCGGCAGCAGCGGCAGGGGCAGACCGAACAGTGGCGCCAGCGACAGCGTCAGCACCTCGGCCGAGTTGCCGGTCATGGCGTAGCGCACGAACTTGCGGATGTTGTCGTAGATGCGCCGGCCCTCCCGCACGGCGGCGACGATGGTGGCGAAGTTGTCGTCCAGCAGCACCAGGGCCGAGGCCTCGCGCGCCACGTCGGTGCCGCCCTTGCCCATGGCCACGCCGATGTCGGCCGCCTTCAGCGCCGGCGCGTCGTTCACGCCGTCGCCCGTCATGGCGACGAACTGGCCGTGCGACTGCAACGCCTGCACGATGCGGATCTTCTGCGCCGGATCGACGCGGGCGTACACGCGCACGTCGAGCACGCGCTCTTTCAGGGCCGCATCGTCGATCTCGCTCAATGCCGCGCCCGTGATGACCTCGCTCGCGTGCTCAGGCACGATGCCGAGCCGTTTGGCGATGGCCAGCGCGGTGGCCGGGTGGTCGCCGGTGATCATCACCGGACGGATGCCGGCGCTGACGCAATCGCGCACCGCCGTGGCCGCCTCTTCACGCGGCGGGTCGATCAACCCGATCAGGCCGATCAGCGCCAGTTCGCTTTCGATGGCTTCGACATCCGGCGCGTCGGGCAGCCGAGGCCAGTCGCGGCAGGCGAAGGCCATCACGCGCAGGCCCTGCGCGGCCAGGCGCTCGACTTCGGCCAGCACGGCGCCGGGGTCGAGCGGCTGCGGCCCCGTGGGCGACCAGTGCGCCGTGCAGCGCGGCACCACGCTCTCGGGCGCGCCCTTGGTGAAAGCCTCGAACGCGGCGCCGTCGCGGTGAAACGTGGTCATGCGCTTGCGGTCGGCGTCGAAAGGCAGCTCGCGCACGCGCGGTGTTTCGTCTTCCAGCTCGGGCTTGACCAGATCGGCCTGCGCGGCCACGGCGGTCAGCGCGGTCTCGGTCGGGTCGCCCTGCCACACGATGCGGCCGACGTCGTCGCAATCGCCGCTGGGGCACGCATCGTTGCACAGCGCGGCGGCGCGCAGCAGGTGCAGGTGCGTGGGCGAGGGCGCGGTCTGCTCGGCCTCGGCCGCCGCCGGGCGCCAGGCTTGGCCGCAGGCCAGCACCCGCTCGGCGTGCATGCGGTTTTGCGTCAACGTGCCCGTCTTGTCGGAGCAGATCACGCTGACCGAACCCAGCGTTTCCACGGCCGGCAGGCGGCGGATCAGCGCATTGAAGTCGGCCATGCGGCGCGCGCCGACGGCCAGCAGCACGGTGACGACGGCGGGCAGCGCTTCGGGAATGGCTGCGACGGCCAGGCTGATGGCCGTCAGCAGCATCAGCAAGGGCGGCTCGCCGCGCAGCAGGCCGAAGCCGAACAGCAGGGCGCAGATCAGCAAAATGAGCACCGACAGCTGCCTGGAAAAGCGCGCCAGCCGCAGCTGCAGCGGCGTGCTGCGGTCGGCGGCTTCGTTCAGCAGGCCGGCCACCTTGCCCAGCTCGGTGCTCATGCCGGTGGCGATCACCACGCCGCGCGCGCGGCCGTTGGTCACGGTGGTGCCCTTGAAAGCCAGGTTGACGCGATCGCCCAGCGCCAGCTTGCTGCCTTTCAGCGGATCGCCGGCCAGCGCGTCGGTGCGCTTTTCGACGGTGACCGATTCGCCCGTCAGCGTCGATTCGTCCACCTTGAGCTGCGCGGCCTCGAGCAGCCGCAGGTCCGCCGGAATCTGGTTGCCGGCCTCCAGCAGCACGATGTCGCCTGGCACCAGCGCGGCAGTGGGCATCGACTGCGCCTGGCCGCCGCGCAGCACCTGCGCCTGCGCGGCGGCCAGCTGGCGCAGGGCCGCGATGGCCTGATCGGCCCGGCGCGCCTGGGTGAAGCCGATGACCGCGTTCAGCACCACGATGACGAGAATGACCAGCGTGTCGATCCATTCCCCCAGCGCGCCCGACACCAGTGCCGCCGCCAGCAGCACCAGGATCATGAAGTCCTTGAATTGGTCCAGCAGCAGGGCCGGCCAGGGGCGCGCCTGCTGCGTGGCCAGTTCGTTGGGGCCGCGCTCGGCCAGGCGGCGCGCGGCTTCGTCCGGACTCAGGCCGCTGGCGGGGTCGGTCCGCTGGGCGCGCAGAACCTCACTGCCGGTCTTCAGGTGCCAGTCGCCATCGGCGGCGAGGGGAGGGGGCGGGGCGTCAACCATGAATGCGTGGTGGGCGTCGGGCGCGGTGGGAGGACTACCGATTCTGCATGACGAACGACGAGAAGGGGATTGCCGAATGTTTTTCGGACACATTGGAATCGTCGCAGGGGTCCGGTTCGGCACGCGCATGACGGCCAAAGCGGGCCGTGTTTTGCCGCGCATCGGGCGATCGTTGAAGCGCCCGGTGCTCACGCAGGGTGTCGTCGTCCAGGTTCCCGCTGTCCCAAGGGGCGTGGATCGCGGTCCAGGACAAGGCCGCGCACGCGGCGTACCATGTCGGGTTGCGCGCGTGAAATCGGTCGCGCGTGCCCGCCGGGCATGCCTGCGCACTTCGTCTGCGGTCCCTTCGATGAACACCCAACTTGCCACCCACCCCGGCGCGGTGCCGGCCCCCGAAGGCACGCGCTATCGCGTGCTCTACGCCATCAGCTTCTCGCACTTTCTCAACGACATGATCCAGTCGTTGATCCTGGCGATCTACCCCATGCTCAAGGGCGAGTTCAGCCTGAGCTTCGCGCAGATCGGGCTGATCACGCTGACCTACCAGATGACAGCCTCGCTGCTGCAACCGCTGGTGGGCCTGTACACCGACAAGCACCCCAAGCCGCATTCGCTGGCCTTCGGCATGGGCTCCACCCTGTGCGGCCTGCTGCTGCTGTCGGTGGCGCCCAACTTTGGCACCGTGCTGGTGGCCGCGGCGCTGGTGGGCACCGGCTCGTCGGTGTTTCACCCCGAGTCCTCGCGCATCGCGCGCCTGGCCTCGGGCGGGCAGCCGGGCCTGGCGCAGTCGATCTTTCAGGTGGGCGGCAACACGGGCAGCGCGGTCGGGCCCTTGCTGGCTGCGGCCATCGTGATGCCGCACGGGCAGGGCGCCGTGGCCTGGTTCGGGCTGGCGGCGCTGGTGGCCATCGTCGTGCTGTGGCAGATCGGCACCTGGTACAAGACGCGGCACCTCGGCGACGCGCGCGCCAAGAAGCCGGCCGAGGCCATGGTCAGCCCGGTGCCGCCGCGCACGGTGGCGCTGGCCATCGGCGTGCTGCTGGTGCTGATCTTTTCCAAATATTTCTACCTGACCAGCCTGACCAGCTACTACACCTTCTACCTGATCACGCGCTTTGGCGTGTCGGTGCAGGCCGCGCAGGTGTATCTGTTCATCTTTTTGTTCGCGGTGGCGGCCGGCACGCTGGCGGGCGGGCCGATCGGCGACCGCATCGGGCGCAAGCGCGTGATCTGGGGATCGATCCTGGGGGTGGCGCCGTTCACCCTGGCGATGCCCTACGTCGGGCTGACCGGGACCATCATCCTGAGCTTCATCATCGGCCTGATCATCGCCTCGGCGTTTTCAGCCATCCTGGTGTTTGCGCAGGAGCTGATGCCGGGCAAGGTGGGCGCGGTGTCGGGCATGTTCTTCGGCTTTGCCTTCGGCATGGGCGGCGTGGGCGCGGCGGTGCTGGGCATGCTGGCCGACCGGCACGGCATCGTGTTCGTCTATCACCTGTGTGCGTATTTGCCGCTGCTGGGCCTGCTGACGGTGCTGCTGCCCGACATCCGCCAGCATCGGCCGACGGCGTCGGCGTCGCCCTGTTGAGACGGCTTACTCTGCGTCGCTTCGATCCGGATCGGCGGGCTCGGGCGCACGCACGCTGAGCACCGGCACCGGCGAGACCTTGGCCAGGCGCAGCCCCGACGAGCGGGTGCTGCCGCTTTCCAGCAGGCTGTGCGGGTGCACGCCCACGATCACCATGTCGCAGCCCTCGGACTCGATCAGCTCCAGCATGCCCTGCACCGGGTCGCCTTCTTCCACGATGGCCACCTCGTGCGACAGGCCGGCGTCCTGCAGCAGCTTGACGG
This sequence comes from Pseudomonadota bacterium, assembly GCA_018241325.1. GTDB lineage: Bacteria > Pseudomonadota > Gammaproteobacteria > Burkholderiales > Burkholderiaceae_C > Ottowia. The sequence goes on along the minus strand of JAFEEB010000009.1, from coordinate 58,999 downwards.
CGGGGGTCACCAGCTCGCGCGCGGTACCGATCACCATCTGCTCCAGCCGGCTCGGGTCACGCGCCGTGATCACCTCGTAAAAGCTGGCCGGCTCCTGCACGTTGGCCGCCACGAGATGCGCCTGCAGGCCGCTTTGGCACAGCCGGATGGCAAAACGGGCTTGCTCCAGCGACAGGGCGGTGCCGTCCAGCGGCAACAAAATCTTCAGGGTCATGAGGAAAAGCCTCCTTGCGGTCGATGGGTGGAGCTTATATCGTTGCCGATCGGCCCGCCGCCCGCCGGGGCAAGCCCGCTAGGCTTGGGGCTGCCGTGGCCCGGTCTGCTAAATTCCCCGGGTTCTTGAAACATCTCGAAAGGCTTTCCCATGCGTCGCACCGTTCTCAAAACCCTGGCCCTGGCTCCGGCGGTGTTGGCCTTTCCGCGCGTGTGGGCCCAGGCCGGCAAGCCCGAGAAGTCCAAGCTGACGATTGCCGTCGGTGGCAAAAACCTGTTTTATTACCTGCCGCTCACCATTGCCGAGCAGCTGGGCCACTTCAAGGACGAGGGCCTGCAAGTCGAGATCCCGGACTTCGCCGGCGGCTCCAAGGCGCTGCAGGCGCTGGTGGGTGGCAGCGCCGACGTGGTGTCGGGCGCGTATGAGCACACCATCAACATGCAGGCCAAGAACCAGTTCATCGAGTCCTTCGTGCTGCAGGGGCGCGCGCCGCAGATCGTGCTGGCCGTCTCCACCAAGACCATGCCCGACTACAAGAGCCTGGCCGACCTCAAGGGCAAGAAGATCGGCGTGACCGCGCCCGGCTCGTCCACCTCGATGATGGCCAGCTACGTGCTGGCCAAAGCGGGCATCAAGCCCAGCGAGGTGTCCTTCATCGGCGTGGGCGCGGCCAGTGGCGCCATCACCGCCGTCAAATCGGGGCAGGTGGACGCCATCGCCAACCTCGACCCGGTCATCACCATGCTGCAACGCGACAAGCTGATCAAGGTCGTGGCCGACACCCGCACGCTGAAAGATACGCAGTCGGTCTATGGCGGGCCCATGCCGGCCGCCGTGCTCTACACCCACAGCAAGTTCGTGCAGGAGAACCCCAACACCACGCAGGCGCTGGCCAACGCCATGGTGCACGCGCTGCGCTGGCTGACCAAGGCGGGCCCGTCCGACATCGTCAAGACCGTGCCCGAGTCCTACCTGCTGGGCGACCGCGCGCTGTACCTGGCCGCGTGGGAGAACGTGCGCCAGGCCATCTCGCCCGACGGCCTGATGCCCGAGGCCGGGCCCGCCACCGCGCTGCGCATGCTCAAGACCTTCGAGCCCAGTCTGGCGGACAAGTCCATCGACCTGGCCAAGACCTTCACCAACGCCTTTGCGCGCAAGGCCGACGTCAAGTATCCCTGAGTCGATACTCCTGTATTTGTAGCTTGTCGCGTTTGATGGACGGGCGCCAGAGGCCGATTTGACTTGAAACCCGCAACCGCTCCCGCGCTCGACCTGCAGGACATCAGCTGCGTCTTCACCAGCCGGGACGCGCCTGGCCAGCGCTACACCGCCGTGCAGGACACGCACCTGTCGGTGGCGCCGGGCGAGTTCGTCTCGGTGGTCGGCCCCACGGGCTGCGGCAAGAGCACGCTGCTGAACATCGGCGCCGGCCTGCTGGCGCCCTCGCGCGGGCAGGTGGTGGTGTTCGGCGAGCCTTTGCGGGGGCTGAACCGGCGCGCCGGCTACATGTTCCAGGCCGAGTCGCTCATGCCCTGGAAGACCGCGCTGGACAACGTGATGGCGGGTCTGGTGTTTGCCGGCACGCCGCCGACCGCAGCGCGCGAGCGCGCCATGGCCTGGCTGGCGCGCGTGGGCCTGGCGGGCTTCGAGGACCGCTATCCGCACCAGCTGTCGGGCGGCATGCGCAAGCGCGTGGCCATGGCGCAGACGCTGATCCTGGACCCGGACATCATCCTGATGGACGAGCCCTTCTCGGCACTCGACGTGCAAACCCGCCAGCTGATGGAAAACGAGCTGCTCGAACTGTGGGCCGAGCCCGCGCAGGGCAAGAGCGGCGCCGCCGCGCAGGGCCGGGCGGTGCTGTTCATCACGCACGATCTGGACGAGGCCATTGCCCTGTCCGACCGCGTGGTGGTGCTCTCGGCCGGGCCGGCCACGCACCCCATCGGCGAATTCGTCATCGACCTGCCGCGCCCACGCAACGTGGCCGAGATCCGCAACCTGCCGCGCTTCGTCGATCTGCACGCGCAGATCTGGGCGGTGCTGCGCGACGAGGTGCTCAAGGGCTACGACCAGCAGAAACGGAAGGTGGCATGAACCACGTCAAGCTGCGCGCCTGGCAAATCGGTCTGCTCATCCTTATCGTCGGCGTGTGGGCCTGGGCGTCCAACGCGTCCGATACGGTCGCCTTCTTTTTCGGCCGTCCGCAAATGGTGGCGCAGCGGCTGTGGGCCTGGTTCGTCACCAACGGCGACATCTACAAGCACATGTGGGTCACGCTGGTGGAGACGCTGCTGGCCTTCGGCATCGGCACGCTGGCGGGCCTGGGCGTGGGCCTGTGGCTGGCGCTGGCGCCCTTTGCCTCGGCCGTGCTCGACCCGTATCTGAAGGCCGCCAACGCCATGCCGCGCGTCATTTTGGCGCCCATCTTCGCGCTGTGGTTTGGCCTGGGGATCTGGTCCAAGGTGGCGCTGGCCGTCACGCTGGTGTTCTTCATCGTGTTCTTCAACGTCTACCAAGGCGTGCGCGAGGTCAGCCCCGTGGTGCTGGCCAACGCCCGCATGCTGGGCGCCAGCCGGCGTGACCTGATGCGCCACGTCTACGTGCCCAGCGCCATGAGCTGGGTGTTCTCCAGCCTGCACAGCTCGGTCGGCCTGGCCTTCGTCGGCGCGGTGGTGGGCGAATACCTGGGTTCGGCCAGCGGCGTGGGCTATCTCATCTTGCAGGCCGAAGGCAGCTTCGACGTGGACACGGTGGTGGCCGGCATCGTGCTGCTGACCGCCCTGGCCCTGGTGCTGGATGGCCTGGTGGGCCTGGCCGAGCGGCGGCTGATGAAGTGGCAGCCCAGCAGTGGGCAGACGGAAAAACTCTGACGGTTTTTTCGCCACGGCGGTTATAAAATGTGCGCATTGTTTCTGCGCATTGGAGACGTGGATCACACATGACCGAAACCACACACCCCATCCACCGCAAGCGTGCGACCAATCTGAGCCTCAGCGAAGACGTTCTGCAGGCGGCGCGCGAGCTCGACATCAACCTGTCGCAGGCTTGCGATCAATACCTGCGCGAGCTGGTTCGCCGCGAGCGCGCGCAGCGCTGGCGCGACGAGCACACTGACTTCATTGCCGCCTACAACGCCACGGTGGCCGATGAGGGCCTGCCCCTGGATCGCTGGAAAAGCTTTTGATGGCGCGCTTCGACGTCTATGCCAACAGCGGCGCGCAGGCGGCCAGCACCCCGTATCTGCTGGACGTGCAAAGCGGCCTGCTGAATGGGCTGGACAGTCGCATCGTCGTGCCCTTGCGGCGTCGCTCGCACTTCGCGCAAGTCAAGATGCCCGAGAGCCTGATGCCGACGCTGATCGTTGCCGGCGAGGAATGCTTGCTGGAAACTCCCAAGCTGGCCGCAGTGCCCTTGCGCACCCTCAAGGATCCGGTGGCCAGCCTGGCACATGAGCACGGCCGCATCGTCGCCGCACTGGATTTTCTGTTCAACGGCTACTGAAGTTCCAGTAGGTCCGATCCCAACCATGCAACACCAAAAAATCCTCATCCTCGACTTCGGCTCCCAAGTCACCCAACTCATTGCCCGCCGCGTGCGTGAGGCCAAGGTGTACTGCGAAGTCCACCCCTGCGACGTCAGCGACGACTGGGTGCGCCAATACGCGACCGACGGGCAATTGAAGGGCATCATCCTCTCGGGCAGCCACGCCAGCACCACCGAGGAGAGCACCGACCGCGCGCCGCAGGCCGTGTTCGAGCTGGGCGTGCCGGTGCTGGGCATTTGCTACGGCATGCAGACCATGGCGCAGCAGTTGGGCGGCAAGGTGGAGGGTGGGCACACCCGCGAATTTGGCTACGCCGAGGTGCGCGCACGCGGCCACACCGCGCTGCTGGCGGACATTGCCGACTTCACCACCGCCGATGGCCACGGCATGCTCAAGGTGTGGATGAGCCACGGCGACAAGGTCACCGCGCTGCCGCCGGGCTTCAAGCTGATGGCCAGCACGCCCAGTTGCCCCATCGCCGGCATGGCCGACGAGGCGCGGCACTTCTACGCCGTGCAGTTCCACCCCGAGGTCACGCACACGCTGCAGGGCCGGGCGCTGCTGGAGCGCTTCGTGCTGGGCATCTGCGGCACGCGCGCCGACTGGGACATGCGCGGGCACGTCGAAGAAGCCGTGCAAGCCATTCGCCAGCAGGTGGGCAACGAGGAGGTGATCTTGGGCCTGTCGGGCGGGGTCGATTCCAGCGTGGCCGCCGCGCTGATCCACCGCGCGATCGGCGACCAGCTGACCTGCGTCTTCGTTGACCACGGCCTGCTGCGGCAAAACGAAGGCGACATGGTGATGGACATGTTCGTCGGCAAGCTGCACGCCAAGGTCATCCGCGTGGATGCGGCCGAGCAGTTTCTGGGGCACTTGAAGGGCGTGAGCGAGCCCGAGCAAAAGCGCAAGATCATCGGGCGCGAGTTCGTCGAGGTCTTCAAGGCCGAGGCCGCCAAGCTCAAGGCGGGCGGCAGTGGCCACAAGGGCGCCACGTTTTTGGCCCAGGGCACCATCTATCCAGACGTGATCGAATCCGGCGGCGCCAAGAGCAAAAAGGCCGTCACCATCAAGAGCCACCACAACGTGGGCGGCCTGCCCGAGCAGCTGGGCCTGAAGCTGCTGGAGCCCCTGCGCGACCTGTTCAAGGACGAGGTGCGCGAACTCGGCGTGGCCCTGGGCCTGCCACCCGAGATGGTCTATCGCCACCCGTTTCCCGGCCCCGGCCTGGGCGTGCGCATCCTGGGCGAAGTAAAAAAGGAATACGCCGACTTGGCTAGGAGCGCCGACGCCATCTTCATCGAAGAGTTGCGCAGTACGCACGAAGAGGCCAGCGGCAAGACCTGGTACGAGCTGACCAGCCAGGCCTTCACCGTCTTCTTGCCGGTCAAGAGCGTGGGCGTGATGGGCGACGGCCGCACCTACGACTACGTGGTGGCCCTGCGCGCCGTGCAGACCAGCGACTTCATGACCGCCGACTGGGCCGAGTTGCCCTATGCACTGCTCAAGAAAGTGTCGAGTCGCATCATCAACGAGGTGCGCGGCATCAACCGCGTGACGTACGACATCAGCAGCAAGCCGCCGGCGACGATTGAGTGGGAGTGAATTTACGTCCCTCGGGGACTATCGCCAGTTATCGAAAAACTGACGTAACGTGTTGATTTAGAAATAAATACGTCACGGCAGCTATCGGTGGCTATCGCTGGCCAGCAAAACGGGTTGACGGTAGAACGGACGGTAAGAACCGGAGGTCTGATTAAGACCCTCCCGTTTACTATTGAGACCAAATCGGTCTTTGACGGTAAAACGCTCCCCTGGAAAGCATGTTTCATGCGGCTTTCCGGGCATCGACGGGTCTCCTGACCCCTGACGGTAAAAGCCGTCACGAAACAGGAGAAAAACCTCGATGCTTACCGACACAGCACTGCGCAATCTGAAGCCTAAGTCATTGACTTATAAGGCTTCTGACCGAGACGGGATGTACGTGACGGTATCGCCCACCGGTACCGTCACCTTCCGCTACGATTACCGTCTCAACGGGCGCCGTGAGACCCTGACCATCGGCCGCTATGGCCCTGGCGGGATCTCGCTGGCGCTGGCCCGCGAAAAGCTGCTCGACGCCAAGAAGGCCGTCACTGCTGGCCGCTCCCCGGCACTGGAAAAGCAGCGTGAGAAGCGCCGGCTGACCGCAGCCAAGAACTTCGGCGACGTCGCCGTCAAATGGCTGGCGGACGCCAAGATGGCCGACAGCACGCGTGCGATGCGCAAGCATGTCGTCGATCGGGACATCCTGCCGGCATTCCAGAACCGGCTGCTCAACGAAATCACCGCTGATGACCTGCGGGCCTTGTGCAACAAGGTGAAGGGGCGCGGGGCGCCTGCTACCGCGGTGCATGTCCGGGACATTGTGAAGCAGGTGTATGCCTTCGCCATCCTGCATGGCGAGAAGGTGGACAACCCGGCCGACGGCGTGGGTGCCGCTTCGATTGCGACCTTCGTGCCGAAAGACCGGGCGCTGTCGCCGACTGAAATCCGGCTGGCGTTCCATCAGTTGGAGTCCATCGCGACCTATCCGACGATCCGCCTGGCGCTGCGCATGGTTCTGCTGACCGTCGTGCGCAAGAGCGAATTGATCGAGGCCACCTGGAGCGAGATCGACTTCGAAAACGCCACCTGGACGATCCCGAAGCAGCGCATGAAGGAGCGCAACCCGCACGTGGTCTACCTACACCCGCCACCTGATGGGCCGCATGGAGGCCGACCTGGGCACCCGGCTGGAATGGGTGGCGGTCGATCACTGGAACACCGACAACCGCACACCCACCTGATCGTGCGCGGGCGCGACGACACAGGCAAAGACCTCATCATCGCGGGCGACTACATCGCCGATGGCTTCCGCCATCGCGCATCCGAACTGGCGACGGAATGGCTGGGGCCGCGCACCGAGCTGGAGATCCAGCGCATCCGGACAAGAGTGGCGGGCTGATCTTCCACAGTGACAGAGGCAGCCAGTACGCCAGCGGCGAGTTCAGGGCTGTGCTGGCTGAGTACGGCATCACCAGCTCGATGAGCCGCAAGGGCAACTGCTGGGACAACGCCTGCAGCGAGACGCTGTTTGGATCGCTCAAGGTCGAGCGCCTGCACGGACAGCGCTTTGAGACTCGCCGCCAAGCCATGGACGAGGTGATCGCCTGGCGTCTTCAGTCCCATGTGGAACAGCTTGGCTTGGTTGGCTGCCAGGCAGGCCTCGACGTCTCGCAGCGACTCCCGCCATGTGAGCTGGGCGAAGGCCATGACGCGAAACAGATCGGCGCAGCCGAACGTGCGAACGCCCGCATCGCCCTTGTGTCGCTCGATGATCCGCCCGAAGGTCTTCCACGGCACAAACTCCATGATCTGTGCGAACAGCGTCTTGCCCACGTTCATGCGTTACCCCGGGATGTTCAAACCCGAAAGCATCGCAAATCGGCAACCCCAGATTCAAATCATGGACACCCATGAACCTTCCGAAACCCGCGCCAGCATTGGCCTTGCGGCCAACTGCCATCAAATAAACCGGACACTACTGGCCCGCGCATCCCTCTGAATAGGTAGTAGATTTGACAAACGCTTTTGAATTCTTCTCATCAATGGCTGGAACAAACTACAACGACCTGTCGGCCTTCATGGCGGTGGCGCGCGAGACGAGTTTCACACGCGCGGCGGCTCGGATGGGGGTGTCGCAGTCGGCCCTCAGCCACACCGTCCGGGCGCTGGAGGACCGGCTGGGGGTGCGCCTGCTCACCCGCACGACGCGCAGCGTTCGCCCGACGGCAGCGGGCGAGCGCCTGCTGCAGACCGTGGCGCCGCAGTTCGAGGCCATCGAGGCGGAACTGAAGGCCGTTGGAGAACTGCGTGACAAACCAGCCGGGACGGTGCGCATCACGGAAATCACGGCTGCACCATCTGCAAAACGCACGCCATGAACCCAGGCACCCCCCACGCATCCCTGCACGTGACCCATCTCGGCTTGGGTGCTGACGACTGCGCCCGTGTCAGTGGCTTGAGCGCAGTGTTCCCGGCGGGCCTGTCGCTCATCGTCGATGAAGAGGGCGACGCCAAGACGCACCTGCTGCGCGTGCTGGCGGGCGAGGCTGCTGCGGACGCGGGCACCGTGCAGTGGAACGGCACAAAACCCAGCACCCCGGCGCCGGCGCCGGGCGCGCAACACCGGTTCTGGCGCGATCCTCGCGCGCCATGGCCCGAGGTTTCGCCCGCGCGCTGGGCGCAGGACCTGGCGGCACGCTACCCACGATGGGACGCCGCCGACTGGCAGGCCCATGCGCAGGGACTGGGCCTGGCCGAACATCTGCACAAGGAGTTGTTTCGCCTGTCCACCGGCAGCAAGCGCAAGGTGCTGCTGGCGGCAGCGCTGGCCAGCGGTGCGCCGCTCACGCTGATCGACGAACCCGAGGCGGCACTCGATTGGGCCTCGATCCGCTACCTGCGCGGCGCGCTGACGACGGAAGCAGGGCGCAGCAGCGCGACCGGGCGAGTCATCGTGGTGGCGAACTGCGAGCCCGTACCGGACATCCCGTGGGCGCAGGTGCTTCGCCTTCCATGATGCGTGCGACGTGTCCGGGGACTTGGCAATCGCCCAGGGACGGCGTAGCGCGCCAGCGCTCTGTCGGCGTCTGCGGCGGAGCGGCGCAGCCCCAGGCCGTTTTCGGCGAGTCTCGCTACACTGACGGGCGGCTCTTGCTGTTGGATTGAGGCATCGATGGAACACGACTTCTGGCTGCAACGCTGGCGCGAGGGGCAAACGGGGTTTCACCAGACGCGCGTGCTGCCCCTGTTGCAAAAGCACTGGCCGGCGGTTGGCGTCCCCCGGGGTGGCCGCGTGTTCGTGCCCTTGGCCGGCAAGTCGCTGGACATGCTGTGGCTGGCCGAGCAGGGCCATCGCGTGCTGGGGGTGGAGCTCTCGCCGGTGGCGGTCGAGCAGTTCTTTGCCGAGCAGCACTTGACACCCGCGGTGCATGCCTCGCGCTATGGCACGCATCACGTGGCGGGCCCGATCGAGCTGATCTGTGGCGATGCCTTTGGCCTGGATGAAGCGGTGTTGGCCGACTGCGCCGGTGTGTATGACCGCGCGGCCCTGATCGCCTTGCCACCCGCGTTGCGCGCCCGCTATTGCCGCGAGCTGCAGGCCCGGCTGCCCGCGGGTTGCCGCGGTCTGCTGGTCACCCTGGAGTATCCGCAGGAGCAGATGGCCGGGCCTCCTTTTTCGGTGGCCGAGCCGGAGGTGGTGCAACACCACGCGCCCGACTGGCACGTCCGGCGCTTGGAGCGCCGCGACATCCTGTCGCAGGAACCCGGCTTTGCCGCACGCGGCCTGACTGCGCTCTCGACCGTGGTGTATCGGCTGGAGCGCACCCCGCACGCCTGATCGGCCTGGCGCTGCCGGCGCGGTACGATCGGCGGGCCCCACCGACCGCGAAAGCCCGACCCATGTATCTCCCTGCCGCGCACGCCTGCCAGGACGCCCAATGGGCCGCGCGCATCGTGCGCGAGCATCCGCTGGCCAGCCTGATCACGACCGACGACGCCGGGATGCCGCAGGCCAGCCACCTTCCCATGCACCTGCAGGTCCATGCCCAGGGCGGCTGGACCTTGCTGGCGCACATGGCGCGTGCCAACCCGCAGTGGCGCCACCTGCAGGCGCGTCCGCAGGCCCTGGTCACCTTTCTGGGTCCCAATGCCTATTTGTCGCCCACGGTGTACCCCGATCGCGAGCGCGTGCCCAGCTGGAACTACGTGGCCGTGCACTGTCGCGTGCAAGCGCGCCTGATCCCGGCGCAGGACGCGGCAGGCAAAGACCGCTTGCTCAAGGCCCTCATCGGCGAGCACGAGCCGGCCTATGCCGCCCAGTGGCGCGGGCTGGGCGAGGGGTTTCAGCAGCGCATGCTGGCCGGCATCGTGGCGTTCGAGCTCGACGTGCAGAGCTGGCAATGCGCGATCAAGCTCAACCGCCATCGCCCCGAGTCGCACGCCGCCTTGCACGCGCGCTACGCGGCTGGCACCGATGACGAGCAGGCCCTGGCGCGCTGGATGCGCGATCTGGGCCTGGTCGAGGCTGCAAGCCAGCCGGGCGGGGCCTGATCCATGCGCTGGATCGGCTTGCTGGGCTTGCTGCTGGTGCTGGTGATCGCCATGGTTTCGGCGCGCCAGTCCTTGAACGTCCGCGGCCCTGCGGTCGGCGCGTCCGCCCCCGCGACGGAGCAGAGCCGGCAGATTCAGCAGCAATACAAGCAAGCGCTCGACGCCGCGCTGCAAACCCCGCGCGACGTTCCGGACGACGCTCGATGACCGAGTCCATGCAGCGCGTGGACAGCGACGAGGCGGCCATGCGCCTGGCCTTGATCGAAGCGCGCGCTGCCGCCGCGGCCGGGGAGGTGCCAGTGGGCGCCGTCGTGGTCAAGGACGGCCGGGTCCTCGCGCGCGGGCGCAACGCGCCCATTGGCGGGCACGACCCGACCGCCCACGCCGAGATCGCCGCGCTGCGCGCCGCCGCGCAAGCGCTGGGCAACTACCGCCTGGAGGGTTGCACGCTGTACGTCACGCTCGAGCCCTGCGCCATGTGCGCCGGCGCCATGCTGCATGCACGGCTGGCCCGCGTGGTGTTCGCCGCCGCGGACCCGCGCACGGGCGCAGCGGGCTCGGTGCTGGATGTGCTGGGCAACCCGCGCATCAACCACCACACCCGTGTGGATGGCGGCGTCCTGGCGGAGGAGGGCGCTCGTCTGCTGCGCGACTTTTTCGAGCCACGGCGCGGCAACGCCAGCCCCTTGCGCGAAGACGCCCTGCGCACGCCCGAGACCGCCTTTGCCCAGCTGCCGGACTACCCCTGGGCGCCGCACTACGTCAGCGACTTGCCGGCGCTCAACGGGCTGCGCCTGCACTACCTGGACGAAGGCCCCGCCGATGCGCCCCTGACCTGGCTGTGCCTGCACGGCAACCCGAGCTGGAGCTACCTGTATCGGCACATGATCCCGGTCTTCACAGCGGCCGGCCATCGCGTCGTGGCTCCTGATCTGATCGGATTCGGCAAAAGCGACAAGCCCAAGAAGGAGGGCGCCCACGGCTTTGCCTGGCATCGCCAGGTTCTGCTGGAGCTGGTGCGACGGCTGGACTTGCGGCGCATCGTGCTGGTGGTGCAAGACTGGGGCGGCCTGCTGGGCCTGACGCTGCCCATGGCCGATCCGACGCGCTATCAGGGTTTGCTGGTGATGAACACGCTGCTGGCCACCGGCGATGCACCGCTGCCGCCCGGCTTTGTGGCCTGGCGCGAGATGTGCGCCAACAAGCCGGCCTACGACATCGCCCGCTTGATGGGGCGCAGCCATCCGTCATTGAGCGCCGCCGAATGCGCGGCCTACGCCGCGCCGTTTCCGGACACCGGCCATCGCGCCGCCACGCGCGCCTTTCCGGCCATGGTTCCCGAGCATGCCGGCGAGGAGGGCGCCGCGCTCTCGCGCGCGGCGCGCGACTTCTGGCGCGGTGAATGGCAGGGCCGCAGCCGGATGGTGATCGGCGCGGCCGACCCGGTGCTGGGCCAGGCGGTCATGCATCACCTGCGACAGGACATCTGCGGCTGCCCGCCGCCGGTGGTATTGCCGCAGGTCGGCCACTTCGTTCCCGAGCACGGCAGCGCCATCGCCGATGACGCACTGGCGTACTTCGCGCAGCCCGAGCGGCGGGGCCGCCACCCCCCGGATTTATAATTTTGATAGCTGCACGCGCTTTGCCAGCAAGCGCTGAAAGCCGATTTCCCTCAAAATCAAGCCGCCCCATGGCCCACATCTACGTTTATTCGCCCTCGGGCGCCGTGCGCGACCGCGCCGCGTTTCGCCGCGGCATCCAGCAGCTTCAGGCCCTGGGCCACGAAGTCGAGGTCGACCCCGATGCCTTGAGCAGCTGGCAACGCTTTGCCGGTGACGACGCCACCCGCCTGGCCGCCATGGGCCGCGCTGCGGCCAGCGGGGCCGATGTGGCCCTGATCTCGCGCGGGGGCTACGGCCTGACGCGCCTGCTGCCGAGCCTGCCGTGGCGCGAGATCGCCCGTTCGGTCGAGCGCGGCACGCGCTGGGTCGGGTTCAGCGACTTCACGGCGCTGCAACTGGGCTTGCTCGCGCGCTCCCAAAGCGTCACCTGGGCCGGTCCGGCCTTGTGCGAAGGCTTTGGCGCCGCCGATGCGGCGGACGCGTCGGAGGGCCATGGCGGCGCGGCGACAGGCGGCCCCGACGAGATCATGCTGGCCTGCTTCGATGACCTGGTGAGCGGGGTCGGCGAGGGCACCGGTTGGCGCCTGCGTGCGGCGGACGTCGCGGCGCTCGGTGCTCGCCAGGGCAGCCTGGCGCGGCACGCGCCGCTGTGGGGCGGCAACCTGTGCATGGTCACGTCAGTGCTGGCCACGCCCTGGTGGCCCGACGTCAAGGGCGGCGTGCTGTTTCTGGAGGAGGTGGGCGAGCACCCATATCGCGTCGAGCGCATGGTGCTGCAACTGCTGCACGCCGGCGTGCTGGCGCGCCAGAAGGCCATCGTGCTGGGCGACTTCAGCGACTACCGCCTGGGCCCGCACGACCGTGGCTACACGCTGGCCAAGGTCATCGACCACTTGCGCGCGCAATTGAAAATCCCCGTGCTGACCGGCCTGCCATTCGGCCACACACCCACCAAGGTGCTGCTGCCGGTGGGCGCCCACGTCGACTTGCTGGTGGAAGGGCGCGAAGCCCTGCTGCTGTGGGGGCACCTGCACTGAAGCGCGGCGCCCAGCGGCGAGAAATGGTCAGCCGCGGATGGCGCTGGGCCGGGCCATCATGCTCTTGGGCAACAGACCCCTGAACATGGCCGACTGGCGCGTCAGCCGCCGGTGCGCCGTTTCTTCGTCATACAGATCCGCCAGCGCTGCCATCAGCTCCGATCGGGCGTACCACAAGGCCATTTCGTCCACGCAAAACTCGATGCGCCGCGCCAGTTGCGGGTAGCGTGCGACCCCTTCATCGCCCAGCAGCGAAAGCATCGCATGGCGGATGTCCTCAAGCCGGTGCGCCACTTCACCCGCATCCGGCTTGCGGCTGACCAGGCGCTCATACAGCGTCGCGAACGTTTGGGTAGAAATCCATCGCATGGCAGAAGCAATCTCGTCTGGACGATTGAATCGTTTGGTTACGTCAGATGATAGTTCGTTGCGAGTGCTTGACAATGGGTTTGGGTCAATCTTCGGCACTTGCTCTCGGATCAGGCGCAAATCGTGGTATTCATCACACAATTTATTATTAACATAATACACATCGTATGAAGTAATATTCAACCCCCCAACACGGGCCAGCAGGATTGCACCGGGTCGCAACACCCAGTCCGATGGCCGTGCATCGCCCCGGGCGCCGGCACCCGCCGCGGGGGATTTTTTCAGCGGTTCCTCAACGCAATGCCTTGAGCTTTTCAAAGGCCGAGGCCATCGCCGTGCTCTGTGGAGCGGCGCTGTCACGCACGGGGCGCTGGCCGCGCCCGGCGGCTTCAAAACGGTTGCCGGGTGGCTCGCGGCGGCCGGCGGCCGCGTCCAGCTTCATGCTCAGGCTGATGCGCCCGCGCGCCTGATCGACTTCAAGCACCTTGACCTTGACGATCTGGCCGGTCTTGACGACCTCACGCGCGTCGTTCACGAATCGGTTGGCCAACTGGCTGACGTGCACCAGGCCGTCCTGGTGGACACCCAGATCGACGAAAGCACCGAACTGGGCCACGTTGCTCACGGTGCCTTCCAGCACCATGCCTTCGCGCAGATCGGCGATGCCTTCGACCCCCTCGTTGAAGCGCGCCACCTTGAAGTCGCCACGCGGATCGCGGCCGGGCTTTTCCAGCTCGGCCAGGATGTCCTTGACCGTGACGACACCAAAGCCCGGCGTCGCGAACTGCTCGGCCCGCAGGCCGCGCAGCAGCTCGGCGCGGCCCATCAGCTGGTCCACCGGCCGGGCAGCAGCCACGATGATCTGCTCGACCACCGGATACGTCTCGGGGTGCACGCCGGTCATGTCCAGCGGGTTGTCGCCGCCGCGGATGCGCAAGAAGCCCGCGCACTGCTCGAAGGTTTTGGGCCCCAGGCCGCCGACTTGCAGCAGCTGCTGGCGGTTGGCAAACGCGCCATGGGTTTCGCGCCAGCGCACCACGGCCTTGGCGGCCGTCGCCGACAGGCCGGACACGCGCGTCAGCAGGGGCGCGCTGGCGGTGTTCAAGTCCACGCCGACGCCGTTGACGCAGTCTTCGACCACCGCGTCCAGCGTGCGCGCCAGCTCGCTCTGGTTGACGTCGTGCTGATACTGGCCCACCCCGATCGACTTGGGATCGATCTTGACCAGCTCGGCCAGCGGATCTTGCAGGCGCCGCGCAATGCTGGCGGCGCCGCGCAGGCTGACATCGACGTCCGGCAGCTCGGCGCTGGCGTACTCGCTGGCCGAATAGACGGATGCGCCGGCCTCGCTGACGACTACTTTTTCGATAGCAGCCTGCGCTTGTCCACTGGGCGCCAGTGCCTGTTTTTGCATCAATTTGATGAGATCGCCCGCCAGTCGGTCGGTCTCGCGGCTGGCGGTGCCGTTGCCGATGGCGATGAGCTGCACGCCGTGCTTGAGCACCAGCTTGGACAGGGTGTGCAAGCTGCCCTCCCAGTCCTTGCGCGGCTCGTGCGGGTACACCGTGCTGGTGTCCAGAAGCTTGCCCGTGGTGTCCACCACGGCCACCTTCACGCCGGTGCGAATGCCGGGGTCCAGCCCCATCACCACCCTGGGGCCGGCGGGTGCGGCCAGCAGCAAATCGCGCAGGTTGTCGGCAAACACCTTGATGGCTACCGCCTCGGCGCCCTCGCGCAGGCGGGTGAACAAGTCGCGCTCGATGGACAGGCTCAGCTTCACGCGCCAGGTCCAACTGACGCACTTGCGCAGCAGCTCATCGGCTGCCCTGCCCTGGTGCGACCAGCCCAGGTGCGAGGCAATGCGGCCTTCGGCAAGGCTGGGGCTTGGCGTTTTGATGGCCGCCGTACCCTCACCCCTGCCCTCTCCCGCAAGCGGGAGAGGGTGTGCGTGCACGGCGCTTCGGCTGTTTGCTCCCTCGCCCCTTTGGGGAGATGGTTCGGGTGAGGGGCTGGCTGCCTCGGGCAGCACCAGCTTGGCGTCCAGCACCTCCAATTGCCGCCCGCGAAACACGGCCAAGGCGCGGTGCGATGGCACGCGGCCGATCGGCTCGTCGTAGTCGAAGTAGTCGCGAAACTTGGCGACCTCCGCATCGTTCTCGTTCTTGCCGGCGGCCAGCTTGCTTTGCAGCAGGCCATCGGCCCACAGCCACGCGCGCAGGTTCTGCACCAGCGCGGCATCCTCGGCCCAGCGCTCGCTCAGGATGTCGCGCACGCCGTCGAGCACGGCCGCCACGGTGG
The DNA here is from genome assembly GCA_018241325.1 of Pseudomonadota bacterium. Taxonomy (GTDB): domain Bacteria; phylum Pseudomonadota; class Gammaproteobacteria; order Burkholderiales; family Burkholderiaceae_C; genus Ottowia. Next base: position 43,777 of record JAFEEB010000009.1, on the reverse strand, counting down.
TGAAGTCTTCGCCGCCCTCGCCTTTCTCGGCCTTGACGAAGGCCTGGGCCTCTTGCTGCGGGTCCAGCGCCGGGTCGGCCAACAGGCGCTCGGCCAGCGGCTCGATGCCGAATTCGCGTGCGATCTGGCCCTTGGTGCGGCGCTTGGGCTTGTAGGGCAGGTACAGGTCTTCCAGCTCCTGCTTGGTGGCCGCGGCGTCGATGGTGGCGCGCAACGCGGGCGTGAGCTTGCCCTGTTCCTCGATGCTCTTGAGCACGGCGGCGCGCCGCTCATGCAACTCGCGCAGATAGGCCAGGCGCGCCTCGAGCTCGCGCATCTGCACATCGTCAAGGCCGCCCGTGGCCTCCTTGCGGTAGCGGGAAATGAAGGGCACGGTGGCCCCGCCATCCAGCAGGTCGATGGCCGCCTGCACCTGCGTTTCGCGCACCTTCAGCTCGGACGCGATCTGGGAAGAAATGGACTGCATGAAAAAAAACCGAAGCCCCCGAAAGCGCGGCCTCGGGGGCGTGCAAAAACAGCTGAGTTTGCCATATCGCGATCAGGCAAACGCCCTTGCACGGGTGCCCGCGGCGCGGCGGCCTGGACTGCCCCGCAGACGATCAGGTTTCTTCGGTTTGCAGGCAACTCAAGGGCACCCATGCCCGCACGCGGGTGCCTTGCTGCGGCGCGGACTCGATGGTCAATCGCCCGCCCAGCTGGTGCGCGCGCGCCTGCATGCCGCGCAGGCCCTTGCCCAGCTGGCGCGCCGCCAGGCCAGCTGCCGAGCCATCGCGCAAGCCGACGCCGTTGTCGGCAATTTCCAGCATCAGGGCCTGCTCGCCCTTGTGCATGCAGCAGGTGATCTCGACACGGTCGGCACCCGAGTGCCGCAGCACGTTGGCCAGGGCCTCCTGGGTCAGGTTCAGGATGTGCCGCGCCGCATCGCCACGCACGCTGTCCAGCAGCGCGTCGTCAGCCACCATCCAGTGCATGCGGATGCGCGCGGTTTGCAACAGGGGCTCGACCCGATAGCGCAGGCTGGCCAGCAGGCTCAGCACCGATGCATCCGTCGCCATGCCGTCCACCAGCAGCTTGAGCTCGACCAGGCACTCTTGCAGCAGGGCGGCGGTCGAGCGCTCTCGCGCCGAGCCCGCGTCCAGCGCCGAGATGATCGAAGTCAGGTGCGAGCCCACGCCGTCGTGCAAGTCCTGCGCCAGCCGCTGGCGGTCCAGCCCCGTGGCGGCGCGCTGACCGTGCGGCCGCCGCCGGCCCACGCCGCGCGTGCAGGCCAGCCACAACGCCAGCAGAATCAAGGTCAGCAGCACCTGCGACCATGAGGTCCCCATGGCACCGCCGGCGGCATCGTCGAAGTCGCCCAACATCACGTTCAGGCTCGCCAGCGCCGCCATCAGCACCATCCAGCCGGACGCACCGGCCCGGCGCACCAGCACGGCCCGCACCAGCGTCAGCAACAGGACCGAAGCGCACACAACGTTGACAGCGGCCCAGGCCAATGGCGGATGCTCGAAGGGCGCGACGTGCGTCGCCAACACCAAGCCGAGCGCCGCTTGCAACCCCACCACCCCCAGCTGCAGTGGCCGCAAACCCTGAACTGTGTGCAGCAGGAACAAGATGACGCCAAGGGCCATCAGCTGATAGGCCACATGGGAGACGACCGTCAAGGTGTCCGGGTCCAGCGTGCTGCTCGGAGACCAGAGGTCCAGCAAGGCCAGCGCCGCAAAAGACAGCAGCGTTGCGCCGAACCATCGGTCGAGCCGGCGGCGGCGTCCGCGCTGGCTGCCCAGCGTCCAGCCGATCACGGTCAGCGGTGTGAGCAAAGCCACCCAGGGCAACAGCATCGCGCTGTTCATGGTGTCCTTCCTTTGTCAAGGTGCGGGCCAGGCGCCCTCGCCTCCCAGCCCTATCAGAACAAGAGGCCGTACTGCGATGCCAGGGTGACGGCCTGGGCGCGCGTGCGCACCTGCAACTTGCGGTAAACGTTCTTGATGTGCGTGTTCACGGTCTGCGCGCTGATGAGCAGGCGCTTGGCGATCTCGCCGCTGGTAAAGCCGCTGGCCACCAGACGCAGGATTTCGCGCTCACGCTCGGACAGGTGCTCGCCGTGGCCGCCGTGGCGGGCTACCGCCGGGGTGCCAGCCGCCGCATCGCCATGGCCACCCAGACGGCGCAAAAGCCGCCGCGCCAGATTGGGCGTGATGGTGGCGCCGCCATTGATCACCTGCAGCACCGCCTGCGCGAAGTTGCCAAACCACGAGCCCTTCACCAGATAGCCCGACGCCCCCAGCTCGAACGCATGAATGGCATGCTCCTCATCCTCCATCGCCGAGACGACGACCGCCTCGGCCACGGGGTGCACGCTCTTCATGTGCTCGATCAGCTCGAAGCCCGTGCCGTCGCCCAGGTTCAGGTCCACCAGCAGCACGTCGATGTCGTGCTGGCCCATCAGGCGCCGCCCCTCGCGCAGCGAATGGGCCTGCGCCACCAGGTGGATGCGGGCGTCGGCCAGCAACTCTTGCGCAATCACCCGGCACATGTGCGGGTCGTCGTCGGCCAGCAGCACCCGGGCCGGTCGCTCGCGCTGGCCACGCAGGAACGGCGGCCAAGTCTCGGCCGAAGCTGCGACAGCCCCGACAACCCCGCCCAGCGACGCCGCACCGGGCCATTCCATCACGTTGTTCATATTCATCTCCCTCCAACCCCCCAGGTTGTGACACCTGTAACCCCTTGCCCCGAAACTTCGTCCAGACGGGTCGTCAAGACCCGGTGTTCACGAGCGCTCGGCTTACACGAAACAGCACTTATTTACGAATGCGTGGCGAGTGTGCAACAAAAAGCATGATCATTCTCAAATTATTTTCTCCTCATTGCAATACATACATTCAGTAACTACCTAGAAAAATTGTGGATACCACTGCAATTTTTGCAGCACCTGATCGCCGCTGCACGCCGAGGCGCTGCACGCTGGAGGCTGTTGGCCAACCGGCCGGGCTACGCCGCGCGGTGTATCCATTTGAGGCGATTGGCAGGACTTGGCACCCCAACGAAACTGGAGCCCGACAAGGTCACCAGCGGGTCGGCATCCGCAGCACAACCGCAACGGCCAAGTCAAAGTCCCGGTGGACCGGCTGAAATCAGCCTGCCGACCGGACCGTGTGCCAGGCAGTACCTTTGGAGGACTTCACCATGAAATCGCTTGCACTTTTTGCGCTCAGCGCAATTTCCACCGCCGCCATGGCGGTCACACCGGCGCCGTCCAGTGGCATCAGCATCGTCGGCACCTCGGCCCAGACCGTATCGGTCAGCGGCGGCCACGTGAAGAACGATGCCACGTCGTACTCGTTCGCCAACCAGAACATTGCGTCGAACAAGGGCCATGTCACCGTGCTGGGTTCGTCCACCCAGTCATCCAGCCTGGATAACGCCAACGTCACGAACATGGCCAAACACGCCGGTGACGTCGCGATGCAAAACCTGGCCTCGAACGTCGGCAGCGTCAGCGTCGATGGCGTGCTTCAGCTGATTCCGCCCAAGTGGATCGCGGGCAAATCGGAGCAAACCGCCGACGTGAAAAACTCGACGGTTTCAAACGAAGCCAACGGCAGCCAGGGCTGCAACGGCAACGATTGCAGGGACGCCGCCCTCGCGTATCAGAACCTGGCCAGCAACATGGGCAACATCGACATCGATGGCACCAGCAAGCAGACCGTCGGTGTGAGCGGGGACTCGGCAGTCAAGAACAAGGCCGACGGCCCCCAGACCCAGGCCGTGCAGAACCTGTCGTCCAACTATGGCAAGGTGTCGATCGCTGGAACGTCCACCCAGACCACTTGGGTCAGCGCCGGCGCGGTCATCGCCAACCTGGCTCATGGCCGGGCGGCGCATGCGGTGCAGAACATTGCATCCAACGACTCGTGCGATCCGCCCCCGACCGTGTGCGTGGGCGTGAGCTGCGGTCCGTACGCGTCTCGTTGATCGCCTGATCGCGCAGGAGCGGGGTTCGGACCCGCCCGAGAGTGCCAGGCTGCAGGACCACGGGCCTGGCACTGTTTTCACCCTTGTTTGGAGACTCGACCATGTCGAAACCACTGCTTCCTCAGATCGCCGGTGCCGCGCTGGCGCTGCTGGCTGCGGGATCGATCGCGCAGACAGCGCCCGGCGTGGACACGGTGAGCATATCCAAGCCGGTGACCTACCTGCAGGTTCCCACCGCGCGTGTGGCGCCTTCGGGCGACATTCACTACGACCAGACTTTGCCGGACAACCTCTCCGCCAAGGTCGCGCGCTACACGGCCAAGGCCTACTCCAGCTATGACACCAACGTCAAAACCGATCGCGACGTGGTGCAGTCGGTCAAGACCAACGGCCTGCAGACCACCTGCACGCAGTCGGTCGGCAGCGTGACCGCGCCCGCCGGCGCCGGTGGCGTGAAGCTGGGCAACAACGACCAGATCGTGGTGTTGCGCGGTGACCTGGTGAACATCTGCAACTGAGCCCCTTTGCGGTGCCGCCATCGCCACGTTGCGCATGGGGCACCTTTTTCTTCGACTGTCACACGTACCCGCCGCACCCAAGCCAAGCCTGCGCATCACGCACGAGCAGACCCCCGGGAGGATGTCATGAAATACCCAGTCGCCTGGTCAGGATCGCGCGGACGCGCCCGCACGCTGCGGACGCTTCAGGGAGGGCTGGCGGCGCTGTCGCTGGCGGTGCTGGCCGGTTGCGGCACGCTGGACCCGATGCGCGACGCGGACTATCACGCCGAGGCGCCCACGACCGACCGGCCCGTGGTGCGGCCGGTGCGCTCGATCTCCAGCTTTTCCGAATCGCTGGTGTGCATGGACCATCTGTTGCGCGCGGCCGAGGTGCCCACGACGCTGATCACCAGCGCGCAGTTTCCAGACTATTCGGGCAAGGTGCCGGTGGCCGTCAAGTCCATGGTGGTGACCGCGTTGTCGCAGATGTCGCACGTCAGCAATGCCTTCCGCTACGTGGACTTCGAGGTTGACATCGCGCGTCAGGACACGGTGCAGAACCTGACCACCATCCTGCTCAACAACAACCAGATGCAGTTGCAGCGCCCGGCGCTGTACGTCAACGGCGCGATCACCTACGTCGATCAGAACGTGCTCGGCAACCAGATCTCGGCGGGCACCTCGGCCAACCGGCTCGACACCGGCTACAGCCGCAGCAAGTCGGCCACCGTGGTGGCGCTGGAGGCGCACCTGGGCGACTTTCGCACCCGCACCTTCATCCCGGGCCTGGACTCGGCCAACGAGGTGGTGATCGGCGGTGCCGGCGAAGGGCTGGACCTGGCCGGCCGCATCGGCTCGTACGGCGTGCGCTTCAACGTCGGGCGCAACTATGCCCAGGGCGCCGGCGGTGCGATGCGCACGCTGGTGGACTTGGCGATGATCGAGCTGGTGGGCAAGTGGGCCCACGTGCCCTATTGGCAGTGCCTGATGCTGGACCAGACCAACCCCGCCTTTCAGCGCCAGATGCGCGACTGGTTCGACGCCAGCGGTCCCAGCGGGCAATCGAGCCTGATCCAGAGTTCGCTGGCGCACCAGGGCTACCTGCCGCGCGCCGGCAACCTGCCCCTCAACCACCCGCTGCTGCGACGTGCCCTGGCGAAATTCCAGGCCGACAAGGGCCTGGTGGTGACGGGCGCGCCCGACTTCCCGACCTATGAACGCTCGCTGCGCAACTTCGTGGCGCTCGATGAAAACGGGGCGCTCACCCGCATCGGCTGGACATCGTCGGGAACCGTCACGGCCAGCGCGGGCGATGGCTCGGCCAAGCCCGCCGATTGGGGGCTGCCCGCACCCTGGTCCATCAACCTTCAGATCGAGAACCCGCAACCCGCCAACGAGCGCGCGCCGTTCAAACAGGGTGAGCAGGTGTTCCTGTCGGCGGTCGTGTCACGCAACTCGTACCTGTATTGCTATTTCACCGGTTCGGACGGCGGCACCATGCGCTTGCTGCCCAACGCCACAAGCCCGGACGCGCAGGTCAGCGCCGACCAGGCGGTGCGCATGCCCGACTGGATGGCGCCCAACCCCGCGTTCATCCTCGACGCCGGCAAGCCGGGCACCGAAAGCGTGACTTGCGTGGCCACCCGCGACGATGCCAGCACGCGCCTGCCGCAACTGGTGCAAGGTCCGGCCCTCACCACGGTTGCCGGCGTGCGCAGCGCCGACGATTTGCAGCGCGCCTTTGGCCAGGCGCTCGGCACCAGCGAGTATGTTGCCCAGACCATTCAATGGAAGGTCGTGCCGGCAACCAACGGCAACGGCAACGGCGGCGGAGCGCGCAAATAGGCGCTGGCGTGCGGCCAGACCCGGCTGGCCGTTACGATCGGCGACCTGCAACCTTGACCGCTGAGGAGCAAGCATGCCAGCAAGAGCAATGATCGCCGCACGCGTCTGCACGTGGACGGTGCTGGTGCTGGCGTTCGCGCTGGTGCTCGGCAGCGGCGTCGTCACGGCCAAGGCGCGGGCGCAGGAGGCGCCGCACATCGAAATCGGGCCTCCGGGCTCCAATCGCATCGAAACGCGGGTGGAACCGCCGCCGAGCATCAAGATCGCCCCGCTCACCCCCGGCCGCTTGGTCGAGTCCGAGTCGGCCGAAGGCCGAAAGCTTCAGCAGGATTTGCGCGCGCTGCAACAACAGGCCGAACGCGGTCGCCCACCCGGCAGCACTCCTGCTTCGGCGCGGGCTGCCTGGCTGCTGGGCCTGATTTACCTGCACGGCGCGGGGGTGCCGAGAAACGGCGCGACAGCCGAAAACTGGTTCAAGCAGGCCGCTGCCTTTGGCCGGGAGCCCTGGGCCCAAGCCGGCCTGGCCTGGTGCGCGCTGGATGGCTGCGTCGGCGCGCCCGACCCGGACGCCGCGCGCCGCGCCATTGGCCGGTTGCGCGCCACGCACCCGGCACGCGCCGATTACCTGGAATGGGTGCTGGCCAGCCGACAGACACCATTGCAGGTGGCGCCGGCGCGCAACACCACCCGCGCCATGACGCAGCCCCTGGAGCAGTCGCTGCCTCAGCAACGCCTGCTGGAGCGCGCCGCGGCGGAAGGCGATGTGCAGGCCAGGCTGGAGCTGGCACTCAACGACGTGGCCAACGGCCGCCCGGACGAAGCCCTGCGCACCTTCAACAGCCTGGCCAAGCGCTCGCGCGCCGCGAAAGCCAATGCCCAGTTGCTCGAAGCCCGAAGCAACACGAACGCGGTGCTGAATTCGCCGCTGACGGCGCAAGCCAGTGCCGAAGACCTGCTGGCCGCCGCCCGCGCCTATCACCGGGGCGATGGCCGCCCGGCCAACTATGCCGAGGCCATCCGCCTGTATCGCATGGCGGCGGACAAGGGCAACGCCGAGGCGCGCAAGATGCTGGAGCTGATTTATTCGCGCCCGACGCCCGACGGCACGGTCAATCTCGGCTGGATGCAGCAGCTGGCCTATGCCAACACCGCCACCATCATCCCCACGGTGGGCGTGCACGCCAATACCACCATGCTCTATCGCGCGCCGACCCCGCTGTTCGACCTGATGCCCGATGAATGGCAGGATCGGGTGCAAGCCGTGGGCCGTTGATTCGCGTCGCGTCGCGCCGGGCCCGCAGATGCCTCAGGCGCCGGCGCGCAGTTGCGCCCGCAGCCGCGCCCCGATCTCCGGTGTCTCCAAAAACGGATCGGCCGGGTTCTTCATGGCCACGATGTTCTGCATGCGGTGGGTGATGTTGCCCAGCGCCTTGGGGCTTTCGTGGCTGAAGACGTAGAACTGGTCGGCGCTGATGGCCTTGAAGACTTTTTGCGCGACTTCGGCGGCGGTGATCTTGCCGCCGGTGACGGCCTTCTCGAGCAGAGCCTGGCCGATCTGCTGGCTTTTGGTCAGGGTCTTGGCCGCTGCGCCATCGGTCGGGCGGTTGCGCTCGCTGTGGATGATGCCGGTGGGCACGAAGTACGGGCACAGCAGGCTGGCGCCGATCTGGTCGGTGACCAGGCGCAGGTCCTGGTACATGGTTTCGGTCAGGCTGACCACGGCGGCCTTGGCGGCGTTGTAGATGCCCATGTTGGGTGGCGTCAGCAAACCGGCCATGCTGGCGGTGTTGGTGACGTGACCGCGCCAGGCCGGGTCTTGCGCGGCGGCCTCCAGCATCATGGGCACGAACAGGCGCACGCCGTGGATCACGCCCCACAGGTCCACGCCCAGCACCCAGTTCCAGTCGGCGACGGAGTTCTCCCACACCAGGCCGCCCGCGCCCACGCCTGCGTTGTTGAAGACGAAGTGCGGCGCGCCGAAGCGTGCCTTGACAGCGGCGGCCAGCGCTTCCATTTGCGCGGCGTCCGACACATCCACCTTGCGCGCCATCACCTGCGCGCCGGCAGCCGTCATCTCGGCCGCGGCCTTGTCGAGGGCATCCTGCTGCACATCGACCAGCACCAGGTTCATGCCGCGCGCCGCGCCAATTCGCGCGCACTCCAGCCCGAAACCCGAGCCGGCGCCGGTGAGCACGGCGGTCTTGCCTTTGAAATCTTGAATCATGGGGTGTTCTTTCTAGGGAATGGAAGGCTTGAACAGCCGGACGCAGAGGACGCAAAAAAGACGCAAAGGACGCAAAAAATACGAATTAAATTACTATTAAAAATATAGCTTTTCACGCCGACTGCGTGCGGGCTACGGCTGAATTTAATCCAATTTTTGTATTCCTTTTGCGTCCTTTGCGAATCCTTTGCGTCCTCTGCGTCCGGTATTCATGGCATCGCGCGCGCAATGATGGCGTCCATGTCGGCGCTGGCAGACAAGGTGCCAAAGGCCTGGCCCCAGTCGCCGCCCAGGCGCGAGGCGCAGAAGGCGTCGGTCACCGCCGCCGGCGCGGTCTGCGCCAGCAGCGCGCCCTGCAGGGCCAGGGCCACGTCCTGCGCCAGGCGGCGGGCCTCGGTCTCGTTGGCCAGGGCCTCGATGCGGGCGGGGAGTTGGTCGATCATGCGGTCGAGTGCGGCGTGTGCGCCGCGCGCGGGCGCCAGCTCGGCCTGCAGCGCGCTGGCCACGTCGCCCTTGCGCAGTGCGCGCAGCAGGTCGATGGCCATGATGTTGCCCGCGCCCTCCCAGATGGAGTTGACGGGCATCTCGCGGTAGATGCGCGCCTGGATGCCGTGGCCGCCCTCCTCCACGTAGCCGTTGCCGCCCATGCACTCCATGGCCTCTTCGCTGAAGTGGCTGCCGCGCTTGCAGATCCAGAACTTGGCCACGGGCGTGAGCACGCGGGCGATCAGGCGCTCGTGCGCGTCGCCCGTGCGCTCGAAGGCACGCGCCAGGCGCAGGGCCAGCGCGGTCGCGGCCTCGCTCTCCAGCGCCAGGTCGGCCAGCACGTTCTTCATCAGCGGCTGCTCGATCAAAAACTTGCCGAAGGCCTGGCGCTGGCGGGTGTGGTTGATCGCGATGGCGAGCGCCTGGCGCATCAGCGCGCTGGTGCCCAGGGCGCAGTCCAGCCGCGTGTGCGTGCCCATCTCCAGGATTTGCGGCACGCCGCGGCCTTCGTCGCCCACGCGCCAAGCCAGGGCGTTGTCGAACTCGACCTCGGAACTGGCGTTGGCCTTGTTGCCCAGCTTGTCCTTCAGGCGCTGAATGCGCAGGCCGTTGCGCGTGCCATCGGGCAACACGCGCGGCAGGAAGAAGCAGGTCAGTCCACCGGGTGTTTGCGCCAGCACCAAAAAGGCGTCGCACATGGGCGCCGAGAAGAACCACTTGTGGCCGGTGATGCGGTAGCGCTCGCCCCAGTCGTCACGGCCATCGGGTACGGCCTGCGTGGTGTTGGCGCGCACGTCGGAGCCGCCCTGCTTCTCGGTCATGCCCATGCCCATGGTCACGCCGGACTTGTCCTTGAACAGTTTGAGCGCCGGGTCGTACGCGCGGCTGGTCAGCTTGGGGCCCCAGTCGGCGTACACCGCGGCGTTCTCTTGCAAGGCCGGCGTGACGGCGTAGGTCATCGAAATCGGGCACAGGATGGAGGGTTCGAGCTCGGTGAACAGCATGAAGCTGGCGGCGCGCAGGACGTGGGGTGCAGCACCCTCCCCCGCCCACGGGGTTCCGTGCAAACCGGCCGCCGTGGCCGCGCCCATCAGCGCGTGGTAGCTGGGATGAAACTCCACCTCGTCGATGCGGTGGCCGTAGGGGTCGAACGTGCGCAGCTCGGGCGTGTGCACGTTGGCCAGGCGCGCGTGGTTCTGCATTTCGGCCGAGCCGGCCACGCCACCCAACTGGCGCAAGGCGCCCGTGTCCAGCTCGGGCGCGTTGAAGCGGACGGCATCTTGCAGCGGTTGATTGATGTCGAACAGGTTGACGTCGGCCAGCGGCAGCGGCTGGTTGAAGACTTCGTGGGTGGCGTGGGTCATGTCAATCTCCTGTCTCGGCCATGTCATTGCGAGGAGCGCAGCGACGTGGCAATCCACGGGGGCGGGGCGATGCGTCGCACTGGATGGCTTCACTGCGTTCGCAATGACGGCGCAGGCGCCCACCCTTACATTTTCACCAACTGCTTGCCAAAGTTCTTGCCCTTGAGCAAACCCAGGAAAGCTTGTGGCGCCGATTCGATGCCCTGGGCGATGGTTTCGCGCGGGCGCAGCTTGCCGGTGCCCACCAGCTGGCCCAGCTCGGCCAGCGCCTCGGGCCAGACCTCCATGTGCTCGCTGACGATGAAGCCCTCCAGCTTGATGCGGTTGACCAGCAGCAGCGCCGGGTTCTGCATGGGCAGCGGCTGGCCGTCGTAGCCGGCGATCATGCCGCACAGGGCGATGCGGGCAAAGGCGTTGGTGCGCAGCAGCACGGCGTCCAGGATGTAGCCGCCCACGTTCTCGAAGTGGCCGTCGATGCCCTTGGGGCACGCGGCTTTCAGCGCCGCGCTCATGCTCTTGACGTCGGGGTGCTGGCGGTAGTCGATGCAGGCGTCGAAGCCCAGCTCGTCGGTGACGTATTTGCACTTGTCCGGCCCGCCGGCAATGCCCACCACGCGGCAGCCGCGTGCCTTGGCCAGCGCGCCAAAGGCGCTGCCCACGGCGCCCGAGGCGGCGGTGATGGTCAGCGTCTCGCCGGCTTTGGGCGCGATGATCTTGTTCAGCCCGTACCAGGCCGTCACGCCCGGCATGCCCACCGCGCCCAGGTAGTGCGAGAGCGGCACGTGGGTGGTGTCCACCTTCGTGAGTGTGCCGGCTTGCCTGGCATCGACCACGCTGTACTCCTGCCAGCCGCCAAAGCCCACCACCTTGTCGCCCACGGCGAACTTGGGGTGGCGGCTCTCGGTCACCTCGCCCACCGTGCCGCCCTGAAAAACTTCACCCAGCGGCTGGCAGGCGGCGTAGCTCTTGCTGTCGTTCATGCGCCCGCGCATGTACGGGTCCAGGCTCAGGTAATGGTGGCGCACCAGCACCTGGCCGTCTTGCAGCGCGGGGGTTTGGTTTTCGACCAGCTTGAAGTTGGCCAGCGTGGCTTCGCCCTGGGGGCGGTTGTCGAGCAGGATTTGGCGATTGGTGGGCATGGTGGGGTCCTGTGGTGGATGGGGGGGTGTGAAGAAACCAAAACAGCCGGACGCAGAGGACGCGAAGGATTCGCAAAGGACGCAAAAAATACCGAACAAATTATCAAATCAATAGCACGTTGCGCTTGTCCTGCATGGGCTACCAAGGAATTTATTTGAAATTTTGAATTCTTTTGCGTCCTCTGCGCAATCTTTGCGTCCTGTGCGTCCGGCTGTTTTCGACGGCCACCACCTTCAATCCGTCGATATGTGGTTGGCCCGCGCCGCCACGTATTTGAAGGTGCCGGTGGATTGGGCGCACAGATCGCCATTGGGGGCAAACACCGAACCTTCGACAAAGGCCATGCTGCCCGTGCGGTGCAGCAGGCGCCCGTGGCCGACCAGGGCGGCGCCGGGGGCGACCGGCGCGGGGCGCATGAAGCTGGTTTTCATCTCGATGGTGACCACGCCCGATTCAGGCTGCACGCTGCGCGCGGCGGTGGCCATGATGACGTCCAGAAAGGTCATCAGCGCGCCGCCGTGCGCCACGCCGAACGAGTTGCAATGCTCGGGCCGGGGCGCGAAGTGCAGCGTGGATTCGCCGTCCTCGAAGCGCTCAAGCGTGAAGCCCAGCAGATCGACGAAGGGGATGGCGACGTGAAAACCCACGCTCATGTCGTCTGCTCCATCAAGCGGCTCCAAGGACCACGCTGACGCCGCCATCGACGGCCAGCCACTGGCCGGTGACGTGCTTGCCGGAGTCGCTGGCGTACAGCAGGGTGATGCCCTTCAGGTCCTCGTCGTCGCCCAGGCGGCCCAGCGGCGCGGCGGCGGCCATCTTGCCCTCGCCCAGCTGGTCGATCAGGCCACTGGCCATCTTGGTGCGGAAAAAGCCGGGGCAGATGGCGTTGACGGTGATGCCAAAGCGCCCCCACTCGGCCGCCAGCGTGCGGGTAAAGCCGATGACCGCGGTCTTGGACGTGTTGTAGGCGATGGTCTTCATGTCGATCGGGTTGCCGTTCAAGCCCGCGATCGAAGCAATGTTGATGATGCGCCCGCGCTTTTGCGGGATCATCCAGCCCTTGGCGACCTGCTGGCTCAGGATGAAGTAGCCGCGCACGTTGAGGTTCATCACCTTGTCCCAGGCGGCCACGGGGTGCTCTTCGGCCGGCGCGCCCCAAGTGGCACCGGCGTTGTTGACCAGGATGTCGATGGCGCCCATGCGCTGCAGGGTCTCGTCGGCCAGGCGGCGCGTGTCTTCTTCCTTGGCGCAGTCGGCGGCGATCCAGCGCGCGTCGATGCCGGCGGCCTGCAGCTCGGCGGCGGCCTGCTCCAGGTCGTCGGCCTTGCGCGAGCTGAGCATGATGCGCGCGCCGGCCTCGCCCAGTGCATGCGCCATCTGCAGGCCCAGGCCGCGCGAGCCGCCGGTGATGAGGGCCGTCTTGCCCTTGAGGTCGAACAGTTGTTGGATGGTGCGGGTCACGGCGGGGCCTCCAGCTTCAGGTTTCGTAATCCATGCACTGGCGCGCGCTGACGACCGTGCGCATGAAGGCCTTGACCGGCGCGTGCGTGGGGTGCACCTGGTAGGCGTCGAGCGCGGCGCGATCGTCGAACTCGCTGTAAAGCACCAGGTCGTAGGTGCAGTCCAGCCCCGGCGTGGCGCCAGCCACTTCGAGCCGGCCCATGCCGGGCACCACGTGGGCGCAACCCTCAAGCAGCGCCTTGGCCTTGGCCAGATTGGCGGCCTTGTCTTGGTCGGCCAACTTCCACATCACGATGTGTTTGAGCATGTCAGTGCCGCCCGGCCGCCCGAAGGCGCTGAAGCCCCCTTGGGGGGCAGTGAACGAAGTGAACGTGGGGGGATGTCATCTCAGAAAGACTCCTCGGGCAGTTGAGCGCAGGTCATGTCGCGGCTTTCCACCACGCGCAGCCAGGCGTCGATCTTGGGCAGTTCATAGTGATAAAAATAGGTCTTGGCGCCCATCAGACCTGCGCGAGCAGCTTCTGATTTTGTAGCGATTGCCGCCAAGGCCAGCTCCAGCCACATCCACGCGATCACCCCGTGGCCAAAGGCCTGCATATAGGGTACGGCATTGGCCAGCGCCTCGCTGGCGTCGCCGCCCGCCCAAGCGGCGTGCGTGACTTGGCCGATGCGCTCCAGCGCGGTGGCCAGCGCGGCCGCGTCGTGGTGCAAGACATCATGCGCCTGCGCCTTGCCGATCGTGGCCTGCACGCGCGCGGCCAGCAACTGCAGGCCACGGCCGCTCTCCATGCGTACCTTGCGGCCCAGCAGGTCCATCGCCTGGATGCCGTGCGTGCCTTCGTGGATCATGTTCAGGCGGTTGTCGCGCCAGTACTGCTCCACCGGAAAGTCGCGCGTGTAGCCGTAGCCGCCGTGGATCTGGATGGCCAGGCTGTTGGCCTCCAGCGCGTTCTCACTGGGCCAGCTCTTGGCAATCGGCGTCAGCACCTCCAGCAGCAGGCGCGCCTCGTCGGCGGCCTCGGGCGTGCCGGTGTGCTGCTCGTCCACCAGCCGGGCGCAATACAGCAGCAGCGCCAGCGCGCCTTCGCAGGTGGCCTTTTGCGCCAGCAGCATGCGGCGGATGTCGGCGTGCTCGATCAGGCGCACGGGCGGCTGGCTGGCGTCCTTGCCGGCGCTGCCCACGGGACGCCCCTGGGCGCGCGTCCGGGCGTAGTCCAGCGACGCCTCGTAGCCCGCCAGCCCCAGCATGGCGGCGGCCATGCCGATGGCGATGCGTGCCTCGTTCATCATGTGGAACATGCACTTCAGGCCCTCGCCCGGCTGGCCCACCAGGTAGCCCACGGCGCCCGGCTGGCCATCCACCGGGAACCGGCCTTCGCCAAAGTTGAGCAAGGTGTTGACGGTGCCGCGCCAGCCCAGTTTATGGTTCAGGCCGGCCAGGGCCACGTCATTTCTTGGCCCCAGCGTGACGCGAACTTCTCCCTCTCCCGCTTGCGGGAGAGGGCCGGGGTGAGGGCTGGCCACCTCCACCAAAAACTTCGGCACGATGAACAGCGAAATGCCCTTGACCCCCGGCACCAGCCTGCCGTCGGCGCCGGGTATCTTGGCCAGCACCAGGTGCACGATGTTCTCGGTCATCTCGTGCTCGCCGCTGGAGATCCACATCTTGTTGCCCGTCAGGCGATAGCGCGCGCCCAGCGGATCGCGCGCGTCCTCCGGCACGGCGCGCGTGGCCACGTCGCTCAGGGACGAGCCGGCCTGCGGCTCGGAGAGGCACATGGTGCCGGCCCAGCGGCCGTTGAATTCGTTGGCCGCAAACACCTGCTGTTGCAGCGGCGTGCCATGCACCATCAGCAGGTTGGCATTGCCCACCGTGAGCAGGTTGGCCCCGATGCCGATCGAAGCCTTGCCGAAGAAGGCGTTGGCCGCGGCCTCGATCAGGTACGGCAGCTGCATGCCGCCGTGCTCGGCGTCTTGCGCGGCGGCCAGCATGCCCGACTCGGCGTAAGCGGCGCGCGCGGCGTGCGTGGCTTGTGGCAGCACCACGCGCAGGCTGCCGTCGGCGGTGGTTTCGGTGCGCGGCTCCTCGGTATCGATCAGGCGGTTGAAGGGCGCGTACTTCTCGCGCGCGATGCGCTCGCAGGTGTCCAGCACCGCATCGAAGGTGTCACGCGAGTGATCGGCGAAGCGCGCGCGCTGCGTCAACCGCTCGGCATGCAGCCAGTCGTAGAGCAAAAAGTCGAGCGTGACGCGAAGGCTCATGGTTTCAATATCAAATCGGGCTGTGCCGCCCATCCATCAAGCGCAAGCAGCTATCATTAAAATAGTATTCAGTCATTCTTCGGCAGCGCGGCAATGGTGCCCTGAGCCAGCGCGCAGAGCTTTTCGACACCCCTGTCCAGCACGAAGACCTCGCAGCGGCACACCGCCTGCGTGCGGCCCGCGTGCTCGACATGCGCGCGGGCAATCAGGCGCTCGCCCACGGCCGGGCGCACGTAGTTGATCTTGAACTCGGACGTGACCACCGCCGCGCCCAGCGCAGAGCCGCCGGCATAGGTCAGCGCGTTGTCGGCGGCGTAGCTGACCACGCCGCCGTGCACGAAGCCGTTTTGCTGCTTGACGCGATCGGTGATGGGCACCTGCAGCTCGCAGTGCCCGGGCGCGAGCACCGCCAGCTCGGCGCCGATCAGCACGCTGAAGGGTTGCCGGGCCAGCACGTCGCGACCCATGTGCAGCAGCGCCTCGGGCGAAGCGGCGGCGGACGATGCAGCCTGGCTCATGTGCCTCTCCGTTTCCGATGGCGTTGCGCCGCGCCACCCGCGGCGCAGGCAATCCCAAAGAGCCGAACGGCCGCGGAGCAGGCCAAGCCGGCGCACGCCGTGGAGCGGGCTTTGCCCGGCCACTGGCGTCGTCCCGCTGGAGGGGGAAAGCGCCGAAGGCGACTCAGGGGGTGTTTCACTTCACAGCACCTCGAACACGCCGGCCGCGCCCATGCCGCCGCCGATGCACATGGTCACGCACACCTTCCTGGCGCCGCGGCGCTTGCCCTCGATCAGGGCGTGGCCCGTCAGGCGCTGGCCGGTGACGCCGTAAGGATGGCCCACCGCGATGGCGCCGCCGTTGACGTTGAGGCGATCGGCCGGGATGCCCAGCTTGTCGCGGCAATAGATGACCTGCACGGCAAAGGCTTCGTTCAGCTCCCACAGGTCAATGTCGGCCGCCGTCAGGCCCAGCTTCTTCAGCACCTTGGGCACGGCAAACACGGGGCCGATGCCCATTTCGTCGGGCTCGCAGCCGGCGACGGCGAAGCCCAGGAAGCGGCCCAGCGGTTTGAGGCCTTTTTGGCTGGCGTACTCCTCGCTGACCACCACGCAGGCGCCGGCGCCATCCGAGAACTGGCTGGCGTTGCCGGCGCTGATCAGGCCGCCGGGCAGCGCCGGCTTGATGCCGCTGATGCCTTCTTTGGTGGTGCCGGCGCGAATGCCTTCGTCCTGGCTGACGGTGACTTCCTTGGTGCGCAGGCCCAGCACCGCATCGGCCACGCCGGCGGTGACGGTGATGGGGGCGATCTCGTCCATGAACTTGCCGGCTTCCAGCGCGGCGCTGGCCTTCTGCTGGCTGGCGGCACCGTACTCGTCCATCGCGTCGCGGCCGATCTGGTAGCGCTTGGCCACCTGCTCGGCGGTTTGCAGCATGTTCCAGTAGATCTCGGGCTTTTTGGCCATCAGGGCCGGGTCGGTGATCATGTGTTTGTTCATCTCGTTTTGCACGCACGAGATGCTCTCGACTCCACCGGCGACGAACACGTCGGCCTCGCCGGCGATGATGCGCTGCGAAGCCAGCGCGATGGTCTGCAGGCCCGAGGAGCAGAAGCGGTTGACGGTGGTGCCCGAGGTGGTGACGGGGCAGCCGGCCATCAGCGCGATCTGGCGCGCGATGTTCATCCCCGTGGCGCCCTCGGGGTTGGCGCAGCCCATGATGACGTCGTCCACCGCCGCGGCCTCGATGCCCGCGCGTTGAATGGCGTGCTGCACGGCGTGGCCGCCCAGGGTGGCGCCGTGCGTCATGTTGAAGGCACCCTTCCAGCTCTTGGCGAGCGGCGTGCGGGCGGTCGAGACGATGAGAGCGGATGTCATGGCTTACTCCTGGTTTGATAGCTGGTGGCGCTTGGTGGGTGCGCGCCAGGGGCTGAAATGATGCAAATTTGTTGATCGGGCGCTGCGGCCCTCACCCCTGCCCTCTCCCAGAGGGAGAGGGAGAAATACCGGATCGCCCTCGCCCCATTGGGGGAGAGGAGAAGCACCGGATCGCCCTCGCCCCTTTGGGGAGAGGGAGGGGTGAGGGGCCAGCGGCGCATGCACGAGCACCAGGCTCAAATCAACCGAAGGACTTGCCTTCGGCCGCCAGCTGGCTGATCAGCGCGGCCGGTTGCCAGAAGGCGGCGTCGTCCAGCGGGTTGCGGGCGAAGCGCTTCATGGCCTCGGCGACGTTGAACAGGCCGACCTGGCTGGCGTACTGCATGGGCCCGCCGCGCCACAGCGGAAAGCCGTAGCCCGTCAGGTACACCATGTCGATGTCGCCGGCCTTGCTGGCGATGCCGTCCTCCAGGATGCGCGCGCCCTCGTTGACCAGCGAATACACCAGGCGCTGCACGATTTCCTCGTCGCCGATCTTGCGCGGGGTGATGCCCAGCTCCTGGCGGTGCTTGGCCACCATGTCTTCGACCAGCTGGCTGGGGATGGCGTCGCGCTTGCCCGGCTTGTAGTCGTACCAGCCGGCGCCGGTCTTCTGGCCGAAGCGGCCCAGCTCGCACAGCAGGTCGGCCGTCTTGCTGTATTTCATGCCCGGCTTTTCAACGGAGCGGCGCTTGCGGATGGCCCAGCCGATGTCGTTGCCGGCCAGGTCGCCCATGCGGAAGGGCCCCATGGCAAAGCCGAACTTCTCGATCGCCTTGTCCACCTGCGCCGGCGTGGCGCCCTCGTCGAGCAGAAAGCCCGCCTGGCGGCTGTACTGCTCGATCATGCGGTTGCCGATGAAGCCGTCGCACACGCCCGAGACCACCGCGGTTTTCTTGATCTTCCTGGCGATCTGCATCACCGTGGCCAGCACGTCCTTGGCCGTCTTGGCGCCGCGCACGACTTCGAGCAGCTTCATCACGTTGGCGGGGCTGAAGAAGTGCATGCCCACCACGTCCTGCGGGCGCTTCGTGAAGGCGGCGATCTTGTCCACGTCCAGCGTGGAGGTGTTGCTGGCCAGGATCGCGCCGGGTTTGGCGACTTCGTCCAGCTTCCTGAGCACCTGCTCCTTGACGCCCAGCTCCTCGAACACGGCTTCGATGATGAGGTCGGCGTCCTTCAGGTCGTCATAGCTCAGCGTGGTCTTGAGCAGGCCCATGCGCTGCTCGTACTTGTCCTGTTTGAGCTTGCCCTTCTTGACCTGCGCCTCGTAGTTCTTGCTCATCACCTCGACGCCGCGGTTCAGCGCCTCCTGCTTCATCTCCAGCAGGGTGACGGGGATGCCGGCGTTCAGGAAGTTCATCGCGATGCCGCCGCCCATGGTGCCGGCGCCGATGACGGCCACCTTTTTGATCTCGCGCGGCTGCACCTCGGGGCCCACGTCGGGGATCTTGCTGGCCGCCCGCTCGGCGGCAAACACGTGGCGCAGCGCCTTGCACTCGGGCGTCTGCATCAGGGCGAGGAAAATCTCGCGCTCCTTGGCCAGCGCGTCGTCGAACTTGTACTTGGTGGCGTTCTCGACCGCGTCCACGCATTTGACCGGCGCCGGGAAGTTGCGGGACATGCCCGCCACCATGTTGCGCGCAAAGCCGAAGTAGGCGTCGCCCTGCGGGTGCTTGCAGGGCAGGTGGCGCACCAGCGGCAGGGCCGAGCCGTCGGCGTGCCTGGCGGCGACCTCCTTGGCCAGTGCGACGGCTTCATCCAGCAGCGACTCGGGCGACGCCGCCAGCTTGTCGAACAGCTTCTGTCCCGGCAGGCCGGCCAGCACCTCGCTGTTCACGGGGTCGCCCTTGACGATCAGGTTCAGCGCCATCTCGGCGCCCAGCACGCGCGGCAGGCGCACGGTGCCGCCGGCACCGGGGATCAAGCCCAGCTTGACCTCGGGCAGCGCGATCTTGGCGCCCGGCGCGGCGATGCGATAGTGGCAGCCCAGCGCCAGCTCCAGCCCGCCGCCCATCGCCACGCTGTGCACGGCGGCCACCACCGGCTTGCCGGAGTTTTCAACCGCGCGGATGACCGACAGCAGCGTCGGCTCCTGCATGGCCTTGGGCGAGTTGAATTCGCGGATGTCGGCGCCGCCCGAAAAGGCCTTGCCGGCGCCGGTCAGCACGATGGCCTTGACGGCCGCATCCAGGTTGGCTTTGTCGAGCCCGCTGGTGATGCCGATGCGCGTCTCGTAGCCCAGCCCGTTGACGGGGGGGTTGTTCAGGGAAACGATGGCAATGTCGCCGGAAACCGAGTATTGGGCCGTCATGAGCACTCCTGGAAGGGAAAAACAACAACGAGCGCGCCGGCGGCCCGCACACCGCCCGCCGTCGCGACAATCGTCCAGTTTAGTGAGTTTGACCGCCCATGAGCGGCGCGGGCTGTCGCTGGTGAGACGCGCGCGCGTCGGCTCAGACTTCCAGCCACTCCTTGCGCACCGCGGCGTCGGCGCGCAGGCCGTCGGGCGTGCCGTCGAACACGATGGCGCCATGGCCCATGACCAGCGCCCGGTCGGAGATGTGCATGGCAATGGTCAGCTTCTGCTCGATCAGCAGCACCGAGATGCCGCGCTCCTTCAGCTTTTGCAGATACTGGCCGACCAACTCGACGATCTTGGGCGCCAGGCCCTCGGTGGGCTCGTCGATGATGATGAGGTCGGGGTCGCCCATCAGCGTGCGGCACAGCGTCAGCATCTGCTGCTCGCCGCCCGACATGACACCCGCCGCCGTGTGCTCGCGCTCTTTCAGGCGCGGAAACATGGCGTACATGTCGTCATAGCCCCAGCGGCTGGCCTTGCCACTACCTTTTTGACCCAGCAGCAGGTTCTGGTGCACCGTCAGGCTCGGAAAGATGTCGCGGCTTTCAGGCACGTAGCCCAGGCCCAGGTGCGCGATCTCGAAGGCTTTCTTGCCCGCCAGGCTCTGGCCCTTCCAGTCGATGGCGCCTTGCCAGTCCACCAGTCCCATGATGGCTTTGGCGGTGGTCGAGCGCCCCGAGCCGTTGCGCCCCAGCAGGGCCACGATTTCGCCGGGCTGCACGTCGAAGTTGACGCCGTGCAGCACATGACTCTTGCCGTAATAGGCCTGCAGATCGTGGATGGCCAGCATCAGTGAAACCCTCCCTGCGCGTCGGCCACCGATGAACCCAGGTACGCCTCCTGCACGCGCGCGTCGGCGCGCACCGCCGCAGGCGTGTCGAAGGCAATCACCTCGCCGTACACCACCACCGCAATCTTGTCGGCCAGGCCGAACACCACGCCCATGTCGTGCTCCACCGTGAGCAGCGTCTTGCCGTGGGTCACTTCGCGGATCAACTCGATGAAATGGGTGGTTTCGGTGGTGCTCATGCCCGCCGTGGGCTCGTCCAGCAGGATGACCGACGCGCCGCCGGCAATCGTCACGCCGATCTCCAGCGCGCGCTGCTCGGCGTAGGTCAGGTTGATGGCCAGCACGTCGCGTTTGGCCGCCAGACCGATCTGACGCACCAGCGTTTCGGCGCGCTCGTTGACATCCGTCAGATTGGCCAGAAAACGCACAAAGGTGTAGCGATGGCCCATGCTCCACAGCAGGCCGCAGCGCAGGTTCTCGAACACGCTGAGCTTGGAAAACACGTTGGTGATCTGAAAGCTGCGCGCCAGCCCCAGATGGTTGATCTCGTTGGGCTTCTTGCCGTCGATGCGGTGCCCATGCAGCCACACCTGGCCGCTGGTCGGCGTCAGCCGCCCGCTGATGAGGTTGAACAGCGTGGACTTGCCGGCCCCGTTGGGCCCGATCACGGCGACCCGCTCGCCCGCCTCCACCGCCAGGTTGGCACCGCGGATGATCTCGGTCTTGCCAAAGCTCTTGCGCAGGTCTTTCAGTTCAATGGCGTAGGTCATGGCGTGCGTCCCAAGGCCTGAGTTTCGGTTTCGATTTCTTCTTGCGCCGCGCCCCAGGCGCGCGCAAAGCGACGGCGCGCGGCCTCCAGCAGGGCCCAGCCCGCCAGCGCCAACACCGCCGCGCCGGCCCAGGGCAACGCCGTTTCGGTATGCAGCGGCATGCCGAGGTACTGCACCACGGGCCCTGCGCCCGCGTTGAGCTGGCGGTGGTAAACCATCTCGATCAGCGCGGCCACGCCCAGCAACATGAGCACACCCGTCACCAGCAGGGCGCCGTACAGCGCGGCGAAGCGCCGCAGCTTGCCGTAATGCGCCATGCGCACGTTGGCCATGATCAGGCTGGCCACGCCGCCGGGCGCATACATCACCATCAGCAAGAACACGAAACCCAGATACAGCAGCCAGGCCGAGGTGAGTTCGGACAACAGCACCGAAGCCAGCACCATCAGGATCGCGCCGATGATGGGGCCAAAGAAGAAGGTGACGCCGCCCAGGAAGGTGAACAGCAGGTAGGCGCCGGACTTCAGGCCGCTGAGCGCATCGGCGGCGTTGAAGATCTCGAAGTTGATGGCCGCCAGCGCGCCGCCGATGCCGGCGAAAAAGCCTGAGATGATGAACCCGTACCAGCGCACCAACTGGGTGTTGAAGCCGATGAAGGCCACGCGCTCGGGGTTGTCGCGCACGGCGTTGAGCATGCGCCCCAGCGGTGTCCCGGTGAAGGCGAACATCAGCGCCGTGCAAACAAAGCAGTAGGCAGCGATCAGGTAGTACACCTGAATCTGTGGGCCGAAGGTGATACCCAGCAGGGGCTGGCCGTAGGTGCGGTTGATGGAGATGCCCCCGTCGCCGCCAAAGACGTCGGGCAGCATCATGGCAATGGCCACCACCAGCTCGCCAATGCCCAGCGAGATCATGGCGAAGGTGGTGCCCGCCTTCTTGGTGGACACATAGCCCAGCGGCACCGCCACCAGCGCGCCGACCAGACCGCCGACCAGCGGCACGAACACCAGCGGCACGCCGATGTTGTGACTGCTGATGTAGTTGATGGCAATGACCGCCGCAAAGCTGCCCAGCCCCGTGTACACCGCGTGTCCGAAGCTGAGCATGCCGCCGTGTCCCAGCTTCATGTTGTAGGACAGGCAGATGATGATGAGGTAGCCGATCTGCGACAGGATGTTGAGCCACAGGCTGCTGGACAGCAGCAGCGGCGCCAGCACCAAAGCCAGGGCAAAGCCGCCCCAGGTGACGAGGCGCGCCGTGGGCATCGAGGGTTTGGCAACGGCGTTCATCTCATGTCTCCCGCGTACCCAGGAGGCCCTTGGGCCGGAAGATCAGGATCAAGACCATGAACAGGTACGGCAGGATCGGCGCCACCTGCGCCACCGTCAGACGCAGCACCTGCTCCAGGCCGCCGCTGGCCGTCACTTGCATCCCCATGCCGGCCAGCAGATCGCCCAGCGAGCGGTCGATGGCCACGGCAAAGGTCTGAATCACGCCGATCAAGAGCGAGGCCAAGAACGCGCCGGCCAGCGAGCCCATGCCGCCCACCACCACCACCACGAAAATGATCGGCCCCACGGCATAGGCCATGGCCGGCTCGGTGACGTAGGTGTTGCCGGCCACCACGCCGGCCAGCCCGGCCAGCGCCGCGCCCCCGCCGAATACCAGCATGAACACGCGCGGCACGTTGTGGCCCAGCGCCTGCACGGCGTCGGGGTGCGTCAGCGCGGCCTGGATGATGTAGCCGATGCGCGTGCGCGTGAGCACCAGCCAGATCGACACCAGCATCAGCACCGCCACCAGCATGACGAACGCGCGCGACTTGGGAAACTGCGTGCCGTAAATGGAAAAGAGCGGCCCCTGCAACTGCTCGGGCAAGCCATAAGGCACGACGGAGCGGCCCCAGATGAGCTGCACCACCTCGAGCACCAGGTAGGACAGACCGAAGGTCACCAGCAACTCGGGCACGTGGCCGAACTTGTGCACGCGCCGCAGGCACACCTGCTCGAACAGCGCGCCGAGCAAGCCCACCGCGATGGGGGCGAGGACGAGCGCCGGCCAGTAGCCCACGACGCCCGAGATCAGATAGGCCAGGTAGGCGCCCAGCATGTAGAAGCTGGCGTGGGCGAAGTTGAGCACGCCCATCATGCTGAAGATCAGCGTCAGGCCCGAGCTCAGCATGAACAGCAACAGCCCATAACTCAGGCCGTTGAGCAGCGATATGGTGAAAAACTCCATCCAGGCCTCCTCGCTTCCCAGGCGCATTCAAAAACAACGCTGGCCGGGGCTTGCGCCTCCCGCCAGCGTCGAGCCACCCAGGACGTTTACTTGCCCGGGCGCTTCATCTGGCAGGTGGTGGGCGTGCTGGCCACAAAGGGCTCCAGGTACTTGACCGGAGCAAAGGTGTAGCCGGTGTTCTCCACGTTGTAGCTGTTCTTGGCGTCCACCTTCTGCCACTTGGAAATCCACATGCCCAGTTGCAGCTGGTGGTCGGTGGCGCGCATCTGCGCATCCTCGCCGTTGAAGCCCTTGAAGCGCAGGCCTTCCAGCGCCGCCGCCACCTTCACCGGGTCGGTGGACTTGGCCTTGGCCATGGCGTCGGACAGCGCGGTCAGTGCGTTGTAGACCGAGAAGGTGTAGAAGTCATCGTTGTTCTTGGCCTTGAAGCCCTTCATCAGCTCGCCCATGCGCCCCGTGTAGTTGGAGTGGTTGTAGGCGATTTGATAGACCTCCTGGTCCTTGCCCTGGGCCAGCGCCGTGGGCGTGCCCGAGACGCCGGGGTAATAGGCGTAGATGGGCAGGTGCAGGCCGGCATCGTTCATGGCCTTGACCAGCAGCGTGAAGTCCTGGCCCCAGTTGCCGGTGACCAGGGTGTCGGCGCCCGAAGCCTTGATCTTGGCCACATAGGGGGCGAAGTCCTTGACCTGGCCCAGCGCCACGAAGTCATCGCCCACGACCTTCACGTCCGGGCGATTGCGCGCGATGCCTTCCTTGAAATACTTGCTGACCTGGTGGCCGTGCGAGTAGTTTTGATTGAGCAAATAAACGTTGTGGATGTTCTTCTGGTCCTTCATGAAGGCGGTCAGTGCGGCCATCTTCATGCTGGTGTCGGCGTCGAAGCGGAAGTGCCAGTAGTTGCACTTCTCGTTGGTCGATGCCGGATCGACCGCGGCGTAGTTGATGTAGATGACTTCCTTGCCGGGGTTGCGCTCGTTGCTCTTGCCCACGGCCTCGGCCAGCGGAATGGCCACGTTGGAGCCGTTGCCCTGTGTGACGTAGTGGATGCCCTGGTCCACGGCAGACTTCAGCAGGTTCAGCGCCTCCTGCGGCGAGCTCTTGCTGTCCATGGGCACGATCTCGAACTTGACGCCGGCCGGGTTCTCGGCCGCGTTCAGCTGCGAGGCCACGTATTGCCAGCTCTTGAACTGGTTGGTGCCCACGTTGCCCATGGGGCCCGACAGGCCCTCGATCATGGCGATCTTGACAGTCTCGCCTTTTTGGGCAAAAGCCGCACTGGCCAGCGCCACGCTGGCGCAGGCAGCAACCAATTTGATAGTGAAATGCATCAGGGTCTCCTTTGTGAAAACAGGTGGCCAGCAGCCTAACAAGTTTGCCCTGGCGATCGCAGCGGGTTTTTACCAGTCGCTATCGCGCATGCGACTGCGCCAGCCGGGATCGCGCCAGGCCCCATCACCGCATCGGCCGAGACATTACAGCCCCGGCAGCTTGTAACCCTTGAGGTCTTCGCGCAGCTTGGTCTTGAGCATCTTGCCCGTGGCGCCCAGCGGGATGGCCTCGACGAACACCACGTCGTCCGGAATCTGCCACTTGGCGATCTTGCCTTCGTAGAACTTGAGCAGATCCTCGCGCGTCACGTCGGCGCCGGGCTTCTTGACCACCGCGACGATGGGCCGCTCGTCCCACTTGGGGTGCGGCATGCCGATACACGCGGCCATGGCCACGGCCGGGTGCGCCATCGCGACGTTCTCGATGTCGATCGAGCTGATCCACTCGCCGCCGGACTTGATCACGTCCTTGCTGCGGTCGGTGATCTGCATGAAGCCGTCGGCGTCGATGGTGGCCACGTCGCCGGTGGGGAACCAGCCACGGCCCTGTTCGTCCTTGATGAGCGGGCATTGGCCCTTGAAGTAGGTGTCCATGATCCAGGGGCCGCGCACCAGAAGGTCGCCATAGGCCTTGCCGTCCCAGGGCTGGTCCTTGCCGTCGTCGCCCACGATCTTCATGTCCACGCCGAAGACCGCCCGGCCTTGCTTGAGCCGAATGGCCAGTTGCTGCTCTTTGGGCAATTTCAGGTGCTTGTTCTTCAGCGTGCCGACCGTACCCAGCGGGCTGGTTTCGGTCATGCCCCAGGCGTGCAGCACGTCCACCCCGAACTCATCGCGGAAGGTGTCGATCATGGCCGGCGGGCAGGCCGAGCCGCCAATGACGGTGCGGTTCAAGCTGGAGAATTTCAGGCCGTTGGATTGCATGTGCGTCAGCAGCATTTGCCAGATGGTCGGCACACCGGCGGCAAAGGTCACTTTCTCGGCTTCCATCAGCTCGTAGATCGACTTGCCGTCCATGGCCGGGCCCGGGTAGACCACCTTGGCGCCGGTGAGCGCGGCCACGTACGGAAGCCCCCAGGCGTTGACGTGGAACATCGGCACCACCGGCAGGATCGCGTCGCGCGCTGAAATGCCCATCGCGTCGGGCAGCGCGCCGCCATAGGCGTGCAGCACGACGGAGCGATGGCTGTAGAGCGCGCCCTTGGGGTTGCCGGTGGTGCCGCTGGTGTAGCACATGGCGGCGGCGGTGTTCTCGTCGAACTGCGGCCACGCATAGTCGGCTTTTTGCGCGCCGATCCAGGCCTCGTAGCTCTGCAGGCCCGGGATGCCGCTGTCGGCCGGCAGCTTGTCGGCATCGCACAGCGCCACCCAGGTCTTGACGGTGGGGCACTTGGCGTGCGTGGCCTGCACCAGCGGCAGGAACGTCATGTCGAAGCACACCACCTTGTCTTCGGCATGGTTGATGATCCACACCATCTGATCGGGGTGCAGGCGCGGGTTGAGCGTGTGCAGCACGCGGCCAGAGCCGGGCACGCCAAAGTACAGCTCCATGTGGCGATAACCGTTCCAGGCCAGCGAGGCCACGCGGTCGCCGCCCTGCAGGCCCAGCGCGTCCAGTGCGTTGGCGACCTGCTTGGCGCGCGCCGCCAGGTCCTTGTAGGTGTAGCGGTGGATGTCGCCCTCGACCCGGCGCGAGACGATTTCGGCGTCGCCGTGGTGGCGCTCGGCAAAATCGAGCAGCATCGAAATCAACAGCGGTTGGTTCTGCATCAGGCCCAGCATGGGTACTCCTCGTGTCGTGGATGAAAAAAGCAGTCCGAATCCTACTTCCGGCGCAGACGGCGGCTGCGCAAAAACGTTCGCGACAAAACTGGGGTTTACCCGGTAATGCACGCAGTGACGGCAACTGCCCGACAATGGGCTCATGACCGAATCCGCCGTGGCCGCAAAGCCCCTGCACCTTGCGCGCAGCGCCTTTGCCGGCCTGGGCCCCCACTTTTTCACCGCGCTGCAGCCCACGCCGCTGCCCACCCCCTACTGGGTGGGCCGCAGCCGGGCGCTGGCACGCGAGCTGGGGCTGGAGCCCGACTGGTTCGACTCGGACGATGCCCTGCAGGCCTTCAGCGGCAACACCCTGCTGCCGGGCAGCGCGCCGCTGGCCAGCGTCTACAGTGGCCACCAGTTTGGCGTGTGGGCCGGGCAGCTGGGCGACGGGCGCGCGCTGCTGCTGGGCGACACCGCCGACGGGCTGGAGATGCAGCTCAAGGGCAGTGGCCTGACGCCCTACTCGCGCATGGCCGACGGCCGCGCGGTGCTGCGCTCGTCGATTCGCGAGTTTCTCGTCAGCGAAGCCGTGCACGCGCTGGGCATTCCCACCACGCGCGCGCTGTGCGTGACGGGCTCCGACCTGCCGGTGCGCCGCGAGACGATGGAAACCGCCGCCGTGCTCACGCGCGTGGCGCCCAGCTTCATCCGCTTCGGCCACTTCGAGCACTTCAGCTACCGCGGTCAGCAAGAGGCCCTGCAAGCGCTGACCGACTTCGTGATCCGGCGCTTCTACCCCGACTGCCAAAGCGCCCCCAAGCCCGCCGCCGCCCTATTGCAAGCCGTCACCGAGCGCACCGCCGGCCTGATCGCGCAGTGGCAGGCGGTGGGCTTCATGCACGGGGTGATGAACACCGACAACATGAGCATCCTGGGGCTGACGCTGGACTACGGGCCCTTTCAGTTCATGGACGGTTTCGATCCAGGCCACATCTGCAACCATTCCGACACCGGTGGTCGCTACGCCTTCGACCAACAGCCCGCCATCGCCCACTGGAACCTCTGCGCGCTGGCGCAGGCGCTGCTGCCGCTGATCGAAGACCGCGATCAGGCCATCGCCGCGCTGGACGGCTTTGCCGACACCTACACCCAGGCGCTGGCCCAGCGCCTGGCCGCCAAACTGGGCTTTGCCCGCGCCACGCCCGAAGTCAGCGCCCTGGCCGACGACTGGCTGGCCCTGCTGGCGCGCGAGCGCACCGACTACACCGTCGCTTGGCGGCG
The DNA here is from genome assembly GCA_018241325.1 of Pseudomonadota bacterium. GTDB lineage: Bacteria > Pseudomonadota > Gammaproteobacteria > Burkholderiales > Burkholderiaceae_C > Ottowia. The sequence continues at coordinate 16,077 of JAFEEB010000009.1, read as the reverse complement.
CCTGGCGCGCCACGCCGCGGGCACGGCGGGCGAACCTCTGCACGACCTGTTCATCGACCGCGCCGCGTGCGACGCCTGGCTGCTGCGTTTTCAGGAGCTGCTTGCGCACGACCCATCAGCGCACAGCCCCGATTTGATGCTCAAGTCCAACCCGGCCATCGTGCTGCGCAACCACCTGGCCGAGCAAGCCATCGAGCAGGCCAGGCGCAAGAACTTCGGCCTGCTGGCGGAACTGCAAGCGGCCCTCGAGCATCCCTATGACGAACCCGCGGCCCATCCCGAATGGGCCGGCATCGCGCCCGACTGGGCCGCTCACATCCAGATCAGTTGCTCCTCATGACCCATCCTGTCCAGAAAACCGACGCCCAGTGGCTGGAACTGCTGGCCGCCAAGGGCGCCGAGCGCGGCGCGTTTGAAGTGACCCGCCACGCCGCCACCGAGCGCCCCTTCAGCGGCAAGTACGAGCGCCACTGGCAGGACGGCAGCTACCACTGCATCTGCTGCGGCGCCACGCTGTTCGAGTCCGGCACCAAGTTCGACGCCGGCTGCGGCTGGCCCAGCTTCTCGCAAGCCGTGCCCGGCGCGATCGAGGAGCGGCGCGACCTGAGCCACGGCATGGTGCGCGTGGAAACCGTGTGCGCCAACTGCGGCGCCCACCTGGGCCACGTGTTCGAGGACGGCCCCGCGCCGACCGGCTTGCGCTACTGCATGAACTCGGCCTCGCTGGACTTTGAGCCCGAGTGACGGCCGAACAACCCAACAGCCGAACAGCCGAACAGCCGAACGCAGAGAACGCAAAGGAATCGCAAAGGACGCAAAAAATACAAAATTTTGTTTGGAGCATTGGATCATGCAAGGGCCTGAAATGGCCACCGCTCCCTCTCCCTCTCCCTCTCCCTCTCCCGCTCGCGGGAGAGGGTTGGGGTGAGGGCAGCAGCGTCATCGGATACAACCGGGTGTGCGTGGAGACCAGTAAAATCAAGACAAAGCGCTTTCCCATCAAGCGCTGAAAGCTATAGATTTCGTAGTTTTTGCCTGGTATTTTTTGCGCCCTCTGCGATTCCTTTGCGTCCTCTGCGTTCGGCTGTTCCGCGGCGCCCCCAACCCCCCACATGAAACTGCTGCTTGACTTCATCCCCCTCCTGCTGTTCTTCGGCGCCTACAAGCTGTGGGGCATCTATGCCGGTACCGCCGTGCTGATGGGCGCGACCTGCGTGCAGATGGCCGTCATCTACGCGATCGACAAGAAGCTCAGCACCATGCACAAGGCCACGCTGGGCCTGATCCTGATCTTCGGGGCGCTCACGCTGGTGCTGCAGGACGAGCGCTTCATCAAGTGGAAGCCCACCGTGCTGTACGCCGCCATGGCGCTGGCGCTGGCCGTGGCGCTGTGGGGCTATGGCAAGAACTTTCTCAAGGCCATGCTGGGCGCGCAGATCGCCCTGCCCGAGTTTGCCTGGTACCGCCTGTCCATCGCCTGGATCGTGTACTGCGTGTTCATGGCGGTGCTCAACGGCTACGTGGCCGCGTATTTCTCCACCGACGCCTGGGCCGAGTTCAAGCTGTGGGGCTATGTGTTTCCGCTGGCCTTCATCGTCGCCCAGGGCTTTTACGTGGCGCGCCACATCAGCGAGCCGCCCGCGACCAGCCCCGGGGCCCCCGAATGAGCGCCAACCCGTCCCGCGCCCTCGGCGCCGCCGCCCCGCTGGCCGATCAAATGGCCGATTGCCTGCAACAGCGCTTTGCCCCCAGCGCCCTCGAGGTGCTGGACGAAAGCTGGCAGCACGAAGGCCACGCCGGCGCCAATGGCACCGGTTTTGGCACGCATTTCCGGGTGCGCATCGCGGCGCCCGCCTTTGCCGGTCTGGGGCGCGTGGCCCAGCACCGGCTTGTGTATGATGCCCTGCACGACTTCATCGCGCGGCAAGGGGTGCACGCCCTGGCCATCGAAGCACGGGCCTGAGCCCGCGGCGTCTGCACACAAGCCCCTTTCGTTTTCGTCCCTTCGGGGCATTTTCAACCTCAGTTCAACCATGAAACCACAGCTTCTGGCCGCCTGCTCGGCCGCCCTGCTGGCCAGCGCCCTGGCGCTGCCGGCCGCGGCGCAAAACGTCGCCATCGTCAACGGCAAACCGGTGCCCAAGGCGCGCCTGGACGCGCTGGAGACGCAAATCAAGGCGCAGGCCGCGCGCACCGGCCAGCCGGTGCCACCCGAAGTGCAAAAGCAACTGCGCGACGAAGTCATCGCGCGCGAGGTCTTCATGCAGGAGGCCGAAAAGCAGGGCCTGCAGGCCACGCCCGACTTCAAGTCCAAGATGGAGCTGGCGCGCCAAAGCGTGCTGATCGGCGAGCTGTTCGCCAACTACGCCAAGACCCACCCCATCACCGACGAGCAGGCCAAGGCCGAGTACGACAAGCTGATTGCGGCGCAGGCGCCGGCCGCCGGCGGCAAGGAGTACAAGGCGCGCCACATCCTGGTGGACAAGGAAGACGACGCCAAGGCCATCATCGCGCAGCTCAAGAAGGGTGCCAAGTTCGAGGACATCGCCAAGAAGCAGTCCAAGGACACGGGCTCGGGCGCGCAAGGCGGCGAACTCGGCTGGGCCGCTCCCGGCACCTATGTGCCCGAGTTCGGCCAGGCACTGGAAAAGCTCAAGAAGGGCCAGACCACCGACACGCCGGTCAAGACCCAGTTCGGCTACCACGTGATCCAGCTGGAAGACACGCGTGACGCCAAGGCCCCCGAGCCGCCGCCCTTCGACGCTGTCAAGGCCCAGCTCAAGCAGCAGATGGAGCAGCAGGAATTGGCCAAGTACCAACAGGAGCTGCGCGAGAAGGCCAAGGTCGAATAAGCCGCGGCTTCATTCGTTCCCCGGCGACCGGACGGCTTCGAGCCCCGGTCGCTATTTTTTTGTGAGCACGCTGCGCAGGCAGAAAGCGCGCTGCGGCCCCGTTTCGGTCATCAACGCAGCCCGTGCATCCACGCCACCAGTGCGCCGATCAGCACCAGCTGGTGCAGCATGTAGTAGCTGAGGCTCCAGCGCCCCAGCGCGGCCAGGCCATGCCCCAGCCGCCCCACCGGCCGCGCCACTGCGGCGCGCGGCAGCGTCTGCCCGGCGGCCACACCCAGCAGCAGCACGCCCAGCCAGGGCAGCAGGGGCACGTAGTCCTCGGTGACGGGCTTGTGCGTGACCACGCCCAGGCCGTCGAGCCAGCGGCTGTCCAGCGCGGCGGCCAGCGGCGTCGCGGCGTGCGCGGCCAGCCACGCACCCAGCAGCGGCGCCGCGGCGATCAGCACCAGGCCCAGCACCCACGGCACCCAGCCCCGCAGCCAACGCCGCGCCAGTGCGGCGCGCGCCAGCAGCAGCATCACGGCCAAGCCGTGCAGCACGCCGAAGCTGATCCAGCTCTTGGGAAACATCCACCACGAGCCCAGCGACACCAGCGCGGCGCAGCCCGCAATTTGCGCCCAGCGCCGCCAAAACCGCGGCCAGCCTTGCCCGCCCTGCACCGCCAGCGCCTGGCCGACGCCCGCGGTGAACAAGAACAGGCTGACGATGGCCGTGCGTTGCAGCGTCCACAGCGGGTCCTCGTAGAAGTTCTGGCGGATCAGGCCAAAGTGGTTCAGGTCAAAGCAGAAGTGGTACGCCGTCATCCACACCAGCGCCAGCCCGCGCAGCGCGTCCAGGCGGTCAGAACGATTGGTCACCAGCATTCCGAGGTGTGTACGGGCAAAGGTCCGAAGGCCGCGAAGCAGGCCATGCCAGCGAACGCCGTGGCCGGACCTGCGCCGGCCACTGGCGTTGTCCCCCCTCCAAGCGAAGCGCCAGAGAGGGGGGAAGGCGCGTCAGCGACTCAGGGGGGAGATCCTCAATCCGCGCGGTAGTTCGGCGCTTCCTTGGTGATCTGCACGTCGTGCACGTGCGACTCGCGGATGCCCGCGGCCGTGATCTGCACGAACTCGGCCTTGGCGCGCAAATCCTCCACCGTGGCGCAGCCGCAGTAGCCCATGGCCGCGCGCAGGCCGCCGGCCTGCTGAAACAGGATGCTGACCACGCTGCCCTTGTAGGGCACGCGCCCTTCGATGCCCTCGGGCACCAGCTTGTCGGCGTTGGGGTTGCCGGTGCTGCTCTCCTGAAAATAGCGGTCGGCGCTGCCCTGCTGCATGGCACCGATGCTGCCCATGCCGCGGTAGCTCTTGTAGCTGCGGCCCTGGTAGAGCACGATCTCGCCCGGCGCCTCCTCGGTGCCGGCAAACATGCCGCCCATCATCACGCTGTGCGCGCCGGCGGCAATGGCCTTGGCGATGTCGCCCGAATAGCGCACGCCGCCGTCGGCGATCAATGGCACGCCCGTGCCCTCCAGCGCCTCGGCGACGTTGTGGATGGCCGTGATCTGCGGCACGCCCACGCCGGCGACGATGCGCGTGGTGCAGATGCTGCCCGGCCCGATGCCCACCTTGACGCCGTCGGCGCCCACATCGACCAGCGCCCGCGCGGCAGCAAACGTGGCGATGTTGCCGCCAATGACCTGCACCTGCGGATAGTTTTGCTTGACCCAGCGCACGCGCTCGATCACGCCCTGGCTGTGGCCGTGCGCGGTGTCCACCACCAGCGCGTCCACGCCGGCCTTCACCAGCGCGTCCACCCGCTCCTCGGTGCCGGCGCCCACGCCCACGGCCGCGCCCACGCGCAGGCGGCCATGGTCGTCGCGTGCGGCATTCGGGAAGGTGGTCTGCTTGGTGATGTCCTTGACGGTGATCAGGCCCTTCAGGTGATCTTGCGCGTCGATGATGAGCAGGCGCTCGAGCTTGTGCTTGTTCAGCAGCGCCTTGGCCTCGGCGTGGCTGGTGCCTTCGGGCACGGTGATCAGGCGCTCGCGCGGCGTCATGATCTGGCGCACCGGCACGTCGTAGCGCGTCTCGAAGCGCAAGTCACGCCCGGTGACGATGCCCACCACCCGCCCGTGCTCAATCACCGGAAAGCCGCTGATGCCCAGTTCGTCGGACAACTGCATGGCCTGCAGCACCGTGTGCTCGGGGGTGATGACCACCGGGTCGCGCAACACCCCGCTCTCATAGCGCTTGACCTTGGCGACGTGGGCCGCCTGCTCCTGCGCGGTGAGGTTCTTGTGGACGATGCCGATGCCGCCCTCCTGCGCCATCGCGATGGCCAGGCGCGCCTCGGTGACGGTGTCCATGGCCGCCGACACCAGCGGCAGATTGAGGCGGATGTGGCGGGTAAACGGGGTGGCGAGAGACGTGTCCTTGGGCAGGACCTGGGAGTACGCTGGCACCAACAACACATCGTCGAAGGTCAGCGCAGGGCCGAGAAGGCGCATGTTTTGCTCCAAAAAACGAATTGTACTGAAGCCCTCGCGTGCGAATTTCGACACACCGCTCGCCCAAATTGCCGCCTGTGCGCCGGATTGCGCCTGGCGCCCGTTACACTATGTATCCCATGAAACCTGCACGCCTTTTCATCGTCTGCGCTCTGCTGGCGGCCAGCGTTCCGGCCCTCGCGCAGTACCAATGGATCGACAAGGACGGCCGGCGCGTGTTCAGCGACCGCGCGCCGCCCGCCGAGGTGCCCGCCAGGAACATCCTGGCGCAGCCGCGCGGCGCCAGCGTGCCGGTGGCCGCCGCAGCAACCGCGCCGGCGTCCGCCACCCCGCAAGCCGCTGCGGCCAGTGCCCCGGCGACCGGGACGGACAAGGCGCTGGAAGAAAAGAAGAAGCAGGCCGAAGCGGCCGACGCAGCCAAGAAAAAGGCCGACGAGGCGCGCCTGGCCGCCGCCCGCGCCGACAACTGCAAACGCGCCCAAAGCGCCAAGACCACGCTGGACTCGGGCATGCGCATGGCCCGCGTCAACGACAAGGGCGAGCGCGAAATCCTGGACGACCAGCAGCGCGCGGCCGAACTGCAGCGCACCCGCCAGGCCATCGCCGAGAACTGCAAGTAAGAACTCGGACGCCCTACGCCCGCGCGCTGTGGCGTGACCTCAATAACCCGGCTTCGAGCCGGGCCGGCGCTGGGCAAACAGACCCGCCGTGCGCGCGCCCTGCCGCCCAAAGCGCTCGCGCCGCGCGCGCTTGGGATCGACTTGCAGCGGTCGATACAGCTCCACCCGGTCACCGTCGTGCAGCACGCTGTCCAACGCCGTCTTGCGTCCCCAGATGCCCGTCTCGCGATCGGGCAGCGCTTCGGCCCAACCGGCGGCGGCCACGGCCTGCGCCACGGTGCTGCCCACCGGCAGGGTCAGGGCGTGCTGCTCGATGCTTCGCGCGCCGGGCGAATGCACCACGATCACGGCAATGGTCGGCGCCCGGGCGCCCTCGCCGCTCACTGGACGACCCTTTGCGCTGCGCGCTGCGGGATTCGCGCTCGCGGGCGGCCCAGCGCGCTCAACGACGCACCCTCCGCGCTGCGCGCTGCGGGATTCGCGCTCGGGAGCGGCCCAACGCGCTCAACGACGCACCCTCCGCGCTGCGCGCTGCGGGATTCGCGCTCGGGAGCGGCGCAGCGCGCTCAACGACGCACCTCCGCGCTGCGCGCTGCGGGATTCGCGCTCGGGAGCGGCCCAGCGCGCTCATGCCGGCGCCCCGCCGTAGACCTGCTCCGCGCGCTTGACGAAGGCATCCACCAGGCTGCCCGCGATGCGGTCGAACACGGGCCCCACCATGGCCGCCAGCAGGTTGTTGGCAAAGCCGTACTCCAGCTTCAAGCCCACGCGGCAGGCGCGCTGCACATCGTCGCCCACGGGCGTGAAGACCCAGTCGCCCTCCAGCCTGGAGAAAGGGCCGTCCACCAGGTGCAGGCGCACTTCGCGACCGGGCGTGTGCTCGTTGCGGGTGGTGAAGCTCTGCGTGACGCCCTTGAAGGAAATGCCCACCTCGGCCGTCATGCCCGTTTCGGTCTCGGCCAGCACACGGGCGTGGCTGCACCAGGGCAAGAAGTCGGGGTAGCGGGCCACGTCGGTGACCAGCGCGTACATTTCGGCGGCCGAATACCAGATCAGGACGGACTTGTGCACGGATTTCATAGAATGCGCGTTTGCTCCTGATTTTAAGGCGCCCCGAGCGCGCCGACGCGGCTTGCAAGCAACGGCATGCCCCACATATGGCCCTGATGGCGACAAAAAAACCCGCATCCACCAACCCGGTCATTGCCCAGAACAAGAAGGCCGCGTTCAACTACTTCTTCGAAGAGCGCTTCGAGGCCGGCATGGTGCTGGAAGGCTGGGAAGTCAAGGCCCTGCGCGCCGGCAAGGTGCAGCTGACCGATGGCTACGTGGTCATCCGCAGTGGCGAGCTGTTCGTCATCGGCTGTCAGATCAACCCCCTGGGCACGGCCAGCACGCACGTGCGCGCGGATTCGGCGCGCACCAAGAAGCTGCTGATGAAAAAGGACGAGATCCAGCGGCTGATCGGCAAGGTCGAGCAAAAGGGCTACACGCTGGTACCCATCAACCTGCACTGGAAAAACGGCCGCGTCAAATGCGAGATCGCGCTGGCCAAAGGCAAGGCCACGCACGACAAGCGCGACACCATCCGCGAGCGCGAAGGCAAGCGCGAAGTCGAGCGGGCGCTCAAGCAGCACCACCGTTGAGAGCAGACCCCGTGGCCCGCCGCGGTGGCGCGATGCAGACTGTCGGTCTAAACTGCGCACGTCGATTCCAGCACAGGAGCATCCCGATGAAAGCACTGATGGCCGCCGTGTCCGCCGCGGCATTTCTGGCTGCCTGCGGCACCATGGGCTACGGCAATGGCGCTGCAAGCACCACCCGCGGTGCCGGCAGCACGCCCACCCGCGCCGCCGACGGCACGCTGATCGGCCCCGATGGCCGCACCCTGTATGAGTTCGCGCGCGACGTGGCGGGCAGCGGCAAGTCGGCCTGCGTGGACGGCTGCGCGACCAACTGGCCGCCGCTGGCCGTGGCGCCCAATGCCGCGGCGCTGGGTGACTACACCATCATCACGCGCGCCGACGGCGCGCGCCAATGGGCCTTCAAGGGCATGCCGCTGTACTACTTTGCCAAGGATGCCAAGCCCGGCGACAAAAATGGCGATGGCGCCGGTGGCGTCTGGCGCGTGGCCCGATAGGCTTGACCGGCGGCACAGGCCGCCGACACCCCGCGCGCGTCAGGGCGCGGCTTGACCCGTGTGGCGCGCTCCCGCGGCGCGCCCGAGCCACGCCAGCCCTTCGCTGAGCAGCATCGCGCCAAGCACCAGAGCCCCACCTTGCAGCACCTCGGGGCGTGGCGCTTCGCCCGCAAGGGCCCACACCAGGGTGATGCCGAACACCACCTCCAGCAAGCCCAGCAGCGCGACCTCGGCGGCGGGCAGCACGCGCGCGCACAGCATGGCCAGCACGCAGGGAATGGCCAGTTGCCCGACACCGAGCGCCGCCAGCCAGCCCAGATCGGCGGCGGACGCGGACAGCGGCCAGGCCAGGGGCGCCATGGCCGCCGATGAAATCAGCGCGCCCAGCAGCACCGCCGGCACCAGGTCCACCGCCGACCCCGTGGCCTGACTGCGCTGCGTCACCGTCCAGTTGACGGCCGCGGCCATCGGCACGCCCAGTGCCACCACCGAACCCAGCCAGGCCCGTGCGTCAGCGGCCTGCCCGATCTGGCCGGCAAACATCCAGGCCATGCCTGCACCCGCCACGCCGATGGCAATCCAGGTGCGCAGGGGCAAACGTCGGCCCGTGACGACGCGGGCCAGCAGCGCGGTCAGAAACGGTCCGAACGCCATCGTCACCAGCACCCGCGCCACGCCCGTGAGCGTGAGCGCCACCATGAAGGCGGTGAACATCACGGCCCAGCACAGCCCGGACAGCCACAGCTCGGGCTGCCGCCAGGCGATGCGGGCCCACACGCCGGGCCCTCGCCACAGCGGCAAGATGACGAGCAGCGCCAGCACCGTGAAGGCGCTGCGCCAAAACGTCACCTCGAAGCCCTGGGCGTATTCGATCTGGCGCGTGACGACGCCGGCCGTGCCCCACAGGAAGGTGGCCAGCACCATCGTCCACACCGCGCGGGTGTGCGACCAGCTTGCAAGAGCCGTCACGAAGGCCGCCGTGGCTCAGGCCGTCGCCTCGCGGCTGGCCCGCTTGCGGTCATGTTCGGCCAGATGGCGCTTGCGCAGGCGGATGCTCTTGGGCGTGATCTCGACCAGCTCGTCGTCCTCGATGAACTCCACGCCGTATTCCAGCGTCAGCTCGATCGGCGGGGTGATCTTGATGGCGTCTTCCTTGCCCGAGACGCGGAAGTTGGTGAGCTGCTTGGTGCGCGTGGCGTTGACCACCAGATCGTTGTCGCGGCTGTGCACGCCCACGATCATGCCCTCGTACACCGGGTCGCCCGCGCGCACGAACATGCGGCCACGGTCGTCCAGCTTGCCCAGGGCGTAGGTGAAAATTTCGCCCGCGTCCATGCTGATCAGCACGCCGTTCTTGCGCCCCTCGATCTCGCCCTTGTAAGCCTCGTAGCCGTCGAACAGGTTGCTGATGAGGCCCGTGCCGCGCGTCAGGTTGAGAAACTCGTTGCCGAAGCCGATCAGCCCGCGCGCCGGAATGCGGTATTCCAGCCGCACGCGCCCGCGTCCATCGGGCTCCATGTTGACCAGCTCGCCCTTGCGCTCGCCCAGCGCCTGCATCACGCCGCCCTGGTGGCCTTCCTCGATGTCGGCCGTCACCAGCTCGATCGGCTCGCAGCGCTCGCCGTCGATGTCCTTGAACACCACGCGCGGCTTGCTGACCGCCAGCTCATAGCCCTCGCGGCGCATTTCCTCCAGCAGGATGGTCAGGTGCAATTCGCCGCGGCCGGAGACCTCGAACACGCCGTCCTCGCTGGTTTCCTTCACCCGCAGCGCCACGTTGGAGCGCAGCTCGCGCTGCAAGCGGTCCCAAATCTGGCGGCTGGTGACGAACTTGCCCTCGCGTCCGGCCAGCGGGCTGGTGTTGACGCAGAAGTTCATGGTCAGCGTCGGCTCGTCGATTTGCAGCATCGGCAGCGGCTGGGGGTTGGCCGGGTCGGTCAAGGTCTCGCCGATGCCCACGTTCTCGATGCCATTGACCAGCACGATGTCGCCCGGGCCGGCCTGCGTGACCTTGACGCGGTTCAGGCCCTCGAAGGTCAGCACCTCGTTGACGCGCGCCTTGTAGCTGGCACCTTGAGGTCCGGCCATCACCAGCACCTCTTGCCCCGGCTTGATGGTGCCGGCGTTGATGCGGCCCACGCCGATGCGCCCGACGAAGGTGGAAAAGTCCAGCGCCGAAACCTGCAATTGCAGCGCGCCATCCGGGTCGCCCTCGTGGGGGGGAACGTGCTTCAAGACGGTGTCGAACAGCGCCGACATGTCGGGGCCCCACTGCTCACCCGCTTCACCCTCGGTGAGCGAGCTCCAGCCATTGATGCCCGAGGCATAGACCACCGGAAAGTCGAGCTGCTCGTCGGTCGCGCCCAGCTTGTCGAACAGATCGAACGCGGCGTTGATGACGTAGTCGGGCCGCGCGCCGGGTTTGTCCACCTTGTTGACCACCACGATGGGCTTGAGGCCCAGGGCCAGCGCCTTCTTGGTGACGAAGCGCGTCTGCGGCATGGGGCCTTCCTGCGCGTCGATCAGCAGCAGCACGCCATCGACCATGGACAGCGCGCGCTCCACCTCGCCGCCAAAGTCCGCGTGGCCGGGCGTATCGACGATGTTGATGTGCGTGCCCTGCCAGCTCACGGCGCAGTTCTTGGCCAGGATGGTGATGCCGCGCTCGCGCTCGATGGCGTTGTTGTCCATCACCGTGTCCACCACTTTTTCGTGCGCGGCGAAGGTGCCGCTCTGGCGCAGCAGTTGGTCGACCATGGTGGTCTTGCCGTGGTCGACGTGGGCGATGATGGCGATGTTGCGAATGGCTCGGGTCATGGTGCGATGGCTTTGCTTCTAATGGGTTTCGGTCGCGTGGACAGATTCGGCTTGCAGGATTTGCTGAATTTCGATGGGGCTCAAAAGCCGCGTGGGGATGAGTTCGCCGGCCTTGACGTGCGCCGCGCCCAACAAGCTGCGCGGCGACTGGCCGTACACGGCAACCCGCTGCGCATCCGGCCAGGGACCGCGCCGGCGCAGCCCGCTCAGGAAGCGACCGGCGTCCTCGTTGTCCAGCGTGATGGGCACGTGGTCGCACAGCAGGGACTCGGGCGCCAGCAGGCAGGCCTGGCGTTGCTCGTCCGTCAAGGCCTCGAAGGCTTCCAGGGTGACGCAGTCCGACTCGTCAAACGGTCCGGTCGCCAGGCGCCGCAACGCGCTCAGGTGAGCGCCGCAACCCAGGGCCTGGCCGATGTCCTCGCCCAAGGTGCGGATGTAGGTGCCTTTGCTGCATTGTACTATTATTTTTATAGCTGATTCCGCTTGATCGACGGGCGCAAGAGCCATATCCAGCTTGAAAATGTGCACGGTGCGCGCAGCGCGCTCGACCTCGACGCCGGCGCGGGCGTATTCGTACAGCGCCCGGCCGTCCTTCTTGAGCGCGCTGTGCATGGGCGGCAGTTGGCAGATGGCGCCCAGAAACTGCTGGCGTACGCGCTCCAGGTCTTGTGCGCCCAAGGCGGGCACCGCGCGGCGCTCGATCACTTCGCCCTCGCGATCGCCCGTGCTGGTGCGCACGCCCAGCTGCAGCGTGGCGGCATAGGTCTTGTCCGCATCCAGGTGCAGGCCGCTGAATTTGGTGGCCGCGCCAAAGCACAGCGGCAAAACGCCGGTGGCCAGCGGGTCGAGCGTGCCGGTGTGGCCGGCCTTTTCGGCGCGCAGCAGCCATTTGGCCTTTTGCAAGGCCTGGTTGCTGGACAGGCCCAGCGGTTTGTCGAGCAACAGCACCCCATGCACGGGGCGCCTCATGACCCTCGTGCGTGTCGCGGTCATGGCTTACTCCGGGTCGTCCTTCGAACGCGAGGCGACCGCCTTGGCGATCAGGGCGTTCATGTCGGCCGCACGCTCGGTGGTGCGATCGAACACGAAGTGCAGCGTGGGCACGGTGTGGATGTGCAGGCGCTTGAACAGGCCGTTGCGCAGGTGGCCGGCGGCGTGGTTGAGCGCCTCCTGCGTCTGCTGCACGTCGCCGGTCAGCAGGCTGAAGAACACCTTGGCATGCGCGTAGTCGGGCGTGACCTCGACCGCATTGATCGTGACCATGCCCACGCGCGGGTCCTTCAGCTCGCGCGCGATCAACTCCGACAGATCGCGCTGGATCTGGTCGGCAACCTTGAAGCCGCGGTTGGGAGTGGTGCTGCGCTTCGGCATAAAAATTCAGGACGCAGAGGACGCAAAGGTTTCGCAAAAAACGCAAAAGAGACAGAACACCATTGAATGAATTCCTTTTTGCGTCCTCTGCGTAATTTTTGCGTCCTCTGCGTCCGGTATCGCGATTTACAGCGTCCGCGCGATTTCCTTGATCTCGAAGAACTCCAGCTGATCGCCTTCCTTGATGTCGTTGTAGTTCTTGAGCTTGATGCCGCACTCGAAGCCTTCCTTGACTTCGCGCACGTCGTCCTTGACGCGCTTGAGCGACTCCAGCTCGCCGGTGTAGATGACCACGTTGTCGCGCAGCAGGCGGAAGTGCGCGTCGCGCCGCACGGCCCCGTGCGTGACCATGCAGCCGGCCACGGTGCCGATCTTGGAGGCCACGAACACGGTGCGGATTTCGGCGGTGCCGATGACTTCTTCCTTCTGCTCGGGCGCCAGCATGCCGGACATCGCCGCCTTCAGCTCGTTTACCGCGTCGTAGATGACGTTGTAGTAGCGAATCTCGACGTCATTGCCTTCGGCCAGCTTGCGCGCGCCGGCGTCGGCGCGCACGTTGAAGCCGATCACGATGGCCTTGGAGGCGATCGCCAGGTTGATGTCGCTCTCGCTGATGCCACCCACGCCGGTGTACACCATCTGCACCTTGACTTCGTCGGTGGACAGCTTGAGCAGCGTCGCTGCCAGGGCCTCCTGCGAGCCCTGCACGTCGGCCTTGACGATGATGGGCACATGCTTGACGTCGCCCGCGGACATGTCGGAGAACATGTTCTCCAGCTTGGCCGCCTGCTGCCTGGCCAGCTTGGTGTTGCGGAACTTGCCGGCGCGATACGTGGCGATCTCGCGCGCACGGCGCTCGTCGGTCAGCACCATGAAGTCGTCGCCGGCCTGCGGCACTTCGGCCAGGCCCTGGATCTCGACCGGAATCGACGGACCGGCGGACTTGGTCGGCTTGCCGTTTTCGTCCAGCATGGCGCGCACGCGGCCGAAGGTCTGGCCGGCCAGCACCACGTCGCCCACGTTCAAAGTGCCGGACTGCACCAGCACGGTGGCCACCGGGCCGCGGCCCTTGTCCAGGCTGGCCTCGATCACCAGGCCCTTGGCCGCCGCCGCGATCGGGGCCTTGAGCTCCAGCACCTCGGCTTGCAGCAGCACCTGCTCGAGCAATTCGTCGATGCCCTGCCCGGTCTTGCTGGACACGGAGATGAAGGGCGAGTCGCCGCCGAACTCCTCGGGCACGACTTCCTCGGCCACCAGCTCGGCCTTGACGCGCTCGGGGTTGGCCTCGGGCTTGTCGGACTTGGTGATGGCCACCACGATGGGCACCTGCGCCGCCTTGGCGTGCTTGATGGCCTCGCGCGTCTGCGGCATCACGCCGTCGTCGGCGGCGACCACCAGGATGACGATGTCGGTGGCCTGCGCGCCGCGCGCACGCATGGCGGTAAAGGCCTCGTGGCCGGGCGTGTCCAAGAAGGACACCACGCCGCGCGGCGTCTGCACGTGGTAGGCGCCGATGTGCTGGGTGATGCCACCGGCCTCGCCCGCGGCCACCTTGGCGCGGCGGATGTAGTCCAGCAGCGAGGTCTTGCCGTGGTCGACGTGGCCCATCACGGTGACCACCGGCGGGCGCGGCAGCGCCTCGGCGTCCTGCGCCTGCACCTCCTGGTCGGTGAAGGCCTCGGGGTCGTCCAGCGCGGCCACGACGGCGGTGTGGCCCATTTCCTCGACCAGGATCATGGCCGTGTCCTGGTCCAGCGGCTGGTTGATGGTGACCATCTGGCCCATCTTCATCAGCACCTTGATGACCTCGGAGGCCTTGACGGCCATCTTGTGCGCCAGTTCAGCCACGGTGATGGTCTCGGGCACGTGCACTTCGATCACGCGCTGCTCGGTGGGCGCCTCGACCACGGCGCGTTCGTCGCGATCGCGCTCGCCGCGGCGACCCCGGGGCCCGCCGCGCCAGTTGTTGCGCCCCACCCCGCCGCTGCTGTCGCCGCGTGTGGGAATGCCCTTCTTCTTGGCCGGATCGCCCGCCCAGCTGGACGACAGCTTGGCCGACTTGACTTCCTTGTTGGCCGACGGCGCCGCCGTCTTGGCGGCTGCGGTCGTGCCTGCCTTGGCGCCGGGCGTCTTGGCGGCAGCCGTCTTGGCTTCGTCGGGCTTCTTGGCCACCAGCACCTTGCGCGGGGCGTTCATCATCGCGCGGATGGCCTCGGCCTCGGCCAGGGCCCTGCGGCGCTTGGCGTCCTGCTCGCGCGCCAGCGCCGCCTCGTCCTCGGGGCCGGGCGCAGGTACGGGTGCGGGATCGGCGGTGGCCACGGGCTCGACCGCGGGCTCGGGCTGCGCGGCATGGACCGGCTCGACAGGCTGGGGCTCGGGTTGGCTGGCGGCAGGCTGCTGCGGCGCCGCCGCCTGGGCCGCGGCGGCTTGCTCGGCGGCCTGGCGGGCCTGCTCGGCGGCCAGGCGCTCCTGCTCTTCGCGCTGACGGCGCTTTTCGGCCTGCTCTTCGGCTTGGCGGCGGATCAGCTCGGCCTGGCGGCGGGCCTCTTCGTCGCGGCGCGCCTGCTCGGCGGCGTCGATGATGGGGGCGGCGGGCGCCGGCGCCGGCGCTTGGGGCTCGGGTGCGGCCGCAGCCGGCTGCACTTCGTCCTCGCGCTTGATGAACGTGCGCTTCTTGCGCACCTCGACCTGGATCGTGCGCGCCTTGCCCGAGGCGTCGGCCTGCTTGATCTCGCTGGTGGTCTTCTTGGTCAGCGTGATTTTCTTGCGCGCCGCGCCCGTTCCGTGGCTGGCCTCCAGAAAGGTCAGCAAGCGCTGCTTGTCGGTGTCGGTCAGCACATCGCTGGCCGCGGTCTTGCCCACGCCGGCGGCCTGCAGCTGCTCCAGCAGGGCGTCAGCGGGGCGTTTGAGTTCGTTCGCGAATTCGGCAACAGTGGTATTCGTCATAAAGGGTGCTCGTCTCCATGTCCTTACTCTTGGCCGGCGAACCAATGTTCGCGTGCCTTCAGGATCAGGGCGCGGGCCTCGTCCTCGGACTGCCCGGTGATGTCGGTGAGTTCGTCCACGGCCAGGTCGGCCAGGTCGTCGCGTGTGTGCACGCCGGCGCCGTCCAGTTTGGTGATCAGCTCGGGCGACAGGCCAGGCAGATCGCGCAGGTCCTGCGAGACCGATTCCATGCTTTCCTCGCGGGCGATGGCCTGCGTCAGCAAGGCGTCCTTGGCGCGGGCGCGCAGCTCTTCGACGGTTTCTTCGTCAAAGCCCTCGATGTCCAGCATTTCCTGGATCGGCACGTAGGCGACTTCCTCGAGGTTGGTAAAGCCCTCGGCGATCAGCATGTCGGCGATTTCCTCGTCCACATCGAGCTTTTCCATGAAGAGCTTGCGCAGCGAGCTGGTTTCGGCGGCCTGCTTCTGCTCGGACTCGGCGGCGTCCATGATGTTGATCTTCCAGCCGGTGAGGTCGGCGGCCAGGCGCACGTTCTGCCCGCCGCGGCCGATGGCAATGGCCAGGTTTTCCTCGTCCACCACCACGTCCATCGCGTGCTTTTCCTCGTCCACCATGATGGACGAGACGTTGGCCGGCGCCAGCGCGCCGATCACGAATTGCGCGGGGTCTTCGCTCCACAGCACGATGTCCACGCGCTCGCCGGCCAGCTCGTTGGTGACGGCGTTGACGCGCGTGCCGCGCACGCCCACGCAGGTGCCGATCGGATCGACCCGCTTGTCGTGGCTGACGACGGCGATCTTGGCGCGGCTGCCCGGGTCACGCGCGCAGCTCTTGATCTCCAGC
>JAFEEB010000093.1 GCA_018241325.1 Pseudomonadota bacterium | reverse complement strand
ACTAACATTCGCAAGAAGAGCCCCAAACAGGCCTCTAACGCTCACCCATCAAGCGCGAAAAGCTATCAATACAGTAGTTCGGAGACTGGGTTCGCGCAGCATCACGCAGCAAGGCGAGGATCCGTGAATCGGCATGCCACTTGGACTTCCGTCCAAAGCCTGGTTTCGTGCCTCAACCCAGCCTACGAGTTGGCTTCGTCCAGATCGGCGTCCCAGTCCAGATCAAGACGCACCCAGCACATCGCGCTGCCATCGGGCTTGCGCTTGCAGCCGGCCTCGGCTTTGCACGCAGTGGCCTTGTCAGCGAGCTTTCTCCGTCGCAACGCTGCGCGAAAGTCGGACACCTCGTCACGTGCCAAGTGGCCAGCAACGTCCATCTTGCCGGCAGCAGCGTTGCCGATCATTGCTGCGACGGCCCATTCATTGGCCTTGAACTTGTAGGGCACCAGCACGGCGTCACACTCCACCGTATGCGCCTTGTCTTGCGGTGCACCCGTCACGGCAAGGATGGCTGGTTGGTGATAGCTCTCTCCCACGATCTCCTGCTCGACTTCGTCGCTGGGCCATTCGTACAAATCCTCGTCGCTGGCTTGAAGCACGGCGAGCAGTTTGGTCTTCCGCTCCAATTCAGAAATCTTGTCGCTGTCGCCAGCCTTATTGGCGCCCGCCTCGTCCACGTCGCTTCTACTGTTGCCAGCGCGCAGTCTGTGCCACACCCACCACACCGCAGTGGCTACCAGCAGCCAACCCAGCCAGCCCATTGCAAGTCCTCCACTCTTGTTGTCTGAGCGAACATCGTAACGTGGGAAAAATGGGGGAATGGGAAAAATGGCGTCAGATCAACACCCCCTGCGTTGACAGCCCGACGGAACGACCGGTATTGGCGCTACCAAAAAAGTAGCTGTTTGCGCTTGTTTCTTGGCGGTTGGAAGCCAATTGGGCTCAACTTTTCCGGACAGGGCGACACCGCAGGTCACGAGCCCAGCCGAAATCATGCGGGCGCGTCGGCGTCATCCTCTGCGCCGCCCGCTTCGCCCATCGCCAGCCATGCCGGCAGATCCCGAGCGCCATGCAGCACGCGCCAAACATCCACGTGGCCTGGTTGCAAAAAATAAAACACCAGATAGGGGTAGCGTCGCAGCGGCCAGAAGCGCAGGCCGGCCAAATCCAGCTCATGCGCGTAGCGCAGCGAACCGGTATCGGGGGCGCGCGCGATATGGCCGTAAGCCCGTTGCAGCGCCTCGACAAAGCCGATCGCAACCGCGCCACCCGCCTCATCACGATAGTGGTCGATGGCGCTCGCCACATCCCGCAGGGCCAAGGCTCTGGGGATGATGGGCAGCGCCTTCATCCCCGGGTCTGCCCGGCGCGCGCGCGCAGCGTGTCGAAGTACGCCGCATCCACCGCCTCGGTCGGCTCGGACGCCGCGCCCGCCAGCAGCAGGCCACGCAACTGCTGGCGCTCCTGCTCCTTGCGAATGAGCGCGCGGACGTACTCGCTGCTGGTGCCGTAGCCGCGCTGGCTGACTTGCTCGTCGACAAAGGTCTTGAGCATGTCGGGCAGGGAAATGTTCATCGTGCTCATGGGGCGATATTAAAGCGCATGGCAAAATTTGGCAAACCTCCCGCTTTGTTCGGCTTGCTGGGGACTCCACAGAGAACACCCGGCGCGACTGAACCAGAACCTGCCGCAATCGCAGCGCCGCCCCGGACCGGGGCAGCCAAGCGGCGCGGGCGTGGCGTCAAACGCGTAGGGCGCCAGGCCTTGGCTGCGATCGGCGCCGGCGCAGGGCGATGCGTGGCCATCGCGGCCAAGGCCGCTCCCACGACTCAAGCCTTCATCGGGCCGGATCAATGGTTGAGACGGTTCCGGTGTCGAGAACAGGCAGCAAGAGTCAAATCACAACGAGCCCCCTGTTGCCGCAGATCGCCACCTGAACGCAGAACGCCGTGCATGCGGCCCGCGCCTCACTCACCGTGTCGCCAGCGCCGCATGCGCCGCCAGGGTCTGCGCGCAGGCACGCGCGGCCTCGGCGCCTTTGGCCACGAAGTGCTGGCTGAAGAACGCGCGGTGCGTCTCGTGCTCGTGAAAGTCCTTGGGCGTGAGCACCACCGAGAACACCGGCACGCCCTCATCCAGTTGCGCGCGCATCAGGGCGTCGATCACGGCGCTGGCCACGAACTCGTGCCGATAGATGCCGCCATCGACGACCAGCGCGCAGGCCACGATCGCGTCCACCCCGCCGCGCCGAGCCAGGGCCTGAGCCAGCAGGGGAATCTCGAACGCGCCGGGCACGTCGTGCACGTCGATGGTCGGCGGGCCGCCGGGCCACAGGTGTGCGCATTCGGCCTCGAAGCCGGCGTGGGCCTGGCGCACGATGTCGGCGTGCCAGCCGGCCTGCACGAAGGCGATGCGTGGTGCGGGGCCGCTGGGCGCCAGCGCGGCGCGAGCGGCGGGAGTGGAAGAGGTCAAGGACTGATTCATGGAGAGCTCCAATCGAGCGGGTTGCCAGAATCAGGGCGCACGGCGAGTGGGCGGCCGCACACGGGCCGCCATGGGGCGCCCGTGCGCAAGCCGCACACCGTCGCGCTCTCTTTCATCCGGACTGTGACCGTCGGCCCCGGCATCGCACCGGGTCTGCTGACCCTGCGGCCTCATGCGGAAGACGCAGGCGCTCGCGGGCTCCAGACCAAGGGTCTGATACCGCCGGTGGGGACTTTCACCCCGCCCTGAGAACGCTGCGCGACGCGCTCTCGGGTGGTGACCGAAAGATCGCGCCGCGCGACGGGGATGTTAGGGCAAGCTCGTGCACCGCCGTGCCGCCGGGGCGACAGCGTTCCTGCTCGAATCGATCCGACACCTGCGACGCCGGACCACGCTGGGTTTCGCTCCTGGGCCCAACCGACACCCTTCCGCCTTGAATCCGCCCTTGGTCAAAATGGCGGTAGACGCTCAGGCCAGACGAATCCGGGCGTTTTCCAGCGCATGGATGAGCATCCGCGTGGGGCGGTCCGCTTTATAGTGCCCCCCCGCGTCCAGCACGACGTCCTTGGGGTCTCCATCGTGGGTAATCCACAGAGCCCCCTGCAAACAGGTGACTTCGCGATGCGCAGGCTCGTGAACGACGAGCGTTGCGCCTTTCTGAATGTCATGCATGTTGCCGACAACCGGGATCATCGTCAGGCCCTTCTCGGCGACCCGGGATGTGCGCCAGAGCCGGGAGACAGAGTGGCCGGTATGGACTGTGGGGTGGAGGGCGATGGTCATGATGGACTCGTGAGCAGCCTGGGACGACCCGATCGTCTGCCCAGGGTGCTCCGGATGTCCTTTAGCGCGCCTAAGCTGCCGCTAAACATTCCTAAATCGCCGGGATGGAGCACGGTGCCATCCCGGCGGCGACGCTCACGGTGCGCCGCGCAGATTCTTGACCGTCATGACGGCGCCCACCACCACGCCGCCCGTGACGACACCGGCGGCGGCGTTGCACAGCAGATCCACCAGCCAACCCAGGCCGCCGGCCCCCGCTGCCCAGGCTTGCACGAGGTGATGCAGCGCCGGCACACCATGGACGATGATGCCGCCGCCGACCAGAAACATCGCCGCCGTTCCGGCGACGGACAAAAACTTCATCAGCCAGGGCGCCAGCCACAGAATGCCGCGGCCCACCGCCTGCGCCGCCCTGCTGGCGCGCTGCACCAGCCACAGGCCCGCATCGTCCAGCTTGACGATGCCGCCCACCAGCCCGTAGACCCCCGCCGTCATGACGATGGCGATGCCCACCAGCACGGCCACCTGGGTCCAGAAGGCGGCCTGCGCCACGGCGCCCAGGGTGATGGCGATGATCTCGGCCGAGAGGATGAAGTCGGTGCGCACGGCGCCCTTGATCTTGGCTTGTTCGAGCGCGGCCAGATCGACGGCGGGGTCGGCCAGCGCCGCCTCCAGCTCGGCCTCGTGCGCGTCGTCCTCGGCCTTGGGGTGCAGCAGCTTGTGCGCCAGTTTCTCGAAGCCCTCGAAGCACAAAAAGGCGCCGCCCACCATCAGCAGCGGCGTGACGGCCCAGGGCGCGAAGGCGCTGATGAGCAGCGCGGCGGGCACCAGGATGGCCTTGTTGACGAGCGAGCCCTTGGCCACCGCCCACACCACCGGGATTTCGCGGTGGGCCGCCACGCCGGTGACCTGCTGGGCGTTGAGCGCCAGGTCGTCGCCCAGCACGCCCGCCGTCTTTTGCGCCGACAGCTTGGTCAGCACGGCCACGTCGTCGGCCATGGCGGCGCTCTTGCGCGCGGCGACCTTGCTCATGAGGGCCACGTCGTCCAGCACGGTGGCGATGTCGTCGAGCAATGCAAGCAGGCTGGATGCCATGGCGCGTTGAGTTCCCGGGTTGGATGCCGAATTCGGATTATTGAGTGGCGGATTCAACAACGAAGTG
>JAFEEB010000092.1 GCA_018241325.1 Pseudomonadota bacterium | reverse complement strand
TGGTGGCAGCCAAGATCGCCAACAGCCGCACCCTGCTGCGCCGAAACTGGAAGCCCGAAGAGAAACCCGAACGCACCCTGCTCGATCTGAAGAAGATGATCGAGCAGGCCCGCCGTTGCGAGTCGCTCGAATCGCTGCTGGGCGTCGAAGGCCAGGCCGCGGCGATCTATTTCGCCAATTTCCGCGAACTGATCCGCCGCAGCGACGATGCCAACTTTGCCTTCGACTTCACCACCCGCAACCGCCGGCCGCCCACCGACCCGGTCAACGCCATGCTTTCGCTGGCCTACAGCGTGCTCGCCCGCAGCCTCACCGTGACCTTGCAGGCAGTCGGTTTCGACCCGTTCCGCGGTTTCTATCACCAGCCGCGCTACGGCCGGCCGGCGCTGGCGCTGGATCTGATGGAACCATTCCGCCCGTTGCTGGCCGATTCATGCGTGATCCAGGCGATCAACAACGGCGAAGTCCACCCGAGCGACTTCGTGAGCGTGGCCGGCAGCGTCAACCTGCACCCCGACGGGCGCAAGCGCTTCATCGCCGGTTTCGAACGCCGGCTCGATCAGGAAGTCACCCACCCGCTGTTCGGCTATCGCCTCTCGTATCGCCGGCTGCTGGAATTGCAATGCCGCCTGTTCGGCCGCCATCTGCTCGGCGAATTGCCCGAATATCCCAACTTCACCACCCGCTGATTCTCACCCCGGGAGACAGGCATGGACGAACATCTGTATCTGGTCACTTACGACATCCGCGACGACAAGCGCTGGCGGCGCGTGTTCCGGCTGATGAAGGGTTTTGGCGAATGGTTGCAGCTGTCGGTGTTCCAGTGCCGTCTGAGCCGGCGCCGCCATGCCGAGCTGATCGCCCTGCTCGATGGCATCATCAAGCACGGCGACGACGCCTTGCTGGTGATCGACCTGGGCCCGGCCGACATGGTCAAGCCCAGGGTGGTGAGCCTCGGCGATCGTTTCGAGCCGGTGCAGCGGCAAGCCATCGTCATCTGAGCGATGCTTCCCGCCGATGTCGCGCGAGCGCTGCGGCGCGACGTCCAGCCCCGGCAGCGCTCGCAGCCGAGAGCTCTTTGACAATCAATGACCTGTGCGCGCCAGTTGCCAGCGCACGCGAACCGATGCACGATGTCGATGCGGTGGCATGGACAGCGCTCGCAAGACCGGCACCACACGCAAGCCGATCAAGGGCTTGGCGATGGGCTGTATTCCGCGGCAAATTTGCCGCGGCCTCATTGAAGCGCTGTAACGCGCGGCATACCTGCCGGTGCGATCTGTCGTATTCCGCGGCAAATTTGCCGCGGCCTCATTGAAGCAATCCACGCGCCGCACCGTGGAATCCCTCTGGCATGTGTATTCCGCGGCAAATTTGCCGCGGCCTCATTGAAGCGTAGTAGTCCGCTCGATAACTTCTGCTCTTCTGCCGTATTCCGCGGCAAATTTGCCGCGGCCTCATTGAAGCGAGCGAGCTGCTTTTGACGCCGTTGCGGCGGCACCAGTATTCCGCGGCAAATTTGCCGCGGCCTCATTGAAGCTTCTTGTAGAACTCGTTGGCCGGCATCACGTGCACGGTATTCCGCGGCAAATTTGCCGCGGCCTCATTGAAGCCTTTATTCTTTTCTTTGCCGTTGGCGAAAGGCCGCCAGGTATTCCGCGGCAAATTTGCCGCGGCCTCATTGAAGCACGCCTGCCCAGAAATTGCTCATGACTGCTCCTCTTGTATTCCGCGGCAAATTTGCCGCGGCCTCATTGAAGCCTGGACGATGCCTTCGCAGATGTCGTCCTCAAAGACGGTATTCCGCGGCAAATTTGCCGCGGCCTCATTGAAGCTGCGCTCCACACTTGGGCAACGGCTCACGGCAGCAAGTATTCCGCGGCAAATTTGCCGCGGCCTCATTGAAGCAGCCGGGGCGAAATGGGAGATGGCAATGAACACAAAGTATTCCGCGGCAAATTTGCCGCGGCCTCATTGAAGCGCCCTGCAAGTGCGAGCGCACCGCCGCCTCGATGGCGGGTATTCCGCGGCAAATTTGCCGCGGCCTCATTGAAGCCCATAGTGTCCTAACCAGCGCGTCGGGCGGTGTTCGGTATTCCGCGGCAAATTTGCCGCGGCCTCATTGAAGCTTCGCTGCACAATGCAACGCCGCCCGCACCGCACTTCGTATTCCGCGGCAAATTTGCCGCGGCCTCATTGAAGCATGGGCGGCATGACGAGCAAGGCGCAGGCGTGGTTCCGGGTATTCCGCGGCAAATTTGCCGCGGCCTCATTGAAGCTACGCCATTCCAGAAATTGCTCATGACTGTTCTTCCTGTATTCCGCGGCAAATTTGCCGCGGCCTCATTGAAGCAGCACGCCCTGCAACTCTTGGTAGGCAGCGTCGCTGGTATTCCGCGGCAAATTTGCCGCGGCCTCATTGAAGCTTTGCCCACTGTCCATTTTCTGCCAAAAACCGATCCGTATTCCGCGGCAAATTTGCCGCGGCCTCATTGAAGCCAGTTTGCCCACGCCGCGGCAACCAGCCATGGCGAAAGTATTCCGCGGCAAATTTGCCGCGGCCTCATTGAAGCACAATCTTCTGCAACAGGACGGCGTGCAGATTCCCCCGGTATTCCGCGGCAAATTTGCCGCGGCCTCATTGAAGCCGGCACCAGTCGCGCAACGAGCGCGAGAAACGTCGCCGTATTCCGCGGCAAATTTGCCGCGGCCTCATTGAAGCCCGCGCGGCTTCGTCGGCGAAAACGGGGTGTATCCACGTATTCCGCGGCAAATTTGCCGCGGCCTCATTGAAGCAGCAGTGCAGCAACGGGGTTCACCCGGAGACAGTGGTATTCCGCGGCAAATTTGCCGCGGCCTCATTGAAGCAAGTCATCCGGATTCGTCGTCGGCCCCGGCTCCCAGGTATTCCGCGGCAAATTTGCCGCGGCCTCATTGAAGCCTCCGCCAGTGCGCAATCGGTACCCGCCGAGGCAGCAGGTATTCCGCGGCAAATTTGCCGCGGCCTCATTGAAGCAAGGGGGGCGATCCGAGGAATTACGAGGCCGTGCCGGGTATTCCGCGGCAAATTTGCCGCGGCCTCATTGAAGCATCATCTTGCCGACGAGGTGCTTCATCAGCATCCCGTATTCCGCGGCAAATTTGCCGCGGCCTCATTGAAGCCGCGAGCTTGGCCGGAAGCACCATTTCGTCCTTGTGGTATTCCGCGGCAAATTTGCCGCGGCCTCATTGAAGCACATCGACGCGCAACGGCCGCAGGTGATCCGGATTGGTATTCCGCGGCAAATTTGCCGCGGCCTCATTGAAGCACCGCCGCTAGCGTGGCGGAATTTAGGAAGGAAGCGGTATTCCGCGGCAAATTTGCCGCGGCCTCATTGAAGCCCGATCCGCGAGAGGAGTGGGAAGCCCTGCCCCGGATCGTATTCCGCGGCAAATTTGCCGCGGCCTCATTGAAGCCCGATGACCGGCAACGCGTCCGGTCGCACGTCGTCCGGTATTCCGCGGCAAATTTGCCGCGGCCTCATTGAAGCTGGTCCCAGGCATGCCACCCAACAAAGTCTGTTACACAGTATTCCGCGGCAAATTTGCCGCGGCCTCATTGAAGCATCGCGAGTGGAGTTCTCGTCCTGCGGCACGCTGGAGTATTCCGCGGCAAATTTGCCGCGGCCTCATTGAAGCGCGTGATTTTGTTCGGTGAGTTCCTTGCTCGGCTGGTATTCCGCGGCAAATTTGCCGCGGCCTCATTGAAGCGAGCCGGTCCAACCGGTATTTCCGCGGCTACATGGCCGCCTCATTGGCGCGCCCAGCGGCAGGGAGGAACGGGCGCGGCGCCAGTGAGGTGCTCCGGGAGCAGCCGCCTCAGGCAAGGCGCGTTCCCGATTCGGCAGGCGATGGCGATGGCGTGGCCTGGGCGCCGTCGTCCCGGTCCGGCAGCCACAGTTCGGTGAAGGCGAAGCGGCCGTCGCGCAGCAGTGTCGGGCCGGGGCGAAGGGTGAGCGGGGCGGTGAACATCGGGCCGGCGTGGACGCAGGTGTGGAACTCGCCGTTCTCGCCGCAGGGGTCGACGGTCGCTGGCAGCTCGGCGAGCAGGTCGGCGGCGAATTCGCGGCCGGCGAAGCGGGCGTCGAGCTGCTGGGTGTCGACGCAGCACAGGCGGGCGCGCAGGCCGGCGGCGAGCATCCGTTGCGCCAGTGCGGCGGTGGCGTCGGCGGCGCCCCAGATCGGGAACAGTGGCTGCCAGCCCAGGCGCTGGCACAGCGCCTGCCGATAGGCGCGGATGTCGGCCAGGTACATGTCGCCGAAGGCGATGTGCTGCACGTCGGGCCAGCGCGCGCGTGCGCTGGCGAGGGTGTCGGCGAAGGCGCTTTCATAGGCGGCGTTGTCGGCGCCGCGCGGCAGCCGTGATTCGATCAACGGCAGGCCGGCGGCGTTGGCCTGCGCGTGCAGGACATTTCGGGAAATGCCGTGCATCGCCACCCGATCGTATTCGTCGGTGAGCGTGGTCAGCAGGGCGACGACGGTGAACCGGCGCTGCCGGCGCAGTTCGTGCAGCGCCCACGCCGAGTCCTTGCCGCCACTCCACGACAGCAGGGTCGGCAGGGGCGCCGACGCGCCCTCACCGCGGGTTTGCGGCAAGCCGGTCACGCCGCGGCAGGCACGCTCAGGTCACGTCGCGCAGCTGCCAGCCGTTGCCGGCCAGCAGGCTCAGACGCTGGCGCAGCACCTGACTGGGGATGGTGGTGTCCACTTCCAGGTCGACATGGGCTTCGTGCTGGATGCCCTTCACCCTTGCCGCCGGGTCGGTGGCGGCCATCGCCGCGGTGGCTTCGTCGGGATCGGCCAGGCGCGCCTTCCAGCGCTCGAACAGGCCGGTGCTGGTCAGCGCGGCTTGCAGTTGCTCGGAGAAGGCCTCGGCGCCGAGCGCGCTGAACGACAGCATCGGGTCGCCGCCGCGCGCCCGGGCGGGGTCGGGCAGGCGAAT
>JAFEEB010000091.1 GCA_018241325.1 Pseudomonadota bacterium | reverse complement strand
CAGCACGCCCTGGTGGTTGAAGCGTGCCGTGGCGTCCACGCTGCCCTCGGCGGTCGAGCCGGGGAACTCCGGCATCATGCGCGGGCTGGACATCGTGATCGCCGAGCGCAGCACCGGCTTCACGAGCCCCAGGGTGATGAACTTGTTGAAGCTGCGCTGGTGGCAGGGCACGCAGTCCTGGCCAGCCTTGCGGCCTTCGTGACCCACCGCCTTGGTGGTGATGCTGACGCCGTACCACGTGTACTTCGGCGTGCCTTCGTGGCAGGTGATGCAGGTGAAGCTCGACACCGCGTTGTGCGCGGTGGCGTTGTTCTTCATGTTCATGCCGGCGAAGGAGGTGAAGACCGTCGGCGAATGGCACTTCTCGCAGCCGGTCGAGCCCACCGGCACGTGCGTCTGCGACGAGGGCGCGGTCGGCGAGCCGCCCGCCGCCAGCGGCATGGTCTTGGGCTGGTAGGTGAGCGGCGGCGGCGAGGCGCAGGTGGCCTGCGTGGTGCAGCCGGCGAACGGCCCGGCGCCGGCGCCCGCGGTGTGGCAGCTCGCGCAGCCGGTGGAGATGCCGGTGTGCAGCGTGGCCATGTTGGTGGTCAGGCCGGCCACCGAGTAGTCGCCCGCCACCACGTGGCAGGTCGAGCAGGCGGCGATGGTGGTCGGGATGTGGCCGTCGGGCTTGCCCTGGCTGCTGAAGTAGGTCGTGCCGGTGTGGCACTGCGAGCAGTCGCCGCTGGCCGGGTGCGAGGCGTTGGCGACGTTGTAGGTGCCCGCCGCGGCGCGCGGCCGGGTCTGGAAGCCGCGGTACTGCGCGCCCGCCGTCAGCACGCTCGGCGAGATCGGGTAGTTGGCCATGCCCATCCACACGTAGCCGGCTTCGTGGCAGGCGTTGCAGCCGCTGGTGATGCCGGTGTGGATCTGCGGGCCGGTCGGCGCCGGCGTGGCGAACAGCGTGCCGGGCGCGGTGCGCGTCGCGTTGGCCGGGATCAGGCCGCTGACGTTGGCCAGCGTGCCGGCGTGGCAGCTCTCGCAGGTGGTGCTGGATGGGATGTGCGCATTCGCACCCATCGGCGAGGTCGGCGGCATCACGACGATGCGCGTGATGCCGGCGAAGGTGCCGCTGCCGATGGTCGGGCCGTGGCAGGCCGCGCAGTTGTTGGTGATGCCGGCGTGGCTCATGCGCGAGCCGGAGAATTTCGCGCCATTGGGCACCGGCAGCGTCGGCACGCTGGAGCCGGTGCCGACGTGGCAGACCTCGCAGGAGGCGCTGGTCGGGATGTGGTTGGACGGCAGGCCGACGATGCTGAAGTTGGCCGAGGGAATCGCGAAGCTCGGCGCGGCGGTGCCGTGGCATTGCGCGCAGTTGGTGGTGGTGCTGGGCGCGTTGGCGTGGATGTTGGCCAGCGTCGGCATCACCGAGTAGTCGCTGCTGGTGTGGCAGGCCGAGCACTGCGCCGACGCCGAGGTCGGGATGTGGTTGGCCGGCTTGTCCTGCGCGGTGAAGGCGGTCGTGCCGGAG
The DNA here is from genome assembly GCA_018241325.1 of Pseudomonadota bacterium. Lineage (GTDB taxonomy): Bacteria > Pseudomonadota > Gammaproteobacteria > Burkholderiales > Burkholderiaceae_C > Ottowia. The sequence goes on along the minus strand of JAFEEB010000091.1, from coordinate 4,044 downwards.
TGGCACTGCGAGCAGTCGCCGGCGCTCGGGTGCGTCGCGTCGGCCACGTTGTAGGTGCCCGCCGCCGCGCGCGGCCGCGTCTGGAAGCCCTTGTACTGCGCGCCCGCCGTCTTCACCGTCGGCGAGATCGGGTAGGCGTTCACGCCCATCCACACATAGCCCGCCTCGTGGCAGCCGGAACAGCCGCTGGTGATGCCGGCGTGGATCTGCGGCCCGGTCGGCGCCGGCGTGGCGAACAGCGAGCCCGGCGTGCTGCGCGTGGCGTTGGCCGGGATCAGGCCGCTGACGTTGGCCAGCGTGCCGGCGTGGCAGCTCTCGCAGGTGCTGCTCGACGGGATGTGCGCGGCCGCGCCCATCGGCGAGGTCGGCGGCATCACGATGATGCGGGTGATGCCGGCGAAGCTCGTGCCGGTGATGTTCGACCCGTGGCAGGCCGCGCAGTTGTTGGTGATGCCGGCGTGGCTCATGCGCGAGCCGGAGAACTTGGCGCCGTTGGGCACCGGCAGCGTCGGCACGCTGGAGCCGGCGCCGACGTGGCAGACCTCGCAGGAGGCGCTGGTCGGGATGTGGTTGGAGGGCAGGCCGACGATGCTGAAGTTGGCGGCCGGAATCGCGAAGCTCGGCGCGGCGCTGCCGTGGCACTGCGCGCAGTTGGTGGTGGTGCTGGGCGCGTTGGCGTGGATGGCCGCCAGCGTCGGCATCACCGAGTAGTCGGTGCTGGTGTGGCAGGCCGTGCACTGCGCGCTGGGAGCGGTCGGGATGTGGTTGGCCGGCTTGTCGGTCGCCGTGAACGCCGTCGTGCCCGAGTGGCACTGCGAGCAGTCGCCGGTGCTGGGGTGGCTGGCATCGGCGACGTTGTAGGTGCCGGCGGCCGCACGCGGCCGCGTCTGGAAGCCCTTGTACTGCGCGCCCGCCGTCTTCACGGTCGGCGAGATCGGATAGACGCTCACGCCCATCCACACGTAGCTGGCCTCGTGGCAGGCGGCGCAGCCGCTGGTCACGCCGGCGTGGATCTGCGCTCCGGTCGGTGCCGGCGTGGCGAACAGCGTGCCGGGCGCGGTGCGCGTCGCGCTGGCCGGGATCAGGCCGCTGACGTTGGCCAGCGTGCCGAGGTGGCAGCTCTCGCAGGTGGTGCTCGAGGGGATGTGCGCGTTCGCGCCCATCGGCGAGGTCGGCGGCATGCCGACGATGCGCGTGATGCCGGCGAAGGTCGCCGTGCTGCCCGAGGGCAGGTGGCAGGCCGCGCAGTTGTTGGTGATGCCGGCGTGGCTCATGCGCGAGCCGGAGAACTTGGCGCCGTCGACCACCGGCAGCGCGGTGATGCTCGAGCCGGTGCCGACGTGGCAGGCCTCGCACGAGACCGTCGTCGGGATGTGGTTGGACGGCAGGCCGACGATGCTGAAGTTGGCCGCCGGAATGGCGAAGCTCGGTGCCGCCGCGCCGTGGCACTGCGCGCAGTTGGTGGTGGTGCTGGGCGCGTTGGCGTGGATGTTGGTGATGGTGGGCATCACCGAGTAGTCGCTGCTGGTGTGGCAGGCCGAGCACTCGGCGCTGGCCGCGGTCGGGATGTGGTTGGCCGGCTTGTCGATGGCGCTGAAGGCCGTCGTGCTGCTGTGGCACTGCGAGCAGTCGCCCGAATTCGGGTGCGCCGCGTCGGCGATGGCGAAGCTGCCGCCGGCCGGATTGGGGCGCGTCTGGAAGCCGCGGTAGAGCGCCCCGGCCGTCTTCACGGTCGGCGAGATCGGGTAGGCGCTCATGCCCATCCACGCGTAGTTGGCCTCGTGGCAGGCGGCGCAGCCGCTGGTCACGCCGGCGTGGATCTGCGAGCTGGTGGGCAGCGGCGTGGCGAACAGCGTGCCCGGCGCGGTGCGCGTGGTGCTGGCCGGGATCAGGCCGCTGACGTTGGCCAGCGAGCCGAGGTGGCAGCTCTCGCAGGTGGTGCTCGACGGGATGTGCGCCGACGGCCCCATCGGCGAGGTCGGCGGCATCGCGACGATGCCGCTGATGCCGGCGAAGGTGCTGGCGCCGATGCCCGGTCCGTGGCAGGCCGCGCAGTTGGCGGTGATGCCGGCGTGGCTCATCGCCGAGCCCGCGAAGCGCGCGCCGTCGGGCACCGGCAGCGTCGGCACGCTGGAGCCGGCGCCGACGTGGCAGGCCTCGCAGGAGGCGTTGGTCGGGATGTGGTTGGAGGGCAGGCCGACGATGCTGAAGCCGCGCGCGGGGATCGCGAAGCTCGGCGCGGCCGCGCCGTGGCATTGCGCGCAGTTGCTCGTCGTGCTCGGCGCGTTGGCGTGGATGTTGGCCAGCGTCGGCAGGGTCGAGAAGTCGCCCGTCGTGTGGCAGGCCGTGCACTGCGCCGTCGCGGCGGTCGGGATGTGGTTGGCCGGCTTGACCGCGCCGTCGAAGTAGGCGGTGCTGCTGTGGCACTGCGAGCAGTCGCCGCTGGCCGGGTGCGCCGGGTCGGCCACGCTGAAGGTGCTGGCGCTGGCGGTTGGGCGGGTCTGGAAGCCGGTGTAGCGGCCGCCCATCACGAAGGTCGAGGGCGAGATCGGGTAGTTGGACATGCCCATCCACGACGCGCCGGTGTCGTGGCAGGCGTTGCAGCCGCCGGTCACGCCGGCGTGGATCTGGCCGGAGGTCGGCACCGGCGTCGCGAAGGCCGAGCCGGGTGCGCTGCGCGTGGCGTTGGCCGGCAGCAGGCCGGCCGGCGTGCTGCCCTGGTGGCAGTTCTCGCAGGTGGTGCTGGACGGGATGTGCGCGTTCGGGCCGGGCGGCGTGGTCGGCGGCATCACCACGATCGCGCTGATGCCGAAGAAGCTGCTCGCGCCGATGCCCGGGCCGTGGCAGGCGGCGCAGCCGCTGGTGATGCCGGCGTGGCTCATCTGGCCGTTGGCGAAGGTGGTGCCGCCGACGCTGCCCGCGCCGGCGGCCGGGATGGGCATGGCGGGAATCGCGTTCGAGTGGCAGGCCTCGCAGTTGGTGCCCGCCGGGATGTGCGGCGGCACCAGGCCCGCGTTGGTCTTGGGCGTGACGCCGTAGAAGCTGGCGCTGGTGATGCTCGGCCCGTGGCACTGCGCGCAGCCGCTCGAGATGCCGGCGTGCACCATGCGGCCGCCGGCGAAGGTGGTGGCACCCACCGAGGCCGCGCCGGTGGCCGGGATCAGCTGCGCCGGGATGGCCTGGTGGCAGGTCTCGCAGTTGTCGCCCGACGGAATGTGCGGCGGCGTCAGCGAGGCGGGCGACATGATGCGCACGCCGTAGAAGCTGTTGGCGACGGCGGAGGCATGGCACTGCGCGCAGCCCGAGCCATAGCCGGTGTGGTCCATCATGCCGCCGGACCAGCTCTGGAAGCCGCCGGCGATGGCCGACTGGTGGCAGGTTTCGCAGCGCGCGCTGGCCAGCGTCGGGATGTGGTTGGCCGGCTTGCCCTTGGCGAAGTGGCCATCGTGGCAGCTGGTGCAGGTCCAGCTGCCGAACGAGGCCGCCTGGTGGTCGAACTTGATCGCCGGCGCGAACGACACCGTCGAGTGGCAGGCGTCGCAGGAGGCGGTGGTCGGCACGTGGTCGGCCGGCTTGCCGCGGCTCGTCACGTTGTTGTGGCAGCTCGCGCAGCTGCCCGGGTCGACGTTGGCGTGCGAGAACAGCACGGCGTTGAACGACGAGGTGCCGTGGCAGGCGTCGCAGGCGCGCGTGGTCGGGATGTGCTTTGCGGACTTGGCCAGCGCACCGCGCTGGTTGCCCTGCACGTGGCAGCTGGCGCAGTCCTTCGGCGTGCCCTTGAAGATGCCCTTGATGTGGCAGGTCTCGCAGCGCACGTCCTCGTGCTTGCCGGTCAGCGAGAAGCCGGTGGTCTGGTGATCGAAGGCGCCGCCGCCGGGCTGCGCGCTCGCGGCCAGGGGCAGCAGCAGCGCCGCGAGGGCGAGCAGCCAGGGGGCCAACCAGCGCCTTGCGTTCATGACGCCCCCCAGGGCCTGCGGCCCGGCCCCCCAAGGGGGCGCGAGCTCCTTCGGAACGGCCGTACGGTGCTCATGACCAGGCTCCTGC
>JAFEEB010000090.1:7403-8154 GCA_018241325.1 Pseudomonadota bacterium | reverse complement strand
CCGCCCCCAGCGACCGCCCGACCACGGCGCGCACCGACCCGCGTTCGTTGCGCGCGCTGTGGCCCTATCTGCGCCGGCGGCCACGGTTGATCGCCGGTTGGCTGGGCTTTCTGGCGCTGTCGTCGAGTTCGGTGCTGGTGCTGCCGGTGGCGGTGCGCTACATGGTCGATCGCGGCTTCAGCCATGCCGGCGGCGGCGCCATCGACGAATGGTTCGTGCTGCTGCTGGCGGTGGCGCTGGTGCTGGCGCTGGCCACCGCCGGGCGCTTTTTCTGCGTGAGCCTGCTCGGCGAGCGCGTGGTCGCCGACCTGCGCCGCGACGTCTACACCCACTTGCTGCGGCTGGACATCGCCTTCTTCGAACGCACCCGCACCGGCGAACTGATCTCGCGGCTGTCGGCCGATACCGAATTGCTGCGCACGGTGATCGCCTCGAGCATGTCGATCGCCCTGCGCAGCGCGATCACCGTGCTCGGCTCGCTGCTGATGCTGGTGGTGACCAGCCCGCGGCTGGCCGGTCTGGCGCTGGTCGGCATCCCGCTGGTGGTGCTGCCGATCGTCGTCTTCGGACGGCGCGTGCGCGGCATGTCGCGCGCCAGCCAGGATCGCACCGCCGATGCCAACGCCCGCGCCGGGGAAACCCTCAATGCCATGCACACCGTGCAAAGCTATGCGCGCGAGCGCTTCGAAGGCGAGCGCTATACCGGCGCGGTGGAAGATGCCTTCGCCACTGCGCGCCGCCGCGTGCGCAC
>JAFEEB010000090.1:7052-7321 GCA_018241325.1 Pseudomonadota bacterium | reverse complement strand
GTGTTCGGCGCCGGCTCGGTCGGCTCGCTCAGCGAAGTCTGGGCCGAAGTGCAACGCGCCAGCGGCGGCATGGGCCGGATCAACGAACTGCTGGCGGAAACCCCGCGCATCACCGCGCCGGCACAGCCGATGTCGCTGCCGGCAGCGGCCACGGCAGCGACGGCGACCGCCGCCGCGATCGCCTTCGAGCAGGTGCGATTCCATTACCCGGCGCGACCGGACACGCCGGCGCTGGAGGACTTCACCCTGACCATCGCCGCCGGCGAGAC
>JAFEEB010000090.1:1660-7007 GCA_018241325.1 Pseudomonadota bacterium | reverse complement strand
CCGGCAGCATCCGGGTCGGTGGCATCGACCTGCGCCAACTCGATCCGCAGGCACTGCGCGAGCGCATCGCACTGGTGCCGCAAGACCCAGTGATCTTCGGCGCCGACGCCCTCGACAACATCCGCTACGGCCGCCTGGACGCCAGCGAGGACGAGGTGATCGCCGCCGCCCGCGCCGCCGAGGCGCACGAATTCCTCGCTGCCCTGCCCGACGGTTACCGCAGCTTCCTCGGCGAAAAAGGCACGCGCCTGTCCGGTGGCCAGCAGCAGCGGCTGGCGATCGCCCGCGCGGTGCTCAAACAAGCGCCGATCCTGCTGCTCGACGAGGCCACCAGCGCCCTGGACGCACACAGCGAACGCGCCATCCAGCAGGCCTTCGAGCGCCTGCGCAAGGGTCGCACCACGCTGGTGATCGCGCACCGGCTGGCGACCGTGCTCGGCGCCGACCGCATCGTCGTGCTCGACCACGGCCGCATCGTCGCCCAGGGCACGCACGCGCAACTGGTCGCGCAAGGCGGCCTGTACGCCGAGCTGGCGCGGTTGCAGTTCGCGGCCTGAGAGCGGCCGCCGCCTGCGTTCGGTTGACGATCAGGATCGCCGCGGTATCGCCAACGGATCGATCAGCTTGACCGCCCGCTGCAGCGCCACCCGCTGCTGGGTGTACGGCGGCGCAGTCTCGACCAGTTGCGTGGTGAGCGTCTGCAGGGCCGTCGTGGTGGCAGCATCGGCCGGCAGGTAACCGATCAGCAGCTTGACCAGCGAGCGCAGGACGGCGATCTCGGCGAGCAGGTTGGTTTCCTCGGTGGGGTTCATGGGCGGCTCCGGATGGGTGGCGGTGTCGATTCTGGCATGGCAGCGGCGATCGGCTGCGCACCCGATGCCAGCGCCCAGCTGACAGCAAGGCGCTGGCGAGCGGCCACAAGCCGGGATGGCCGCGCCTGCGCCCGGCCGCGATTTCGCGCAGGCGGCGCCAGCGGGCGCGGCACGCTCGCCCGGCATCGGATCACCGCTGCCTGTTCGCGATTGCCCGCTCCTGCTATGTTGCGGGCCTTGTCAGCCCGCCCGGGAACACCGATGTCCAGCCCCATGCCCCGCCCCGTCGTCAGTGCCGAACTGGCCGCACGCAAGGAATTCACCCTGCGCGGTTTGCTGATCGGCGTGGTCATCACCGTGGTGTTCACCGCCGCCAACGTGTTCTTCGGCCTGAAGGCGGGGCTGACCTTCTCGACCTCGATTCCGGCCGCCGTGATCTCGATGGCGATTCTGCGTGCGATGCGCGATGCCACGATGCAGGAGAACAACATCGTGCAGACGGTCGCCTCGGCGGCCGGCACGCTGTCGTCGATCATCTTCGTGTTACCCGGATTGGTGATGATCGGCTGGTGGCAGGGCTTCCCGTTCTGGCTGTCGTTCGGCATCTGCGCCACCGGCGGCGTGCTCGGGGTGATGTACACCATCCCGCTGCGGCGGGCGCTGGTGACGGATTCGGATCTGCCCTATCCCGAGGGCGTGGCCTGCGCCGAAGTGCTCAAGGTCGGCTCGGGCGACTCCGCCGACGCCGCCGACTCGGTGGAATCCGGCGGTTCCGGGCTGAAGGCGGTGCTGGTCGGGACGATCACCTCGGCGGTGTTCTATGTGGTGGTGCAGACCAAGATCTTCGCCAGCGATGTCGCGCAATATTTCCACGTCGGCCACAAGGGCAGCGCCACCGGTTACGACTTCAACCTTTCGTTCGCGCTGTTCGCGGTCGGTCATCTGGTCGGCCTGTGGGCGGGTATGGCGATGTTGCTTGGCGCGGTCATCGGCTGGGGCGGGTTGATTCCGTATTTCACGATGCTGCACCCGGGCGCCGGTGCCGCAGCGGATGTCGCAAACGGTGCGTGGAGCACTTATGTGCGCTTCGTCGGTGCCGGCACCATTGGCGTGGCGGCGATCTGGACGCTGGCCAAACTGGTCAAGCCGGTGATCAGCGGCCTGAGCGGCGCGATGGCCTCGTCGAAATTGCGCAAGGAGGGGCAGGCGCACACGCTGGCGCGCACCGAACACGACATGCCGATGGGCACGGTCGGCTTGATCACCGCCGCCTGCCTGATTCCGGTCGGCTGGCTGCTGTGGCATTTCGCGCAGACCAGCGGCCTGGGTTCGCAGGCGTGGCTGCTCACCCTCGGCGGCGTGCTGTTCGTGATCGTGCTCAGCTTCCTGGTGTCCACGGTTTGCGGCTACATGGCCGGCCTGATCGGCTCGTCGAACAGCCCGCTGTCGGGCATCGGCATCCTCGTCGTCGTCGTCGCCGCGCTGATGCTCGTGCTCGGCGTCAAGGCGATGGTGCCGGCCGATGCCGGCAAGGCGCTGGTGGCGTTCGCGTTGTTCATCACCTCGATCGTGTTCGCGGTGGCCTCGATCGCCAACAACAACCTGCAGGATCTGAAAACCGGCCAGCTCGTCGACGCCACCCCATCCTTGCAGCAATGGGCACTGGTGATCGGCGTGATCGCCGGCGCCGCGGTGATCCCGCCGGTGCTCAACTTGCTGTATCACAGCTACGGCTTCGTCGGCGCACCCGGTGCCGATCCGGCCAAGGCCCTGGCCGCCCCGCAGGCCGGGCTGATTTCGGCGCTGGCGCAGGGGGTGATCCAGAACAGCATCGACTGGAAGCTGATCGGCGGCGGCGCGATCATCGGCGTGGCGGTGATCGTGCTCGACGAGATCCTCGGCAAGACCTGCAAGACCGCCCGCCTGGCACCACTGGCGGTCGGCCTGGGTATCTACCTGCCGACTTCTACGACGTTGATGGTGGTGGCGGGCGCTTTGATCGGCGCCGGATTCGACCACTTCGCCGAACGTCGCAGCGCCAAGCCCGAAGCGACCAAGCAACTGGGCGTGCTGCTGGCCTCGGGCATGATCGTCGGCGAGAGTCTGCTGGCGGTGATCGTCGCGGCGATCGTGGCGTTCTCCGGAAACAACTCACCACTGGCGCTGGTCGGCGAGGGTTTCGGCGACAAGGCCGAATGGATCGGCGGCGTCGCCTTCGTGATTTCGATCGCACTGCTGTATCGCTGGGTGGGGCGGCTGGGCAGCGCAATCCGCGGCGCCTGATCGCACCGGCAACGGCCCGGCGGCGCACGGCACGGCCATTTCCAGCGCGCGCGGGCTGCTACACTCGACGCATCCGGCACGGTTCCAAGGGGGCCGTCGATGACGGCGGACGATTCGCCGAAGGCCGATGATTTCCTGCGCGAACTGCTGCGCGCGCACGACATGCTCGATCTTGCCCGGATCGCGGTGCGGCAGTTGCACGCGCTGGGCTGCCACCGCGTGCAAGTGGCGTGGAATACCGAACACGACCACGAAGGCAACGCCCGCACTTTCCCGCACGGGGTGATCCACCCGGTGGTGGCCGCACTGCTGGCGAGCGCGCGCCGGCAAGGCGAAGCCGGGCGGCGGATCGCCACCGACGAGCACGACGACTGCGCCTGCCTGCTCAGCGACGACGGCCGGCAATGGGCGGCACTGGTCTACGGCTGCACCGAGGCGACACGGGCCGCGCCGGAATGGCCGCAACGCTGGCAACAGACGATCGACCTGCTCGCCGCACGCAGCGACGTGCTGCTCGAAACCGAGCGCCTGCGTGGACAGATCGAGCGCCTGCAACGTGCCGAACGGCTGCAGCGATCGCTGTTCGCGATCAGCGATTGCGCCAGCTCCGACCGCCCCACCGCCGAGGTGCTGCTCGAACTGCACCAGATCGTCGGGCGGCTGATGTACGCCCGCAACTTCTTCATCGTCCGCTACCAGCGCGCGCCGGAGACGATGCAATTCGTCTATTTCGCCGACAGCCTCGACCGCAATCGGCGCGACCCGGACACGATCATCCCGGCGCCGACGCTCGGCAACTCGCTGACGCTGGCGATGCTGCGCCAGGGCTTGCCGCTGCATGGCTCGGGCAATGCCCTGCGCGAGCAGCTCAAGCTGCCGCGCGACGAGCACATCGGCCCGCGCAGCGAAGACTGGCTGGGGGTGCCGATGATCGATCACGGCCAGGTGCGCGGTGCGGTGGTGGTGCAAAGCTACGAGCCGGCGATCCGCTACAGCTACGACGACCAGACGCTGCTGGCCTACCTCGCGCAAAACATCATGACGGCGCTGGCGCGACGCGAAGCGGCGCAGGAACTCGAACGCCGCGTCGTCGAACGCACGGCCGCACTGACCGCCGAAGTCGCCGAGCGGCAGCGCGGCGAACGCTTGCAGGCGGCGTTGTTCCAGATCGCCGAGGTCGCCACCGGCGACGGGTCGATGGAATCGTTCTACCGCACCATCCATCGCATCGTCGGCGAACTGCTGGATGCCCGCAATTTCTTCATCGCACTGCTCTCCGACGATGGCAGCGAACTGCACTTCCCCTTCGTCGTCGACGAGTTCCATCAAACCGTCGAATCGCGCAAGGTCGGGCGTGGCCTGAGCGAATTCGTGATCGGTCGCGGCCGCCCGTTGCTGCTCGATGCCGGCATGTTCGCGCAGCTGGCCGCCAGCGACGAAGTGGAGTGGATCGGCGCCGTCGCCAGCAGCTGGCTGGGCGTGCCGCTGATCCGCGAAGGCAGCGCGATCGGCCTGATCGCGGTGCAAAGCTATGCCCCCGACCACAGCTACACGGCGCGCGACGAGGAATTGCTCGGCTTCGTCAGCCGCCACATCGCCAACGCCCTGGAACACCGGCGCAATGCGCAATCGCTGCGCGCGGCCAATCTGCGCCTGGAACGTGCCAGCCGTACCGATCCGCTGACCGGCCTGCACAACCGCCGTTATCTCGGCGGTCAGGTGCCGCACGATCTGGCCTGGTACGAACGCGAACGGCAGCGCCACCACGGCGACGACCTGCGACTGGTGTTCGCCGTGGTCGACATCGACCATTTCAAGCGCATCAACGACCACCACGGGCACGGCGCCGGCGACCGTGTCCTGCAATCATTCGCCGCGGTGCTGACCGCGCTGGTGCAAAGCGGCGACTATGTCGTGCGTTGGGGCGGCGAGGAGTTCCTGCTGGTGTTCCGGCCGATGCGGATGGGCGACGTTGCCGCCCTCGGCGAACGCATCCGCAGCCGCGTCGCCGAGCACGCGATGGAAGCCGGCGAGGAGATGAAGCTGGCACTGACTTGCTCGATCGGGCTGGCCGAGCACCCCGGATTTCCCGCGACGCCCGAAGCGCCGGGCTGGGAGCAGACCGTGGAAATGGCCGACGCCGCGCTGTACTGGGTGAAAAACCACGGTCGCAACGGCTGGGCCATCTTGCGCCCACGCCCCGACGCCAAGCGCGGCGAGGTGATGGATGCCTTGCGCGCCGGCTCGCAGGC
>JAFEEB010000090.1:495-1502 GCA_018241325.1 Pseudomonadota bacterium | reverse complement strand
GCCAGCACCGGCACGCCGCTGGGCATGGCGGCACTGGCCGCGTTCGCGGTCGCGTGCCTGCTGGTGGCGCTGGAAGACCATATCGGCCTGCGCAAGTCCAAGCCGATGCTGCTGGCGGCAACCGCGATCTGGGGCGCCATCGCCTGGGCGGCACAGGGCGACCCGCAGCGGGCGCAGGCGGTCAGCGCCGCCTTCGAGCGCAGTTTTCTGGAATTTTCCGAGCTGTTCTTTTTTCTCGTCGCTTCCACTGCCTTCGTCGAAGCGCTGGCCGAGCGTGGCGTATTCGACGTGCTGCGGGTGGCGTTGATCCGCCGCGGCTGGAGCTGGCGTGGGCTGTTCTGGATCACCGGCGCGCTGGCGTTCGCACTGTCGAGCGTGCTCAACAACATGACCACGGCACTGGTGATGGCCGCGGTGGTGCTTGCCCTCGGCGCCGGCCAGCCGCGCTTCGTGGCGATGGCCTGCATCAATATCGTCGTCGCCGCCAATGCCGGCGGCGCCTGGTGCGCGTTCGGCGATGTCACCACGCTGATGGTGTGGCAAGCCGGCCACGCCGGCTTCTTCGACTTCTTCGCGCTGCTGCCGCCGGCACTGGTGAGCTGGCTGCTGCCGGCGGCATTGATGCACCCGGCACTGCCATCGGGCCAGCCGCAGGCCGCTGCCTGCACGGCGCACTGCAAGCCCGGCACGCTGGCGATGGTCGTGGTGTTCGCGCTGACCATTGCCCTCACCGTCGCGTGCGTGCAGTTGCTGGCGCTGCCGCCGATGTTCGGAATGCTCGCCGGGCTGGCGCTGCTGCAAATGCTGTCGTGGCGGATCGGCCGGCGCGAAGCGACATCGACCGCTGCCGATGTGCCCGCCGAGCCGCACGACATCTTCCGCCTGCTCGCCCGCAACGATTGGGACACGCTGCTGTTCTTCGGCGGCGTGCTGCTCGCCGTCGGCGGTCTGGCCGAGCTGGGCTGGATCGAACTGCTGGCCGCTTCCACCTACGGGCAGATGCCGCC
>JAFEEB010000090.1:0-343 GCA_018241325.1 Pseudomonadota bacterium | reverse complement strand
CGCTGGAGCTGGGCGATCGCGCTCGGCTATGTCGCCAGCGTGGCCCTCCACCTGCTGTTCGCCCTGCCGCACGGTTCCGCGCCATGACCCGCATCTTCATCGTCTTCCTGCTGGTCGTGTTCAACGGCTTTTTCGCCTTGTCGGAATTGGCGGTGATGACCTCACGCCGCAGCCGCCTGCGGCAAATGGCGCAGTCCAGCCGACGCGCCGCCAAGGCCTTGCAGATGGCCGAGCATCCGGAGAGCTTCCTGTCGGCGGTGCAATTGTGGATCACCCTGCTCGGCCTGCTCACCGGATACGTCGGTGGCGAATCGATCGGCGAGAAAATCGACGAGCCGCTGGC
>JAFEEB010000008.1 GCA_018241325.1 Pseudomonadota bacterium | reverse complement strand
CACTTTGTAGTTGAATCCAAGAGTCAAAAGTGCCGTACACCGGCGCCGATCAAGCGCAGGCAGCTCATTGTTTGATAGTAAACGACGTGAGGCGAACGGCCATCACTTGGGCATCGCGCAGTGCCCGCCGCTGGCGTGCGTGCCCGAGCCGGCAGTGATCATGGGCGGCTCCAGCCGCAGATTGACGGGCGCCGACGTGGCGTAGTCCCAGGCCGCAAAGGCGATCAGGAGCAGCCAGAAGATCGAGCGGCGCGCGGGGGATGTGAGCATGGTCGGGCTTCTCCTCGCGGCCATCAGAAATAGCGGCGGCGCACGCGCAAGCCCACCAGCGTGCCGAGAAAAGCCATGGGCACCCACAGCCAGCCGTGCACGCTGCCGGTGCTGATGCCGCTGACCATGGCGCCCACGTTGCAGCCAAAGGCCAGGCGCGAGCTGTAGCCCAGCAAAAAGCCGGCCACCAGGCCGATGGCCCATTGCTTGCGCGTGAGCGCGCGCGGCGTTTGCGGGCGCCGCGCGGCCACCCACAGCGCGCCGGCCAGAATGCCGATGTTGGTGATGCTGGTCACGTCCAGCAGCAGCGTTTGATGCAGGCGCTCGGCGTGGCCGGGGTCGCTCCAGAAGGCGTTGGCCGTGGGGTCGAACAGGCCCAGCGCCGTGGCCGCCTTGGCGCCCCACAGGCCAAAGCCGTAGACGACGCCCCAGGGCTGGCCGGCGATCATCAGGTTGAGCGTGGCCAGTAGCGCCAGCCCCAGCGCGCCCCACAGCCAGCGACGCGGGATGCGGCGCACGCTGAAGTGCTGGCCGCACCACGCCCCCACGCCCAGCGTGATGACGGCCAGGCCCGCCAGCGTGGCCGCCAGCGCGCCGCCCACGCCCCAGCGCTGCACCAGGCCCACGGGCTCGGTGGCGCCCAGCGCCAGCCAGCCGTTGAGCTGCGCCGAGCCGACAAAACTGCCCAGCGCAAAGAGCGGCAAGATGGCCATGTTCAGCGGCACGCCCAGCCCGGCCTTGTACAGCTGGCCCGAGCCGCAGCCGTCGGCCACCTGCATGCAGGCGCCGAACACGAAGGCGCCCACCAGCAGGCTGACCGAGGGTGGTCCCAGCGCGGCCGTGGTCTCGGGAAAGTGCGCCAGGATGGGCATGGACAGTGCGGCGAGCAGGCCCAAGAGCACGATCTGGCCGTACACGCCGGCCGGGTCGCGGCTTTCGACCAGGTGGCGCCAGCCGGTGGTAAAGCCAAAGCGCGCGCCGGCCAGCGTGGCACCCAGGCCCACGCCCACCAGCAGCAGCAGCGCCTGGCGCGAGGACACCGACCACAGCAGCCAGCCGAACAGCGCCAGCGTGCCCAGGGCCAGCGGCAGGCGGCGCGCCCAGGCGGTGGAGCGCGCGGCGGTGGCCGCCGGTTGAACGGGAACAACGACAGTGCTCATGGCGCTTGGGTTCCAAGGTTGCGGTGCGCCCAGGCGAGGGCGGCGTAGCGCAACTGCTGCCAGCGGCCGGGCTCGTTGTCCATGGGCAGGGGGGCGGGCGCGCTGGTCCAGTCGATGATCGAGCCGGGGTACATGCGCACGCCGGGGCGGCCCAGTACCTCCGACAGCACGAACCAGTCGGTGGCCGACCAGTGGCCCGCGTTGCAAAAGGCGATGATGGGCTGGGCGGGCGCGGCGTTCAGCTTGTCGGCCTCGTCCTGCAGCGCGGCCTTGTCCATCAGCGCGGCGCTGCCCAGCTCGAACCAGTTTTCGCTGTCCAGGTTGACGGCGCCCGGCAGCGTGCCGCGCGCGTGCGCAGCGTCGGCGGCGATGCGGCCCTGGTAGAACGGCGCGGGGCGCGCATCCACGCGCAGCACGCCGGGCTCGTCCAGGCTGGCGCGCACCTGGTCGCGCGTGGCCATCCATTGCGGGTTGAACTGCGGCTGCCAGCGGCTGCGGCTGGCCACGCTGGCCTGGCTGGCAACCGGCAGACCGGCGGCCTTCCACGCCGTCAGCCCGCCGTTCAAGATGGACAGCTGCTGCACGCCCAGCGACTTGAGCGTCCAGTGCACGCGGGCCGCGCCGCCAAAGTCCGTGGCGTCGATGCCGGTGTAGATGATGACGGCGGGCGTGTCTGGCGTCAGGCCCAGCTCCTGCACCAGCGCGGTCAGCGCGGGCTGCGACGGCGGCAGGCCGGCGTTGGCGCCCGGCGCCCGCCACAGCGGGTAGGGGGCCGACACGGCGCCCGGCACGTGCTGCAGGGCGTAGGCCGGGCCTTCGCGGATGTCGATCAGGCGCGCCCCGCTTTCGCCCAGGGCCTTGGTTTGGGCCGGCGTGAGCAACGGAGCGGTTGCCCAGGCGCCCGTTGCGGTGCAAGACAGGCACAGCAGGAGCAGTCGGAGTACGGCAAGCATGGCAGGGTGTGGGGATCTGGACTGCCGGGCGGCAGCATCGGCCATCGGCATAAGCGAGTCCTTAATTATCCGGGGTGGCGCGGGCGTGCCAAGGACAGATTCGTTGGATGCTTATATCCGCCGCCGCATCAAGCCGAAGGCTGCACTACCATGGCTGCATGATCACCTTGCATACGGCGGCCACGCCAAACGGCCACAAGGTCTCCATCGCGCTGGAGGAACTGGGCTTGCCCTACCAGCTGCGCGTGGTCGATCTGGCGGCCGGCGAGCAAAAGCGCGCCGATTTTCTGGCGCTCAACCCCAACGGGCGCATTCCGGTCATCGTCGATCACGCGGCGGGAGACTTTGTCGTGTTCGAATCCGGCGCCATCCTGGTCTATCTGGCCGAAAAAACCGGGCAATTGATGCCAAGCGACGCCAAGGGCCGCTCGCGCGTCATGCAGTGGCTGATGTTCCAGATGGGCGGCGTGGGCCCGATGATGGGGCAGGCCAACGTGTTTTACCGCTACTTCCCGCAGAAGATTCAGCCCGCCATCGACCGCTACCAGGCCGAGGGCCGGCGCCTGTTCGAGGTGCTCGACGGCCACCTGGCGCAGCACGAATGGCTGGCCGGCGACTACTCCATCGCCGACATCGCCAACTGGGCCTGGGTGCGCACGCACCGCTGGTCGGGCATTGCCATCGACGGGCTCGATCACCTGCGCCGCTGGCGCGACGCCATCCGCGCGCGGCCGGCCGTGCAGCGCGGCATGGAGCGGCCACCCGCCAATGTGGATCTGACGCGCGATGGCGACGCCAGGGCGGCCGAGTTTTCGACGCAGGCGCGCAGCATGGTCGTCGGCGCCGATCAGGGGAGCGCCCCGCCGTTGCCACCGCCACCGGCCCGCCGCTGAGCGGTGGGCGACTGGGGCGGCTGCGCCGCGAACGCCTGCGCTTTCAGCCCAGCGGCGGAAGCAGGTTCATCAGCAGCACCATCGCCAGCCCCACCAACGCCACGATGGACTGCACCACCGAGATGGTCTGGGTGGCCTCGCCCATGGTCATGCCGAAGGACTCCTTGACCAGCCAGAAGCCGGCGTGGTTGGCGTAGTTGAAGAACAGCGAGCCGCAGCCAATGGACAGCGCCAGCAGCGGCAGGTTCAGTGTCGGGTCGGCGCCCGCCAGCGGCGCCAGCAGGCCCGCAGCGCCCACGATGCCGACCGTGGCCGAGCCGGTGGACACCGACAGCAGCATGGCAATCGTCCAGCCCAACGCCAGCGGCGGCAGGGCGAAGTGCTGCGTCAGGTGCACGATGGCGTCGCCCACCTTCACGTCCGTCAGCACCTGCTGAAAGGCGCCGCCGCCGGCGATGATGAGCAGGATGCCGGCAATGGGCTTGAGGCTGGCGCCCAGCGACTCGCGCAGGTGCTTGGTGTCGCCCCCGCGCGCATACACCAGCGCCGTGCAGGCAAACAGCACGCCGATCAGCATGGCGATCAGCGGGTTGCCCAGAAAGGCCGCCACCTTGGTCGCCGGTGCGCCCTTGGGCAGCAGCGTCTCGGCCAGCGTGTGCGCCAGCATCAGGATGGCCGGCAGCAGCACGGTGAAGATGCCCAGCGCCGCGCCCGGCTGTCCGCCCGTGCCCGCGGGCCCCGGCGCGTGGGTGAACTGCTCCAGCAGCGCTTCATCCGGGCGCACCGTCATGCGCGGCGTCAGGAACCGGGCGTACAGCGGCCCGCCCAGCACGATGGCCGGCACGGCGGCCACGAAGCCGTACAGCATGGTGGGGCCGATCACGGTCTTCAGCGTGGCGATCGCCGTCAGCGGCCCCGGGTGCGGCGGCACCATGCCGTGCATGGCCGCCAGCGCGGCGATCACCGGCACGCCCACATAGATGTAGGCCGAGCCACGAAAGCGCTCGCGCGTCTCCAGCTTGCGCGCCACGCTGAAGATCAGCGGCAGCAGCACCACCAGCCCCACCTCGAAGAACATCGGAATGCCCACGATGAAGGCCGCCAGCGCCATGGCCCACGGCAGCGCGCGGTCGGACGCGCGGCTGAGGATGGCGTTGGCGATGGATTCGGTCACGCCGGTGTCGGCCAGCACCTTGCCCAGCATGGCGCCCAGCGCGATGATGATGCCCACCGCCCCCAGCGTCTTGCCGGCGCCGTTGGTCACGGCGCGCGCCACGCGATCGATGTCCATGCCGGCGAACAGCCCCACCCCCACCGCCACCACCAGCAGGGCCAGCAGCGGGTGCATGCGGATGCGCGAGACGATCAGCGCCACCAGCAGCAGCACGCTGACCAGGGCCGTGAGCAAAAGGCGGATGTCGAGTTCGGACATGGAATGGGCCCTTGTTGAACGTGCGACGCCGCGAGCGCGGGTGGCGGGCGGCGCGCCCGGATATTACGCTGCCGCCCTGTCTTTGCGCCAGTCGCAAGCACAATGGCAAGCGGCCATTGGGCACGGTTCCGTGCTCGCCGACGAAAAGGGAAAGCGTCGCCATGAAACTCTACATCGCCCCCCGCGCCCCGAACCCCCGCCGCGTGCAGATGTTCATGCATGAAAAGGGCATCACCGGCATCGAGCCCGTGCCGATCGACCTGAACGCCGGCGAGCATCGCGCGGCCGCGTATCGCGCCAAGGTGCCGGTGGCGCGCGTGCCGGCGCTCGAACTCCAGGACGGCCGCATCCTGAGCGAGACACGTGCCATCTGCACCTATCTGGAGGGCCTGCACCCCGAGCCCAACCTGATGGGCGAGGGCTTTGACGAGTGCGCCTTCATCGAGATGCACGACCGGCGCGTGGAGTGGTACTGGCTGCTGCCCATTGCCAACTGCGTGCGCCACACCCACCCCGGCCTGGCCGCGCTGGAGCAGCCGCAGTTTCCGGACTTCGGCCAGTCGCAGGGTGTCAAGGTGCGCGAGTCGGCGCGCTGGCTGGATGAGGCCTTGCAACAGCAGCCCTGGATGGCCGGCACGCGCTTCACCATTGCCGACATCACCGCGTTTTGCGCCATCGAGTATGCGCGGCTGATGAAGTTCAACGCCGGCGCCGAGGGCTTTGCGGCGCTGCAAGCCTGGCGTGATCGGGTGGCCGAGCGGCCGAGTGCGCGGGCGGGGTGATTGCCGCGGGCGTTTTCCCTGGGCGTTGCGCCTTCTTGGCGCGCCGCTGGCCCTCACCCCAACCCTCTCCCAGAGGGAGAGGGAGGAAGAAGACCGGTTCCGGCCGAGCGCCTTGGCCCCATCAGCAAGCCGCAGGCAATCGCGCAACAATGGCCATGCACCGGTTGGCCCAACGCTGGCCAGCGGCGCAGCCCATGCCTGAACTGACCGAAGAATCGCTCGAAGACTTCTACCGCACGCTCAAGCGCTACCAGCAGCGCGTGCATGCCGACCAGCGCCTGCCCGCGCCGCCGGCCGACTCGGTCAGCGTGCGCAGCCGCCTGTGCGGCAGTGCGCTGACGCTGGACGCGGTGATTGCCGATGGCCGCGTGCAGCAACTGGGCTGGAGCGTGCACGCGTGCGCGCTGGGCCAGGCCTGCACCGGCATCGTGGCCGAGCACCTGGCCGAGCTGGACGAGGCCACGGTGCGCCGCGTCGGCGCGCAGCTGCGCGCCATCCTGAAGGGCGAGCGCGACACCAGCGACTGGCCCGAGCTGGCGATGTTCGCGCTGGTGCGCGACGTGCCCAACCGCCACGGCTCGGCGCTGCTGCCCTTCGAGGCGCTGCGCCAGCTGTTCGATCGCGCGCACGCGCGTGGCTAAACCCCGTTCGCCGGGGCGGCTTGGCTACGGTGCTACCCTGCCGGTATCGACGACAAGAAGATTTGCGCCCACCGATGAACCGCGTTGACACCACCCTCCTGAGAACGCCGCAAGCGCTCGTCGCGCTGCCGCGGCGGCTGGCCCTGCACGCCAGCGACCCGCAAGACTTTCGCCGGCGCCTGCGCGAGTACTTCGTGCAGACCTTCGACGCCTACGAGTCGCTGTTTCGCACCCTGGCGAGCGACGCGGCCTGGACCGAGCGGTCCATCACGCTGCGCCACCCACTGATTTTTTACTACGGCCACACGGCCACCTTCTTCGTCAACAAGCTGCTGCTCACGCGCCTGATCAGCGAGCGCATCGACCCGCAGCTCGAATCGATGTTCGCCGTCGGCGTGGACGAGATGAGCTGGGACGACCTGGACGAGGCGCATTACGACTGGCCCAGCGTGGCGCGCGTGCAGGCCTACCGCGACCGCGTGCGCGCGCTGGTCATGCGCCTGATCGACAGCGCCCCGCTGACGCTGCCCGTGGACTGGGACAACCCCTGGTGGGCCATCGTGATGGGCGTGGAGCACGAGCGCATCCACCTGGAGACCTCCTCGGTGCTGATCCGCCAGCAACGGCTGGACCGCGTGCGGCCACAAGCCGACTGGCCCGTGTGCCCGGACGCGGGCGAGGCGCCGGGCAACGCGCTGGTGGACGTGCCCGCCGGCTGCGTCACCCTGGGCAAGCCCTTCGACAGCGCGCGCTACGGCTGGGACAACGAATACGGTCAGCACGCGGCCGATGTGCCGGCCTTTCAGGCCAGCCGCCTGCTGGTGAGCAATGGCGAGTTTCTGGAGTTCGTCACCGCCGGCGGCTACGCGCACGATGCCTTCTGGGACGACGAGGGCCGGCGCTGGCGCGACTTCGCCAGGGCCATGCACCCGACATTCTGGGTGCAGGGGCAGGACGGCTGGCGTCTGCGCCTGATGACGCAGGAAGTGGCCATGCCCTGGAACTGGCCGGTGGAAGTCAACTGCCTGGAGGCGCGCGCCTTCTGCCGCTGGAAGGCGCAGCAAAGCGGCCAGCCGGTGCGCCTGCCGACCGAGGACGAGTGGCATCGCATCCTCGCCACCAGCGGCTGGCAGCTGAGCGATGCCAAACCCGCCAACGCCAACCTGTACCTGGAGCACTGGGCCTCGTCCTGTCCGGTCGATCGCTTTGCGCATGGCCCGTTTTGCGACGTGGTGGGCAACGTCTGGCAATGGACCGAGACGCCCACGTATCCGTTCGAGGGCTTCAAGACCCATCCGATTTACGACGACTTCACCACGCCCACCTTCGACGACCGGCACAACATGATCAAGGGCGGCTCCTGGATCGCCTGCGGCAACGAGGCCGAGCCCGAGTCGCGCTACGCGTTTCGGCGCCACTTCTTCCAGCACGCGGGCTTTCGCTATGTCGTGGCCGACGCGCCGGTGCACACGCCGGCTTCGCGCTACGAGACCGGCGATCTGGTCACCCAGTACATGGAGTTCCACTACGGCGCCGAGTACTACGGCGTGCCCAACTTCCCACAAGCGCTGGCGCGCATCGCCATCGAGGCCGTGGGCAGCGGCCCGCGCCACCGCGCCATGGACCTGGGCTGCGCCGTGGGCCGCGCCGTGTTCGAGCTGGCGCGACACTTCGACGAAGTCATCGGCGTCGATTTTTCGGCGCGCTTCATCGACCAGGGCGTGGCGCTGGCGCGCGGCGACACGGTGCGCTACACGGCCGTGGAAGAAGGCGAGCTGGTCGAATACAAGGCCGTCAAGCTCGACGACCTGGGCCTGCGGGGCACGGCGGGGCGCGTGCAGTTCTGGCAGGGCGACGCCTGCAACCTGAAAGCCCAGTTCGCCGGCTACGACCTGATCCTGGCCGCCAACCTGATCGACCGTCTGTACGACCCGGCCAAGTTCGTGACGACGATTCATGAGCGGCTGAACGTGGGCGGCGTGCTGATGATCACCTCCCCCTACACCTGGCTGGCCGAGCACACCGCGCGCGAGCAGTGGCTGGGCGGCTTCAAGAAGGACGGCGAGAGCTGGCGCACGCTGGACGCGCTGCGCGCACTCTTGGCTCCCCACTTCGAGCCCATCGGCGCGCCGCGCGACGTGCCCTTCGTCATCCGCGAGACGGCGCGCAAGTTCCAGCACACGCTGGCGCAGGCCACGCTGTGGCGGCGGGTGCGGTAGGCGGCGGATCGGTCACCATCCCCCTCGCCCCCTCTTCCCGGAGCGGCGAGGACGACCCGTGTTCGCTCCCTCTCCCTCTGGGAGAGGGTTGGGGTGAGGGCCAGCGGCGCATCGCACGCGCGCCGCCGCTGGCACGCCCACCCACCACCCCCAACGCAGGTATCTCCAGCCCCTTCGGCACGCGATCGTCGTTCGGGCTATCGTGGCTTCAAGTGAAAAAACGGAGAGCCATTATGTCTGCCACCGCTTTTGAAGACCGCGCCGCCGGCGCCCTGATGGGCGCGCTGATCGGCGACGCGCTGGGCGTGGGCCCGCACTGGTACTACAACCTTCATGAGTTGCGCGCCGCCTACGGCCCCTGGATCAGCGACTACACCACGCCCAAACCCGGGCGCTATCACGCGGGGCTGAAGGCCGGGCAGTCGTCGCAGGCCGGCTGGCTGCTGGAGCTGACCATGACCTCGCTGGCCGAGCGCGGCGGCTACGACGAGTCCGACTTTTGCCAGCGCCTGGACCGCGACTTCTTCCCGCTCATCGACGGCACCCCCAACAACGGCCCCGGCGGCTACACCAGCCAGTCGATGCGCGAGGCCTATCGACTGCGCGTGCAGCAGGGCAAGCCCTGGGGCGAGGTCGCAGGATGGGCCGACGACACCGAGGCCGCCGAGCGCGTGCTGGCCATCGCCGTGCGCGACGCGCGCGACCTAGGCGCTTTGGCGCGCCACGTCAGCGGAAACACGGCGCTCACGCAGATCGACGCCACCGTCGGCGCCATGACCACCGCGTTTTGCGCCGCGCTGGGCCTGCTGGTGCAGGGCGAGCGCTTTGACGGCGACATATCGGCCAAGCTGATGGCGCGCGTGCGCGATGGCACGCTGCCCTTTCACAGCGTCACCGCGCCGGGCCAGGACGCCGTGCCGCCCGGCCCCGAGCGGCCGCGCCACGCGGGCCAGTTCGCCTCGCCCGACGCGCTGATCGGCATGGGCTATATCGCCGGCGCCGCGCTCGACCCCGACGTGCGGATCGAGCCGGCGTGGAAGGTCTCGCAGGTGTACGGCATGCCCTGCGCGGTGTACCACCAGTTTCCGGCCGCCTACCACCTGGCCGCGCGCTTTGCCGACGACTTCGAATGCGCCGTGCTGCACGCCATCAACGGCGGCGGCCAAAACCAGGCGCGCGCCATCCTCACCGGGGCGCTGGTGGGCGCCATGGTGGGGGTGCGGGGCATCCCAGAGCGCTTCATCACGGGGCTGGATCGCTCAAACGAACGCTTGCAACTGGCGCGCCGCATCGCCACCCAAGCGCAAGGCTGAACAACCGAGGAAATCAACCATGTCCACAAGCTATGACGTGCACCTGCTGCACAAGAAGCAAGTCGCCGAAGGCACGATGGAGTTCACGCTGGAAAAGCCCACCGGCTTCGAATACCGCGCCGGCCAGTTCGGCGACTTGGTGCTGCCGCCCTCGACCGGCTTGACGGGCGACAACGCCAAGCACGGCTTTTCCTTCGTCAGCGCGCCCTTCGAGGACACGCTCCGCATGGCCACGCGCATGCGCCAGAGCAGCGCCTTCAAGAACGCCGCCGCGCAAGTGCCCGACGGCACCCTGGTGCAACTGCTGGCGCTGTGGGGTGACTTCACCCTGCACAAGAACGCGGCCGTGCCGGCCGTGTTCGTCATCGGCGGCATCGGCATCACGCCGGTGCGCAGCATCATCGCCCAGGCCACGCATGACAAGGCCCCGCACAAGATCACGCTGATTTACGCCAACCGCACGCGGGCGCTGGCGGCCTACACCGACGAGCTGGAGCGCCTGGCAGCGGAGAACAAGAACTTCACTTTCGTGCCCGTCTATACCGACACCCAGGGCCGCGTCAGCGCCGCCACCCTCCGCCAGCACGTGGCCGACATCGCCGCACCGCGCTACTACCTGGCCGGGCCCGAGGGCATGGTCAAGGCCATGCGCGCACTGCTCGATGAGGTTGGAGCGGATGAGGACAACATCCGCACGGAAGAGTTCGACGGGTATTGAACCGTCCACACTCCTAGGGTCAATGCATGGGCCCGCCGAGCCGTTGGCTTGCTTTGGATATCGCGTAGTTGACCAGGCAGTAAAGCACCGCGACCACGAGGTACACGGGCACCAGCGCGTGGTAGTTGGCGATCAGCACCTTGGCGTTTTGCATCAGCTCGCCATAGGTCACGACGTAGCCGAAGGTGGTGTCCTTGACCACGATGACCAGTTGCGCGACCAGCGCCGGCACGATGTAGCGCAGCGCCTGGGGGAACACGATGGAGAAAAACACCTGCGCCTCGGTCATGCCCAGGCTGCGCGCCGCATCGGTCTGGCCGCGCGACACCGCCAGCACGCCCGCGCGGTAGACCTCGGCCACCACGGCGGCGGTACTCAGGCTGATGGGCAGCGTCAGCATCCAGTAGGTACTCAGCTTGATGCCGACCTGCGGCAGCACCAGAAAACACACGTAGATGAGCAGCAGGGTCGGCGTGCCGCGCAAAAACTCGATGGCCGCCACGTTGGGCCAGCGCAGCAGGCGCAAGGGCGCCAGGCGCCCGAGCAGCAGCACCAGGCCCAGGCCCAGCGCGATCGCGGCGGCCATCGTTGCCGACGCCATGGTGCCCAGCAGGCCCTCACCCAGAAAGGACCAGGTCGTCGACCAGGCGAAGAAGTTCCAGAACCGGGCGTCGAGTTGCCCGGCGTTGTGGAACCGAAACACGATGCCCGCCGCCAGCGCCAGCAGCACGGCCGCCGCCAGCGCGCTCAGCGCCCGGGTGACGGCCTGCGCCTGGGGGCTGGGCGCGCCGAACAGAATGTTTTCCAGCGAGCCGCTCATCGCAAGATCCGCGCCTTCTTCTCCAGGCGGGCACCCGCCCAGGCGATGAGCAAACCCGTCGCCACGTACAGCGTCGCCGCCACCGCAAACGCGGGAATGCCGGCGGCCGAGTCGGTGGCGATCTTGGACACCAGCGCCGTGAGCTCGCGGCCCGGAAACGGCACCTGCGAGGCCAGCGAGGTGGACAGCATCAGCGCGATCAGCAGCGAGGTCATGGGCTGCACCACCGCGCGCAGCGCCTGCGGCAACACGATCGCCGTGATGACGCGAAACGGCCGTAGCCCCAAGCTGAGCGCGGCCTCGATCTGCCCACCCGGGACGGTGTTGATGCCTGCGCGCAAATAGTCCGCCGTGAAGGCCGAGGCCACCAGCGCCAGCGTCAGGATCACGCTGGGCTCATAGTCGATCACCACCTGCAAATCGGGCAGCGCGAACACGATGAAGATCAGCAGCGCCACGCTGGGGATGTTGCGAAAAATCTCGACGTAGCCCGTCAGCACAAAGCGCAGCGGCGGCAGCGGCAGCAGGCGCAGCACCGTCACCCCAATGCCCAGCAAAAAGCCGGGCACGAAGGACAAGACCGTGAGCTTCCAGGTCAACAAAAGGGCCTGCCCGAAGGCAGGCCCGTAGTCGAGCAGCAGCTTGTAAATGTCGCCCATGGGCGCTCGAATTGCCGCTCAGGGGCTCAGGGCAGCGCGGGCGGCGTCGGCACGTCCTTGCTGCCCGTGCGCTCGCCAATGGAGATGGTCCACAGCTTGGCCCAGGTGCCGTCGGCTTCCACCTTCTTCAAGAAAGCGTTGACGAAGGCCACGCCGTCCGAGCCCTTGGGCAGGCCGATGCCATACGGGTCCTTCGCGCCAAAGGGCTCACCCGCCAGCTTGGTGTCACCCGTGCCTTGGCTCAGGGCGTTCAGCAGCAGCGTGTAGTCGGTCACGTAGGCGTCCACGCGGCCCTGGCGCAGGGCGTCGAGCGCTTCCTGGTGCGTCTGAAACTCCTGCACGGTCGCTTTGGGCGCAAACTGCGCCAGGATCGCCGGCCCCGTCGAGCCTGCCTGCGTCGCCACCTTCTTGCCGGCGAGGTCGTTGTACGACTTGATGGCGGTGTTGTTGGCCTTGACCAGCACCCCGGCCTGCGAGGTGTAGTAGGGGCCGGCAAACGAGATCTTCTCGGCACGTGCCGGGGTGATGGAATAGGTGGCCAGCACCATGTCCACCTGGTCGTTGATCAGCACCTGCTCGCGCGTGGACGAAGTCACCTGAGTGAACTGAGTCTTGGCCCCATCGCCCAGGATGTAGCGCGCGAGCATTTGCGACAACCCCGCGTCAAAGCCGCGCGCCTTGCCGTCCTTCTCGTTCAGCAGCGAGAACAGGTTGGAGGTTTGCGTACCGCCCAGGCGCAGCGTGCCGGCCTGCTTGATCTTGCTGGCCCAGGTGCTCGATGCGATGGTCGCCGCGTCGGCCACGGGGCCCTGCGCCACCAGCGCGTCGAACGCCGCGGCATTGATGGGCGTGCCCTGGGCGAAAGCGGATCCACCGGCTACGAACGCCAGTGCCACCACGGTGGATTTGAGAATGGATTTGATCGGCATGCTGTCCTCTTGGTGGGGGGTGACAATGGGGCAATATAGCGCAGGTTGTTCGTGCCGATACGCATCAATACTCAGCGCTTTGTCAGCGTGGCCACTATTCGAGAGCGCGTAAACGGTATCGCTGTGAAGCGATGCGACTTGGCCGGCCGCGAAGGCATGGTCAAGGTCATGCGCTTTCTGCCGCTGGGCGCTGCGCTTGCATGGCCTACCCAGAATTGAATGGACACTGACGTCGGCTTGAACGTTTGCAATTTGGAGCGATAGCCTTGAACTCAAAACGCATGTGGATGGTCCGCGCTGGCGAAGGTGGACTGATGATTGATGAATTTCGGACCGAATCCTGGGTTGGCATCGGATGGGCCGCTTTGGGCGACATGAACCGCTTGCAATCTCGCGCCGACTTCACCGAAGCCGTGGCGCAGAGCTATCCCAGCATGAAATTGGGCCAACGGGCATCTTCGGCGGGGCAGAGCTTTCGATTCGTGCGAGAAATCGCGTTGGGCGACGACGTCATCACCTACGATCGGGGAGAGCGCACCTATGTCGTCGGTGAGGTCGCGGGCGAGTACGAGCATCGAGGTGCGGGTTCGGGCGAATACCCCAACATTCGGCGCGTGCGCTGGCAAGGCACTGTGACGCGCGACGCATTGTCGGTTGCGGCACGCAACAGCCTGGGCGCCATCTCCACCTTGTTTTTGATTCCCCCGTCTGTTGCCGAGGAAATTGTGCGCTTGCTGACAAGTGGATCGGTTGCCGCTGAACTGTCATCCAAGCCAGAGGAGCCCGAAGCAGCGGCAGAAGTGGCTGACCTCTACCGAGACGTTCAATCCCAAGGCTTTGAGTTTATCAAGGACAAAGTCAATGCGCTGGACTGGAACGAGATGCAGGAGTTGGTCGCGGGCTTGCTGCGCGCCATGGGTTACAAGACGCGCATCTCGCCCAGTGGCTCCGATCGCGGTAAGGACATCGTGGCGTCACCCGACGGCCTGGGTTTTGAAGACCCGCGCATCGTGGTCGAGGTCAAGCATCGCACGGCGACCATGAGCGCGCCCGAAATCCGCAGCTTTCTGGGCGGCCGGCACGATCACGACAAAGGGCTTTACGTGAGCACGGGTGGGTTTACCAAGGACGCGCGTTATGAGGCCGAGCGCGGGCGCATACCGATCACCCTGATGGATCTGGACGATCTGGTTCGGGCGCTGCTTGAGCACTACGAAAAAATGGACGTCGAAATGCAGCGCCTGATTCCGTTGCGCAAGGTTTATTGGCCGGCTTGAAGGTTTTCGGGCTGGAGTGAGCCGCACGGGTTAGCCATTGACGGCACTACAGCGCGAGCACGAGCAATGTCGTCTAGGGCGGCGGCCAGCAGCGCGGGGTCGTCGTCCAGCACGGTTTGCAGGTAGGCCACAACGTCAGCCTCGCCGCGCAGGTGTTCGGCGGGGTCAAACGGGCGGGTCTTGATGCTTGCGTTTTTCATGTCGCGGTGTCCTCGTCATCAACCCTCAGTCGCTTCAGCGATCAAGACCTCCGCCGGAATGCCCAGGCTGCTGTGCAGTCTGCGGATCATGGCCAGGGTCAGCGGGCGCTTGCGGTTCAGCACTTCGTAAACCCGATTGCGCTGACCGATGATGGGCTCCAGATCCTTGACGGACAGGCCCTGCTGCTCCATCCGAAATTTGATGGCCTCGACCGGGTCGGGTGCGTCGATGGGGAAGTGCCTGGCCTCATAGGCTTGGATCAGCGTGGTCAGCACGTCCAGACGATCGCCTTGCGGCGTGCCGGGCGCGGGGTCGCGGTCGATCAAGGCCGAAACGTCCTTGAGGGCCGCCTTGTAGTCGGCGTGGGTGTGGATGGGACGAATATTCATGTCGCTCTCCGGGTCGGTCAGAGGGCCTCAATGGTTTGCGCGTCGATCGCGTCGTATTGCGCGTGCGTACCGACAAACTTCACATAGACGACTTGCAACTTGTATGCCACTGCCACGACGAGCCGATAGTCGTTGCCCTTGATATTGAAGACGACGCGGCGGTTCTTCAGCACGCTGGCGTTGCGAAACTGCGCCTTGATGTCGGCCGGTTGTGTCCACGCGGCGCTGGTCGCCTCCTGATGCCAGGCTTTCAAGCCCTGCTCGGCATCGGGGTGACTCTCCCAGAACGCACGCAACGTGCCCACGGCAATCACTCGCATTGGTGCAATGATAGTCCCAAATTGGGACTGATGCAAGAGCTCTGGCGCGCGGTGGCCGCGGCACAGCCGGCCTCCTGCTTGTTCCGCTCAGGCTGCCAGATGCGCCTTCAAATACCGCCCCGTAAAACTCCCCGCATTCCCCGCCACCGCCTCCGGCGTCCCTTGCGCCACCACGGTGCCGCCGCCGGCGCCGCCTTCGGGGCCCATGTCGATGATCCAGTCGGCGGTCTTGATGAGGTCCAGGTTGTGCTCGATGACGGCGATGGTGTTGCCGGCTGCGCGCAGCGGGCGGCACTTTTGTGCGCGCGGCCCCGCAATCGCACCGACCCGAAGCAGTCCCCATAGGGGTTTTCGCCAATCCGTCTGTTTAACTGTCTATTACCCGGTAGCCGGAGTCCACAACTACAGTGAAGAAAGCACAAACTTTCTGGGGTCGGTATGTCGAAAATCATCCACAGCATGATCCGCGTGCTGGATCTGGATCGCTCACTCAAGTTCTACGCCGATTGTTTCGATCTGAGGCCGTCGCACCGGCTGGACTTTCCAAGCTTCTCGCTGGTTTATCTGCGCAACGAGCACAGCAACACCGAGATCGAGCTCACCTGGAACAAGGGCCGGACCGAGCCCTACGGCCATGGCGACGGCTACGGCCACGTGGCTTTTTGCGTGCCAGACGTGGCGGCCGAGCGCGCGCGCCTGCAAGGGCTCGGCCATGCACCGCTCGAGGTCAAGGAATTCAAGGCCGACGACGGCGCGTTGATCGCGCGCTACTTCTTCATCCAGGACCCGGACGGTTACAAGATCGAGGTGCTGGAGCGCCACGGCCATTACACGTGAATCGCCGCGCTCGAGCACCGAGAACTGTCACCAAAACATAAGGAGACTTCCCATGAAACACATCCCCATCACCGCTGACCCACACGCCGCGGCGCAAGCATGCAGCGAAGACGACGGCACCGTTGCCAAACTGGACTTGCCGCTGACCCGGCGCAGCATGCTGCGCGGCAGCGGCGTGCTGATGGGCACGCTGGCGGCAGGCAGCGCGCTGGCGCTGCTGGCGCCCTCCAGGGTCTGGGCGCTGGAGCTCAAGACCTTGTCCAGCGCCGAAGGCGATGCCCTGATGAAGATGGGTCGGGTGCTGTATCCGCACCAGAAACTGCCCGACGCGGTGTACGCCCTGCTGTCCAAGAGTCTGGACGACGCCGCTGGCGCCGACCCCAAGACTGCCGAGCTGCTCAAAGGCGGCATCTCGGCGCTGAACAAGGCTGTCGCCGGCGGCGATTTCGCCAAAGCCGACGACGCCCAGAAGCTGGCGGCCGTCAAGTCGCTGGAGGGCACGCCATTCTTCAACGCCGTGCGCGGCAAATGCATCACGGCGCTGTACGACAACGACATGGCGTTCGCCACGTTTGGCTATCCCGGCTCGTCCTGGGAAAAGGGTGGCTACATCACGCACGGCTTTCAGGACCTGAAGTGGCTGCCGGCGCCGCCCAAGGAAGCCAGCCCCGCACCATGGATCAGCTGACGCGGCCCGGCATGGGGCCAGACATTTCACGGACAAGCAGGAGACACCAAGATGGCCAAATTTGACAACAGCGACGACTCGGTGGTCGTCATCATCGGATCGGGCGCAGGCGGCGGCACGCTGGCCAACGAGTTGTGCCAGAAGGGCATCAAAGTCGTCGTGCTGGAAGCGGGCGCCAAGCAATCGAACGCGAGCTTCATCAACGATGAATGGAGGTCGTTTGGCCAACTGGCCTGGACCGACAACCGCACCACCTCGGGCAGCTGGCGCGTCGCCAAGGACTTTCCCAACCTGCCGGCCTGGATCTGCAAGACCGTCGGCGGGACGACGACGCACTGGGCCGGCGCCTCGCTGCGCTTTCACGAGCACGAGTTTAAGGCGCGCACCACCTACGGCGACATCAAGGGCGCCAACCTGATGGACTGGCCGCTGACGCTGGAGGAGATGGCGCCGTACTACGCCAAGGCCGAGAACAAGATGGGCGTGACGCGCACCAACGGCATCCCGGGGTTGCCGGGCAACAACAATTTCAAGGTCATGTACGCCGGCGCGCACAAGCTGGGCTACAAGGAGGTGCACACCGGCCGCATGGCCATCAACAGCCAGCCGCGCGACGGGCGCGGCGCCTGCATCCAGCTCGGCTTTTGCTTTCAGGGCTGCAAGAGCGGCGCCAAGTGGTCCACCCTGTACACCGAAATCCCGAAGGCCGAGGCCACCGGCAACTTTGAGCTGCGCCCCGAATCGCACGTCAGCCGCATCGAACACAACGACGCCGGCAAGGTCACCGGGGTGGTGTACTTCGACAAAGACGGCAAAGAGCAGCGGCAAAAGGCGCGCGTGGTCTGCGTGGCCGGCAACTCGATCGAGTCGCCGCGCCTGCTGCTGCTCTCGGCCTCGTCCAAGTTTCCTGACGGGCTGGCCAATTCGTCGGGCCAGGTCGGGCGCAACTACATGCGCCACATGACCGGCTCGGTCTATGCCGCCTTCAAAGACCCGGTGCACATGTACCGCGGCACCACCATGGCCGGCATCGTGCGCGACGAATCGCGCCATGACACCAAGCGCGGCTTTGCCGGCGGCTACGAGATGGAAACGCTTTCGCTCGGCGTGCCTTTCATGGCCGCCTTTCTCGACCCGGGCGCCTGGGGCGCCGACTTCGCGTGGTGGATGGACCATTACACGAACATCGCGGGCATGTGGCTGGTGGGCGAGGATCTGCCGCGCGCGACCAACCGTGTGACTCTGAATACGAACGTCAAGGACAAATGGGGGTTGCCCGTACCGAACGTGCATTACGACGACCACGACAACGACATCGCCATGCGCAACCACGCCTTCACGCAGGGCGAGCGCATCTACCAGGCCGCCGGTGCCGTCAAGACCTTCCGCACGCCGCCCTATCCGTCCACCCACAACATGGGCACCTGCCGCATGGGCGCGTCGGCCAAGGACAGCGTGTGCAACGCCCACGGGCAGACGCACGACATTGCCAACTTGTTCATCTCCGATGGCAGCCAGTTCACCACCAGCGCGGCCGAAAACCCGACGCTGACCATCGTTACACTGGCGATACGGCAGGCCGACTACATTGCCAAACAAATGACCGCACGCGCGATCTGACGCGCGGCCTGATCGAGTTGCCGACCACCCACGACTCGCAGTGCTGGCCGGCTGCGAGCAAGCGAGGAGACACGCCATGTGTTCCATCTATGTGCACGCCGACCCGATGCAGTACGAGTCGCGCACGCGCTCGATCCGCATCGACAACGTGGTCACCACCATCCGCCTGGAAAACCAGTTCTGGGACGTGCTGGCCGAGATGGCCGAGAAAGAAGGCCAAACCACCAACCAACTTGTCAGCACACTGCATGGCGAGTTGTTTGCGCTGCGCGAAGACACGCCCAATTTCGCCTCGTTCCTGCGGGTGTCCTGCCTGCGCTATCTATCGCTGCAGCAGGCGGGCGAAATGGTGCATCCCGACACCGACATCCGCACGCTGCCAGCGCTGTCGACCGCGTCATCGCGGCGCCATTGAGCGGTTGGCCGGAGCGGGCTGCCCGCCGCGTTGCAGCGGCAGCGTGCGTGGCCTGGCTCGATGCGCCGGTGGCGCGACTCTTGAACCCCGTTGAGCGCTGCCAATAACATAGCATTCCGCGCTTGATGGATAAGCGCTGGAGCCCATTTTCACGCTAAACATCGCGCCAGGTAGCGGCCAGTGTGGCTGGCGTCATTCGCCGCCACCTCTTCCGGCGTGCCTTGCGCCACCACAGTGCCGCCGCCGGCGCCGCCTTCGGGGCCCATGTCGATGATCCAGTCGGCCGTCTTGATGACGTCCAGGTTGTGCTCGATGACGACGATGGTGTTGCCGGCATCGACCAGTTGTTGCAGCACTTTCAGCAGCAGCTCGATGTCGGCAAAGTGCAGCCCGGTTGTCGGTTCGTCCAGGATGTAGAGGGTGCGGCCGGTGTCGCGTTTGCTCAGCTCCAGCGCCAGCTTGACGCGCTGGGCCTCGCCGCCCGACAGGGTGGTGGCGCTCTGGCCCAGGGTGATGTAGGACAGGCCCACGTCCAGCAAGGTTTGCAGCTTGCGCGCAATCGCCGGCTGGTCGGCAAAGAAGGCGTGCGCCTGCTCCACAGTCATGTCCAGCACCTGTGCGATGTCCTGGCCCTTCCACTGCACTTCCAGCGTTTCGCGGTTGTAGCGCCGGCCGTTGCACACGTCGCAGGGCACGTACACGTCGGGCAAGAAGTGCATCTCGACCTTGACCACGCCGTCGCCCTGGCAGGCCTCGCAGCGCCCGCCGCCGCTGGACTGCGGCACGTTGAAACTGAAGCGCCCGGGGCCGTAGCCGCGCTCGCGCGCCATCGCGGTTTCGGCCATCAGCTCGCGGATGGGGGTGAACAGGCCGGTATAGGTGGCGGGGTTGCTGCGTGGGGTGCGGCCGATGGGGCTTTGATCGACGGCGATGACCTTGTCGAACTGCTCCAGGCCTTCGATGGCCTGCATGGGCGCGGGCTCGGCGTGAGCGCGGTGGATTTCGCGCGCGGCGGCGGCGTACAGCGTGTCGTTGACCAGGGTGCTTTTGCCCGAGCCCGACACGCCGGTCACGCAGGTGAGCAGGCCGACGGGGAAATCGACGGTGACGTTCTTCAGGTTGTTGCCACTGGCGCCGACGATGCGCAGCGCGCCCTCACCCCTGCCCTCTCCCAGAGGGAGAGGGGGTAAATCCGGTGTGGTCGAGCGCCCTTGCCCTTTGGGGGTGCGCGTGGGTTGAGCCTCAAGAGTTTCAAGTGATTCGTGGCCATCGCGCTTGTCTGACAAGCGCGAGCAGCTATCATTTTTGAACGGCCGGCGTTTCTTGGGCACAGCAATGGCACGCTCGCCGCGCAAAAACTGCCCGGTGATCGACTCGGCCGCGGCCGCCACCTGCGCGAACGTGCCCTGCGCCATCACGCGCCCGCCGTGCACGCCGGCGCCGGGGCCCAGGTCGATGATGTGATCGGCCTCGCGCATCATGTCCTCGTCGTGCTCGACGACGAGCACGCTGTTGCCCAAATCGCGCAGGTGCTTGAGCGTGGCGATCAGGCGGTCGTTGTCGCGCTGATGCAAGCCGATGCTGGGCTCGTCCAGCACGTACATCACGCCCGTGAGGCCGCTGCCAATTTGCGATGCCAGCCGAATGCGCTGCGCTTCGCCGCCACTCAGGGTGTCGGCGCTGCGCTCCAGGCTCAGGTAGCTCAGGCCCACGTCGTTCAAGAACTGCAGGCGGTTGCCGATCTCGCGCACCACCTTGGCGGCGATCTCGGCCTTGGCGCCCGCCAGTTGCAGCGCGTCGAAGTACGCCTTGGCCTCGCCCAGCGTGACGTGGCTGATCTGGTAGATGGCGCGGCGCTGCGCGCCCTCGCCGATGAAGACGTGGCGCGCCGTGCGGTTCAGCCGCGTGCCGCCGCAGTCGGGGCAGGGCTGGTGGCTGCGATAGCGTGCCAGCTCTTCGCGCACCACGCTGGAGTCGGTCTCGCGATAGCGCCGCGCCATGTTGGGCAGGATGCCTTCGAAGGGGTGCTTTTTGGTCACCTTGCGGCCGGCCGACGCGCCGCTTTCAAACGTGTAGTCGAACTTGATTTCCTCGTCGCCCGAGCCCTGCAAGATGACGTGCTGCACCGGCGCGGGCAGCTCCTCGAAGGGCGCATCGACGCTGAACTTGTAGTGCTTGGCCAGGCTTTCGATCAGCGCAAAGTAATACGCATTGCGCCGGTCCCAGCCCTTGATGGCGCCGCTGGCCAGGCTGAGGCTGGGGAAGGCCACCACGCGCTCGGTGTCGAACACCTCGGTCGTGCCCAGGCCGTCGCAGCTGGGGCAGGCGCCGGCGGGCGCGTTGAAGGAGAACAGGCGCGGCTCCAGCGCGGCGATGGAGTGGTTGCATACGGGGCAGGCGAACTTGCTGTTGAACAAGTGCTCCGTCCTGTTGGCCCCCGGCCGCTGCGCGTCCGCCCCCCGAGGGGGCGCGCCGCCGTCTTGGGGCGGCCCGGCGACGGCTGTCCCATCCATCTCCAGCGCGATGGCGCGCCCGTCGGCCAGGCGCAGCGCGGCCTCCAGGCTGTCGGCCAGGCGGGCCTTGATGTCTGCGCGCACCTTCAGGCGGTCGATCACGACGTCGATGTCGTGCTTGTCGTTCTTCTTCAGGGGCGGCAGTTCGCTGGCTTCGACGATGCGGCCATCGACTCGAAAGCGCACGTAGCCCTGCGCCTGCATCTGCGCGAACAGCTCGGTGAACTCGCCCTTTTTCTCGCGCGCCAGCGGCGCCAAAATCATCAGCCGCGTGTCTTCGGGCAGCGCCAGCACGGCGTCCACCATCTGGCTCACGGTTTGCACCGTCAGGGGCAAATCGTGGTCGGGGCAATAGGGCGTGCCGGCGCGGGCAAACAGCAGGCGCAGGTAGTCGTGAATCTCGGTCACCGTGCCCACGGTGGAGCGCGGGTTGTGGCTGGTGGCCTTTTGCTCGATGGCGATCGCCGGCGACAGGCCTTCGATCAAGTCCACGTCGGGCTTGTCCATCAGCTGCAAAAACTGCCGCGCATAGGCCGACAGGCTCTCGACATAGCGGCGCTGGCCCTCGGCATACAGCGTGTCGAAAGCCAGGCTGGACTTGCCCGAGCCCGACAGGCCGGTGATGACCACCAGCTTGTCCTTGGGGATGTCCAGGTCGATGTTCTTGAGGTTGTGCGTGCGCGCGCCGCGAACGCTGATGCGCTGCGCGCGCAGCGCGGCGGCCAGCGGCAGGCCCTCGCCGGCGTCGGTGGCCAGGGGCTCTAAAAGGGACAGGTCGTTCATGGGCAACCTGCCATTATCGGCAATTGCGGATCATGGCGCACCGCGGCCCGCGGCGAGCGTGCGCCGCGCCCGCGCGCGGCCCGGGTCACCCCGCCGGGCGCGCCCGCTCGGCATAGCGCGTAAAGCGCCAGGCCGTGCCCTCTTGCGTGATGCGCCGCCACACCGCGCGCTTGGCCCAGGGGCTCATGGCCGGCCAGTCGCGCACTTCGTCCTCGGTGCGGCCGCAGCCCTTGCACACCGCGTCGCCCTGGCTGGTGGAGCAGATGGCGATGCACGGCGCGTCGGGCGTGCCGGCATACCACTTCAGCCAGGCCTGGCGCGCGGGGGCCGGGAGTTGCGCGACGTCCACCTCGTCGTGGTGGCCGACCGCCATCCGCGCATACACCTCGGCCAGCGCCGCCAGCTCCGGCCCCAGGGCGGCATCGCCTGCGGCCGGTGCGCGCCCGCGCCAGTGGTTGATGGCCGCTTCCAGGTCGTCGATGTGCAGGCTGTCCATGCGCCAAGTATCGCGCGATGGGGCGTGTGCGCTGCATCGCGGCCGCGCCGGCGGGGGGTCCGCACGGCACGGCAGACGCGCAAGACAAATTGCCGTAGGCTTGCCGTGTGGGCGGGCGTCATGCCGTCCAGGCCGCGCCGCATCGACCCACCTCCCTTGGACACCCACCATGACCCCCGGTTTTTCCGTTCAGCGCATCGATCACCTGGTGCTGCGCGTGCGCGATCTGGCCCGCAGCATCGACTTTTACGCGGCCGTGCTGGGCTGCACCGTCGCCAAGCGGCGCGATGACCTGGGGCTGGTGCACCTGCGCGCCGGGGCGTCGATGATCGACCTGGTCGGCGTGGACGGCCCGCTGGGGCGCAAGGGCGGCGGCGCGCCGGCGGCCGAGGGCCGCAACCTCGACCACGTGTGCCTGCGCATCGACCCGTTCGACGAAGCGGCGCTGCGCGCGCACCTGGGGCGGCATGGCGTTGCGCCGCAGGGTGCCGTCGTCCGCAATTTCGGCGCCGAGGGTGTCGGCCCGTCGCTGTATTTGTCGGACCCGGACGGCAACCAGATCGAGCTGAAGGGCCCGTCCACCGCCGTGGCGCCGCCCTGACGACCATGGGCGCCCGCTGCCCCGCACGCGCGCGGCGGCAGCGGTGGGCGCGGCTTACTTGCCCGCCATCACCCGCACCATGTCCAGGCAGCGGTTGGAGTAGCCCCACTCGTTGTCGTACCAGCTCACCAGCTTGACGAAGCTGCTGTCCAGCGCGATGCCGGCGTCGGCGTCGAAGATGGAGCTGCGCGGGTCGTGGCGGAAGTCGGTGGCCACCACCTTGTCTTCGGTGTAGCCCAGGATGCCCTTCAGCTTGCCTTCGCTCTGGGCCTTCATCTCGGCGCAGATCTCGGCGTAGGTGGCGGGCTTTTCCAGCTCCACGGTCAAATCAACCACCGACACGTCGGAGGTCGGCACGCGAAACGACATGCCCGTCAGCTTGCCCTTGAGCTGGGGCAGCACCACGCCCACCGCCTTGGCCGCGCCGGTGCTGCTGGGGATGATGTTCTCCAGAATGCCGCGCCCGCCGCGCCAGTCCTTGTTGCTGGGGCCGTCCACGGTTTTTTGCGTGGCGGTGGCCGCGTGCACGGTGGTCATCAGGCCGCGCTTGATGCCCCATTTGTCGTGCAGCACCTTGGCCACCGGGGCCAGGCAGTTGGTGGTGCAGCTGGCGTTGCTGATGATGGGCTCGCCGGCGTATTGGGCGCAGTTGACGCCATGCACGAACATGGGCGTGTCGTCCTTGCTGGGCGCGCTCATCATCACCTTTTTGGCGCCGGCGTCGATGTGCTTTTGCGCGGTCTCCTTGGTCAGGAACAGGCCGGTGGACTCGATCACCACCTCGGCGCCCACCTCGCCCCACTTCAGGTTGGCGGGGTCGCGCTCGGCCGTCAGGCGAATCTTCTGGCCGTTGACGACGAGCTGGTTGCCCTCGACCCTGACCTCGCCGTCGAAGCGGCCGTGCACGCTGTCGTAGGTGAGCATGTAGGCCAGGTAGTCGG
>JAFEEB010000089.1 GCA_018241325.1 Pseudomonadota bacterium | reverse complement strand
GAAAACAAGGTGAACGGCGCGCCATCGCCGTCGCGCGGTGCGCGCAGCGCGTACAGCAGCAGCGAGCCGCCGATGACGATGGCGAGGAAGGAGAGGATGAACACGCCGCGCGAAGGATCGGCGGCAAACGCATGCACCGAGGTGATGACGCCCGAGCGGACGAGGAAGGTGCCCAGCAGCGACAGCGAGAAGGCGGCAATGGCGAGCAGCAAGGTCCAGCCGCGGAAGCTGCCGCGCTTTTCCGTCACCGCCTGCGAATGGAGCAGGGCGGCGCCGACCAGCCAGGGCATGAACGAGGCGTTCTCGACCGGATCCCAGAACCACCAGCCACCCCAGCCGAGCACGTAATAGGCCCACCACGAGCCGATCGCGATGCCGCAGGTCAGCAGCGCCCAGGCGACGTTGGTCCACGGCCGCGACCAGCGCACCCAGCGCGCATCGACCTTGCCGTCGAGCAGGGCAGCGATGGCGAACGCAAACGCCACCGTGGTGCCGACATAGCCGCTGTAGAGCATCGGCGGGTGCATCGCCATGCCCGGATCCTGCAGCAGCGGGTTGAGGTCGGCGCCTTCGCTCGGTGCCGGCAGCAGGCGGGTGAACGGATCGGAGGTGAACAAGGTGAACAGCAGAAAGCCGCAGCTGACCAGCCCCATCACGCCGAGCACGCGGGCGATCACCGGCAGCGGCAGCGAGCGCGAGAAGCGCGCGACCGCCGTCGTCCATAGCGCCAGAATCAGAATCCACAACAACAACGAGCCTTCGTGCGCGCCCCACACCGCGGCGATGCGATAACCCAGCGGCAGCAGCGTGTTGGAGTTGCGGGCGACGAAGGCGACCGAAAAGTCGTGCACCACGAAGGCATGCATCAGGATGGCGAAGGCGGTGATGACGCACAACGCCTGCGCATAGGCGGCCGGGCGCGCCAGCTGCATCCAGGCGTCGATGCCGCGCTGCGCCCCCAACAGCGGCAACGCGGCCTGCATGCCAGCCAGCAGCAGGGCGAGGATCAGTGCGAATTGGCCGAGTTCAGGCAGCATCCGGGCGGGCGCTCACGGCGGTGGCGGCGCACAGCGCGCGTGCGGCAATTTGCTGCCTTTGGCGATCGCCTCGGCGACTTCCTTGGGCATGTAGGTTTCGTCGTGCTTGGCCAGCACCTCGTCGGCGCGGAACTGGCCACGTTCGATCTGGCCGGTGGCGATGATGCTCTGCCCTTCCCGGAACAGGTCGGGCAGGATGCCGGTGTAACGCACGTCCATCTGGTGGATGCGATCGGTGACGACGAAGCGCACCGCCAGCGAACCTGGCGCGCGTGCAATGCTGCCTTCGCAGACCACGCCGCCGAGGCGGAAGGTTTGCCCGGGCTGCGCCCGCCCGGCGGCGACGTCGCTGGGGGTGAGCAGGTAGCGCACGTTGTGACGCAGTGCCACCACCACCAGCGTGCCGGCGACCGCGATTGCGGTCAGTAGCAGCAGCAGCAGCGACAGCCGGCGCTTGCGGGTCGGATTCATGGTTGGCCTTGCGTCGATGATTTCGCCGCCGCGCGCACCGCCTTCTGCCGGATCGCGCGCAACAAACGGCCGTGCCTGAGCCACGGCGTCAAACCGTCCCACGCCATCACGACGAAGAACACCGCATACGCGCCGGCGATGTAGGGAAGATAGCTCATGGCGTGGTGCGCTCGCGCCGCAAGGGTTGCCCGGTCGCCGGATCGCGACCTTCGGTGCTCGCCATCGCCGCCACCCATGCCTTGCCGGCCTCGCGCTCGACCAGCAGAGTGCGTGCTCGCGACAACAGCGAGCCGACGAACCAGCACTGCATGCCGAGCACCGTCGCCAGCAGCGGGCCGATCATCGACGCGCTCATCTTCGACGGGCCGAGCAGCATGATGGTGCGACCTTGATGCAGCGAGTTCCACCACTGTACCGAGTAATGGATGATCGGCAGGTTGATCAGGCCGATCATCGCCAGCATGCCGGCCGCGCGGGCACCACGGCGGCGGTCCTCGATCGAAGCGTCGAGCGCGATCACGCCCAGATACAAGAACAGCAGCACCAGTTCCGAAGTCAGGCGCGGATCCCAGTCCCACCATGCGCCCCACATCGGTCGGCCCCAGATCGAGCCGGTGGCCAGCGTGATGACGGTGAAGGCGGCACCGATCGGCGCGCAGGCCATTGCCAGCATCTCGCACAGCTTGATCCGCCAGACGATGGCGATGAAGGCCTGCACCGCCATCACCGTGTAGGCGAACAGGCTCATCCACGCGCAGGGCACATGGATGAACAAGATGCGGTAGCTGTCGCCCTGCTGGTAGTCGGGCGGCACCACGAACAGTGCGCCGTAGATGCCGACCGCCAGCAGCGCCAGCGCCGCGCCGAACCACCACGGCATCCAGCGCGTGGCGTAGCGGTGGAAGTTCGGCGGCGAACCGAGCTGGTTGAACCACAGCACGAGCGACTTCATCGGCGGCAGGCACTCGCGGCGGCGATGGCGTGATGAATGTCGATGCGGTTCATGGCAGGGCGATGCGGATCGCCGCAGCGGCGGCGAGGGGGGCCAACACCACCGCCAGCGCGAGGCCGGCGCCGAGCAGGGCGATCGCGCCGAGCCAGTCCTGGCCTTGCGCGGCGGCCATCACGCTGCCGGCACCGAACACCAGTACCGGCACATACAACGGCAGTGCGAGCAGGGGCAATAGCATACCAGAGCGGCGCAGGCCGACCGTCAGCGCCGCCACCGTCGCGCCCAGCAACACCAGCAGCGGCGTGCCCAGCAGCAACGAGATCAGCAGCGGCCCCAGCAGGCCATCGGGCAGATACAACAACTGCGCCAGCACTGGCGCGATGATGATCAGCGGCAGCGAGCCGGTCAGCCAGTGCACGGCCATGCGGCAGCCGAGCAGCAGCGACAACGGCACCGGCGCGAGCAGTTGCTGTTCGAGGCTGCCGTCCTCGGCGTCGGAGCGGAACAGCGAATCCAGCCCTTGCAGCGAGGCGAGCAGGGCGGCGACCCAGATCGCGCCGGGTGCCAACGCCGCCAGCCGCGCCTTTTCGCTGCCGAGCGCGAGCGGAAACAACGCCACCACCAACACCGCGAACAGCAATGGCTGCAAGGTGTCGCCGCGGCGACTCCAGGCCAGCCGCAGATCACGCATGAACATCGCGCGCGCCGCGCCGAACATCGTCGGCGCAGTCATGGCGATGATTCCGCGGCGGTCGTCATTGCAGCGGTCGTCATCGTATCGGCATCATCGATGCCGACGCGACCATCCAGCCACAGCGTGCGCGTGCGCACCGGCGGCGGCGCGTAGGCTCCGTGCGTGGTGATCAGTGCCGCGCCACCGTCGTCGAGATGACGCGCGAGCAGCCTATCGACCAGCGCCATGCCGTCGCGATCGAGATTGGCGTAAGGTTCGTCGAGCAACCACAACCGCGCCGGCGACAGCCGCAACCGCGCCAGCGACAGGCGCTTGCGCTGGCCGGCGGAAAGCCGGCCAGACGGGACATCCTCGTAACCGGCCAAACCCACGTCCGCCAGCGCCGACGCCGGTGTCGTGGCGGGCCGGCTGCCATGCAATCCCGCGGCGAAACGCAGGTTGTCGAGCGCGCCCAGTTCGGACTTGTGGCCGGCGTGGTGACCGACGAAGGCGATGCCCTCGGTGGGCAGCGATGCGCATGGTTGCCCGCACCAGCCGATGCGGCCGTCGCTGGCGCGCAACAACCCGGCCAGCACCCGCAGCAGCGTCGTCTTGCCGGCCCCGTTGCCGCCGGTGACCAGCAGCGCCTCGCCCGCAGCCACGACGAAATCCAGCGGCCCGAACACACACTCGTCGTTGCGATCGAAGCGCAGGCGCGAGACGGCGAGCAGGAGCGGGATGGAGGCGGGTTCGTTCAAGCCGAAGGCGACCGAGGAAGGCGGGCGATTTTAGCCTCTGCGCATGGCGGGGTCGATTGTTTTGCTCGCGTCGTACTTTCGTTCGAGCGCGCTTTTGCGATGGTCAACGCCCCCTTGCCGGTCAATGCTCTCAACTTAGGCGAACAGGGCTCGTTCGTCACCATTGCGCGTCTCGAAGGCTCCGAAATGAAGGTGTACAGCTCCTTCCCCCGCTTGCGGGGGAAGGTCGGGATGGGGGCGCTTCCGGCAGCCGCAGCCCCCACCCCAGCCCTCCCCCGCAAGCGGGGGAGGGAGTCGGTGGCTTGCGCCACGCGTGAGATCTGGCAAGAGCGCGGCTTAAATTGAGAGCATTGCCTTGCCGGTACCAGTGAAGCGCTTGCGCTCGGATTGGATCGGAGTGATCGCATGGCGCGGGCGCTGGGCGGCCGTGGTATTGGGCAGGTCGTAAAGGATATTTTAACGTCGGGGGGGGGGGGGTATTCTGCGCGCCCCTGCGACGGTCGCCGGTTCGCGAGCCGTGCCGTGATTGCGCCCGAACCGCTTGGGTCGCGGCGGCAAGACGGATGGGCGATGCCGGGAATCCTCGCGATTCCGGAG
>JAFEEB010000088.1 GCA_018241325.1 Pseudomonadota bacterium | reverse complement strand
GGCCCGCGCAGCTATTCGATCATCGAGCAAGGCACCATCTCGCAGATCATCGAAGCCCGCCCGGAGGATCTGCGCGTGTACCTGGAAGAGGCCGCCGGCATCTCCAAGTACAAGGAGCGACGCAAGGAAACCGAATCGCGCATCCGCCAGACGCGCGAGAATCTCGCCCGCCTGACCGACCTGCGCGAGGAAGTCGGCAAGCAGCTCGAACACCTCAAGCGGCAGGCGCGGCAGGCCGAGCAGTACCAGGTGCTCAAAGGCGAGGCGCGCGAACGCCAGGCGCAGGTGCATGGCCTGCAATGGCGCCGGATCGACGAGCAGCTGCGGCGTCTGCGCGCGGTGCTGGCGCAGGACGAAACCCGGCTGCAGGCCTTGCTGGCCGAGCAGCGTCAGGCCGAGGCGCAGATCGAGGCCGGTCGCGGCAACCACGCTGGCGCCAGCGAGCGCATGAATCGGGCGCAGTCGGCGGTGTATCGCGTCGCCGGCGAGATCGCCCGCATCGAACAGCAGATCCAGCATCAGCGCGAGCTGACCCGGCGTCTGGCCGAGGCGCATCAGGTGGCGCAGGCGGCGCTGACGGAAATCGCCGATCTGATCGCCGGCGACGAGGCGCAGCAGGCGCAGGTGCGCGCCGCGATCGCGGCCGCCGAACCGATCCTCGCCGAGTTGCGCCATCAGGACGCCAGCGCGCAGGAGGCGCTGCGTGCCGCCGAGGCGGCGCTGGCCGACTGGCAGCAGCGTCAGGATGCCTGCGTCAAGGCGCAGGCCGAATCGGCGCGTGCGGCCGAGGTCGAGCGCACGCGCATCGACCTGCTCGACCGGCAGCTGCTCGATGGCGCCAAACGGCGCGATCGCCTGCGCGGCGAGCGCGACGGCCTGGATCTGGCCGCACTGACCGATGCCTTGGCGGCGATCAGCCGCAGCCACGACGAGCAGCGCGCGGCGCTCGATGCGCACAACGCGCAGCTCGACGCGCGCAAGCAGGAGGTGCTCGACCTGCAAGCCGGCGAGCGCCAACAGCAGGCCGAACTGGCCGGCCTGCGCCAGCAATTGCAGGCGGCGCGGGGCCGGCTGGGTTCGCTGGAAACCCTGCAACACGCCGCGCTCGGGCAGGAATCCGGCGCCGGCCGGGCCTGGCTCAAGCAGCAGGGCCTCGATGGCGCGGCGCGGCTGGGCGCGCGCCTGCAGGTCGCCAGCGGCTGGGAAGTGGCGGTCGAGACGGTGCTGGCGCGGCTGCTCGAAGCGGTGATGGTCGATGGCCTCGACCGCCAGCTGCCGGCACTGGCCGCGCTGGCCGATGGCCGCATTGCGCTGATGGATGCCGGCCAGGCGCCTTTGGCGGTGGCGGCCACCTCGCTGGCGGCGCAAGTCAGCGGCCCGCGCGCGGCGCGCGCCATCCTGGCGCGCGTGCATTGCGCCGAGGACATCGCCAGCGCCGCCACGTTGTTGCCGACGCTGGCCGACGGCGAGGCGGTGGTCACTCGCGCCGGCGAATGGGTCGGCAATGGCTGGGCGCGGGTGCTGCGCAGCGGCGAGGCACAGCACGGCAGCCTGGCCAGGGAACGCGAGATCCAGCAGTTGCGCAGCGACATCGCCGGTCTGGGCAAGCGCGAAACGGCGCTGGTCGAGGCGCTGGCCGGTTTGCGCGCGCGTCTGCAGGAAGCCGAACAGCGGCGCGAAGATGCCCAGCGCGCGCTGTATCACGCACACCGCAGCGCCGCCGAACTGGCCGGGCAGATGCAGGGCCAGCAGGGCAAGCTCGATTCGGCCAGCGCTCGCTCGCGGCAGATTGACGCCGAGCTGGCGCAGATCGCGCAGGGCCTGCACAAGGCGCATGAGGACGCCAGCCAGGCGCGGGCGCGGCTGGAGCAGGCGGTTGCCGAGATGGGCCGGCACGAGTCGGCGCGCCAGCAGCTCGATGGCGAACGGCGTGCGCACGGCCAGCAGCTCGACGCCGTGCGCGTGGCCGCGCGCGACGCCCGCGAGTCGAGCCATCGCGCCGCCTTGGCGCTGGAAGCGCAGCGTGCCCGTGCGGCGGCGCTCGACCAGGCGCTGGCGCGCATGAGCGGCCAGCGCGTGCAGTTGCAGGCGCGCCAGCAGGAACTGGCGCGGCAACTGGCCGAGGGCGAGGCGCCGGTGCCGGCGATGGAGGCCGCGCGCCAGGCCAGTCTCGAACAGCGGGTGCTGGTGGACAAGGATCTGGCGGCCGCACGCGCGGCGCTGGAGGAAGTCGATGCGCAGATGCGTGCGCTCGAGCAGACCCGGCAACAGCGCGACGCGCAGGCGCTGGCGCAACGCGAGACGATCGCGCGCGCCCAACTCGACGAACAGGCGCTGGCGATGCAGGCCGAGCGCCATGTGCAGGCGATTGCCGAGGCGCAGCTGGAGCTGTCGGCGGTGCTCGAGGCCCTGCCCGAGGACACCGACATCGAGGCCGCGCAAAAGGCGCTCGACGATCTGCAGGCGCGGATCCGCCGGCTGGAGCCGGTGAACCTGGCCGCGATCGCCGAATACACCGAGCAATCCGAGCGCAAGCAGTATCTGGACGCGCAGAACGACGATCTGGTCAGCGCGCTGGAAACGCTGGAGGCGGCGATCCGCAAGATCGACCGCGAGACCCGTGGCCGCTTCAAGGACACCTTCGACCGCGTCAACGCCGGCGTGCAGGCCCTGTATCCGCGCCTGTTCGGCGGCGGCCATGCCTATCTGGAGCTCACCGGCGAGGACTTGCTCGACACCGGCGTGACGTTGATGGCGCGCCCGCCGGGCAAGCGGGTGGCGCACATCTCGCTGCTCTCGGGCGGCGAGAAGGCGATGACGGCGGTGGCGCTGGTATTCGCCATCTTCCAGCTCAACCCGGCGCCGTTCTGCCTGCTCGACGAGGTCGACGCGCCGCTGGACGAGGCCAACGTCGAGCGCTTTTGCAACATGGTCAAGGAAATGTCCGACAAGGTGCAGTTCCTGTTCGTGACCCACAACAAGAGCACGATGCAGGCCGCGCAGCAGCTTTCCGGCGTGACCATGCGCGAGCCGGGCGTGTCGCGTTTGGTGTCGGTGGATCTGGCCGAGGCGGCACGCCTGGCCGGAGCGGCGTGATGGTCGAGGCGATGGCCTGCGGCGGCCGCTGGCGGGCGATTGGGCTATCCTGACGGATCGTTGCGAGCGATGGCGACAGGGTGGATGGCGACAGGGCTTGATGGCGACAGGGTTTGATGACGACAGGGTCTGGCATGAATGATCTGAATCTGGTGCGCATCATCATCGCCGGCGCGTGCGTGCTGTTGCTGGTGCTGATCTGGTTGTTCCGCCCGCGCAAGCCGGGGCAGGGCCGGCGGGTCGGCAACCGCAATGCCGAGGCCAGCGGCGAGCGCGCCGAGCCCTCGCTCGGCGAAGCGCTCGAACGCGATTTCCGCAATGACGGGAAGGCGGCCGCCAGCGCCGACGAAGACGCCCGGCTGGAGTCACTGGAACGCAGCCTGGCCGGCGAGGACGCCGCTGCGACTCCATCCGGCGCCGTCGCCGGCGGTGCCGACAGTGGCGGTGACGTGGGCTCGCGTCCGCCGCGCGCCAGCCATCCCACGCTCGGCATCCGTCAGGACGAGGCGTTCGATCGCATCGTCACGCTCTACGTGGCGGCACGCGCCGGGCAGATGCTCGCCGGCGCCGACCTGGTGGTCGCTGCCGAACGCGCCGGGCTGGTGCACGGGCACATGAGCATCTACCACCGGCTGGTCGATGGTCGCCCCGAGGCCGGCCCGATCTTCTCTGTCGCCAACATGGTCAAGCCCGGCACCTTCGACCTCAGCCGATTGCAGGAATTGCGCACGCCGGGCATCAGCTTCTTCCTGACCTTGCCGGCACCGCTGCCGTTGTCGGCGCTGGATGCCTGGGATGCGATGCTGCCCACCGCGCAGCGCATGG
The DNA here is from genome assembly GCA_018241325.1 of Pseudomonadota bacterium. Lineage (GTDB taxonomy): Bacteria > Pseudomonadota > Gammaproteobacteria > Burkholderiales > Burkholderiaceae_C > Ottowia. The sequence continues at coordinate 3,511 of JAFEEB010000088.1, read as the reverse complement.
CCGAGCTGCTCGGCGCGCTGGTGCTCGACGAGGAGCGCAACGCCCTGGGCCGCCAGCGCATCGCCCATATCCGCGACGAGATGCGCGCCTACGATCGTCGGCGCGAACAGCAAATGATCCGGCCGGGTCGATAAACCTCGCGCGACGGCGCAGGTGAATCACGTCCAGCCAGCGAGGCGCGATCCGCCGGTGCGGCCGATCGTGCGGCGGGAGATTGCAGCAACTACGCCCAGCGCAAACAAACCGCGGCCGTCATGACGGAAAGCCACCACCCATCGTCGCCGGAAATCGCTGCTCGCGCACAGGCGCTGCGCCGCGAGATCGACGAGCACAATTACCGTTACCATGTGCTCGATGCGCCGACCATTCCGGACGCGCAGTACGACCGCCTGCTGCGCGAGCTGGAGGCGATCGAGGCCGCGCACCCGGAGTTGGCAACGGACGACTCGCCGACCCGGCGGGTGGGCGCCAGGCCGGTCGGCGGCTTCGCCACGGTGCGCCACGAATTGCCGATGCTCTCGCTGGCCAACGCGTTCAGCGATGGCGAGGTGCATGAATTCGTCCGCCGCATCGGCGAGCGTCTGGCGGCAGCCAATGCGGCGTCGTTGACGTTCTCGGTCGAGCCCAAGTTCGACGGCCTGGCGGTCAGCCTGCGCTACGAGCAGGGGCAGTTCGTGCGCGGGGCGACCCGTGGCGATGGCGAATCCGGCGAGGACGTCACCGCCAACCTGCGCACGATCCGGGCGATCCCGATGCGTTTGCGCGGCGACGACGTGCCCGACGTGCTGGAAGTGCGCGGCGAGGTCTACATGCCGCGCGCGGCCTTCGAGAGTTACAACGAACGTGCGCGCGCGTCGGGCGGCAAGATCAAGCCGATGGTGAATCCGCGCAATGGCGCTGCCGGGTCGTTGCGGCAACTCGACCCGGCGATCACCGCGCAGCGGCCGCTGGCGTTCTACGCCTACGCGGTGGGCGTGGTCGCGTTCGCCCCCGGCACGGGCGCGCTGCCACCGGCGCATTCGCAGCTGCTGGCGAAGCTGCGCCAATGGGGATTCCCGGTCAGTCCGCTGGTCGCCGTCGCCCGCGGCGGCGAAGGATGTCTGGACTACTTCCGCCGCATCGGCGCGCAGCGCGACCAATTGCCGTTCGACATCGACGGCGTCGTCTACAAGCTCGACGATCTGGGCTTGCAGCGCGAGCTGGGATTCGTTGGCCGCACGCCACGCTGGGCGATCGCGCACAAGTTCCCGGCGCAAGAGCAGACCACCGTGGTCGAGGACATCGTCGTCAACATCGGCCGCAGCGGCGCGGCGACGCCGACGGCGCGGCTGGCACCGGTGTTCGTCGGCGGCGTCACCGTCAGCAACGCCACCTTGCACAACGCCGACCAGGTGGCGCGGCTGGACGTGCGCATCGGCGATACGGTGATCGTGCGGCGCGCCGGTGATGTCATTCCCGAAGTCGTCGCGGTGGTGCGCGAGCAGCGGCCGCAGGCGGCGACGCCGTGGGTCATGCCGGCGCATTGTCCGGTCTGCGGCGCGCACATCGAGCGCGAACAGGGCGAGGTGGTCGCGCGCTGCATCGGCGGCTTGAGTTGCGCCGCGCAGCGCGTGCAAGCGATCTTCCACTTCGCCTCGCGGAGGGCGATGGACATCGACGGCCTTGGCGAGAAGATCATCGAAGGCTTGAGCGAGTTCGGCCACGTCCGCAGCGTCGCCGACCTGTATCGGCTGACACTCGACGATCTGCTCGAGATGAAGCGCCTGGCGGACGAGCGCAAGCCTGCCGCCGCCGAGGCGGGGAGCACGACGCCGGAACCGGCCAAGGGCGGCAAGGTCGCCACCCGGTGGGCCGAGAACCTGATCGAATCCATCGCCCGCAGCCGCCGCACGACGCTGGCGCGGTTGCTGTATTCGCTCGGCATCGCGCACGTCGGCGAGAGCACCGCCAAGGCGCTGGCGAACTGGTTCGGCCAGCTCGACCTGCTCCGCCACGCGCCGTGGCCGATCCTCAAGGCGGTGCCGGACGTCGGCGACGAGGTGGCGCGTGCGATCGATCACTTCTTCGCCGAGGCCGGCAACCAGCGCGTGCTCGATGCCCTGCTCGCCGGTGGCATCGTGATCACCGATGCGCATCCGCCCAGCCCCGCGCTGGCGGCGGCGCTGACGGTCGACAACACGCTGGCGGCGATGGCGATCGCCAGGATCACGCCGCGCCGCGCCGCGCAGATCGGCGAGGGCTGCCGTTCGCTGGCGATGGCGTTTGCGATCGATGCCGATGTGCTGCGCGCCAGGGGGGTGCCGGACGATGCCATCGCCGCCCTGCATGCGGTGGCCGAACACGCCCCGGGCCGCGCGCTGATTGCACGCTGCGATGCGGCGATCGATGCCATCGTCGCCAGCGCGCCGGCGAGCGCGGGCGCGTCCGCGCCGCTGGACGGCAAGACCTTCGTGCTGACCGGCACGCTGGCCGCGCTCAGCCGCGAGGCGGCGACGGCGAAGCTCGAAGCGCTCGGCGCCAAGGTCGCCGGCAGCGTTTCCAAAAAGACCGATGCCGTGATCGCCGGCGATGCCGCCGGCAGCAAGCTCGACAAGGCGCGCGCGCTGGGCATCGCGATCTGGGACGAAACGCAGTTGCTGCAATTGCTGTCCGAGCACGGCCGCGCGTGAGCGATTGGCGGCCGACGGCGACGGCCGAGGCCCTGCGCCTGCGGGCGCGGCTGTACGCGGCCATCCGCGATTTTTTCGCCTGCCGCGACGTGCTCGAAGTGGAGACGCCGATCCTCTCGCAGGCGGGCAATTCCGATCCGAACATCAGCAGCTTCCACACCCGCTTTTCCGGCCACGTCGACGGCGGCGCACCGGATCGCTGGTTGCGCAGCTCGCCCGAGTACGCGCTCAAGCGCCTGCTCGCTGCCGGCATCGGCGATTGCTACGAGCTGGGGAGGGTCTTTCGCGACGGCGAGTGCGGGCGCCGCCACAATCCCGAATTCACGATGCTCGAGTGGTATCGGGTCGGCTGGGATCACCGCCGGCTGATGCGCGAAACCGCCGAGGTGGTGCAGCGGGCGCTGGCGTTGGTCGGGCGCGGTGCGCGCGTACGTGAGACGACGTATCGTGACTTGTTCTTCGACGCGCTCGGCATCGACCCGTTGCACGGTGACGAAGCGGCCCTGCGCGACGCGATGCAGGCCATCGCGATCGACCCTGTCGGCTTGAGTCGCGATGACTGCCTCGACCTGCTGCTGACCCATCGCCTCCAGCCGACCTTTGCTGCCGACGAGTTGCTGCTGGTGCACGACTACCCGGCGACGCAGTGTGCGCTGGCGAAGTTGCGCGGCGGTTCGCGTGGCGACGCGCCGGCAGTCGCCGAGCGCTTCGAGGCCTACCTCGGGCCGATCGAGCTGGCCAACGGTTACCACGAACTGACCGATGCAATGGAGCAGCGCGAACGCTTCGAGCGCGATCGATCGCAGCGTCGGCAACGTGGCCAGGCCGTGACGCCGATCGAC
>JAFEEB010000087.1 GCA_018241325.1 Pseudomonadota bacterium | reverse complement strand
GCCATCGCGATCGACGAACTGCCAGACCGCCTGCGCCTGGGCGGTTGTCGCGCAGGCAACCGCGAGCAGCACCAACATGCAGGCTGTACCCACCTTCCTCATTGGCCGTTGCGCCACGTCAGGCCCAGCCGGTTTGCCAAACGCTCACGCCACGACCGCCTGGTCATGGCGAGGGCAGCCAACCGCTCCTGGGCCAGAGTCTCCTGCGCGTCCTGGAAGGCCTGCTCCAACGCGGCCTTATCGGCATCCAGCTGCCGTACCTGCTGGCGCAGCGCGTCCACGTCCTGCTCAAATCCCGCAATCAACTGCCGGGCCTCACCAAAGGCCTTCTGGTGCTCCAGCAAGGAGGCATGTTCAGTCGCATGCGTCAGTTGCAACGCCTGCAGTTGGGCACGTAACTGGCTCGCCTCGGCACGCACCTGCACTGCCTCCCAGTCACGCGAGTCGCGCGAGGGCGCGGCCACCACCATCCACTGGTACACATCGAAATCTGCCCAGCCCGTCAGCAGATGCTGGCGCCATGCATCGGGCATGGCGTCCCAGTACCAGGCAAACTCACTCTGGGCCACGGGAACCCGATTGGCCTCCCAGGCGAGCGGCACCCAGCCGCAATCCATCAACAGCTGCTCGATGCTGCGCCGCGTGAAGAAACGCATATGCGTGCGATCGAGTAAACCCTTATCCGCGTAGTCGAACATGCCGGCACGCAACGCAGCCACCACGCCTGCGTAGGCAATATTGGGCAAAGAAATGATCAGGCTGCCCATAGGTTGCAACAATCCTGCAAGCGCCTTGAGCACCTGTTCAGGCGCACGCAAATGCTCCAGCACGTCGCAAGCCAGGATGGCATCGAAGCGCTGCCCCTGCAGCGCATCCAGCCAGGCCCAGTCATCAAGGTCTGCGTCCACCGCCTGCACCCCCAAAGGCTGCAAGGCCTGCAGCGCGGCAGGGTCGTTCTCCACGACCGTAACCGTGTGCCCGCGCCCACGCAGCACCTGGGTCATGGCACCCGGGCCAGGGCCCAATTCAAGCACCGAAGCCTCACCCGGCACCCGGCGCAGCAGGCGAGCGGCCCAGGCTTCGCCCTCGGGGTCGAAGGCGTAGTCGTAGCGCTCTATCTCGGACATTACTCTCCTCCCTCCTGTGCGGCTGGCTGCCACATCTGATCCCACAAGCCCCAATGCCACCAGGCCCAGGGGCGCTCGCGCACATCCTTATCCAGGCGTCGAATCACAGAATCGATGGCTGCCTGCGGGCTACCGTGCAAGGCTTCTACCACCACATCCATCCTGTCCGGCGCGAGGCTGCGGGTACAGGCATGCAGCAAAGCCGCTCCGGTTGATTCGGCCAGGCGCTCAATGCCCGTAGGCAAGCGCAGGTGCCCCCCCAGGAACGCATGGTCGCGCATGCGCGCAAAGTCCGGGCTCCAGGCATCAGCCAGAATCACCCAGGCTTGGCCATTGCGCAGGCCTTCATGCACCGGGCGCAAAGGTTCGCTCGATGTTCGCCACTGCCCGCCCGTGATCTGGGTCGTAGCCGCAATCTTGCGCACCAGAAATGCACGCTGCGACGCACCCAGGCCAGGATTGTCCACAACTGGCATGGTCAGGATGTTCAATGCCACCCCCCTACGCCCCAGGGCAATCACCGCAGTAAGCAGGCGATCGTAATGGTTGAGCACGAGGATGAACCCTTTCTGCCGCTGCTGCAGGGTCTGTACATACTCCCACCCCCGCAACTCGACGCTTGGTCCTCCCGATTCGCCCAGGCGATGCAAGGCGGCGGCATCCAGCATTTCCGTAGCCAGCATGTCCAGATGCGCGCGCGCCCATTGCCGGTGCTGCTCAGCATTCGCCCCTGGGAACACGTTGCCAAACCGCTGCTGCAGGAATTGCTCGGTCGCGCGCCGCACGGCCGGAGCATCGCGGCCCAGCCAACGCACCAGTCGCCAGGGCAAGGAAGTGGGCAAGCGGCCCAGTGCAGGAAACGCCCAGTCCAGGCGCCAGTCGCGGCTCATTGCACCTGCAGCCATTCATGCTCCAACCAGACCAGACCGAACTCCCGGTGCTTCTGGTTGAGCACCGTGAAAGGCTGGATCAGCTCCGCCATGTCGAGCACCTGCAGGCCGCTATCGTCCAGGGTGTACACACTCCACAGGTATTCGCCCGACAGCAGCGGCAGTCGCGGGAAGCGCACGCGCAGGCGATGCGCACCCACACCGCGCATGGGTGGTCTGGAGGACAAGAACTGGGTGCTGCTGCCAAACACGTTGTCCTTGTCCGGCCGCACGATGGCAAAGCCCACATGAAACGGCGCGTCGCCATAGGACTCGACCTCGATCTCCAGGGTCAGGTCCTGGAACGAGTCCACCTGCGCGGGGTTGATCCCGTCGGCAGTCTCGATGCCTACACGCATGATCTTCACCGGCACCGATGCATGCGCAGCAGGTGCCGCAGTCGTGGCCACCGGCGTGGCAACCTCGACGGCCGGCGCATCGGTGCGCAGATGGGCGTATCGCCTGCGCTCATGCGCCTCGTAGGCCGTCACCACGTCCTCCGTCGCACCGATGGACTGCACCCGCCCGCCGTGAATCCACGCTGCGCGCTGGCACAAGCTGCGCACCTGGTACAGGTTGTGCGAGCAAAACAGCACCGTCGCGCCGCGCTCGCGCAACTCCAGGATACGGTTCAGGCTCTTCTTCTGAAAATGCAGGTCGCCCACCGACAAGGCCTCATCCACGATCAACACCTCCGGCTCTATGGCCGTCGCCGCCGCGAATGCCAGGCGCATGAACATGCCAGACGAATAGGTCTTCACAGGCCGCTGCAATGTTTCGACGGAGAGCTCGGAAAACTCCGTCGCCCTCACCGCGAAGTCCTCCAGGGCCACCCCCTCCAGGCCATGCAGCGCAGCCATGAAGCGGATGTTGTCGTACCCCGACTCCTCGGGGTGAAAGCCCGCACCCAACTCCAACAGCGCCGCCACTCGCCCCTGGCGCGTGACCTCGCCGCGCGTGGGCCTGATGGTGCCGGCCGCGATCTTCAGCAGGGTGCTCTTGCCCGCACCGTTCTCGCCGATCAGGCCAAAGGTCTCGCCCGGCTGCACCGCGAAGTTGATGCCATCGAGCGCCACATGCACGCGATGGCGCTGGCGGCCGGTCACCCACTCCCGCAGCCTGTCCTGCGGGCGCGCATAGACCGCATAGTGCTTCTCTATGTTCTTAAACGCGATGGCCATTACAGTGCCTCACCCAATGCCGCCTTCATGGAGCGGAAGAACCACCAGCCCCCGCCACCCAACAGCAGCACCCACGCCAGCAGCGCCCACGGCGTGCCGCCGGGCATGGCGATGCCCAGCACCGCCCACTCCACGGCCATTACCAGGCAGGCCACCGGGTTGAGCAGGTACCAGGCGTGAAAACGCTCGGGCACCTGGGCCAGTGGATAGACCACGGGCGTCAGGTAGAACCACAGCTGCAGCGCAAAGCCCACGACCGAGCCCACATCGCGCCACAGGAAATGCGCCATGCTCAGGAACAGCGTCAGGCCCAGGGTCAGCACCACCTGCGCCAGTACCAGGAGCGGCAACCAGGCCCAGGTGGCGCGCAGTGGTGCCCCCTGCGTCAGGCTCAACACCAGCAGCAACGCGTAGCCAATGGCCATCACCAGCAGGCTGCCGCCCACAGCAACCGCAGGCAAAATTTCGGCCGGCATGGGCTGCTTGCGCAGGAAATCCTCATAGGCCGCCAGGCTGCCCACGCCGCGGCCTATGGCGTCGGTAAACGGCAGCCACACTGCCAGGCCCGCCAGCAGGTGCAGCAGGTAGCCATTGGCGAGATCCAGCCCCGGCACCCGCACTGCCAGCACCATGCCAAACAGCACATAGAAGATCGCCAGCGTTGCCAACGGCTGCACGACGGCCCAGGCCAAGCCCAGCACCGAGCCCGCATAGCGCGTCTTGAACTCGCGCAGCATCCAATAGCGCCACAACACCCAGGCATGCTGGGCCTGCATCGATGCCTCCGGCTGCGAAGCCAACCCGTTGCCACTCACGCCCATGGGCCCTTCGCCAGCGCTGCGTCCACTCCGGTGATCCGCCGCATCATCGCGCCACTTCTTCGGCCGCAGCGGGCTGCAACGCGCGTGCCTCCAGAAGGCCCTGCTCGAAAGCATCGGCCGACGCCTGCCAATGCTGCTGCAGCGCAAAGTCCTGGGCGCGCCGGCACAGGGCCTGGCGGGCAGCATCGTCCTGCAGCACATGGCACAGCGCATCCGACAGCGCTTCCAGCGTCGGGTCGGTCAACAGCGCCACATCGTCATTGAGCAGCCACTCCACACAGTCGCCACGGTTGGAGACCACGGCGCAACCGGCCGCCATCACTTCCAGCGGCATCAGCGACAGATTGGTCAAGGACAGCACCAGCGCCGCATCGCACTGGCTGAACACGTCGGCCAGTTCCTCGGGCGTGATCACGCCCGCCGCCAGATGCGGAAACGGAATGTGGTAGTCGCTCACGTCCCAGCCGGCCAGGATGAACTGGGTATCCGGCAGCCTGCGTGAGACGGCCTCCAGCACCAGCAGG
>JAFEEB010000086.1 GCA_018241325.1 Pseudomonadota bacterium | reverse complement strand
AAGCGGCGGTGGATCGGGCGGCGACGACCGCAGGGTAGCGCGTTCGCGCGCTCGCGCCGGGTTGCGTCGATCCGCCATACGCGCGGGTATGGTGAGCGCGAGGCGCTAGAGCAAATGCTCGGACGCGGTCTACGACGTCAACGATGCCGCATCAGGGATCGAGATCATCGCCATGCGTGAGGCACCGGCAAGGTCGCGTCGATACATCCGCCGCTCCTCCATCGCCTGCCAACCCGGCACATGCGCGCTCATCAACGCCTTGAACACACGCCCATGGGTGGCGTAACGCAGGTGCAGCAGTTCATGGACGATGACATAGTCTTGAAACCGCACACCCTGATCGAGCAGGTCGCTGGCCAGCGTGACCGTGCCTGCTGATGAGCACGAGCCCCATTTGTGCCGCATCGCCTGTACTCGCACCCTGCGCGGGTTGACCTTGAGCTTCAGCGCCCAAGCCAGCGCGCGGCGATGCAAGTCTTGCACGGGATAGAGGGAGGACTTCATTCTTCGCTATCCGCCAACAGCAGGTTCAGCACCAGATCAACAGCGTGGGCTCGTTCTTCAGGCGGTAGGCCCAGCAAGGGTTTGTAAATTGCCGCACGCAAGCGTCGCTGCTCATCGGGGTTGACCTGGGCATTGGGGAACCGGCCCAGCAGCTCTTCAATATCCCTCGCCAGCGCCAACGCATCCAGACCTGCTGATTTGACCGCCGCATCCTCACGCAGCACCCAGAACACACCGAAAGCCCGGGTCGAAAGACCGCTATCACGCGCGGTCTTCATCGCCGCTTCCTTTTCTGCCGCCAGCGCCGCCAACTGATCCATTGCAGCCAGGCCCGTGGTCTTGCGCTCCTCCAAGTCTTTCAGGATGCGCTCGGCGCGGTCTTTCAGCGGTTGCAACACCGGCGCGGCATTGGGGTCCGCGTCGATTTCCTGCTGCAAGCCTCGCACGAGGTTGAAGACCTTGCCTTCGTCGCTGCCCTTGTCGCCGCGCAAGGATTGCAGCGTGGCGACGTCGAAGGTCACGCTCCTGGTCAAGCGCCCCAGGCCCTGCTGCTCGGCGCTTTCCTCGATCAGCCGCCGCGTCTTGTAGGCCAGATCGGCGACGAAGCCCACTTTCTCCGCGTAAGCGTTGCGAACGGCCGCGTAGAGTTGACTGAGTTGTTTGTAGCTGGCGATGTGGTCGCGCAGCTCGGGCGAGGGCGAGAGGATTTCCCACAGCGCCTCGATTTCCTTGTACTGCTCGAAGAACGTCTTGCGCGCCTGCGGTTCGAGGAAGCGACCGAACACCAGCTTTTCCAGCCGTTCGTCCGGCGCGCCTTCCCCATTGGCGTCGAGGTATTCCTGCTTGGCCTGCGCGATGCGGTGCAGGAAATCCTGCAAGAGCACGTCCAGGTCTTCAATCACGCCGCCCACGTCACTGGAGTCGAATTGCAGCGCCTTCTTCAGTTCGCGCAGCACACCGACAAAATCCACCACCAGGCCGACGCGCTTCTGCACGCCGTTGGCATCCACATAGGGCCGGTTCACCCGTGCGATGGATTGCAGCAGCACATGGTCACGCATCGGCTTGTCCAGATACAGGCAATACAGCGGCGGTGCGTCGTAGCCGGTGAGCAACTTGTCGGTGACGATCAGGATCTTCGGGTTCTCGGCGGGCTTCTTGAACAGCAGGCGCACCCGCTCTTCGGCCTCATCAGAGAGCTGCAACTTCGCCACCAGCGGGCGGTCGATCACATCCGCCGCGTTCTGCGTGTAGACCGGTGCGCTCCATTCCGGTGGCAGCAGCTTGTCGAGCGCCTGCTTGTACTTGGCGCAGGCTTCGCGGTTCACCCCAACGACAAACGCCTTGTAGCCGAGCGGCAGCACGTTCTCCCTGAAGTGTTCGGCGACGAAAGCCGCCACCTTCTCGATGCGGTCGTCGGCGGTAAGAAAGGTGCGCAGGCCCACGGCGCGGTCGAGCACCTTGTTGAGTTCCTCCACATCGGTGACACCTTCGCTCTCCGCCAGCGCGAAGAATTCCTTGTCCAGCCGCTCGGCAGGCACGGTCATCTCGCTGGGAGCCATCACGTGCTTGATGGGCAGCGTGGTTTCGTCGGCGATGCTTTCGGCAATCGAATACTTGTCCAGATACCCCGCCTCGTCCTGCGTGCCGAAAATCTTGAACGTACCTTCGCCCTGCGCGCTGTGCGCAATCGGCGTGCCGGTGAAGCCGATGAGGGTGGCCTTGGGCAGCGCCGCCATCAGGTAGGTGCCCAAGTCCTTCGCCACCGAGCGGTGGGCCTCGTCGATGAACACATAGACGTTGTCGCGGGCGCAGCTATCCCGCTTGATCTCCTCGAACTTGTGGATCATCGAGATGATCAGACCGCGAAAATCCGCGTCCAGCAGTTCCTGCAGCCGCGCCTTGGTGCTGGCGCGCTCCACCGCAATGTCCTGCGCCTGCATCTCGCCCAGGAGGCGCTCCACCCAGCCCTTCAACTGGCCTTCGAGTTCGGTGCGGTCCACCACCAGCAGCACGGTGGCGTTCTGGAAGCGCACCTTGTCTTCCAGAATCTGCCGGGCCGCCGTCAGCAGCGTGAAGGTCTTGCCCGAGCCCTGCGTGTGCCACACGAGCCCGCGCGTTTTGGCCGGGTCGGCGCAGCGCGCGAGGATGGCGTCGATGGCGCGGCGCTGATGCTGGCGCAACACCGATTTGCGCGTTTCGCCGTCCTGCACGTAGAACAGAATCCAGTGCTGCAAAGTGCGCAGGAACTCGGTTGGCTCGAAAAAGGCCTGCACCGCGAAGCGGTAGCTTTCCTCCGGCGCCTGCTTCCAGCGCGCCATGTCGCGGCGGTTGGCGTTCCAGGTCACGCCGTACCAGTAGTCGAGCAGGTGCGTCACGTTGAACAACTGCGTGGTGGCCAGCAGTTCCGGCGTTTCCAGTTCGTAGCGGCGCAGTTGCTTGATGGCGCGCTCGATGGCGTCGCCCGCCGATGGGTTCTTGTGCTCGACGATGACCACCGGCACGCCGTTGACCACGAACATCACATCGGCGCGGTTGCCCTTGGGCCGCGCGGGCGGCTTGATCTTCCATTCCCAGGTCACGTGAAAGACGTTGTCCGCCGTGTGGTCGAAATCGATCAGCGTCACCGCACGGTGGCGCTTTTCGGCCTCGTCGTACCACGCGCGTTCACCGCGCAGCCACGACAGCAGCTCGCGGTTGCCGTCGATGCTGGCGGGCAACGCGTCCAGCGTTTCGACGATGGCGCGCACCGCGTCCGCCGTCAGCCAAGGGTTGAAGGCGGCCAGCTTGGCCTCCAGGACGTCGCGCAAGAAGGTGCCCGCATCGCCGCCGCGCTGGGCGCGGGCGTCATCAGGCGTGAGGGTTGTCCAGCCGATTTCTTGCGCGTGGCGCACCATCGGGAACTGCACGGTGCCCGCTTCGCTGATCTTCAGCGACGAGGCGGCCTGGCTTTTCAAGTACGGCGGAGGCGATCCATCCGCGACGCGATGCTCGCTCATTGGGCGTCCTTCCCCAGCTTGGAAGCAGCCCGCGGCAGCTTTCTCTGCTCGGCTTTCAGACGTCGCTCAAGCTTTTTCACGTCCTCGGCAGCGGGCAGGTTCTCCGGCACGATGTCGCGGTCGGTCAGCAGCTTGCGCACGTCGCGGTTGTTCTTGACGTGCTCCTGCGTGATGCCTGCCTCGCCGCGCAAGTCCTGTTGCTTGACCTGGGTGTTGGTGATCTCGTTGGCGAAGTCCTTGGCCTTGATGGTGATCGTGGGCAGAAAGTCCGCCAGCGGCCGCCCATCGGGCACGCCCAGCCTGTCCTTCATGTTCTGCGTGCTCTGCCCGCCGAACAGCGCCGCGTCGCCCTTGCTGAGAATGCGCCCGAAGCCCTGACTGTCGATGCCGCGCTCGTAGAGCACGCCGGAGAGCTCCTTCTGCGACAGCGTGAGCTTCTCGCGTGCCTGCAGGCGTTCCCACTCGGCGATACGCGTCTCGATCAGTTCCTGCTTGCGTGTCTGCACTGCGAAGTAGGTCATCGCGAAGGCGATGGCATCCTTGCGCGGGTCGCCGTTCTGGGCGATCAGGTAGCAGGCGTAGCGGGTCAGGGCCATGTCGTCCACGGGCCTCTTCGCCTGGGAGCCGAGTTCGACCATTTTGCTGACGTCAGCAAAATGGTCGGTGACGGCCTGGCCCGCCTTCTCGCAGGCGGTCTTGGCCTTGTCGATCACGGCCTCGAAGTTGCGCCACTGCGTGTAGCCCAGCAGTTCCTGCAACTCGCGCGCCAGCCAGAATTCCACGCCTGCGTCGGAGCGATGGGCGCAACCCTCGAAGCTCTGATGCAGCTTCTGGATCAGTTCCTTCTTCATGGCGAGGCCTTTTTGATGCTGGGCTTCTTCGACGGTTTTGGGCACACGGTGCGCAGGCCGTCGATGTGCTCGTGCAGGTCGGGTCGGATGGTTGACCACATCGGATCGAGGATGAAGTCGATGCCTTCGCGTCTGGCCAGCTTGGCGGCGGGCACGAAATCCGCATCGCCGGAGATCAGCACGATCTGGCTGACCTGTTGCTTGTACGCCAGTGAAGCGATGTCGAGGCCCAGCCTCATGTCCACGCCCTTCTGGCGCAGATCGAGGCGGAAATCGTCGTCCGTCAGCTCAGCCCACTGCTTCTTGCCGTTGGTGAGTTCCTTCAGCACATCGGGCTTGATCTGCCAGCGCACTTGGCTGGTCGGCACTTCGCCCATGCGCAGCGCCACCTTGCGCAGGCCGCGCAGGGCTTCGTGGAAAGCCGTGCGCCATTTCGCCGTCGCGGAATCGCCGAGATCGAGGGCCTTCTTCCCGAGCGGCGTGTGCCCTCTCCATGCGGCGGGAGGCGCGTCGTAAACGAAGATGCGATACAGGCGGGCAATGCGCCGGCCCTTGGCATCGTTGAGGTGATCCAGCGCCAGCTTGTGCAGCTTTTCCGCCGCTTCGTCGGGCGGCTGTCTGCCGAAGATCCGTTGCGCCTGGGTGAGGTAGAAGCCGGCGTCGACCAGGACGGCGGTGACGGTCGGTGCAACGTGATACAGCAGGTCGTCCGACTTGGTGCCGGAAAAAGAAATGCCCCGGGGTTCGGCGCTTCCCGGATGAGCGGGGGAAGGCGTACTGCCAGGGGCGGATGATGCGCGAACCATAGCCGATTTCTCCTTTTCCCTCAAGCGGCCACGGGCCGGGGCGCCAGCGCGGACAGGTCGAGGTCGGCGACGCGGAGCTCACCGGTCATCAGCTTGTGCAGCAGGGACTGGAAGAGTTCTTCGAGCACGGCACGCTTCTGGCGGTGCAGGGCGATCTTCCGGTCGAGGGCGTCGAGGATGGTGACGATTTCGGTCGCTTCGTCGGGGTCGGATGGACAGGCCACCTTGAAGTTTTCAACGTCGTTGAGATTGAGCGTCATCGTTCCATGCGCTGAGGCAACAATCTGGCTGAGCAGCCGCTCCTTGCCCGCATAGATAGCAGACCGCAGAAATGCCCCAGAGTATTCGCCGCGAGAGACAAGGCCCTTCACGTCTTGATTGAAGGCCATCGGGCGGTTGATGACCGCCACGGGCAAGTCTTTCGCGAGGCCCATGCCGCGAACCAGCAGCAGCACAGCACCTTGCGGCGCAAGGCGGCTTGCAGCCTCAACGCCTTCGGCAGAAATGTGGTCGATTGCATCGTCGAGCGCCGGGAGCTTCAAGTCCTTGCCTGACACCCACGGAATGTCACCGTTCCAGTATTCGGCAATCGACTTGCGCGGTGTGCCACCGCTCCAGATTTCGCAGAGTTCAAGAATGGTGCGAGGCTCCCAGCTTTCCGGCACCAGCCCGATTTCGGTTTCCTTCTGCGCCTCGCCGCGCAGGCCGCGCGTGAACAGTTCGCGCATGGTGGCTTGCTTGAGTTCTTGCGCGTGCTCAGCTGCTGACTCGCAGACTACAAGCAGATCTTGAACCTTCCACAACAAACCAGCTACGGCAGATTGCTCTTGCAGGTCAAACTTCGGCGTCTCGAATTCTGCGATGTGTTGCCACGACGTGCGTGGATGATGCGCCCCCGTAACGCCGGACATGGCGTGCTCAATGAACTCTCGAGTGTGAACCACGCAAGCGAGGTAGCGCGGGTCGATTCCCGGCTTGGCGCGAAGAACCAAAAGTTCGGTCGTGCAAACGCCGTCATCGCCCGCCAGGACGGCCTTGTCCAAATAGGGACGCAGTTTGCCGTAGAGCACGTCGTTCGTCTGGAAGGCAAACTTGTGGCTTTGAACGTCGGCAGCGCGACCAGCAGCGATCTGACGCAAACGCCCGGAGGCCAAGTGCTCCAGCCCGAGGTAGGTAGCGTCGGGAACATCACCGGGGTCGCATTGAACGGCAATCAGATCGCAAAGCTCACTGAACGGTATGCGACCAACGTCACTGGGGATCATGAATCACTCCCGCCAAGTGAACCGTCATTGCGAGGCGCGAAGCGCCGTGGCAATCCAGACGGCGGCATGGATTGCTTCGCCTTCGGCTCGCAATGACGAGGCAGGGGCCGCTGGCGATGACGTGGTCGGTGCGGCACGCCATGACGTGGGTAGCCGTCATCGCGAGGCCCGCAGGGCCGTGGCGATCCAGACGGCGGCATGGATTGCTTTGCCTTCGGCTCGCAATGACGAGGTGTGTGCGGCTCGCAATGACGTGGCTGGGGTCATGCGATGATGTCTGCATACAGGTCTCGCCAGTCGGGATTCGCGGTCTCGATGAGTTGAATTTTCTTTTTCCGGCTTCCGGCCTTGATCTGCTTTTCTCGCGTGATGGCGTTCTCCATCGTGGCGTGAAGCTCGTACCACACCAGCGTCTTCACGCTGTACTTGCTGGTAAAGCCTTCTACGACGCCTTCCTTGTGCTGCCATATGCGCTGAACCAGATTGGAGGTCACGCCGACATACAAGGTGCCGTTGCGTTTGCTCGCGAGGAGATAGACGCAAGGGTGCTTCATGACAGTTTCCGCAGTTGGGCGAAAACAGGCGCAAGTTCGGCGTCGAGCCGCTTCTCGTCGTTCCGGAGCTGTTCCTGGCGATCCAGCAGTTCACCCAGGTTCGTCGATTCGGCCTGACCAGATCCACCCACCCACCGGCTCGGACTCAGGTTGTAATCCGCTTCTTCGGCCTGCTGCGTGCTGATGACCGCCAGCTCACCTTCGACCGCCTCACCCTTCAGATACATCGCCGCCAGCGTGCGGATGTCCTCTTCCGGCAAATAGTTCTTCGGCCTGCCCTTGCGGAAGTGCCGGCTGGCGTTGAGCAGAAAAATCTTGCCCTTGCGCGCGGCGGGCTTGCGCTTGCTCAGCACCACGATCACGCCCGCCGCCGGGGTGTTGTAGAACAGGTTTTCCGGCAGCAGGATGACGCCGTCGATCAGGTCGCGGTCCACGAACCATTTGCGGACGTTGCGCTCCTTGTCTTCGTTCTTGCTGCCGGAGCCGCGCGTCACCGCGCCGGTGTCCAGCACCACCGCCGCGCGGCCATCGCTGGCGAGGCAGGCGAGTGTGTGCTGCAGCCAGGCCCAGTCGCCCTTGCCGCTGGTGATGCCGCCGGCCGGCTGGAAGCGCTCGAAGGGGTCGTTCTTGAACAGGTCTGGTGCGAACGGCTGGTTCCACATCGGGTTGGCGACCACGATGTCGTGCCCGCGTATCTTGCCCGCCGCGTCGCGGAATTTGGGATTGATCATCGTGTCGCCGCGCGCCAGCTCCACTTCCATGTCGTGGATGATGGCGTTCATACGTGCCACGGCGTAGCTCTCGGCCTGCAGTTCCTGGCCGCTGAGCTTCACGGGCACGCGGCTGGTGGGGTCGAGTTCGCGGGCGACGAGTTGCAGCTTGATGAGCAGGCCCGCCGAGCCGCAGGCGTAGTCGTGGCAGGTTTCGCCGGGGCGCGGGCGCAGCAGGTGCGCCATCAAAAAACCCACCTCGGTTGGCGTGAAGAACTCACCGGCACTCTGGCCGGAGCCTTCGGCGAATTTGCGCAGCAGGTATTCGTAGGCACGGCCCAGGAAGTCGGGCTGCACGTCGGCCAGCCCCAGGCGGTAGCGCGGGTCGGAGAAGGTTTCGACCACGCCGCGCAGCTTGGCGGGATTGATGTCGCGCTCGCCGTTGCGCTCGGCGGCGAAGTCCACCACGTCGAGCACGCCGGAGAGGTCGGGGTTGTGCTTGACCACGGCACGCACGGCGCGGGTGAGGTGCTCGCCGATGTCGCGCGGGGCGGTGCTGCGGCCTTTGTCGTCGAGCGGCCAGTCGTGCGGCTCGCGCCCGCTGAGCACGCCCCAGCGCGCCTCGATGGGCAGGTAGAAACGCAGCAGGCCGTGGTCGGATTCGGCGATTTCGAGCGCGGTGGCGCGGTCGCCGTAGTCTTCAGCCAGGCGGGTGATTTCGTCGTTGAACACGTCCGAGAGGCGCTTGAGGAACAGCAACGGCAGCAGGTAGTCCTTGAACTTGGCGGCGTCCTTCTCGCCCCGGATGGAACAGGCCGCATCCCACAGCATCTGCTCCATGGGCTTGGTGGTGGGCGTGGCGCTGGCGGCGCGGCGAGCGCGGCGCGGCACGATGGGGGCGGCTTCGGGGCCATTGCCCGCACCGCCTGCGCCTTCATCGATGCCCGCTTCGCGCAGCAGCGCGGCGATGGCTTCGGCCTGTGCCCGCTGAGGCTTGGATTGCCCGCCTTCCCAGCGGTTGACAGTGGCGAAGGAGACGCCCAGCCGGTCGGCAAGCTGCTCCTGCGTGAGGGCGAGTGTGGCGCGCAGGCTGCGCAAGGCGGCTGGTAGATTGACTATGTTTGTCATATTTGCAATATATGAGATATTGCAAAATCTTGCAATCTTCGTGAGCCAAGGCTCGCTGCAGTTCCGTGCAATCGTCGGCCTGGTGCTGCGCAAGGTCGATCCGCGCGCGGCCAGAGCTACATGCCTCGCATCCGACACGGCTACACTGCACCGATGCCCGACGCCGTCGCCAAAGCCGAACGCACCGCCCGCCTGAATGCCGATGATTGGGCGCAGGCGGCACTCGAATTGCTCGCCGAGCAGGGCGTGGCGGCGGTCGCCGTCGAGCCGCTGGCGCGGCGGCTGGGGGTGACCAAGGGCAGTTTTTACTGGCACTTCAAGTCACGTGACGCCTTGCTGACGGCGGCGCTGGAGCGCTGGGAGGCGATCGAGCAGGAGGCGGTGTTCGGCAAGCTGGCCGCCGTTTCGGATGCACGTGAACGCTTGCGTGCGCTGTTCCGCATGGTCGCCCATGAGGTCACGACGCACGCGGTCTATTCGGCCTTGCTCAAGGCGCTCGATCAGCCGCAGGTGCTGGCGGTGATGGAGCGCGTCTCCAAGCGCCGGCTCGATTACCTGATCGCCTCGTTCCGCCAGGCCGGGTTGGCGCGGGCACAGGCGCAACATCGGGCGCGGCTGGCGTATGCCGCCTACGTCGGCTTCCTGCAACTGGCGCCACGGCTGCACCAGCCGCGGCTGCATCATGACGAGTTCGAGGCCTACGTCGAGCATGTGATGGCGACGTTGATTCCCTGATCGCGGCGGGCGTGGATGGCCCCCGTTCGCCGGGCCGTCGCCGGGCTGCGCATGGCCAGCGTCGGGATGGTGCTGCGGCGCTACCGAGGTGGTGCGTTGCGCTACCGGACGGACAACCGAACTGGACATCGACGATCGAGCGGGCGTGGCCACCGCGTCTGCGGCAAGGTGGCCGCGTCCACGACGGGAGAACGACGATGCGCCGCTTGGGTCAACTGTGGTTGTTGCTGGGTTGTTTGCTGCTGGCGATGACGGCGATGACGGCCGGTGCTGCGCCGCGGGTGCGGGTCGAGGAGACCTGGCCGGCCGGCCGCGACCTGACGCTCAAGCCCAACCAGAGTTTCTTCCTGCGCATTGCCTACGCCACCGACACCGCCACCCGCATCTGGGCACGACCCTACTTTCAGGGCAAGCCGGCCAAGGCCGGCAGCAATCCGTCGCAACCACACCAAGGCAACGGGCAGGCGATCGGCTGGTTCTTCCTGTTCGATGCCGGCACCCAGGTCGACGAGGTGCGCATCAGCGCCGGCGATGGCCGCGTGAACGGCACGTCGGTGGTGGCGGTGTATCGGGTGCGCATTCGCGCCGATGCCGGCGCCGCCGATCCCGGCCCGCGGCCGCAATGGGTGAACGATCTGCTCGCCGCCGACGATCGTGCGCAACGGGCGGCCGCGCATGCCTACGTCAACCAGCCGGCATCGGCGTCCGACCTGCTGTTCATGCGGGTTTTCATGCTGGCGATGCTCGCCGCCTTGCTGGCGCCATTGGCGATGTCGGCGTGGGCGGCGTGGAAGTGGCGCGGTGGCTGGCGTCTGCTCGGCACCCTGCCGGGTGCGTGGATGGCGTTCGTCGCCCTGCGCATCGTGGTCGACGGCATGCGCGATCCGACTTCGCACAACCTGTGGCCGTTCGAGGTGCTGATTTTCGGCGTGCCGTGCACGTTGGCGATGCTGGCGATGTTTGCCGTGCGCAAGCTCCGTGCAAAGTGAATCGAAGTCGATCGCGGCGGCGGCCATGCCAGTCAGGCCGGCCCGGGTGTCGCCTGCGGGCTGCCGCCGCGCCACTCGCGCACGCGCTGCGTCGCGCCGATTGCATCGAGCCAGCGCAGGATCGCGCGCACGGTGACGACGCGATATTCGCCGGCCAATCGCGCCGACAGCGGATGGTCGGTGAACACCGTGTTGGCCGAGAACAAGCCGCCGAGCACGCGCCGCGAGTAGGGAATGTGAATCGTGTCCGGGACGAAGCCGAGCGCCGCTTCCTCGGCCTGGGCGCGGCGGCGGTCGATGTCCTGATCCCCGGGCAGTTGCGCGGCGGCGAGCACGTCCAGCGCCCACGCGGTGGAGTTCTGCCAATGCGGGCTGTCGTAGCGGGCGATCACGTTGTAGTGCGGATTGAATACGGCTTTCGCGCCGGGGCCGTCGAGGATGGCCACCACGCGCCGGGCAAGCGCCGGTTGCAGCCAGACGATGCGGGTGTCCTGATCGACCAGATCGTCGGCGTGGAAATTGACCAGCCCCTGCGCAAACAATCCGGCGCGATCGGTGCCGCAGGCGTTGAGCAGGTGGACGACGGTCCAGCGTCCTTCCGGACGATCACGCAAGGCGAAGCCGACGTGGCTGTAGTAGAGGCCGTATTTCGACAGGTCCTGGCCGTGGCGGGCGACCAGCGCCACCGGAGTGTCCACCTGTTCCAGCGCCGCGTAGGTGCGCTCGGCGGCCGCCGCCGCGGCGGCGAGTTGGCGCGGGCTGATTTCGTGGCGGGTGCAGGCAGTGCCGGCGTGGGCGGTGGTGGCGAACGTCGCTGCCAGCAGCAGGGTCACCAGCAGACGTCTGCCCGGCGATTGCGCAATCCGCGTCATGTCAAAGCGCCTGATGATGGATCAGCGAACGGGCGAGGCGGTCGGGCACGAAGGCGATCGCCTCGCCGGCGGCACTGACCAGCCAGCCGGAGGCGATCGCTGTCACCGCCAGCGTGGTGCCGATCGACAGGCCGGTCTTGCGCGCGGCCGCGGCGCTGACGCGCAAGCCGGTCACGGTGACATGCGCAGCCGTCTCGGCGCTGATTTCGACCATGCCGCCGACCGGGCGCAAGGCGGTGACGACGAGTCGCGAGCCCGCCGGCAGCAGTTCGAGCGTTGCACTGGCGCTGGCCAGCGATGGCTCCATCGACAGCGCGGAAGCCTGGCTCGCGGTTTCGGACTGCGCCAGCGCGGTGGTGCTCGTCAGCAGTCCGATCAAGGTGGCGGCGATCAGCGATCGCAGCGGGACGGTGTGACATGGCATCGAAGGTGTCCGTGGTGGTGGTGGGGTGCCACCATCTGCGGCGCTGGCGATGGCGCCGGCAAGCGGCCTAGACTTCGCAGCATCCGATTCGACCCGAAGTAGCCCGGATCGCTACCATGCCCCTGCGCCACGAACTGGTCGTCGCCCTCAAGCGCCTGCTCAAGGCGCAGGGCATCACCTATGCCATGCTGGCCGAGCGCATCGGCCTGTCCGAGGCGGCGGTCAAGCGCATGTTCTCGCGGCAGGCGCTGAGCCTGCAGCGTCTGGAAGAAATCTGCACCGTGCTCGACATCGGCCTGGGTGAGCTGGCCTCGGAAACGCATCAACGCCATCCGGTGCTGACCGAGCTGGATGCGGACTCCGAGCAGGCGCTGGTGGACGACCCGCGCCTGCTGCTGGCCACCTATCTGACGATCAATCGCTGGAGTCAGGACGAGGTGCTGGCCAGCTTCCGCTTCACCGTGCCCGAATACACCCTGCTGATGACGCGGCTCGATCGCATGGGCGTAATCGAGCTGCTGCCGGGCAACAAGTACCGCGTGCGCACCGCGCGCAATTTCCGCTGGCGCCGCGGCGGGCCGATGGAGCGCATGTTCCGGCTCAAGCTGCTGCCGGATTTCTTCAGCCGCGAGTTCGTCCAGCCCAACGAAACCCTGCTGCTGCTCAGCGGCATGTGCACGCCGGCATCGGCGGCGATCTTGCAACGCAAGCTGGAGGAACTGGCCGCGCAGTTCGATGCGCTGATGGCGCACGATGCCGCATTGCCGATCGAGCAGCGGTTCGGGGTCAGTCTGGTGCTCGGGCAGCGGCCGTGGAAGCTCAAGCTGTTCGACCCGCTGCTGCGGGAACCGTGATGGCACGGGCGCGCCGCCGTGGCCTGCGATGGCATGGCGGCCACATGACGCCTCGGCCATCAATGTTAAGTCATTGATTTGTAGGGTTGCTTCCACAGCCTTATAATCGATGGGCTCTGCCGCATCGTCATCGCGGCCCACTTTCCCATCGCTACTGGCTCACGCCGGAATCTCGAACTCATGTCCAGCACACTCGATGCCCTGAACCAATGGGTGGATGAAGTCGCCCGTCTCACCCAGCCCGATCGCATCCACTGGTGCGATGGCTCGGATGCCGAAGCCCGCCAGCTCAATGATCTGATGGTCGCCCGCGGCGATCTGATCCCGCTCAACGACAAGACGCACCCGAACTGCTTCCTGCACCGCTCCAGCAAGTCGGACGTGGCGCGCGTCGAGCACCTGACCTTCGTGTGCACGCCCGAGCGCGAGGATGCCGGCCCGAACAATCACTGGATGGCCCCGGCCGAAGCGCATGCCAAGGTCGACGCGCTGTTCGCCGGCTGCATGCGCGGGCGCACGATGTACGTGATCCCGTATTGCATGGGCCCGATCGACTCGCCGATCAGCCGCTGCGGCGTGGAGATCACCGACAGCCCCTACGTGGTCGCCAACATGCGCATCATGACCCGCATGGGCGCGCCGGCGCTGGCGCGCATCGAGCGCGAAGGCACCTTCGTCAAGGGCCTGCATTCGACCGGCGAGCTCGATCCCGAGCGCCGCTTCATCATGCATTTCCCGGAGGAGCTGACGATCAAGTCCTACGGCTCGGGCTACGGCGGCAACGCCCTGCTCGGCAAGAAATGCCACGCGCTGCGCATCGCATCGTATCAGGCGCGCACGGAAGGCTGGCTGGCCGAGCACATGCTGATCGTCGGCATCGAGAATCCCAAGGGCGAAACGCATTACGTCGCGGCGGCATTCCCGTCGGCCTGCGGCAAGACCAACCTCGCCATGCTCATTCCGCCGGAAGGCTATCGCGAGAAAGGCTGGAAGGTGTGGACGGTCGGCGACGACATCTGCTGGATGAAGCCCGGTGCCGATGGTCGGCTGTGGGCGATCAATCCCGAAGCCGGATTCTTCGGCGTCGCCCCGGGCACCTCGCAGAAGACCAATCCGAATGCGTTGGCGATGCTCGGCCACGACACCATCTTCACCAATGTCGCGGTCACGGTGGACAACGATCCGTGGTGGGAAGGGCTGCCTACGGGCACGCCGGTGAAAGATTGGCAAGGCAACGACTACCAGCCCGGCAACGGCCCGGCAGCGCATCCCAATTCGCGCTTCACCGTGCGCGCCAGCCAGTGCGCCAGCTTCTCGCCGCACGCCGAGGATGCGCACGGCGTGCCGATCTCGGCGATCGTGTTCGGCGGCCGCCGCGAGTCGCTGGTGCCGCTGGTGTTCGAGGCGCGCGACTGGACGCACGGCGTGCTGGTCGGCGCCGCGATGGCCTCGGAAACCACCGCCGCCGCCACCGGCGCGGTCGGTGTGGTGCGCCGCGATCCGATGGCGATGAAGCCGTTCTGCGGCTACAACTTCGCCGACTACTTCGGCCACTGGCTGAGCTTCGATCAGCCCGGCGCCAAGCTGCCCAAGGTGTTCCACGTCAACTGGTTCCGCAAAGGTTCCGACGGCAAGTTCCTGTGGCCGGGTTTCGGCGACAACCTGCGCGTGCTGGAATGGATCCTCGATCGCGTCGACGGCAAGGTCGGGGCACAGCCCACGGCGATCGGCAACCTGCCGCGCGCGGCCGACCTGGACACCCAGGGTCTGGGACTGGAACCGCACCACGTCGATGAACTGCTGCACGTCGATCGCGACGGCTGGCAGCGCGAAATGGACGAGATCGGCGCCTACCTCGACAGCTACGGTGCGCGCACGCCCGAGGCGCTGCGGCGCGAGCAGCGCAAGATCGCCGACGCGCTCGCGGGCTGAGGCAGGCGATCACAACCGCAGGTCGGCGGTCGCCTCGCGCGCATCCTGGGCGACGATGGCTTCCAGTTGCGGCAGGATCGGCGCCAGCGCGTCGGCGTAATGTCTCCAGCGGCCGATGCTGCGGGCATGCACGCCTTCGCGTACCTGGTGCCGGCTGGCGCTGGCGACGTAGCCTTGCTGCTGCGTGAAGGCCATGACGTCCGGATGCCATTCCAGATCGATCGCCCGCAACAGGCGACGCAGCTCGACTTCCGGGTTCGCGACGAGGCGTTCGTAGCGGACTTCCACGAGCTGCTCGGGGATGGTCTGTCGCCAGTGCCGCATCAGCAGCCGGTGGCACTGGATGCGATGGGCGATGTCCGGCAGCCGCAACGACCAATCGAGCTTGGCGAAATCGGTCGCCCAGCACGACCATGCGACGTCGCGCGGATCGCGCAGGCTGTGGATCAGCACGGCGCGCGGGAAGGCGATGTGCAGCCAGCCGGCGAGCAGATAGTTGTCGGGCAGCTTGTCGACGATGCGCTCGCCGGGGCCGCGGGTCATCTGGCGCCGGGCGCGCTCGGTCAGTTGCTGCAGATGCCACTGCGTCGCCGCGGCCACCGCTGCGGGTGGCAATGCTTCCGGCACGCCACCCTGACTGGCGGCCAGCGCTTGCAGCAGGCCTTGGCGGGCGAACGTCTGCTCGCCGATGCCGGTCACCTGCGGATGCGCGGCGAGCATGCGTTCGAGCAAGGTGGTGCCCGATCGCGGCAGGCCGATCACGAACACCGGTCGGCGATCGATGCTGCCGGTTTCGCGCAATCGCGCGAACAACTCCGGAACATAGGCACGCAGGATGCAGGCCACTTCCTCGGCATGGCGTGAAGCATCGTAACGCCGTGACGGTGGCAGGCCGCGCTCGCGCGCCGCGTTCATGCGCGCCACCTGCGCCGCGGCCTCGCCGTATTCGCCGCGACGCTCGTGGTGGCGGGCCAGGGCATCGTGCAGCTGCGCCAGGTGTTCGGGATGGCGCTCGCGCACGATCGCCGCTTCGATCCGGGCGATCATCGTCTCGGTCAGTGGCGCGCGTTGCACGTGCGCGGCTTCGGCCAGGGCGCCGGCGTCGGTGGGTGCGATCTGCAAGGCGTGATCGAACAAGGCGCGGGCACCGTCGCGATCACCACGACCGACTGCCAGCCGGCCGGCTTCCACCGGCCCGAGCGGATCGTCCGGCCGCAATTGCATGTAACGCTGCCAGGCCTGCGCGGCCTCGTCGAGGTATTCGGCGGCGCGCAGCACCTGCGCGTACTGGCAGAGCAGGTCGGTGTTGTCCGGGTGGCTGGCGACCAGTGATCGCAGCACCCGCGCCGCGGTGTCGCGTTGCTCACTGTCCCACAGCAGGCGCAGGCTGCCGGTGCTGCTGGCGATGCTTGCGTCGATCGTGAGCGCGCGATTGAGCAAGGCAGTCGCCGTGGCTTCGTCGCCGGTCAGCAACGATGCGCGCGCCCAGCCGACCATGACCCCGACGTCGTCGCGCAAGCGCACGGCTGCCGCATAGATGTGCACGGCGTCGTGCTGGCGACCGAGCAATTGCAGGACGCTGGCGGTCGTGTGCAACAGCGAGGCATCGTCGCCGCGCGCGGCCTGCGCGCGTTCGAGATGCGGCAGCGCCTCGTGCCAGCGACCGGCCTGTGCCAGGCGCATCCCGATGGCGGCGTCGGCTGCGTACTCGCCAGGTCTGGGCGTCATCTCGAATGAGTCCGGTAGATGGTCACGACGAGGCCGGCAGCAACGGCTTCCAGTGTGCCGGCATCACCGCCACCGGCGCCACTACCTGTTCGCTCCACTGGCGGGCGGCGTCGAGCAACGGGCGGTGACGTTGGCGCAGCACCTGCCGTTGCGCGGCGCGATCGCGGGCGTTGAATTGCCGGTCGACATGCTTGGCGTCGCGGCCCGATTCGAACGCCGCCCGCTGTTGCCAGAAGGCATCGTCCGCACCCAGATCGAGCCAGCGCGCGCAGGCGGGCACGGCTTGCTCCGGCGCCGCGCGCAGGGTTTCGAAATCGAGGCTGCGCAGGCGGTCGTCGGCATCGGCGGCGAGGGCATCGGCGAAGATTTCGATCTGCACGTGCCAGGCCAGCACGCAGGCTTCGATGAAATGGAATTCGTGATTCCACGGCACGCCCAGCGCATCGGCCAGGCGCGAGCCACGCAACAGGTGCTGCGCCAGCCAGCGCACGAAGCGCTCGGCCGTCGGCAGCTTGCTGCATCGCGAGAGCACGAATTCGGGCAGCGAGGAATACAGCAAGATGGCGCGGCCGCTGCTGGCGCGCAGCAGCTGCGGCAACAGGTTGTTGGCGTGGTTGGTCGGTTTGACGAGACACTGGCCGCCGTCGCGCCAGGGCCTTGCCAGCAACACCAGCAGGCGCGCCAGCGCGGCGTCGGTCGAACGGATGGGCAGGCGGTGGCTGGCTTGCGCCAGATCCAGCAATGCCTGCGGTTCGCGCAGGGCCATGACCCGCGGCGGATCCTGCAGGATCCGCGCCAGCAGGGTCGAACCACAAAAGCCGGTATGGAACACCCATGCCAGCGGTGCCGTGGCCGCAGCGGGTGGTGGCAGTTGTCGCCACGGAACGTGCAGAAGCGGCGCATCGTTGGCCCATGCCCGCTGATCCAGAAAGCCGGCGTCGGCGATGGTTTGCGGATCGACGCGACGGAATCCGAAAGCTTCGTGGGCGAAGTCGAAACGGGCGGGGAACCAGCTCGGATCGGCGACCAGCGTGGGCAGCGTGGGCAGATGCATCGGCTTTGCCTCAATCCGCGTCGCGGCTCGAAGTGCCGCACGCGGGCGGCGAACCATCGACCGCGGCGATCGCATGCAATCGCGGCAGCACCGATTGCAACGTCGCCCGGTGGGCGTGCCAGCGGCCGATGCTGCGCCCATGCAATGGCTCGCGCACTTGCCGGTGGCTGGCGCTGGTGACGTGGCCGCCGCGACCGGCGAAGGCCAGCACATCGTCGTGCCAGGGCAGGCCCATCGCCGCCAGCAGCGCGGACACGGTCTGCCGGGGCGTGGCGATGATGTCCTCGTAGTGCACCTCCAGCAGATTCAAGCCGGGCAGCGTGCGCCAGTGGCGCAGCAGGCGGCGATGGTGCTCGATGCGGCCGGCGATGTGGTCGAGGCTGCAACTCCAGGGCACGCCGGAAAAATGCGTCAGCCAGCACGATAGCGCGACATCGCGCGGATCGCGCTGGCAATGGATGATGGCCGCGTGCGGGAAGGCCACGCGCAGCCAGCCGGCAAGCAGGTAGTTGTCGGGCATCTTGTCGACGATGCGCGCAGCGGCGGTGTCGAGCTCCAGCCGCTGCACGCGCTCGTCGAGCTGCTGGCGATGCCAGGCTGCCGCCGCCTGCACGGCTGCCGGCGTCAACGCGGCCAGGCTGGCGCCCGACAGGCGCAGCGCACGGCGCATCGCGGCGATGGCGAACGCCTGTTCGCCGACGCCGATGATGCCCGGATGCGCGGCCAGCATGCGCTCGAGCAAGGTGGTGCCCGAGCGCGGCAGGCCGACCACGAACACCGGGCGGCGGTCGCCATCGCCGGTGCCAGCCAGACGCCGCAGCCATTCCGGCGTGCAATCGCGCACGATGGCATCGACGAAGACGGCGTGGGCGGCCGGGTCGTAGCGCTGCGCCGCGGGCGTGCACGCGGCCAGCAGCGAGTTGGCGATGGCGGCGTGCTGCGCGGCGCCGGCGACGTCGCCCTGGCGATCGGCCACTCGACCGAGGATGGCGTGCAGGCCCGCCAGCGCTTTCGGGTCGCGCTCGCTGCGACAGCGCGCGCGGAGCGCTTCGACCTGCGCCGGTTCGACCTGCCAATCGTCCAGTTGCGCCAGTTCCCACGTCGCCGCCACGTTGTCGGCGTGGCGCTGGAGTGCCGCAAGCAGGTGCGCACGGGCCTGCGCGCGGTCGTCGCGGGCCAGTGCCAGCCGGCCGCGTTCGACCCATGGATAAGCGTCGTTCGGGCAGGCGCGCGCGAGGCGGTCGAGCGCATCGCCGGCTTCGGCGCGCCGTTCGCCGGCGATCAAGTACTCGCAGCGCAGGCGCAGCAGGTCGGGGTCGTCGATGCCGTCGGCCGCCAGGCGCGCCAGCACGGCGCCGGCGAGGTCGACATCGTCGAGCTGACGCAGCGCGGTGGCGAGTACGCCGCCGGGTGCGGCGACGCGCGGTTCGATGGCGATGGCGCGTGCGAACAACATGCAGGCCGCTTCCAGTTGGCGTTCGCGCAGCAGCGACTGCGCCCAATGCACCAGCCGTTGCGGCGCGATCAGCGGCAATCCGGCCAGCGCGGTGGCGATCGGCCCGGCCTGCCGCTGTCGTGCGGCCAGCGTCAGCAGTTCATCGGTGAGCGTCGCCAGCGCCGGGTCGTGCGGCCCCTCCTGCCATGCGCGCTGCGACGTCTCGCCGGCGCCGGCACCACGGCCGGAGCGCGCCAGCGCGCGCAGGGAAGCGATGCC
>JAFEEB010000085.1 GCA_018241325.1 Pseudomonadota bacterium | reverse complement strand
GTTGAGGACCATGATGGGAATGGCAAAGCCGCAGTCCTCGGCCCGCCACCAGCGCGGCGCCCAGTCCGAACCGCGCTGCTCCTCAAAGGCACCGTCGCTGAGGAACGTGACCAGGCTTTCTCCCGGCAGTGGCGTGTGCACGTACTGCAGTCCAGCGAATCCCAGGTAGCCGCCTTCGGAGATTGCGCCGGCCGTGTTCGGCCCCGCGTGGCTACCCAGCGGCACGGCGGGCCGGCCCTGCTCGTCGATGGCGTAGGAGTAGAAGTCGCTGATCAGCCGCGACAGGCCGACTTCGCTGCGGTCGTAACGGCCACGCTGCGCGGCGGAGACGTCGCCGGTCAAGGCATTCACCGCCTCGATCGCGGCCACGCAGTGGCCTTGGCCCATCAGCCAGCCACGAGTCGTTCCGGTCAGCGCATTGGCCAGCAGGTAACCCACGAAGGCCGGCACCATGTTCAGCGAGCCGCCGGTGTGGCCCTCGGGTGTTGGCTTGAAGTCCTCGATCGCTAGCGGGCGGCCGCTGCGGTCGATGCGCCGGGCATAGGTCATGTGCGCCACCACGCTCATGGCGGTGCAGCTGAGGCGGTCGGCCGCCGCCAGCAGTGTATGGGCCGTGGCCTCGTCCGCGACGCGCTGCTGCGCGACCAGGCGCTGCACCAGGGCCTGCATGCGTTCGATGGTTTCAGCCCGGTGGACGATGGGGCCGTAGCCGGCCTGCCAGTCGGCAAGAGGGTTGGTCTGATGAGGGGGCATGTCGGCTCTCCTGGGGATGTGGGGCGCTCAGGGATCAGCTGCGCGAATCGGTCTGGCCGCTAAGCAGGGCTTGGACGAACAAGGGGGCCAGGGCAATGCCGTTGCTCGCATGCGGCACCGCGTCGGTGGAGGTGATTCGGGAGAACAGGGGCACGAGATGTGTCCAGGCATCCTCCGCGAACAGCGCATGTACCACGACGCACTCGGGCCGACGCATCCCCTGTTCGACGAGCTTGTGCGCCGCCATGATCAGCGTGCGTCCGGATGATGCGATGTCATCCACCAGCACCGGGGTTCTGTCGCGCCAGGAGGACAGGTCGGGCGCGTCGATGTCCACGCTGCGGTCGCCATGGCGGGTCTTGCGCAGCACGGCATGTGGGACACCGATGCGCGCCGCGATCGCACCGGCCCATTGCTCGCTCTCCTCGTCGGGACCAACGATCAAGGGCTGGTCGACCTCCTGTGCGATCCAATCGGCCAGCAGTGGCGCGGCGTGCAAGGTCGTGGTGGGAATGGTGTAGACCGCCGAGAGCGTTGGATGGCGGTGCAGATGGGGGTCTACCGTGAGCAGCTGGTCGAACGTCGACGAGACCAAGCGTGCGAAGGACCGCGACGTCACGCTTTCCCCATCATGAAATCGCTTGTCCTGCCGCATGTAGGCCAGATACGGCGCAACCAGGTTCACCTCGCTGGCGCCAAGCTCGCGCGCGGCATCGGCGGCGAACACTAGGGACAAGAACTGTGGATCGGGCCGATCCAGCGTGCAGACCAGATCAACGGCCCGCCCGGCTGGATCGCCATGCAGGCGGACATAGCTCTCGCCGTCGGGGAAGCGACGTGTTTCGATACTGCCGACATCACTGCCGCAGGCCTGGGCGAGTTGATGGGCCAGTGCTTCATTGCCGGGAAGGGCCAGAGTCAGTCGTTGCAAGGGTGTTCTCGTTCTTCATGAATTGTTCAGGGTGGCCCATGGGGCACCCAGGACGGGATTGATCCGCATCAAAATCTTCGCCCCACGGTGATCGTCCCGTAAACGGGGACCTCTTGCTGGCCGCGGAATTCGCGTGTGCGGTGGTAGCGCGCGAACGCGATGCGCCAGTTGCCATGCGTGAACGCGAGGCCATAGCCGATGTCGGCTACGAAGGGCCGCTTGTCCACACTGTGGCTGGACTTGAAGGTATTGCCGTCCAGTGTGATGTCGTGTAAGACCCAGCGGGCATCAAGCGCAACGAATAGGTGCCCGTTCCAGTTGCCGCCAGCAGTTTCTCTGACGGGCGAGGTGTTCTCGCCGGCTGGCCGCAGCGGCGCGGTACCGAAGTCATCGGGCAGCCGTATTCCATAGCGCAGTTCTGCGCCCGCGTTCGCGTAGGTGGCGAAATTGCCCAGGCTGCCTCCCCAATGGCGGGTCAAGTCCCATCCCCAACCGTTGGTCGTCTCTTGCCTGAAAACGCGCTTTCTGCGTTCGTGGAGCAACTGCAGCACCGGTTCGTCGCGCAGTTGGTGTCCCCAGCCATTGAAGCGATCCACGCCGATGATGCCGTGCCACCAGTTCTGTGTTTGTCTGGCCAGGGAGGACGGCCCTACTACGCCAACGCGAATCTGCGAGGTACGAAGCGTATCTGCAAGCCTCGCGTTGTAGCCGAAACTCAGCATCAATGCGCCGGCGAAAGGCCGGTCATCAGCCATCAGATCACTGCGCGTCTTGTCGGTCGGGGTGTACATCATCTGCCCGAGTCCGATCGTCATGTTCTGCTCGTCGAAACCCTCGGGCTGCAGAACTGCGAGAAAGCGATTCAGTCCACGGACAAGTCGCGGAAGGCATGGGTCATCGATATAGTCGATCAGGTTTGGAGAGACCCAACTGACGAGAAACCCATTGGAGTACCCCCGGTCCTGACCGACGCCTCCGAACATGTCATTGTCGATCCGCAGATTGAGGGTTCCAGTCGAGCGCAGCGGGTTGTCGCGCGGGCAAGACTGCTCCTGCCCAAAGGCATTCTCGGACGCGATGCTCAGCGACAGCAGCAGTACGGCTGCGGCGCCAAGCCTCTGAACAAAGTTGGCGGGTTGGACTGCCGTCACGCAGCAGTGCCCCCCCACCCCGGCGGTTGGCTGGTCGTAGCGGCTGATGGGGGCTGGCGCACCAGCATGACCGGAACCGGCGCAATGCGGGCGACCTGCTCGGCGTCGCTGCCCAATAGAAGCCGGTCCACGCCGCGGCGGCCATGCGTGCCCAACACCACCAGGTCGCAGCGCGCGGACAAGGCCTGCTGGGCGACCAGCGCCGACACGCGCTCGCCCTTGCTCTCGATTAGCAGGGTTTCCACCGTCAGGCCCTGGCCGCGCAGGCGCGCGGCAGCGGCGTCGAGCAAGGCCTGGCCGGCAGCCAGGAAGCCGGGACGGACCTGTTCGACATAGACCTGCGGCCGCTCGAAGCCATTGCAGTGCTTCATCTCCTCGATCACGTGCAGCAGCACTAAGGTCGCGCCACTCAGGCGTGCCAGCGCGGCTGCATGGTGCAAGGCGAGTTCGGCAGTGGCGCTGCCGTCGAGCGGCACTAGAAGTCTGGAATACATGGAGTTCTCTCTGGAATTAGGAAGGGTCAATGGCCGCGGTACCGAGCAGGCGCTGCGCATAGCGGGCCGCGATCCACTCCTCGTTCGTCGGCTCCACGGCCACGCGTACGCGACTGGTGGCGGTGGAGATCAGGGGGGCATCGGTCGCGTTGGCCAGCGCGTCGATGTCCACGCCCAGCCAGCCCAGCTCGGAGCAGATGCGTTGGCGCAGCGCCACGCTGTGCTCGCCGATGCCGGCCGTGAACACCAGCATGTCCAGCCCGCCGAGCACGGAGGTGAGCGCACCGATCTCGCGCACGATGCGGCGTACATACAGCTGCAGCGCCAGTGCGGCGCGTGGCTCGGTGGCTTCCCGGGCCAGCAATTCGCGCGGGTCGGACGAGATGCCCGACACGCCCAGCAGGCCGCTCTCGTGGTACAGGATGTGGCCGACCTGTTCCAGCGTCAGCTTCTCGACTTCCATCAGGTAAAGCACGGCCCCAGGGTCCAGCGCGCCGGTGCGCGTGCCCATCATCAGGCCGTCTAGGGCCGAGAAGCCCATGGTCGTGGCCTGGCTTTGGAGCCCGTGCATCGCGCACAGGCTGGCGCCCGAGCCCAGGTGGGCGACCAGGGTGCGGCCGCACGCGGCCTCGCCATGGCGCTCGGCCAGTACGACGGCCATGTATTCGTACGACAGGCCGTGGAAGCCGTAGCGGCGCAGCCCGCGCTCGGCCAACGCATGTGGCAGTGGAAGCAACTGCTCGACCGGCGGCAGCGTGTGGTGGAAGGCAGTGTCGAAGCAGGCGAACTGCGGTAGATCGGACCGCTCGCGCAGCAGTATTTCTATGGCCTCCAGCGCGAAGGGCTGGTGCAGCGGCGCGAGCGGGATCAAGGTCTTCAACTCGGCCAGAACCTGCTCATCGACGCGTGTAGGGGCGAAGTACTTGGCGCCGCCATGCACTACGCGGTGGGCGATGGCCGCGATGGACCGGCCGTTCAGCCAGCACAAGATCTCGTCGCGGATGATCTGCAGCGCTGCGGCATAGGGGTGCGCGCGGCCCAGGTCCACCGAGCGCACCGGCACAGTGCGCGCGCCGAAATCGGGGTGCGGACCGCCGATGCCCTGGACCTTGCCGTTCCAAGCCGGCTGGCGAGCGCTGCCGCTGGCCTCGAACACGCCGAACTTGATGCTCGACGAGCCGCAGTTCAGCACCACGATGTAGGAAGGAACGCTCATGCTCATGGCGGGTTGCCCTGGAAGTGATGGGCCAGCAGCACCGCGACCGCGCAGGAGGCGATGCGCGTCTCGCGGCTGTCAGCGCGGCTGGTCAGCACGATGGGCAGCCTGGCGCCCAGCACGATGCCGGCGGTAGCGGCGTCGCCCATGTATTCAAGCTGCTTGGCCAGCATGTTGCCGCTCTCCAGGTCGGGCACGATCAGCACGTCGGCCTGGCCGGCGACCGGCGAGACGATGCCCTTGGTGCGCGCTGCTGCGGCCGAGACGGCGTTGTCGAAGGCCAGCGGGCCGTCGAGCACGGCGCCGGTGATCTGGCCGCGGTCGACCATCTTGCACAGCGCGGCGGCGTCCAGCGTGGCCGGCATGGCTGGGTTCACGGTCTCCACCGCCGCGAGGATGGCCACGCGCGGTTCGGCTACGCCGATCGCATGCGCCAGCGTGATGGCGTTGCGGATGATGTCCGCCTTGTGCTCCAGCGTGGGCGCGATGTTGATGGCGGCGTCGCTGATGATGAAGGGCCGCGGGTAGGCCGGCGTCTGCATCACGAAGCAGTGCGAGAGCCGGCGCTTGGTGCGCAGCCCGGCGGCGGGCGCGAGCACGGCGCTGACCAGTTCGTCGGTGTGCAGGCTGCCTTTCATCAGCGCCTGCACCACACCCTGGCCGCCCAGCTCGGCGGCGCGCGCGGCGGCGGC
This sequence comes from Pseudomonadota bacterium, assembly GCA_018241325.1. Taxonomy (GTDB): domain Bacteria; phylum Pseudomonadota; class Gammaproteobacteria; order Burkholderiales; family Burkholderiaceae_C; genus Ottowia. Next base: position 445 of record JAFEEB010000085.1, on the reverse strand, counting down.
GTGACTGTGCGGCACGTCCTCGATGTCGATACCGGCCAGGCTCAGCCCGGCCTCGGCGGCCACCGCTTCCAGCCGGGTGCGCGGCCCCACCAGCAGCGGCTCGATCAGGCCGGCCGCGCGCGCATCCAGCGCGCCGCCCAGGCTCAGGGCATCGCAGGGGTGGACCACGGCCACTCGGATCGGGCCCAGGGGTTTGACGTGGTCCAGCAGGCGCGGCAGGCCGCTGGCCGCCAGCAGCCGCACCTCGGGCAGGGTGGTGGCCGGGCGCTCGATCTTCTGCTCGGGCGCCTGCACCAGGGCCTCGCCCTCGATCGCGGCTTGGCCATCCTGGGTCACGCAACGGCACGCCAACGTGGCGCGGCGCCTGGCCTCGTCCTTGGCGCTGGCGGTGACGCTGATCGTGAGTCGGTCGCCCACGCGCACCGGCGCGCGGAGTTGCAGTGTC
>JAFEEB010000084.1 GCA_018241325.1 Pseudomonadota bacterium | reverse complement strand
CCTGATGGCTTTGTTATATAAAAAAATTACATCCTTTTTAGATTAGGATGTTTTTTTACACTATTTTCACAACCGTGTAAATAATACACATTAACGATTTTCAAAACGATTGCTATGTCAACAGCTTACACGGGTATTAAGCCTAAACTTTCTTTTTGGCAAATTTTAAACATGTGTTTTGGCTTTTTCGGAATTCAGTTTGGTTGGAGTTTGCAAATGGGCAACATGAGTGCTATTTATGAATTTCTTGGAGCCAAACCCGAAGAAATTCCAGGCCTTTGGTTAGCTGCACCAATGACGGGTTTAATTATTCAACCCATTATTGGGTATTTAAGTGATAGAACTTGGAATAAATATTTAGGAAGAAGAAGACCTTATTTTTTAATAGGTGCATTATTAAGTTCTGCTGCATTATTTTTCTTACCAAACTCATCTGCCGTATGGATGGCTGCCGGCACATTATGGATTTTAGATTCTTGCATAAATATAAGCATGGAGCCTTTTAGAGCATTTGTAGCAGATAATTTAAATGAAAAGCAACGCTCGTTTGGTTTTGCAATGCAAAGCATGTTTATTGGATTAGCTTCATTTATTGCAGGTTACCTACCACAAAAATTGGTAGAGTGGTTTCATATTTCAAGAGATAAAGTAAATGGTTCTATTCCTCAAAATATATTAATTTCTTTTTATATAGGAGGTGCTGTTTTTTTTATTGCAGTAATGTACACAATTGTTACCAGCAAAGAATATCCACCAAGCGATTTAAACTGGAGAAATAAAGTACAAGAAAGCAACAAAGGTTTTGGTGGTGGTGTAAAAGAAATTTTTAATTCAATTGCAGCAATGCCAAAACAAATGCAACGCTTGGCATTGGTTAATTTTCTTACATGGCCCGGTTTATTCTTAATGTGGTTTTATTACAGCACCGGAGTAGCTTCAGATATTTTTAAAGGAGATGCCGTATTAAACAGTAATTTATATACACAAGGTTTAGAGTATGCAAATACAACTTCGGCAATACTTAATTTAGTTACTTTTTTATTTGCATTTACCTTGCCGTTTTGGGTAAGCAAAATTGGTAAAAAATATACGCATACACTTTGTTTACTAATTGGCGGTATAGGTTTAATTAGTGTTAAGTTTATTCAAGAACCTTCTTTATTATATGTTGCTATGAGCATGGTTGGCATTGCTTGGGCATCAATTCTATCAATGCCTTATTCAATGTTAGCAGGCGTAATACCTGAAGATAAAATGGGTATTTATATGGGTATTTTTAATTTCTTTATTGTACTTCCCGAAATTATTGCATCATTATTTTTTGGAAAAATAATGACAAATTTTTTACATAACGATAAATTAATGGCTGTATTAATTGGCGGTTGTTTATTAATTATTGCAGGTATTGTATGTGCATTAATTATAAAAGAAAATAAAACTGAAAACACAATACAAGTTGCAGAAAACTAATAGCTATCTGCAAATAAATGTATCATCAATTTAACTGTTTGAAATACAAACAATACTTTATGAAAAAAATATTTATTCTAACCTTATTAATGGTTGCACAATTTTCTTTGTTAGCACAAACTGTAGAAGTTTATCCAACTAATTGGTGGGTAGGTATGAAGCATCATCAAATTCAACTACTTATTAAAAACAATACAAACTTAGTAAACGCAAAAATAAACATTAACTACCCTGGAATTATAGTTAAAAATATTCATGTATTTGAAAATACAAAATATGTATCGGTTGATATAAATATTGCAGCAACTGCAAAACCCGGAAACGTACCTATTGTTTTAAATTGGGGTAATAAAAAAACAGAAACTATTTTATGGGAATTAAAAGCAAGAAGAAATGGTTTAGGAACACAATATGCACAAGGTGTAAACTCAAATGATTTTGTATATTTTTTAATGCCGGATAGATTTAGTAATGGAGATGAAAGCAACGATAGAGTAGCAGGATATAAAGATCAAAGCTTAAACAGAGATTCAATTTATTTAAGACACGGTGGAGACTTGCAAGGCATTATTAATCATTTAGATTATATTCAAAACTTAGGTGCAACAACGGTTTGGCTAACTCCGGTTATAGAAAATGACATGCCAAACAGAACAGAACATGGTTATGCATTTACTAATCATTACAAAATAGATAAACGTTTGGGTGGAGAAGAAGCATATTTAAAATTAAGTGATGAATTGCACAAACGTGGAATGAAATTAATGCAAGATGCAGTGTATAATCATGTTGGTTTATGGCATTGGATGCAACAAGATCCGCCAAGTAAAGATTGGATTCATCAATGGCCAACTTTTACGCAACCTAATTATAAAGAGCAAGTTTTTTTTGACCCGTATGCTTCTGAAAAAGATAAAAAACAAATGGCAGATGGTTGGTTTACTAAAGAAATGCCCGATGTAAATCAATCAAACCCTTATGTAGCCAACTTCTTAATTCAACATGCCATTTGGTGTGTTGAAAAATTTGGTGTTGATGGGTGGAGAATTGATACTTACAAGTATGTTGATTTAGATTTTATGAATAGATGCAATAAAGCATTAACAGACGAATATCCCAACATTACAATGGTAGGAGAGAATTGGTGTGAAGGCATACCCAACCAAGCATATTTTACAGTTAATAAACTTAATACAAAATATAAAAGCAACTTAACCGGTGCTATTGATTTTGAAATTTTATTTAAAGGTATTCAGCCTGCATTAACGCAACAAAATGGTGTAAACAGTTTATATAATACAATGAGTTTAGATTTTTTATATGAACATCCTTTAACCAATTTAGTTTTTTTAGATAACCACGATATGTCTCGTTTTTATTCTGTTGTTGATAGTAGCGTTGCCAAACAAAAAATGGGTTTGGCTTGGTTGTTTACCACACGTGGAATTCCGCAACTGTATTACGGTACAGAAATTTTAATGGGTGGAAAAAGTTACCCTCACGATGGTGATGTTCGTTTAGATTTTCCGGGTGGATGGAAAGGAGATAAGAAAAATGCTTTTACAGGAAATGGCTTAACTGCAGATGAAAAAAATGTGCAACAATACACTAAAATTTTAGCTGATTACCGCAAACAAACAAGTGCATTGCGTACAGGAAAATTAATGCAATATATACCAAGCAATGGGTTGTATGTTTATTTTAGATATGATGAAAAAAATACAATTATGTGTGTAATGAATACAGATAAAGATGCAAAAAATATTTCTTTTAGTAATTATACAGAAAGAACAAAAAATTTTAGTTCTGCAATAGAAATAACAACAGGCAATAAATTATTGCAAACGTTTTCTATTCCTGCACAAACCATGTGGGTGCTTCAGTTAAAATAATTACAACATAAAGTTTATTACTCTTTTTCTTCCATAATTACCCCAATCTTTAATACTATTTTGTAGTGTAGTTAATAAGGTTGGATAATTTACTTTTTTCATTTTACTTTTTGCAGGTGGCGGCACAAGCTTATCTGGCTTGGGTTCTACCAATTCTACTTTAGTTGCAAAAATGGTTAGGTTGCATCTTGGTATGGCAACGCCTAAAACCATTCCGGGTAAATTGCAATAAGATAAAGGCCCACCACTTGTTGTAATTTGATCTGTATAAAAAGCAATAATATAAACCGAATCTAAAATTTTACCAACTGCTTTATGGCATTCAAAACCTGCAATATCTCTGGTATCGTTGGTAATTCTCCATTCAACTTTTCTAATACTATCGCTTAGTAAATAAGTTTCTTCAAACACCGATTGTTTTTTTACAAATGTTTGTTGGTTAAGGTCGGTATAAATAATATCATCATTACCACTGTCATCATTTCCAAAAAAAGAATTTTTTACATCGCTATCTTTTCCTTTTTCATATAATGTTTTTCCATCTTTAAAATATAGGTTAAAATAAGTAGTGGCATATTGTGGTATTTTATCTTTCATATTATCTAACCAACTATCACCTTCCATTTCTTTATGTACATTTAATTTTCTTTCAAATTCAATTTTTCCATAATTTAAAAATATTTGTTGTGCCTTTGTTGGGGCAATGCTTATTAAAAAGAAAAATATTATTAATAGTTTTTTCATGATAAATGTTTTAAGGAATTAATCTTCAAAATCTTCGTTTACTTTTTTATTTTTTGCAAATTTCCATCTTATAGAAAATAAGAAATAACGTTGCACAGTTGTGTAGGTATTTTCTGAAATAAAGTTGCTGCTTATGTTTCTATTAAAGCCAATGTTTTGATTTAAAATATCGTTTACCGATACAATTAGCGAAATATCTTTTTTCTTTAAAATTCTTTTTTCAACCGATGCATTCCAAACAATGCTATTGTTTTTATTATCTGCTGCATTTAGTTTTTGACGAAAGTTGGCATTAATATCTGAGTTTAATATAAAGCCTTTAAGAAATTTATAATTTATATCGCTTGAAATGGTATGTGTCCAATATTCTGTAATGGCAGTGGCATTAACCGATGAGGTTGAATGATTGAAATTAGGATTGTAACTTACTGAAACATCGTACTTTTTTTCTTCACTTTTACTTAGTCTAAACTGTAAACCTGCATTATAACTTTTTGTAATATTTTCTAATCCGTTTATAAAATTAATATTTCTGTTAATGTTTAAATTTGGTCTTAAGTTTATTTCTAAACCTATTTTTTCAATTGTTCTGCCATAACTAATACCAAAATAGCCATTATAGTTTCCGTTTACATTTACGGTTTGTGT
>JAFEEB010000083.1 GCA_018241325.1 Pseudomonadota bacterium | reverse complement strand
ATCTCGCCATTTTGTCGTGGATGCGCTATTGTAGTTTGTATCTGTTAGGAAAGCTACATGGAAATTGACAAAACTACTGCGATTTGCCGTCGCCTCTTCCCGGTGCTGGACGCATGCACCTATCTGGACACTGGAAGCGCGGGACTGTCCTGCCCTGCGCATGCGCAGGCTGCCGCCCGGTTCTATCAGGGCTCGAAGACATCGTGGGCCTGTACCTGTCGCCGCCCGAGCACGCGCTGGTGCTGTGCTGCGACGAGAAAAGCCAGGTGCAGGCGCTGGATCGCACCCAGCCCGGACTGCCGCTGAAAAAGGGCCGTGCGGCCACCATGACGCACGACTACAAGCGCAACGTCACTTGGCACGACGGCACGCCGTTCACTGCCGACGACTGCGTCTTCACGTGGGAATACGCGGCGGACCCGGCGACCGCAGCCTACACGGTGGCGACCTACCGCGACATCCGCGTCGAGAAGGTCGACTCGCACACCATCACCATCTACTTCAGCCGGCCGACGCCATTCTGGGCGGATGCCTTCGTTGGCTCGCGCGGCATGGTGCTGCCCAAACACGTGTTCAGCCGCTTCAAGGGCGCCAAGTCGCGCGAGGCGCCGAACAACTTCAAACCGGTGGGCACCGGCCCGTATGTGTACGTGGACTTCAAGCCGGGCGATCTGCTGCTGGGCAAGATGAATCCGGCGTACCACCAGCCCAACCGGCCCCACTTCGAGGCCATCGAAGTCAAGGGCGGCGGCGATGCGGCCTCGGCCGGCCGCGCCGTGATGCAGACCGGCGACTACGACTTCGTCTGGAACCTGCAGGTCGAAGAGTCCATCATCAAGCGCCTGGAGGCCGAAGGCAAAGGCAAGATCGAGGTGGTGCCGGGAGGCAACATCGAGCACATCCAGCTCAACTTTGCTGATCCGTGGACGGAGGTCGACGGCGAGCGGTCCAGCCCGAAATCCATCCACCCTGTGCTGAGCGACAAGGCCGTGCGCCAGGCGCTCAACCTGCTGCTCGACCGCGCCGCCGTGCAAAAGCACGTGTACGGCCGCGATGCCGTGGCCACTGCCAACTTCATCAACGCGCCGGAGCGCTTCGTCTCGAAGAACACGCGGTGGGAATACAACCCCGACAAGGCCAATAAGCTGCTGGACGACGCGGGCTGGAAGCGCGGCGGCGATGGCGTGCGCGAGAAGGGCGGCAAGAAGCTCAAGCTGGTGTTCCAGACGGCATCGAACTCGCTGCGGCAAAAAACCCAGGCGGTTTTCAAGCAAGCCTGCCACAAGGCCGGCATCGCGATGGAGCTCAAGGCCGTGGACTCGGCCGTGTTCTTCTCGTCGGACGCCGGCAACCCCGACACGTTCGCCCACTTCCACGCCGACTTGCAGATGTACACGTCGCCGTTGACGCAGCCCGATCCGGCGCTGTTCATGCAGCAGTTCCTGCCCCAGCAGATCTCGCACAAGGGCAACAAGTGGGAGGGGCGCAACGTCACGCGCTGGCTGAGCAAGGAGTTCGAGGCCGCCTACAGGGTGGCGGAGGCTGAGGCCGATCCGGCCAAGCGGGCGGCGGCGATGATCAAGCTCAACGATCTGGTCATCGAGGACGTGGTGGTGATCCCGGTCATCGTCCGCAAGATCATTGCCGGCAGCAAAAAGAACCTGCGTACGCAGCTCAGCAGCTGGGATACCTACCTGTGGAACCTGGCGAACTGGTACCGCGCTGACTGACGTTGCACGGACTGAACGCGCCGCAAGAGTAAAGTAAACATGTACATCTTCCTGTGCAAGCGATTGTTGATCGGGCTGATCAGCCTGGTCGGCATCAGCTTCGTCCTGTTCGCGATCCTGGCGCTGGCGCCGGGCGACATATTCAGCGAACTGGTCACCAATCCCGCCATCCCGGCCGACGTCATCGCCCGGCTGCGCGAGCAGCTCGGGCTCGACTCGCCCATCCACGTGCGCTATGCGCGCTGGCTGGTGGCCATGCTGCAGGGCGACTGGGGCTACTCCTACGTCAGTCGGGTCGACGTCTGGTCGCTTATCGTCCAGCGCGTGCCGACGACGCTGTTCATCGTCGGCGTGGCGCAGGTGGTGGGGCTGGCCATTGCGTTGCCGGTGGGTGTGTATTCGGCGGCCCGGCCGTACTCGCTGTTCGACAAGCTGGCCAGCACACTGGCGTTCGTCGGCTTCTCGCTGCCGACGTTCTTCACCGGGCTGCTGTTCATCCTGCTGTTCAGTGTCCAGCTCAACTGGCTGCCCTTCATCTACCGCACCAATGTGGAGGGAGAGGGCTGGCGCTGGGCCTGGGAGATGTTCCGCCAGTCGGTGATGCCCATCTCGGTGATCGGCCTGGCGCTGGGCGCGGCGTGGACCCGCTACGTGCGCTCCGCCGTGCTGGAGGTGATCCGGCTCGACCACGTCACCACGGCCCGCGCCAAGGGCCTGCCCGAGCGCACCGTGGTGTTGAAGCACGTGCTGCGCAACGCGCTGATCCCGGTCGTCACGCTGGTGGCGCTGGAGATGCCGGCCGTGTTCGGTGGGGCCATCGTCACCGAGCAGATCTTCCGTGTGCCGGGCGTCGGGTCGCTGCTGATTGCTTCGCTGGTGGCCAACGACACACCGGTGGTGATGGCTGTCACGTTCGTGATCGCGGCGCTGGTCGTCATCTTCAATTTTTTGGCCGATTTGCTCTATGGCGTCCTCGATCCCCGCATCACCTATGAATGATCCCCTCGCGCAGCGCGCCTCACCGCTGGCTGAAGCCTGGCGCCGCTTCAAGCACCACCGGCTCGCGCTGGTGAGCGTGTATGTCCTGGCCCTGCTGGTCGCGGTGGTGGGCCTGGGACCGCTGCTGTGGTCCGTGTCGATCCAGGACCTGGACTTCGCAGCCACCATGGACGGCCCTTCCGCGGCACATCCCTTCGGCACCGATGACCTGGGCCGCGACCTGCTCGCCCGCATGCTCTACGGCGGGCGCATCTCGCTGGCTGTGGGGTTCGCGGCGATGGCGGTGTCGGTGATCATCGGCACGGTGATCGGCGCCCTGGCCGGCGCGGCCAAGGGCTGGGTCGACGTGGTGCTGATGCGGGTGACCGACCTGTTCCTCTCGTTGCCGCAGCTGCCCATGCTGCTGCTGGTGGTGTACCTGTTCCGCGACACGCTGAAAGCCTGGGTCGGTGCACAGGTCGGCACCTTCCTGCTCATCATCTTCGTGATCGGTGCGTTCAACTGGATGCCAGTGGCACGCCTGATCCGGGCGCAGTTCCTGTCGCTGCGCGAAAAGGAGTTCGTGGAGGCCGCGCGTGCGCTCGGCGCCTCGCCGATGCGCCAGGTGGTGCGGCACATCCTGCCCAACGCCATGGGGCCGGTCATCGTCGCCGCGACGATGAGCGTGGCTCACGCCATCATCGTCGAGTCGTCGCTGTCGTTCCTTGGCTTGGGCTTTCCGCCGGACATCCCCACGTGGGGCCGGCTGCTGTTCGACGGCAAGGACGCGCTGGAGATCGCGCCGCGGTTGGCCCTGTTGCCGGGCACCGGCATCTTCCTGGTGGTGCTGTCGATCAACTTCAGTGGCGACGGGCTGCGCGATGCGCTCGACCCGCGGCGTGTGACGTGAGGCTGTGATGACAACAAGAACCGACGTGGACGGCGCACCGCTGCTGCAGATCAAGGGCTTGCAGGTGGGCTTCCGTACCGACCGCGGCCTGGTGCGCTCGGTGAACGGCATCGACCTGGACGTGGGCCGCGGCGAGACGGTGTGCGTCGTTGGCGAAAGCGGCAGCGGCAAGACGGTCACTGCGCACTCAATCCTCAAGCTCATCCCGATGCCGCCGGGCGAGATCTCGGCGGGCTCCATCACCTGGCAGGGCCGGGACCTGGTGCCGTTCGATGCACGCGCGATTGCGCAGGTACGCACACGCGAGATCGGCATCATCTTCCAGGAGCCGATGACCTCGCTGAACCCGGTGTACACCGTGGGCGAGCAGATCGCCGAGGCGATCCGGCTGCACCTCGGGCTGGGCCGGCGTGCCGCGATGGACCGGGCCGCGGAGATGCTCACCAAGGTGCAGATCCCCAACGCCACCAAGCGCGTGCGCGACTACCCGCACCAGTTTTCCGGCGGGATGCGCCAGCGCGTGATGATCGCCATGGCGCTGTCGTGCAACCCCAAGTTGCTCATCGCCGACGAGCCCACCACCGCGCTGGACGTGACCATCCAGGCCCAGATCCTCGAACTGCTGGCGGAGATGAAGGCCACCATGGGCATGTCGATCCTGCTCATCACCCACGCAATGGGCGTGGTGGCAGAGGCTGCCCAACGCGTGGTGGTGATGTACGCCGGCCGGGTGGTGGAAGAAGCACCGGCCGAGGCCCTGTTCGAGCGGCCGCTGCACCCGTACACCCAGGGCCTGATCGCCTCCATCCCCCGGCTCGACCATGCCGGCGGCGGCCGCTCCCGCCTGCAGGCCATCCCGGGCGCGGTTCCCAGCCTGCTGAACCTGCCAACCGGCTGTGCCTTCGCCGGCCGCTGCCCCAAGGTGCAGGATGCCTGCCGGCAGGCCGTGCCACCGCTGCAGGAACGCCTGCCCGGCCACCGCGTTGCGTGCATCCAGCCCTCCTGAAGCCACCATGAACCCCGTACAAGACACAAAGGCGCCGCTGCTGCGCGTAGTCGATCTGGTCAAGGACTTTGCGGTCAAGCGCGGCCGCTTCAGCCAGGAGTCCGCCACCGTGCACGCGGTGGACAGGGTGGGCTTCGAGGTCGGCGTCGGCGAAACGCTGGGCATCGTCGGCGAAAGCGGCTGCGGCAAGTCCACCACCGGGCGCTGCATCCTGCGGCTGACCGAGCCCACCTCCGGCGAGGTCTGGCTGGAATCGACCAACGTCACCACGGCCGACCCGAAGACGCTGCGCGGACTGCGCCGCCAGATGCAGATCGTGTTCCAGGACCCGTTCGCGTCGCTCAACCCGCGCATGACGGTGGGCGACATCGTGGGCGAGGCGCTCATCATCCACGGCCTGGAAGACTCGCCGCAGCGGCGCCGCGAGCGCGTGGCTGATCTGCTGAAGACGGTGGGCCTGAACGCCGACCACATGGACCGTTACCCGCACGAGTTCTCCGGCGGGCAGCGGCAGAGGGTGGGCATTGCGCGCGCGCTGGCGGTGCAGCCGCGCGTGGTGGTGTGCGACGAGTCGGTCTCGGCGCTCGACGTGTCGGTGCAGGCGCAGGTGATCAACCTGCTGCAGGACCTGCAGGAGCAGTACGGCCTGACCTACCTGTTCATCGCGCACGACCTTTCGGTAGTCGAGCACATCAGCGACCGGGTGGCGGTGATGTACCTCGGCCGCGTCGTCGAGATTGCCTCAGCACGCGCGCTCTATGCCTCGCCGCTGCACCCCTATACCGAGGCGTTGCTGTCGGCCGTGCCAGTGCCCGACCCGAAGGCGGCGCGCAAGCGCATCATGCTCAGCGGCGAGGTGCCCAGCGCCATGAACCCGCCGACCGGTTGCCACTTCCACCCGCGCTGCCCCGTGCGCCAACTGCCGCTGTGCGCCAACGAGCGGCCGGAGCTGAAGACCGTTGCCGATGGCCACCAGGTGGCCTGCCATCTACGGAGCTGACGCAAGGTGAGGGCCAGCCCC
>JAFEEB010000082.1:22155-22331 GCA_018241325.1 Pseudomonadota bacterium | reverse complement strand
TACTTGCGCACCGCGATCTCGATCTCCATGCCCGGCTCGTCCCCCTCGCCCAGCGCCCCCTCGACGCGGCCCACGGGCTGTCCGTAGAGCGCGGGCGGCTCGGTCAGTTCGACGACGACCACCTGCCCGGCCTTGGCCATGCCGATGGCGCCCTTGGGAATCATCACGTCCTGGCC
>JAFEEB010000082.1:21860-22139 GCA_018241325.1 Pseudomonadota bacterium | reverse complement strand
GCAGGCGGCCGATGATGGGCTGCGGCGGGCGCTCGACGATCTCCAGCACGCGCCCCTCGGGACGGCCGCGCCGGTCGTGGCGCACCACGCGCACCCGCACGCGGTCGCGGTGCAGCACGGCGCGCATCTCGTTNNCTCGTTGGGGGGCAGATAGATGTCGGCTTCGCCGTCATCGCGTTGCACGAAGCCATGGCCTTCGCGATGTCCGGAAACCACACCTTCGATTTCGTCGGGCAGATTTTTTTGGGGGGCTGAATTTTTGATATAGAATCCTTGTTT
>JAFEEB010000082.1:0-21826 GCA_018241325.1 Pseudomonadota bacterium | reverse complement strand
AGGTACTAGCGGGTAACTCCGTGGAGGTTCGAGTCCTCTCCTGGGCACCAACAATAAGAGCAGCGGGCTGGAACATACCAGACTCGTCGCAACACGAAAGCCACCGTCGGGTGGCTTTTTTTTGCCTTGGCATCAGAGGGGCGCGGCAATCAGATCGTGCCCTTGCGTGCCCACGATGCGCGCGCGCGTGAACGTGCCCACCTTCAGCGTCTTGCTCGCCTTCTCGGGCGGCAAAAGCTGCACCACGCCGTCGATCTCGGGCGCGTCGGCGTAGCTGCGCCCCACCCCGCCGCGGCGGCCCAGCGCGGGCGCCGAATCGACCAGCACCTGCATGGTGGCGCCCACGCGCTCGCGCAGCTTGGCCGCCGACACCTCTTCGGCCACGGCCATGAAGCGCGCGCGGCGCTCCTCGCGCACCTCGAGCGGCAGCATGCCCGGCAAGTCGTTGGCCGCGGCGCCTTGAACCGGCGAATAGGCAAAGCAGCCGGCGCGGTCGATGCGCGCGGCGCGCATGAAGGCCAGCAGGTCTTCGAACTCGGCCTCGGTCTCGCCCGGAAACCCGGCGATGAAGGTCGAGCGGATCACGATCTCGGGGCACATGGCGCGCCAGCGCTCGATGCGCTCCAGGTTCTTCTCGCCGCTGGCCGGGCGCTTCATGCGCCGCAGCACCTCGGGGTGGCTGTGCTGCAAGGGCACGTCCAGGTAGGGCAGCACGCGGCCTTCGGCCATCAGCGGCACGATCTCGTCCACGTGCGGATAGGGGTACACATAGTGCAGGCGCACCCAGGCGCCGTGCGGCGCGGCCAGCTCGCCCAGCGCCTGCACCAGCTCCAGCAGGCGCGTCTTCACGGGCCGGCCGCCCCAGAAGCCGGTGCGGTACTTCAGGTCCACGCCGTAGGCCGAGGTGTCCTGGCTGATGATGAGCAGCTCTTTCACGCCACCCTCGAACAGCGCCTGCGCCTCCTTCAGCACGTCGCCGATGGGGCGACTCACCAGGTCGCCCCGCATCGAGGGGATGATGCAGAAGGTGCAGCGGTGGTTGCAGCCCTCGCTGATCTTCAGGTAGGCGTAGTGGCGCGGCGTGAGCTTGAGCCCCGCCTCGCCGAACGCACCCGGCACCAGGTCGATGAAGGGGTCGTGCGGCTTGGGCAGGTGCTGGTGCACCGCGTCCATCACCGACTGCGTGGCCTGTGGCCCGGTGACGGCCAGCACGGACGGGTGCAGGTGCTTGACCAGGTTTTCTGAATCATTTTGGCTTGCAGCGTTTGTCCCGTGCGCGCTGCCAGCTATGGTTTTTGCACCCAGGCAACCGGTGACGATGACCTTGCCGTTGACCGCGAGGGCTTCGCCAATGGTGTCCAGGCTTTCCTTGACGGCCTCGTCGATGAAGCCGCAGGTGTTGACGATGACCAGGTCCGCCCCTTCGAAACTCTTGGCGGTCTGGTAGCCCTCGGCGCTGAGCTGCGTGAGGATGAGCTCGGAGTCCGTCAGGTTCTTGGGACAGCCCAGGCTGACGAAGCCGATGCGCGGGGCGGTGGGGGCACTCATTTCACTCATGTTCTCGATTGTCGCAGTCGGCGCGCCCTTTCGCTGGGCGCCGGCGCCGGGTCAGCGACGCATGCCGAAGGCGCTAAAAAACTGCTCGGCCTGCCTGGCCATCTGCTCCTGCATCTGCAAGAACGTGGCCTTGGACTGCTCCAGGTAGCTGCTCATCACGCCCTGCATCAGCGGCGCCTGCTGGCGCATGAACTGCGACCACATCTCGGGCGTGAGGCCCTGCGCCTGCTCGGCGAGCTTGGTCTGGATCTCCACCATGGCCTGGATGTTCTTCTCGAGGTAGGAGCCCATGAAGCCCTGCATGGCATGGCCGTAGAAGCGAATGATGTCGGCCAGGACCGCCTCGGTGAACAGCGGCGCGCCGGCGGCCTCCTCCTCCAGGATGATCTGCAGCAGGATGCTGCGCGTCAGGTCCTCGCCCGTCCTGGCGTCCAGCACCGCGAAGCGTTCGCGCTCCATCACCAGCGTGCGCACCTGCGCCAGCGTGATGTACGACGACGCATCGGTGTCGTACAGCCGGCGGTTGGGGTACTTCTTGATGACGCGCACGCCCGGGCGTTTGGCGGGGGCAGCGGTCTGTTTGGCGGGGCTCATGCGGCAACGGGTCCTTCAAGCGCTTGCATTGAAGGAAATTCTAGGCGGGTGGGCCGACACGGGCGCGCCGTTCGCGCGCCCCTGCAAGCGGCAAGGCCGCGCGACTGATGACAATCGCACGGCCTCAATGGATTTTGGTGGGTCGTGCGTGACTCGAACACGCGACCAACGGATTAAAAGTCCGCTGCTCTACCAACTGAGCTAACGACCCCCTTCGAGCCGAACCGCCACTCGCGTGAAATTCCGGCAAGCCCGCGAGTATATCCGACTTGTCACGGCGCCTTGGCCAATTGATCGAGCGCCCAACCCGCGGCGCACAGACCGAACGTCGCGGTCACGGCCACGCTGGAGCCATAGCCGTGGCAGTTCAAGCTGCCGTCGGTCGCCGCCGGCGCGTCCCAGGCCGCCGGCTGCACCACGGCCTCGCGGCTGAACACGCAGGGCACGCCCAGCGGACGCCCGCCCGCCGGCGTGCCACCGGCGCGGCGCAGGCGGTAGCGCAGCTGGGCAATCAGCGGGTCGTGCGTGACCTGCGTGATGTCGGCAATCTCCACCCGCTCGCCGGCGCGCTTGCCGCCCGCGGCGCCCACGGTGATGAAGCGCATCTTGTGCTCACGCGCCCACTGCGCCATGGCCAGCTTGGCGGCCACGCGGTCGCAGGCGTCGATCAGCGCATCCACCGGCTGGGGCAGCAATTGCGGCCAGTTGTCGGGCTCGACGAAGGCATCGACCGCATGCACCTGGCAGCCCGGGTGGATTTGCGCGATGCGCTCGCGCATGGCGCTGACCTTGGCCTGGCCCAGCGTGCCGGTCAGCGCGTGGATTTGGCGGTTGACGTTGGACTCGGCAATGTGATCCATGTCGATCAGCGTGAGTTGCGCCACGCCGCTGCGCGCCAGCGCCTCGGCCGCCCACGAGCCCACGCCGCCAATGCCCACCACGGCCACGTGCGCGGCGCGGATGCGCGCGGCGCCGGCCGCCCCGTACAGCCGCGCCAGGCCGCCAAAGCGCCGCTCGGCGTCCACATCGAGCACGTCGAGCCCATCGCCGATCATGCCTGCCGCTCCAGCCGCCAGGCCTGGGCCTTGAGTGCCAGCACCGCGCCGGCAATGATGCTGGCCACCGCGCTGAAGCTGGTCAGGCTGAGGTTGGACACGCCGCTCAAACCTTGGCCAATGGTGCAGCCCAGCGCCGTCACGCCGCCGGCGCCCATCAGGGTGGCGCCGATCAGGTGCGTGGCCAGGTCTTCGGTGGTGCGAAAGCCCTCCCAGCGAAAGCGCCGCGTGGCCACCGCATGCACGAAGCCGCCGGCCACGACACCGGCCACCGAGGTGGCGGCAATGCCCAGGTGGCGGTTGCTGTCGCTGTAGAACATCAGCCAGTCGATCGCCCAGGCCAGCGGCGCGGTAAAGGTCAACGACTCGATGCGGCCGGTGCGCGAGCCCAGGTACGTCGCCTCCAGCGTCTGCGGGTGCTCGGCCACGTAGCCTAAAGCGCCGCTGACCCACCACATGCCGACGATGGCCGCGCCGATGCCCACCCCCGCCAGCAGGTTGTTGGCCCGCATGAAGCCGCGCCCCAGCAAGGCCCAAACCACCAGCGCGCCGCCCACCCCCGATGCCGTGACGAGCAGGGCCGCCGGCAGCGACCAGCCCAGCGCGCCGGCGGCCAGGTGGCCCAGCGTGGCCGGGCCCGAGAACGCCACGTACACCCGGTCCACCGTGCCATCGCGCCACACCGCCGTCAGGCCGCGCAGCGTGATGTAGGCCGACAGCGCCATGACGATGAACACCACCAGCGCCTTCAGGTTGCCCGCGCCCATGCGCACCAGATTTTTGCTGCCGCAGCCCGAGGCCAGCACCATGCCGATGCCGAACAAGAGGCCACCCACCAGCGAGGACAGCCACATCCAGCGCGAGTCGGCATACACCGTGTCCGCCGAGCGAATGACGCCGCCCGCCGCCAGCAGCGCAAAGCCCAGCACCGCCACGCCCGCGGCCAGCGCCCACTGGCGCATGCGCGTCCATTCGCCCATCGTCACCACGTCGGTCACCGCGCCCATGGTGCAAAAACCGGTGCGGTGCACGATGGCGCCAAACGCGGCGGACAGCAAAAACGTCGCCCCCAGGACGGCGTGGGTCAGCAGGGAGACATCGGGTTCGGGCGGCATGGGGCGCGATTTTAGGCAAGCGCGCCGCCGGGCGTTGGGCCGATGCATGGCCACACCGCCCCGCGATACTTCCAATTTGATAGCGACACGCGCTTGACCATCAAGCGCGCAGCCCGCTATTGAGCCGAGCCGCCCAAGCCTGGCGCGGCGCGCGGCGCGGTCGGTGCGCGGCTAAAATCGCTGGCTTTCCCGTCTTCGTACCCCGTCCCTGCCCCGCAGCGGGCGCGCCCTGGCCTCACCATGTCCGAACCATCTCCCCAAGAGCACCCGACGGCGCCTGCCCAAGAGCGGCTGGCGTCGCTGTCCAAATCTTTCGAGCCCGCGGCCATCGAGGCGCAGTGGGGCCCCGCGTGGGAGCAGGCCGGACTGGGGCGCGCCGGCTGGCGCGGCACGGGCCAAGCCAATGCCGAGGCCGCGGCCGCCGGCCGCAACTTCGCCATCCAGCTGCCGCCGCCCAACGTCACCGGCACGCTGCACATGGGCCATGCGTTCAACCAGACCATCATGGACAGCCTGACGCGCTACCACCGCATGCGCGGCTTCAACACGCTGTGGGTGCCGGGCACCGACCACGCCGGCATCGCCACGCAGATCGTGGTTGAGCGCCAGTTGCAAGAAAAAGGCCAGAGCCGGCACGATCTGGGCCGCAAGAACTTCGTCGCCCGCGTGTGGGACTGGAAGGCAAGCTCGGGCGCCACCATCACGCGCCAGATGCGCCGCATGGGCGACAGCGTGGACTGGAGCCGCGAATACTTCACCATGGACGACAAGCTCTCCAGGGTGGTCACCGAGACCTTCGTCACGCTGTACGAACAGGGGCTGATCTACCGCGGCAAGCGCTTGGTCAACTGGGACCCGGAGCTGAAAAGCGCGGTGAGCGACCTGGAGGTGGAAAGCGCCGAGGAAGACGGCTTTCTGTGGCACATCGCCTACCCGCTGGCCGACGGCAGCGGCGACCAGTTGGTGGTGGCCACCACCCGCCCCGAAACCATGCTGGGCGACGTGGCCGTGATGGTGCACCCCGAGGACGAACGCTACCAGCGCTTCATCGGCCAGTCGGTCACGCTGCCGCTGGTGGGCCGCGCCATCCCGGTGATTGCCGACGACTACGTGGACAAGGACTTCGGCACCGGCGTGGTCAAGGTCACGCCCGCGCACGACGCCAACGACTATGCGGTGGGGCAGCGTCACCAGTTGCCGATGATCAACATCTTCACGCTTGACGCAAAGATCCAAGGAGGCACCGTCAAAGACATTTTTGAGCGTGAAGCTGAAGCCAGCAGGTATCTTGCAGATGGCACGATGGGGCGCCTCGTGGAGGAGCCTTTGCCGGGCAAGGAGGCTTGGGAACTCATCCCGGAGCGATATTGGGGCCTCGACCGCTTCGCCGCGCGCAAGGCCATCGTGGCCGATTTGCAGGTGCAAGGCCTGCTGGTCGAGACCAAAAAGCACAAGCTGATGGTGCCGCGCTGCGCCCGCACGGGCCAGATCATCGAGCCGATGCTGACGGACCAGTGGTTTGTCGCCATGAGCAAACCAGACGAGAGCGGCAAATCCATCGCGCAAAAAGCCATTGACGCCGTGCAGTCCGGCGCGGTGCGCTTCGTGCCCGAGCAGTGGGTCAACACCTACAACCAGTGGATGAACAACATCCAGGACTGGTGCATCTCGCGCCAGCTGTGGTGGGGGCACCAGATTCCGGCCTGGTATGGCGAAGATGGTTCGATTTTTGTAGCACGCAACGAAGATGCGGCGCGCGCCAAGGCCGACAAGGCTGGATATTCAGGGGCCCTGACGCGCGACGAGGACGTGCTCGACACCTGGTACTCCTCGGCGCTGGTGCCGTTCTCGACTCTCGGTTGGCCCGAGAAAACCGAAGACCTGTCGCTCTACCTGCCCAGCAGCGTGCTGGTCACCGGCCACGACATCATCTTCTTCTGGGTGGCGCGGATGATCATGATGACCACGCACTTCACCGGCCAGGTGCCGTTCAATCATGTCTACATCCACGGCCTGGTGCTGGACGCGCACGGCAAGAAGATGAGCAAGAGCGAAGGCAACGTGCTCGACCCGGTGGACCTGATCGACGGCATTGCGCTGGCCCCTCTGCTGGACAAGCGCACCACCGGCCTGCGCAAGCCCGAGACGGCGCCCAAGGTGCGCGAAAACACCAAGAAGGAATTTCCCGACGGCATCCCGGGCTACGGCGCCGACGCCCTGCGCTTTACCTTTGCCGCCATGGCCACGCTGGGGCGCACCGTCAACTTCGACAGCAAGCGCTGCGAGGGCTACCGCAACTTCTGCAACAAGCTGTGGAACGCCAGCCGCTTCGTGCTGATGAACTGCGAGAACCACGACTGCGGGGCGGATGCCGACGCGGCCGTGGAACGCTCTGCCGCCGACCGCTGGATCGTCAGCCGCCTGCAAAAAACCGAAGCCGCCGTGGCCAAAGGCTTTGCCGATTACCGCCTGGACACGGTGGCCAGCGCGATCTACGACTTCGTCTGGAACGAATACTGCGACTGGTACCTGGAGATCGCCAAGGTGCAGATCCAGACGGGCACGCCGGCGCAGCAGCGCGCCACGCGCCGCACCCTGGTGCGCGTGCTCGAAGCCATCTTGCGCCTGGCCCACCCCATCATCCCCTTCGTGACTGAGGCGCTGTGGCAGGCCGTGGCCCCCGTCGCCGGCAAAAGCGGCGCCAGCATCGCCGTGGCGCCCTACCCCGAGGCGCAGGCCAGCCACATCGACGAAGCGGCCGAAGCCGAAGTCGCCCGTCTGAAAGCGCTGGTGGACGCCTGCCGCAACCTGCGCGGCGAAATGGGCGTGTCGCCCGCGCAGCGCCTGCCCTTGTTCGCGCTGGGCGACGCGGCCTTCATCGAGCAGCACGCCGGCGCGCTGCACGCGCTGGCCAAGCTGGCCGAGGTCAAGGTCTTTGCCAGCGAGGCCGACTGGGCCGCCGCCGCGCAAAACGCACCCACCGCCGTGGTGGGCGAGGCGCGCCTGGCCCTGTTCATGCAGGTCGATGTGGCGGCCGAAAAAGCCCGCTTGGCCAAGGAGGCCGCGCGCCTGCAGGGCGAGCTGGCCAAGGCCCAGGGCAAGCTGGGCAACGCCGCCTTCACGGCCAAGGCACCGCCGGCGGTGATCGAGCAGGAGCAAAAGCGCGTGGCCGACTTCGGCGCGGCGCTGGAGAAAATCGGCGCGCAGCTCGCGCGGCTGGGCTAAAGGCGCAGCGTGACGAGATCGGCGGTGAGCCTGGTCACCCCAGCGGCATCGGCGTGGTGGCCGTGCCGCTCCAGCCGCCCTGGTGCGCGCTCATCTCCAGCGTCTGGTGCAGACGATCGGCCAGGTACCAGCTGCCGCGCAAATACGACTCCTGCGTGCGCGGCGCCAGGCGCGGCGTGACGCGCAGGTTGGGCAAGCCCTGCACCGGGCACCCCGGCTGCGCCAGCAGCTCGTCGTCACTGTCCATCCAGCAGGCGGCCAGGCGCCCGGAGCGCAAGGCCTGCGCCAGCGCGTCCAGGTCGAACAGTACCGCGCGGCTGGCGCTCACCCACAGCTGGCCGGGCTTGCAGCTTTGCAACAGGCGCTCGCCCACCAGGCCGCGGTAGCGCGAGGCATACACGGTCTGCATGGACACGGCATCGGCCGCCTCCAGCATCTCTGCCAGCGACAAGGGTTGCACGCCCAGGCGGGCCCAGATCTCGGCGCTGCGGTGCAGGGCCGGGTCGTAGCCCAGCACGCGCGCGCCCAGCGCCACCAGCATGGGCGCCAGCATCTGCGCCGGCGCCGACAGGCCGAACAGGCCGATCACGCTGTCGTTGATCTCGCGCCCCGGCGACTGCAAGCCGTTGGGCGCCGCCCCGACATTGAGGTTGCCGCCGGTGCGAAACAGCGTCAGCAAGGCGGTCAGCAGGTATTCGGCCGTGGCCCGCGCCGTGGCGCTGGAGGCCTGCACCACGCGCACGGACCGGCGCTGGCAGGCCTCGAAATCGATGTTGTCGCCGCCTTCGTGGATGCGCCCCACGGCCACCAGGCGCGGCGCAAAGTCCAAAAGCGGCTTGCCCACGCGCAGCCACGAGGGCACCACCAGCGCATCGGTCTTGTACAAGTGCGCGCGCAAGGCCTGGGGGTCGAGGGCCAGGTCTGCCCGATAATCCACGTGATGGCGGTCGGCCAGCCACTGGCGGGCGTCGGCGGCCAAGTTCTCCAGCAGCAATATCTCCACGCTCATCCCCGTTTTGCCCCGTCGATGGGCCGACCATACCGGCCGACCCTGCTGACAGCAGGGCGAAAATGTAACACTTTGCCGCCGTCATGACCACCCCCCGCCAAATCCATACCGCCGTCTTTCCCGTGGCCGGCCTCGGCACGCGCTTTTTGCCCGCCACCAAGGCCAGCCCCAAGGAGATGCTGCCGGTGGTGGACAAGCCACTGATCCAGTACGCCGTCGAAGAAGCCTACGCCGCCGGCATGCGCCACATGGTGTTCGTCACCGGGCGCAGCAAGCGCGCCATCGAGGACCACTTCGACACCGCCTACGAGCTGGAAAGCGAGCTCGAGGCCGCCGGCAAGCACGCCCTGATCGAGATGGTGCGCGCCGTCTCGCCCGACGACATGAACTGCTCCTATGTGCGCCAGCCGCGCTCGCTGGGCCTGGGCCACGCCGTGCTGTGCGCCGCGCACATCGTGGGCGAGCACCCTTTTGCCGTGCTGCTGGCCGACGACCTGATGGTGGGCCCACCCGGCGGCGCGCCGGTGCTCAAGCAGATGGTGGACGCCTACGCCCGCCTGGGGCGCTCGGTGCTGGCGGTGCAGGAGGTGCCGGCCGACCAGGTGCGCCGCTACGGCATCGTGGCCGGCCAGCCGGCCGGCGAGCGGCTGATCGACATCGAGCGCATCGTCGAAAAGCCCGCGCCCGAGCAAGCGCCCTCGCGCATGGCGGTGGCCGGCCGCTATGTGCTCAGCGCCGGCATCTTCGATGAAATTCGCCAGCAGACGCCCGGCGCGGGCGGCGAAATCCAGCTCACCGACGCCATTGCGCGGCTGATGACCAAAGAGGCCGTTTACGCGTATCAATACCGCGGCAAGCGCTACGATTGCGGTAGCAAAGAGGGGTTCTTGCAGGCCACCGTCGAACTGGCCTTGCAGCACCCGCAGATGGGCGCCGGCTTTCGCGACTACCTGAAATCGCTGACGCTGTAGCGCGCGTCGGTCAACGCCGGCGCAGCACGTGCACGAACTGCTCGTCCGTGGTTTGCTGCTCGACCAGATCGTTGCCCGTCTGCCGGGCAAAAGCCTGAAAGTCGCGCACCGAACCCGGGTCGGTGCTGAGCACCCGCAGCAACTGGCCGCTGGTCAATTCCGACAAGGCCTTCTTGGCCTTCAGGATGGGCAACGGGCAGTTCAGCCCGCGCGCATCGACTTCCTTGGTGATATCCATCGACCGATTGTCAATCAATCGAGTCCGCGCCGCCGCTCGGCGTTTTCCTCGGGCGTGAAGAACACCGGCTCGTGCCCGCGCGTGCGCAGCCAGTCGGCCAGCGCATGGCCGGTGCCGGCGGGCCAGCATTTCAGGTCGGGCAGGTCGTACAGGCGCCAGTCCACCAGTTCGGGCGACAGGCGCACCTCGCCCTCGCACACCGCGTGGAAGGCGATGATGACCTGGTTCATGCGCTTGAAGTCGTACACGCCCACCAGGCCCAGCGACTGCACGTCGAGGTTGGTTTCTTCCTTGACCTCGCGCGCAATGCCTTCTTGCGGCGTCTCACCCGCCTCCATGAAGCCGGTGATCAGCGCGAACATCTTGGCCGGCCAGGCGGCGTTGCGCGCCAGCAGCACCTGGCCGCGGTATTCGACGATGGCCGCCAGCACGGGCGTGGGGTTGTTCCAGTGCGTGAAGCCGCAGGCCGGGCAGCGCAAGCGCTCCTTGGGGCCGCTGTCTTCGTCCTGCACGATCCATTCGAGCGGGGTGGCGCAGTTGGGGCAGAATCTGAAAGCGCTCATGCAACTATTATTTTTATAGCTTATCGCGCATGATTCACGTGCGCTACAGGCTGATTTGTTTTGAATCAGGCCGGAAAGACGCCGGTCGACAGGTAGCGATCGCCGCGGTCGCACACCACGAAGACGATGGTGGCGCCCGCCTCGCGCGCCGCCACCTGCTGCGCCACCCAGGCGGCGCCGCCGGACGAGATGCCGCCGAAGATGCCCTCCTCGCGCGCCAGGCGCCGCGCGGTTTCCTCGGCGTCGTCCTGCAGCACGGGCACCCATTCATCGACCTCGCTGGGCTGGTAGATCCTCGGTTGATACGCTTCGGGCCACTTGCGAATGCCGGGAATGCGCGCGCCCTCGGCCGGCTGCGCGCCGATGATACGCACCTTCGGGTTCTTCTCGCGCAGAAAGCGCGCCACGCCCATGATGGTGCCCGTGGTGCCCATGGCCGACACGAAGTGCGTGATGCGCCCGCCGGTCTGCTCCCACAGCTCGGGGCCCGTGCTCTCGTAGTGGCTGCGCGGGTTGTCGGCGTTGGCGAACTGGTCCAGCACGCGGCCCTTGCCTTGCGCCACCATCTTGTCGGCCAGGTCGCGCGCGTACTCCATGCCACCCGAGCGCGGCGTCAGAATCAGCTCGGCGCCGTAGGCCTTCATGGTCTGCGCGCGCTCGACGGACAGGTCCTCCGGCATGATCAGGATCATGCGGTAGCCCTTGACGCAGGCGGCCATCGCCAGCGCGATGCCGGTGTTGCCGCTGGTCGCCTCGATCAGCGTGTCGCCCGGCTTGATCTCGCCGCGCGCCTCGGCGCCGCGAATCATCCACAGCGCCGCGCGGTCCTTGACCGAGCCGGCCGGGTTGTTCCCCTCCAGCTTGGCCAGCACCACCGTGTCACGCGCCGCCTGCTCGGCCGCGCCCAAGCGTTGCAGCCGCACCAGGGGCGTGCGGCCAACCGCGTCTTCGATTGTTGAGTAGTTCATGGACATCACTGTGCCATAATTTGCAGCTTGCGTTGGAATCCGCCCGGGTGGTGAAATTGGTAGACGCAGGGGACTCAAAATCCCCCACCGAAAGGTGTGCCGGTTCGATTCCGGCCCCGGGCACCACATCAAGGCCCGCATGGTTCCAAGACCGTGCGGGCCTTTTCTTTTTCCCCTCTGTAGCACGGCATTTCGGGTGCGTAAGTGTCCGTCAAAGTGTATGACCATCCGGGGGCACCTGGGGGCATATTTGGGGGCATATTTTCAGGAAACGGGGGCACATTGGCCCAATGGGCGCCAGCCCGCGCGGGCTAGGCGGCAGCGCCAAAACGCTGTTTCCGGGATCGGCCGCCACGGGCTTGGCAAGCCACCTGTCAAGCAACCCCGGAACCCAGCTGCTGGCGCGGGCGCGGGGCTCGAATTACCCTTGTCAAGGAGTGCGCCGGGAGTACCTATAGGGGGGGGCTGGGTGCAGCCAGGGCGGCAGCACAAGCGGGGACGCAAAGGGATCGCCCAAAAAGAACCGTGAACCCCCAGCGAGGCAACCGGAACCCCCTTAAGGAAGCCCCGTGACTGAGCACAGATCGGGGTGCGAATTACCCGTGCGGAGGGAGGCCGGGGAGGACCCACAACCCACGGCGAGGCGGCCGACACCACCGACAACGACACGCAAAAAACTGCAGGGTTTTGCAACATCCCTTCGGGGTCTTGCTCTTTTTTAGCGGGGGCAGCGGGGGCAACTGTGGATAACCACCATAACTCGTTGTCACACAAGGCGAATTTTGCCCCCGGTCGAGGCGGGGGCAAATCGATTTAAAGTGGGGGCAGCGGGGGCAAATGATCAGGGTTTACCCTTTATTTGAATACCTTTGTTCTATAAAAACAGGCGGGCGACACCAACAGCACGGCGCAGCCGATGGCGAACGGCCGCGTTTTCTCGCGCTCAAAGGTGCCGTGCAACACCACCGCCGCACGGTGCGAGCTGCCCGCCCATGGTGGTGAAGCACGGCCAGCCGGGCGCGGTGCGTGTGCTGCTGGGCCGGCGGCTGAGTGCCACGGCGTCCCCATCCATCAACGTGCACGGCACGCCAAAAATTCAGTAACTTTGAATCGTCGCTAACTACGGGGCTTGTGGGGTGCGAACTACCCTGATGCACAAAGCACAGGAAGGACCCGCGCACGTCCCCGGACATTGGGGCGCGCGAAAGGAGCCCCCGCCCCCGGCGCCCACGGCGCGCGCGGTCATGGCCTGCATTTTCTGCAGGCCAGTACTCGGGCATGGGGCTACACGTCCAGGCCGAACAGATCGGGCTTGATCTGATAACAGCGGGTATTGCCCACGCCGGGCAGTCGTGGCCGCACGGTGAAGCGGCCGGCGTCGGTATGCAGCGCGCCATGCTCGGCCAGCACGCGGCACATGGCCTGCACGTCAAAGCCTTGGCACACCTCGGAGCGGAACACGTCGGGCAAGATGAAGTATTCCGTTTGGCACTCTTCGCCCACGGTGGGCGACATGCGCTCACCAATCTCGACGGCGTGCTGGCTGTCCCGATTGATGGGCGTGCCATCGGGCGCCAGCAGGCGCCGGAAGCCGGCGCGGTTCAGCGTCTTGGGGTTGTGGTCATCGGCGGCGCGGTGCCACCAGGTAAAGCGGCCCTCGGCATGACGCTCCAAAAAGCCCTGAGCCTGGCGCACCATTTGCCGCACCTCGGCATTGCCGGCGCCCCCACGCTGGGCAAGCCACGATTCAAAGCACTTGCGGGCAGCGCGCTCACCCTCACCCACTGGCCAGCCGGTCAGGCCGGCCTCGGTGGCCAGCTCGCCAGCCACGGCAACCAGTGCAAAGCGGGCGGCCACGCGCTCCACTTGACCGGCTGCCCCCTCAGGCACCCAGGCCACGCGCAGGGCCTCCATGCGCTCACGCAACAGCCTTGGCAGGCCCTGCCACTGGGACGCCAGCCATTGCAGCCAGGCGCGGCCGGGGTGGCCGTAGACGTTGCCAGCGGCGCGCGTCAGCTCGTTGGACAGCGCAGCGCCACCATCACGGTCGTGCAGGTGTTCAAACAGGCCCATCCCGGCGCCGGCATCAGCATCGAGATCAACCATGCGCACCTCTTGACCGACGCGGGCGCGCTTCATCGCCTCGGCCATGTGATCGGCAAGCCCCAGCTCACCCGCCGACAGAAACAGCAGGCGCCAGCTCAGGCGCGCACGGGGCGCGCTGCCGCGTGTGTTGCGGGCCTTGCTTTGCTCATTGGCCAGCAGGTAGGCGCATTCACCCGCCACGCGGCCCTCCACCTGTGCCAGCTCATCCAGGATCAGCAGTGCATCGCAGTGCTGGGCAGCAGTAGATTCAAGCGCGTTGTCGGTGGTGCGCCAGCGTTGCAAATAGCTGGGCGCACCGTTGACGCTGGCAGCCACGCGCAGCGCGGTTGTCTTGCCGCTGCTGCTGTTGCCGCGCAGGTGAAAGCCCCCGCTGTCCACGCCAGCGGGGCGCATCAGCGGCCCAGCGAAGGCACAGGCCACGGCAAAGATCAGGCGGCTATTGCCCACGCACAGCGCACCGATGCGCTCGCGCCAGGTGGCCACGTCGCCGCGTTGCTTGAAGGTGTTTTCTGCCTGGCTGTCTGACTGAAAAACGATCCGCTCGGCACCGTCGCCAATGGTTTCGTGCGGCAGCACGTAGGCGGCGGCGCCTTCGCCGGCCGGGTGCCAGCCGGTGCGGTCGGTGCAGGTGGCCAGGTCATGGGGCTGGCGTGTTTGCAGGTATTCGGTCAGGCGGTTGCGGGCCATGGGCGCGGTGGCGATCAGCAGGCCCATGCCCAGCAGCGCGGCGCGGTATTCGCCGCCATCACTGGCCAGCATGCGGGCGGGCATGGCCCATTCACGCGAGCGGCCGGTGGGGTCGGCAAAACTCAGCAGATAGCCCCAGCTATGGCCCTCGGCATCGCGCGTGCGGGCGATCACGTCCAGGCGGCTGCACAGCCACAGCGGCGCCAGGGCGTTACCGTCCCTGTCGCGCCCGGTGTAGTACACACCCGAATCGTCCACGGTGAACGGATCGCGGCGCGCATCGGCGGAGGGTTGATCGTCAGCACCAGCAGAAGCTGCAGCAGCGCGGCGCCCGCGCTTGGGCGGCGGGGGGGCTTCGGTGTCGGCATCATCGCGGCCGGGTCGGGTGCGCTGGTGCGCCGCAATGGCGGCCTCGATTTGATCGCGCACGGCATCAAGCCCGGTGTGCTGGTGCAGGTCGTTGAAGTCGGATTGATTGGCCGGCAAGCCCTTGGGCAACACGGCCAGGCCACGCACCAATGCGGCGGCGGCGCGCGCGGCATCGGCCCCGGGGTTCTTGCCTGATCGCAGCTCGGTAGCGCGGTCATCGTCGCCACACACCACGATCAACGCGCCCGGCCCCATGGTCTGGCGCAGGGTGCGCGCGGCGGCCTTCAGGTTGCCGGCGTTGAAGCCCACGGCCACGGGGCGGCCGGTGGCGGCGTGCAGGCTGGCGCCCGTGGCGTAGCCCTCTGCCAACAGCGCCACATCGCCCGCTGGGTTGCCCAGCAGGTGCAGCAGGCCCGTCACCTGCCCGCCCTTGCAAAACAGCTTGCCGGGCACGCCATCGGCCGGGGGCTCGGGTGCAATGCGCTGCATGTTGCGCAGCTCACCATCGGCGTTTTGCATGGGCACCAGCAGCCAGCCATCGGCCCCCACGCGCACACCGTGGGCGGTGATGCCCTTGCGCACGATGTAGGGGTGCCGGGCGGCGCCGGCCTCGGTGCCGGCTGCCCACAGGTCGCCAGCCACATCGGCGGCGGCATCTTGGGCGGCCTGCTGGCGCTGGCGCTCGGCTCGGTCGCGCTCCCGGCGCTCGGCTTCGCTGCGGGCCAGCTCGGCAGCGTCGGGCGGGGCCGGCCGGGCGTTCTCGGGCATCTTCCATCCGTGCTGCTGCGCGATGAAAAACAGCGTGCCCAGCCCCACACCCCCGGACGCCTTCACGCTGCGCCAGGTGCTGGCGGTGGCCTTGGCGTCGTAGCGGTCTGCATCGCCCTGACTCCAGGCGTCGAACAAGTCAAAGCCCGGCCCGTCCGGGTATTCCGACTTGATCGCCATGGCCAGCCGCGCCCATTCCTCGCGGGCAAGGGTGGGCGGGATGGCGGCCAGGGCGGAGCGGATCAGCTCAGGGGAATGACTGGGTTGCATGGTGTTCAGGCGGCGCGCAATTGAAGGGCGTCCGCAATGCGTTCCAGGCCGGCGCGAATCGAATGGCCAACGTCGCGCAGGGCCTGGGCTTGCTTGTCGGCAGCGGCAGCCGCCTCGTTGGCCAGGCGATCAACGGCAGGCGCCAGGAACTCGGATAGGGCTTCGCTTTGGGCGTTGCCAGCACCGGCCACGGCCTCGGCAACCGAATCGAGCGCGCCGGCAATGGCGCTGGCCGCTTCGGCGGTCTCGCGTTGCGCATCGCCAATGCCGGCCAGCTCGTTGGCCGCGTTGTCCACTGCATCGGCCAGGGTGTGGCCGATGGCCTCGGCAATGCACTCTCCCGCAGCTTCAGTGCCCTGCCCGTGGTGCTTCACGGCCAGGCGCAAGCCCTCCCATGAATCGGCGCTGGGTAAGCTGCGCAGGGCATCGGCAATGTTTTGCCCCGCCGATTCGATGGCGGCGGCGTGCTCGCTGGGGCCTTTGGCGATACGGGTTTTGCCATCTGTGGCGGTGTAGGGTTTGGGGGCGCGTTCACTCATGATTGGCACCCCCGCGGATTTGGGTTTGCACCCAGGCCAGCACGGCGCTTTCAGGCCACACGGACAGGCGGCGGGTGATGCGCACGGGGGCCGGAAATTTGCCCTCCCGCACCAGCGCATAGACGGTGCTTTTCTTGATGCCAGCGGCATCCTCGACTTGGGGCAGGCGCAAGAGCCGATCACGCGGGACGGCGCCGGGGGTGGTGTGAACAAGGGCAGGCATTGGGGTGTCCTTTCGCAGTTGCCATAAGCCCTGCGCATCCGACGTGGCACGCTTGGGGCTTGATGGCGATGGTTCCCCATGGAAGGACTTCCAATCAAACGCGCTCTGACTTCCAAGCCTGAAACCCGCGCGCATGCTTGATTTTTCGCTATCGGGTTGGAAGTCACCAGCATTTCAAGCGCTGCGCGAACTGCCGGCGGCGCGCTGGAATGGATCGTTCTTGCTGGCCAGCGCAACAATCTTTGAATCGGCCGGGCGCTCGGATTGATGGCGCTTCTTGAGTAGGTCATTCAAGCCACGCGCGGTCATTCCCAGCGCATCGGCAACGCCAGAAACCACGCCAGGCGCACCAGCCCCGCCCCTATCCTGGATTTCGTCGCAAACAATGCGCCAGTGGTCAGGGTTCCACGGCGCGCGCTTGCTCTTTTTCCGAAGCGGTGCAACTTGGTCGAATGTCAACGCAGAAGCCGGCTTCTCGGACTCATTGCCAAAGCCCCAGATTCGGGCGGCGTCGGCCACGCGAACGGCAACGGCGAAGCCGGGCAATTGTGGGGCGATGAAAATTTCGGCGTCGGTGCGCCAGCCCCAGCGCTGGAACGTCCAACGCTGGCGCAGCAAGCGCAACAGCGCCGGGACGCCGGGCTCGACAAATTCGGGCGGCTTGGACGGCGCGGAGCTCTGCGGCGCAATCGGAACGAGCGCCCCGAGGAGCTCGCGCCTTCTAAAGTCCAGGCCCATCCAGTCATCGGATGCACCGATGTTCCTTGAAACGACGTAGCGCGTGCGCCTTGTGCCCACGTCTCGTGCTGCCCATGATTCGGCGGTGTGATATCCAAACCTTGCGGCGTCGCCTTCAACCGGCTGCGCGTAGTCGCCAGCCCGTGCACGAAACAGCGCCGGTTCGGGCTGGGCAGCCTCCAGCCTGTCGGCCAGGTGATTC
Source organism: Pseudomonadota bacterium (assembly GCA_018241325.1). Taxonomy (GTDB): domain Bacteria; phylum Pseudomonadota; class Gammaproteobacteria; order Burkholderiales; family Burkholderiaceae_C; genus Ottowia. The sequence goes on along the minus strand of JAFEEB010000082.1, from coordinate 4,629 downwards.
GCGGCCGGGATGCGGGGCAGGCCCTTTTGATCGATCAGCCACAGCGCCACATCAGCCAGGCGCACCAGCCGGCCGGCATCGGTGCCATCGGCCCGCATGAAAAGCCCGGCTGATTGCTGCAGCCATTCACCCGGCGCGCTGCCGGCCTCAGGCTTGTCGGTTTGCGATTTGGTCATGTGCACCCCCATCTGTGCAGCCCTGTAGAGGTGCCCCGGCAGGCGGGCAGGGAGCCCCGCTTTTCGGTTCGCGGGCCTAGCCGGGGCAAAGCCATTGGATCAGGCGCGTGTGGGCGTGTTGTTGTCGGGGGGTGCGGCGGGGCTCATTGCAGCCCCTCCCAGGGGTCAGGTGGGGGCGCGCCTTTTTTCACGTCGGCCAGGTACTGCGCGAACACCAGCGCAGCCACGCACAGCAGCGCAAACCTGTAGCCCCCGTGCGAAAAGCCAAGGGTGTTTTCTGCGGCGGTGGACACTTCCCGCATGGCTGCAACCTGCCGATTCAACAACCAGGCGCGGAAGGCTTCGATCGAATTGGGATCTGGCTTGTCCATGGCTCAGGCCCTCCCTGCCTTATCGGCCCGTGTACGCTCGCCAAGATGCTCAAGCATGCGCTCCAAGGCTGTCAGGCGTGACAGCACGGCGTCAAGCACCGCGCCGCCTTCGATGTTGTTGACACGCGCCACCATCGCCAGCCCGTGCGCTTCTGCCACTTCACCCCAGCACCAGGCGATGCAGGCATGCAGGCTGGCGTCGGGATTGAGCACCACCGGGGGATTGGTGTTGTCCAGGCCCCAGTTCTGATAGAGGTAGCCAGACAGATCGATTTGCTTCGCGTCCATGGCTCAGGCCCTCCCTTGCGCGGCGTCAGCAGCGGCGGCAGCGGTCAGCAACTCGGCAGCCACGGCGCGCGCCTGTGCGGCGTCAAACACCATGCCGCAGTGCGCGGCATGGCCATTCATGGCCAGGGTAATACGGCCGCTTGCGCTCCACACGCGAACGGATGCCAGCCAGCCCGGAATAAATGCGGTTGATTCGTAGGCCAGACCGGCGGGCCTGAGATTGGCGCCCGACGTGAAGGTGAAGGTGTCGCTCATTGCCCAGCCCTCCCCACTTCGCGCGCGTCGGTGCTGGCTTGTTTCAGCAGCGACAGGGCGCGATGGGCGCGGGCAGTGGCGGCCCACAGGTGGGCGGCGCGATCAGCGGGCGCGTCACCCGTGCGGCGCATGAAGTACAGCGCGGTCGAAAGCGCGTTTTCAATCGCGGCTTGCCGCTGGATCGGGTCAAGGGTGCGGCCCGGCTGGGCCATGCAAGGGGCGCCAAGGGTGGCGCGCTGGGTGGCAGGGTGTGCCATGGGTCAATCTCCTCATCGAGACTTCAAACCCACGCGCCCGGTTTTCAAGCCAGGCGGGTGGACGGGATGTTGAAAACACGCGATAAGACGTGCGCCAGGTGTTGCCAGCCTGGCCATCCCGCCCGAAACGCGCGGCGGGTGACAAGGCCACCGCACCAGAATTCAGACGTGACAAAACCTCACTGTCGGGGAGGTTGCGCCGCTTATCGAAAAGGTGTTTTCAAGCACCGGCCCCGGTGTGGGGCTGGGGGGATTGTGCGGGCGGGCGTGGGGGCTGTCAAGCGGTGCGCGGCAGGGCCGGCACGATGGCAGACGGGCATCGCATAACGCAGGAAAACGCGCAGATTTGGGGCTTGGCGCGTTTAACGCTACATTTACAATAGCGTTAAACGCGCTTCTGGTGCGGCTTTCAGGGCGTCATAGGATAAATCTAAAAACAGGCCCGTTGCGAGTGTCTTATTAACATAATGGCCATCGTATAAAATACGATGCATAGAATCAGACTATAAATGCATTGTGTTTGCTTTTTTTCTGCCTGTCGCTTAGGATTTCCGACCATGCAACACCACACCAGCCCCAGCGCCCTAACCCCGCAGCAACTCAGGGACGCATTGTCCGCCATCGGCTGGCGACAGACCGACTTTGCCCGGCGCGTCGGTGTCACACCGGCAGCGGTCAGCACGTGGACAACCGGCAAGGCACCAGCCCCATTGTGGGCAGCGGCGTACCTTGGGGCTATGCTCGATCTGGCCAGCCTGCACGCAAAGTATCTGGCACCCCTGCCGGCGTCGGGTGCCGATGAAGCCGACAGCGCCGAAAGCCCCACCCCGCACCGGCTGGCGCACCTGCTGCCCAGCAAGCCCGCAGCAGCCCCGTAGCGCCCGGCCGCACCCTCTACCCCACCACGCCACGGCCGCGCGCCCAGCGGCCCGCCATAGCCCCCACAAACTGGCAGTGCAGCGCCGGCCGCAACGCTGGCGATTGCGCGCCGGGTCCAGGCCGGCCCGGCCAAAACCCACGCCAGCGGGGGCAGGTGCGCCAGGGGGAAGCCCTCCCGCGCCCGGCTCCGAATCAGTGCGCAAGGGTGCAAGTCGATCCGGGCAGGGGGAAAAGAGGAAAAGGGGAAACCTCTATATATGAATGAATGATTGATTTCTCTTCTTCTTATATGTATTTGTTTGCCCCCACTTTGCCCCCGGTTTGCCCCCGGTTTGCCCCCGCCTTCAAATCCCGCTGAAACCCGCATGGTTGCTGGATTGTTTGCTATTGCCCCCGCTGCCCCCGCTGATTTGTTGTTTCCTGACCGTAGAGATTGCCCCCCGGGCGCAAAAAACCGCCCATCGGGGCGGCTGGCTGGGGCTGGATTTGCTGGGCTACGCGCTGCGGAAGATGGGCACCACGGCCGCGCCCCGCTCGCGCGCATCGATGTAATCGCCCCACCACTGCAGCAGGCGGGCGCGCTCGCTGGTGTAGGCGCTGCGGTGGTAGGCGGCGCGCACCTTGTTGCGCTCGATGTGGGCAAGCTGGCGCTCTATGACGTCGCCATCCCAGCCCGCCTCATTGGCCACGGTCGAGAACAGCGCCCGGAACCCGTGGGCAGTGGCGCGGCCTTTGTAGCCCATGCGGGCGATGGCTGAATTCAAGGTGTTCTCGCTAATCGGCTTGCCGGGATAGTAGGGGCTTGGAAACACCAGATCGCGGCCAGCTGATAGCGCTTGCTGGGACTGCAGCACGGCCAGGGCTTGCGTGGACAGCGGGACGCGGTGCTCGGAGCGCATCTTCATGCGCTCGGCTGGAATGACCCACAGGGCGGCGGCTGGGTCAATCTCTGCCCAGCGAGCCCCGCGCAGCTCGCCAGGGCGCACGGCAGTAAGGATCAGCAGGCGCAGCGCGTGGGCTATGCACAGGTCGCCATCGTAGGCAGCCAGTTTTGTCATGAAGGCGGGCAATTCCAGATCGGGCAGCGCTGCCCGGCTGGTGACGTCCCGGGGCTTCAGCAGCTCACCGGGCAGCAAGTCGAGCATCGGGTTTGCGGCGATGCGTTCATGGATCACGGCCCATCGATAGATGGCCTTGACGCGCTGCAACACGCGGCCGGCGGTGTCGCCTGCCCCGGTGGCCTCGGTCGCCTTGATGGCGGCCTGCACATCACCCGGCCGGATGCTGGCCAGAGGCTGGGCGCCCAGCGTGGGGAAAACGTGCAGCTCCAAAGATCGGCGGATGCGCTCGGCAGTGTCGGGCGTCCAACGGTCGGCCTGGTGCTTCATCCATTCGGCGGCCACAGCCTGCAAGGTGTTGCGGGCATCGTGCGCGGCCTGCACCTTGCCGGCTTTGCGCTGCGCGCTCGGGTCGATGCCATCAGCCAGCAGGCGGCGTGCATCGGCGGCGCGGGCGCGGGCGTCCTTCAGGCTGATTTGCGGGTAGACGCCCAGCGCCAGGCGCTTTTCTTTGCCGGCGTGTCGGTACTTCAAGCGCCAGTAGCGCCCGCCGGCGGGGGTCACTTCCAGGTAAAGCCCGGCCCCGTCGAAGTGCTTTCCGGGGGTGGCCAGGGTGCGCAGGGCAACGTCAGATAGCTTCATGATCGGGTGCACCGTGACAAGGTTGGGGGCACATTTGGGGGCATATTTTGCACCAGCGATCACAGAACCTAGGATTCATGCGGGTTGCGGGACTGATTGCGGTTGCGGCCCCGGCACCAACAAAAAAACCCGCACGCGTGCATCGCGGTGCGGGTTTCCCCCCCCTATGGCATGGGCCCTGTTTTCATTCTTGCGATGGGGGGTCGCCAAGCCTGCAGCGTCCAGCGGCTCGGCGCGGTTGTGACTCTGCTCAGCGCGCGGGTTGGATGTCGGTGACAACCATCTTTCCGCCTTCCTGGACGACCATGAATTGCACCTTGTCGCCGGGCTTGAGCTTGGTGAGCTGGCCCTTGTCGCGAACGGTGAAGACCATGGTCATTCCGGGCATGTCCAGGTTCTTGATGTCTCCATGCTTGAGGGTGATCTTGCCGTTGTCCGGATCGACCTTCTTGACCTCGCCATCGGTCATGGAGCCCGACGCAGGCGCCGCCACCTGGCCTGGACTGGGGCTGACTTGGGCATGGCCCGCCATCGGCAGGGCAAGGCCCATGGCCAGGGCGGAGATGGTGAGCAGACGTTGGATGGTGTTCATGATGACCTCTGGGTGAATGGGTGGATCGACAGCTTGGATTGGCCCGGCCGTGGCGGGTTGCACGTTGCTCGGGCCATCACTTACAGCCCAACATGATGGCTCCCTTCATGC
>JAFEEB010000081.1:414-5381 GCA_018241325.1 Pseudomonadota bacterium | reverse complement strand
CATCTGGTGCTGGCCCACGTCGGACGTGATGTAGGTATCGGCGTCCTTGGTCAGGTTCCACAGCGTCTCGACCACGGACTGCGGCTTGATGACCTCGGTGTTGCCGCGGTCGTACTTCAGGCAGTCGCGCCCGCGCCAGCCGTCGATGGTTTTCCACCAGTCGGCCAGCGCCGCCGCGTTGGGCTTGGCCTGCGATTCGCGCAGCATGGCGATCAGGTCCGTCAGCACGTCCTTGACGTCACCGACGATCGGCACGTCCACCTTGACGCGCTTGGAGATGCTGGACGGGTCGATGTCGATGTGGATGATCTTGCGATCGACCGAGGCGAAGTGCTTGGGGTTGCCGATCACGCGGTCGTCAAAGCGCGCGCCCACGGCCAGCAGCACGTCGCAGCTTTGCATGGCGTTGTTGGCCTCCCAGGTGCCGTGCATGCCCAGCATGCCCACAAAGCGCTTGTCCGAAGCCGGAAAAGCCCCCAGGCCCATCAGCGTGTTGGTGACGGGCGCGCCCAGCAAGTCCACCAGGGTGCGCAGCTCGGCACTGGCATCGGCCAGCAGCACGCCGCCGCCGGTGTAGATGTAGGGGCGCTTGGCCGCCAGCAGCAGTTGCAGCGCCTTGCGGATTTGCCCGCCATGCCCCTTCTTGACCGGGTTGTACGAGCGCATCTCGATGGTGTCGGGATAGCCCTTGTAGCTGGTCTTGGCAAACGACACGTCCTTGGGAATGTCCACCACCACCGGGCCCGGGCGGCCCGAGCGCGCGATGTGGAAGGCCTTTTTCATGACCGTGGCCATGTCGCGCACGTCCTTGACCAGGAAGTTGTGCTTGACGATCGGGCGCGTGATGCCGACGGTGTCGCACTCCTGGAAGGCATCCTGGCCAATGGCCGCCGTCGGCACCTGGCCGCAGATGATCACCATCGGGATCGAGTCCATGTAGGCGGTCGCGATGCCGGTCACGGCATTGGTCACGCCCGGGCCCGAGGTGACCAGGGACACGCCGACGTCGCCCGTGGCGCGCGCATAGCCGTCGGCGGCGTGCACGGCCGCCTGCTCGTGGCGCACCAGCACGTGCTGAATGGATTCCTGCTTGTAAAACGCGTCGTAGATATGCAACACCGCGCCGCCGGGGTAGCCCCAGACGTACTTGACGCCCTCGGCCTGCAAGGCCTTGACCAGGATTTCGGCGCCGCGCAACTCTTGCGGTGAATGCGATGCGTCGCTGCGCGCGGCTGGGGATGCGTCGCTGCGCGCCGACGCGGCAGCGGCCGATTTGAGTTCGGCTTTGGAGATTTCCATTTTGATCAACCTTTCGAGAATTTCTCTGACGAAAAACCTTGGGTGCCCCTTGCCAGCCCTCGTGGGGCCGCTTCAGGACTTGAGACCAGACGCCATGGACGGGTAACTGTGAAGCCCGCCGGACGCTGACCCGTTTGCCACTTTGACTGCAAGCGCGCATTATGACACCGGCAGCGACCGAATGTTGCAGCGCACCAATGACCGGTGCTCGCCGATGCAATAATCCCTGCTTTGGCCGCCCCCGCGCCAGCGCTTGCCCGCCGGCGCGCGCACCTCGCGCCCTGCACCGACTGACGCCCTTGGCGACCGAACAAGAACTCTCCGATTTGCTGCGCAGCGTGGAAAAGCGCGCGTTCAAGCGCGCGCTCTACCATGTGCGCGACGAAAACGCGGCGCTCGACATCGTGCAAGACAGCATGATGAAGCTGGCCGAGCACTACGGCGACAAGCCCGCCGCCGAGCTGCCCCTGCTGTTTCAGCGCATTCTGTCCAACACCACGCTGGACTGGTTTCGCCGTCAAAAAACGCGCAATGCGCTGTTTTCCAACCTGAGCGACTTCGAGCCCGACGGCGAGGACAGCGGGTTCGACCTGCTGGAGGCCTTTGCCGGCAGCGCCAACGGCGAGGCCGTCGAAAGCGCCGAAGACTCCACCCGGCGCGCGCAAGTCCTGCACGCCATCGAAATGCAGGTCCAGACCCTGCCGGCGCGTCAACGAGAAGCCTTTCTGATGCGTTACTGGGAGGAAATGGACGTCGCCGAAACGGCAGCCGCGATGGGCTGTTCCGAGGGCAGCGTCAAGACGCATTGCTCTCGCGCCGTGCAAGCGCTGGCCAAGGCATTGCGCGCCAAAGGAATTACGCCATGAGCACCAACCACCAGCTGCAACACAACGACATCCTGCAAAACCGCATGGGTTTGCGCATTGCCGCGCGGCTGTCCGCCGGCGCGGGCGAGGTTTCGCACGACGTGTCCGAGCGCCTGCGGGTGGCGCGCCAGCAAGCGCTGGCGCGTCGCAAGCGCCCGCAGATGGTGGCACGCAAGGCGGCCGCAGACGCCCCGGTGGTGCTCCAGCAGGGTCCCACCGCCGTGCTGGGTTTTGGCGGCGGCGACCGATTGGGCTTCTGGGGCCGGGCCGGCTCGGCGTTCCTGCTGGCCGCCTTGGCGGCGGGCTTGATCACCATCAACATCGTGCAAAACGACGACCGGGCGGTCGATGTGGCCGATCTGGACGCCGCCTTGCTGACCGACGACCTGCCGCCGCAAGCCTATACGGACCCGGGGTTCCTGCAATTTCTCAAAACCCAAGCCAGCGAGCGCAGCGCCCCGCAGCCTGCGGAGCGCCCCGAAACCTGATGCGCCAGCCCCTTGTTGCCATTGCTTCGCTGGTTCTCGCGCTGACGGCCGCAGCACCCGCAATCGCACAAGCAGCGGGGGCCAGCCGGCCACCGGCCGCCAACGGGGCCGCCAGCGGCACGCCTTGGTCCAGCCTGACGGCGCAGCAGCAAACCGCCCTGGAGCCGCTGAAAGAGCACTGGGCTGGTCTGAGCGCGTCGCACCAGCGCAAATGGGTGGCCTTGGCGCACAACTACCACCGTCTGCCACCGGCCGAGCAGGCCACGCTGCAGCGCCGCATGAGCGAATGGGCCCAGCTCAGCGCCTCGCAGCGCGCGCGCGCGCGGCTGAACTTCAACGAGGTCCGCAGGGTCCCCACCGACGAAAAGCGCGCCAAGTGGGAGCAATACCAGGCCCTGCCCGAGCAAGAGCGCGAGCGCCTGGCCAGCGACCGCCCCAAGCCCCCCGTCACCATCGCCCCGGCGCTGCGACCCACGCCGCCCAGCGCCATCAGCCGCCCGGTGCGCGCGGCGTCGAGCCCGCCGGAGGACGCGAGCCGCGGTCTGCGCATCAACGTGCCGCTCAACCGCAATACACTCCTGCCTCTGGCGCCCGCACCCGAGGGCGCCGGTCGTTGATCGCCGGCGCCCCCCGGCGCGCCGTTCGCACGGGGCGTGGCGAGTCGCCCGCCCTTCATTGCCCGCCGTGACTGCCACCTCCCCCGCCGAAACCCCCGAAGCGCCCCGCCTGATGGCGCCCCCGCTGCGCCGGCGCATGGCCTGCTGGCTGTATGAGGGCATGTTGCTGTTTGGCGTGGTGTTCATCACCGGCTACCTGTTTGGCACGCTCACGCAAACCCGCAACGCGCTGAACAACCGGCACGGGCTGCAAATCTTCTGCTTCGTGGTGATCGGTCTTTACTTCGTGTGGTTCTGGCACAAGGGTCAAACCCTGGCCATGAAGACCTGGCATATCCGCATGGTGGACCGCCACGGCCAGCGCCTGTCGCAGGGCCGGGCCCTGCTGCGCTACGTGCTGGGCTGGGTCTGGTTTCTGCCGCCGCTGGCGGTGATGGCACCCTTTGCGCTGCGCGCCGGCGAGGTCACGGTGCTGATGATCGGCTGGGTGCTGGTGTGGGCGCTGCTCAGCCGTTTTCGCGCCGACCGGCAGTTCTGGCACGACGCCTTGGCCGGCACCCGCCAGATCGACGTGCGCCCGCCGGCCGCCGGGGCCAAGGCCTGATGCCATCGGGCGAGCCCTCCCCCACCGGGCCGGCCAACCCGCAAAAGGCCCGGCGCGGGCTGTCGCGCCTGTGGCATGCCACGGGCTATTCGCTGCAAGGCCTGCGCGCCGGCTGGGGTGAAAGCGCCTTTCGCCAGGAGGCGCTGGCCGCGCTGGTCCTGCTGCCGGCATCGCTGTGGCTGGGCGCCAGCTGGGTCGAAACGGCCGTGCTGGCCGGTGCGGTGCTGCTGGTGCTGATCACCGAGCTGCTCAACACGGGGATCGAGGCGGCCATCGACCGCATCGGCCCCGACTGGCACCCGCTGTCCAAGCGCGCCAAGGACATGGGCTCGGCCGCCGTGCTGCTGGCCCTGCTGCTGTGCGCCGCCGTCTGGTGCGCAGCGCTCTATCACCGATTTTTGTCTTGACCACCAACATGACCGCTGCCTCTCCCGCCCAACCCGCCTTTTCCATCTGCGTGTACTGCGGATCACGTCCGGGCACCCAAGCGGCCCACGCCCAGACCGCACGCGCCGTGGGGCGCTGGATCGGCGAGCGCGGTGGCCAGCTGGTGTATGGCGGCGGGCGCAGCGGCTTGATGGGCCAGGTGGCCGACGCGGCGCTGGCGGCCGGCGCGCGCGTGGTCGGCGTGATCCCCCAGTCGCTGGTGGACCGCGAGCACGCGCACCGCAGCTGCACCGAGCTGCACGTGGTGCAAACCATGCATGAGCGCAAGCGCCTGATGGCCGAGCGCGCCGACGCCTTTCTGGCGCTGCCCGGCGGCATCGGGACCATGGAGGAGTTTTTTGAAGCCTGGACCTGGCGCCAGCTGGGCTACCACGACAAACCCGTGGGCCTGCTCAACCAGGACGGGTATTACGACGCGCTGCTGCAATTCATGCGCGACGGCGTGCGCGGCGGGTTCATGGATGAGGAGCAAATGCGCTTCGTGGCCACCGGCAGCCAGTGGCAGCCGCTGCTGGAGGAGCTGATCCACCGCACGGGCTTTCCGGCGCCGATGCGGCTCGGCGCGGTGTGAGATGCAAACCCCCAGTCTCCACTCGCTGCGCGATGTTTCGCCTGGTGCTCGCCGCCAGAGGCGGCGGCCCTTCGG
>JAFEEB010000081.1:0-310 GCA_018241325.1 Pseudomonadota bacterium | reverse complement strand
GACCCCGGCCACGGCGATCGCGGGTTTGGGCTGCTTCGCGGCCCTGCGGCTCTTCGGGTTTTGTGCTCTTGAGGTAGCGCGCAACGCCATGGGTGACCGATTTCAGGCCGGCGGCAAAAACAACTGCTGCAGGTCACTCAAAAAATCGAATCCGCGCTCGGTCGGTCGCACGCCCTCGCCGGCGCGCTCCAGCCAACCCTTGCTTTCGGCCTGCCGCAGGGACTCGGTCAGGCGGTCGATGGGCAAGCCGGTGCGATCGCCGAAGTCCTGCAAGGCAAACCCGTCCTTCAGGCGCAAGGCATTGAGCATG
>JAFEEB010000080.1:2502-13735 GCA_018241325.1 Pseudomonadota bacterium | reverse complement strand
CTGGCCGCCGCCGTGGCGCGCGAGCTGGGCTGCGCGCCGGATGCGCTCGTCATCTCCGATCGACGCGGCGCACCACCGCGCGCCACGCTGGCGACCTCGGCGCCGGCCGACGCGGGCCTGGCGGCGCGCCTGGCCGCCACGGGCCTGTCGATCAGCCACGCCCCGGGCCTGTCGCTGATCGCCTGGCGCCTGGGCGGCGCGGTGGGCGTCGATGCGCAAGCCGTGCCGCGCGATGCCCCGGTGCCCGACCTGCTGCGCACCGCCGCCCTGTATTTGGGGCCTGATGCGGCTGCAACGCTCGCACAGCAAGCGCAAGATGCTTTCATTTTTGAAGGATTCACGCGCGCCTGGGCACTGCACGAAGCGCGCCTGAAATGCGCCGGCCAGCCGCTGGCCGAATGGACGCCCGCGTTGGGCCAAGCCCTCGCCCCCCTGCACGCCGTCCCATTGCGCCTGCCGCCCTGGGCCGCACCCAAGTACGCCGCCGCGCTGGCCTGGCCGCCCCACTGAACCCGCTCAAGGATGTCTTTTCCGCGTCCTTTGCGATTCCTCTGCGTTCGGCTGTTCGGCTGTTCGGCAGCTTGCCCGTTCCAAACGGAGCGGACGAGCCTTCGCTAAGCTCGCCACATGCCCACCCTCACCCGCCGCCAGCTTGTCGGCCTGCTGCTGCTCACGCTGATGTGGGGCCTGAACTGGCCCATCATGAAGGTGTCGCTGCGCGAACTGACACCGCTGCACTTTCGCGCCGCCACCATGATGGGCGGCGCGCTGCTGCTGGCGCTGTACTTTCGCGCGAAGGGCGTGCGCATGCTGCCGCAGGGTGCACGGGAGTGGCGCGACGTGGTGGTGCTGGGCGCGCCCAACATCCTGGGCTGGCACGGGCTGTCCATCATCGGCGTGGCGCATCTGCCGGCCGGGCGCGCCGCCATCCTGGGCTTCACCATGCCGGTGTGGACGGTGCTGCTCTCGGTGCTGTTTTATCGCGAGCGCTTTACCGCCCGGCTGGCCGTGGCCGTCACCGCCGTGCTGGCCGGCATCACCCTGCTGCTGTGGAGCGAGCTGGCGCAGCTGGCGGGCAGCCCGGCCGGCATTTTGTGGATGCAGGCCGCCGCGTTGTGCTGGGCGCTGGGCACCATCTGGATGCGCCGCGCGCCGCTCACGCTGCCGGCCGAGACCCTGGTGGTGTGGATGATGGTGGGGTCGGCCGTGGCGATCCAGGCGCTGGCCCTGCTGCTGGAGCCGGCGCAACGCTGGCAGTTCAGCGCGCCGGTATGGGCCAGCCTGGTGTGGTCGGTGGTGATCAACTACGGCGCGGCGCAGGTCATCTGGTTCGCGCTGGCGCGCGCGCTGCCGGCATCGACCAGCGCCATGAGCATCATGGCCGTGCCCATGGTGGGCGTGCTGAGCGCGCCGCTCATCGTGGGTGAGTGGCCGAATTGGCAAGACCTGGCCGCCATGGCCTGCGTGGTGGTGGCCATCGGGACGGTGCTGCTGCGGCGCGGATAGCCGCCGTCAACCCGTCGCTCGACAAGCCGCCATCGTACAATTTGTACAACATGTGCAATTTGTACAAATCATTCGAAGGCCTGCCATGCAAACCGTGACCACCAGCGAGGCGCGAAGCGGATTCGCCCACATCATCGACTCCACCCGTCGCGGCCCGGTGCTGATTCAGCGGCAAAAACGGGACGTGGCCGTCATCATGTCGGCCGACGAATACCAACGCCTGGTGCACCTCAACGTGTCGGAGTTTCAACGCTTTTGCGATCAGATCGGCGAAGGCGCCAAAGCGGCCGGCATGAACGAGCAGGTCTTGCAGGAACTGCTGCGTGACGACTGACCGCCGGCTGGTCATCGACACCAACCTGTGGATCAGCCGTTTGTTGGTCCCCGATGGCGTGGCCGCGCAAGCGGTGGACCATGGCTTGGCTTGGGGCATGCCGCTGATGTCCCAAGCCACTTTGGCCGAACTGGCCGAGGTGCTGTCGCGCCCGCGCTTCGACCGCTGGGTGACACGCGCGGAGCGCCAGCAGTTTTTGCGTCGATTGGGTGGCGTGGTGCGGGTGGTGACCATCACGCAGCGCGTGCGCGTGTGCCGCGACCCCAAGGACGACAAGTTCCTCGATGTCGCCCTCACCGGCGAGGCACAGCTGATCGTGACCGGCGACCAGGAACTGCTGGCCTTGCAGCCGTTTCACGGCATCGAGATCTTGACGCCGACCGCGTTTTCGCAGAAGTCGAAGGCTGAGGCGACCTGCGGAAAGCGACTCGGCTGCTCGCCTCGGCCACTATATGTTCGATAGCTGACTGCGCTTGATTGACGCCCGCTGTAGCCGGATTGGCTTCGAACGTTCAGGCCGCCTCGCGATAGAACCCCGCCGCCTGCACCCCGCGCGGCGCCAGCGGCCCCACGGCGCGCGCGATGGCGCCGATGTGGTCGGGCGTGGTGCCGCAGCAGCCGCCCACGATGTTGACCAGGCCCTCGGCGGCGAACTCGTGCAGCAGGCGGCTGGTGACTTCGGGCGTCTCGTCAAAGCCCGTGTCGCTCATCGGGTTGGGCAGGCCGGCGTTGGGGTAGCAGCTGATGAACACGTCGGGCGCGGCCTTGGCCAGCTCCTGGATGTAGGGGCGCATCAGCGCCGCGCCCAGGGCGCAGTTCAGGCCCACGGCCAGCGGCTGCGCGTGGCGCACGCTGTACCAGAAGGCGGTCACGGTCTGGCCCGAGAGCACGCGGCCCGAGGCGTCGGTCACCGTGCCGCTGATGATGAGCGGCAGGCGCTGGCCGCTGTGCTCGAAAAACTCGTCGATGGCAAACAGCGCCGCCTTGGCGTTGAGGGTGTCGAAGATGGTCTCGACCAGCAGCACGTCGGCACCGCCCTCCACCAGGCCTTCCACCTGCTCGTGATACGCGGCGCGCAGTTGCTCGAACGTGATGTTGCGCGCGCCGGGGTCGTTCACGTCGGGGCTGATGCTGGCCGTCTTGGGCGTGGGGCCCAGGGCGCCGGCGACGAAGCGCGGCTTGTCGGGCGTTGAATATTTGTCGCAGGCGGCGCGCGCCAGCCGGGCCGAGGCGACGTTCATCTCGCGCGCCAAGTCCTGCATGTCGTAGTCGGCCTGCGCGACGCTGGTGGCGCCGAAGGTGTTGGTCTCGATCAGGTCGGCGCCTGCGGCCAGATACTTTTCGTGGATGTCGGCGATCAGCTTGGGCTGCGTCAGGCTGAGCAGCTCGTTGTTGCCCTTGACGTCCTTGTGAAAGTCCTTGAAGCGCTCGCCGCGGTACTGCGCCTCGCCCAGCTTGAGCTGCTGGATCATGGTGCCCATGGCGCCGTCGAGGATGACCAGGCGGTGCTTGAGGATCTCGGGCAGCTGCTGCGCGCGGGTGTAGGGCAATGCATTCATGGCCGAAATTTTAGGCGCCGCGGGGTGTTCGCCCGGTTTTTGGGGACAATCAAAAGCTTGTCTTCCGCTGCACCCCCTCCCCCCGTCGCATCGCTGCCCGCCATCCTGCGCGAGGTCTTCGGCTACGAGCACTTTCGCGGCCAGCAGCAGGCCATCATCGAGCAGGTCAGCGCCGGCGGCGACGCACTGGTGCTGATGCCCACGGGCGGCGGCAAGAGCCTGTGCTATCAGATTCCGGCGATCGCGCGCCAGCAAGCGGGGCGTGGCGTCACGCTGGTGATCTCGCCGCTGATCGCGCTGATGCACGACCAGGTGGGCGCACTGGACGAGGTGGGCGTGCCCGCCGCGTTTCTCAATTCCACCCTCGACTGGGAGCAGGCCGAGGACATCGAGCGGCGCCTGCTGGCCGGCCAGCTGACGCTGCTGTACGCCGCGCCCGAGCGCGTGGCCACGCCGCGCTTTCTGGGCTTGCTCGACACCTTGCACGCGCACGGCCAGCTCAGCCTGTTCGCCATCGACGAGGCGCATTGCGTCAGCCAGTGGGGGCACGACTTCCGGCCCGAATACCGGCAGTTGACGGTGCTGCACGAGCGTTTCGCCCAAGTGCCGCGCATTGCGCTGACGGCCACGGCCGACGCCGTCACGCGCGCCGACATCGTCGAGCGCCTGCAATTGCAGGACGCCCGGCAATTCGTCAGCAGCTTCGACCGCCCCAACATCGCCTACACCATCGTTGACAAGAAAGACCCGGCGCGGCAGTTGCTGCAATTCATCGAGGACGAGCACCCGGGCGAGGCGGGCATCGTCTATTGCCAGTCGCGCCGGCGCGTGGAGGAGCTGGCCACGCTGCTGTGCACCAAGGGGCTGGACGCGCTGCCCTACCACGCCGGCCTGCCCGCCGACGAGCGCCGGCACAACCAGGACCGCTTTCTGCGCGAGGACGGCGTGGTGATGGTCGCCACCATTGCCTTCGGCATGGGCATCGACAAGCCCGATGTGCGCTTTGTCGCCCACGTGGATTTGCCCAAGAACATCGAGGGCTACTACCAGGAGACCGGCCGCGCCGGGCGCGACGGGCTGCCGGCCGACGCCTGGATGGCCTATGGCCTGCAAGACGTCGTCAACCAGCGCCGCATGATCGACGACAGCCCCGCCGGGGACGACTTCAAGCACGTCATGCGCGGCAAGCTGGACGCGCTGCTGGCACTGGCCGAAGCCACCGACTGCCGGCGCGAGCGCCTGCTGGCGTACTTTGGCGAGCGCATGGCAGACGATACAAATTTGATAGCTGACGACGCACAATCGGCAAGCGCTGACGTCCAATTTGATTCAGATTCGGCGCGCCTGCGCTACCGCCCCGGTTATTGCGGCGCCTGCGACAACTGCCGCCACCCGCCCGCCGTGTGGGACGCCACCGACTGCGCGCGCAAGCTGCTGTCCACCATCTACCGCGTGCACGAGATGAGCGGCATCGGCTTTGGCGCCGGCCACCTGATGGACATCCTGCGCGGCAAGGCCACCGACAAGGTGCGGCAGTTCGGCCACGAGAAGATCAGCACCTTCGGGCTGGGCGCCGAGTTCAGCGAAGCCGACTTGCGCGGCGTGCTGCGCCAGCTGATCGGCATCGGCGCGCTGCGCGTGGACGCCGAGCGCTTCAACACCGTGCACCTGATGCCCGCCGCGCGCCCCATCCTGCGCGGCGAGCAGGCGGTGGCCTTGCGCGCGCATCAGGCCGCCCCCGCGCGCGAACGCCGGCGCAAGGCGCGCGGCGCCCCGGCCCGCGCACCGGCGGCCGCCGCAGTCGGGCTGGACGCCGCCGCGCAGCAGCGCTTTGCCGCGCTCAAGGCCTGGCGCGCCGAGGTGGCGCGCGAGCACAACGTGCCCGCCTACGTGATCTTCCCGGACGCCACCCTGGTGGCCCTTGCGGCGCGCGCGCCCCAGACGCTGGATGACCTCGCCGGCATCAGCGGCATGGGCGCCACCCGCCTGGAGCGCCATGGCGCCGAGGTGTTGCGGGTGTGCCGGTCGGCGCCCTGAGCAACCGGGCGGCCCGATGCGGCGGCACACCGGCCGCGTCGCGCAGAAAGTCACGCCGGCGCGCCCCGACAAGGGCCGCGGCGCCGCGTTGCGCAGCGCAGCGTGAACCACTGCACAGACAGCCCGCGCGACTTTCACCACAATCGGCCCCCGCATCGCAAGCCTGTGCAACCCTGAAAGCGCACCATGACCACCGCCCTCTCCACGCCAGCGCGCAGTCTCCTGACTCGGGTGATGGCGGCCATCGCCGCCCTGCTGCCCGCACGGCGCGCCCCAACCGGTGGCGCGCCGACGGCCGCCGCGCCCGCGTCCCAGGTGCAGTGGGCGCCACTGGCCCAGGCTGCAACGCGCTTTTTCGACGCGCGCGGCCTGGCGCCCGAGCATCCGGCCGAGCCCTGGCCCGAAGCCGGCACCCGCATGCTGCACAAGGGCCAGCGCCGATACCTGGTGCACGCCGGCCACTGGCAGGCGTCGCGCGTCGACGCCGCGGCGATCCAGATGGTCATGAGCGCCGTGACCAGGCACCGGGCCACCGCCGGCATCCTGCTGTGCGCCGGCGACGTCTTTACCCCAGCCGCCCGCGCACTGGCGCGCGAAAACGCCGTGCTGCTGCTCGACTCGAGCCAGCTGCGCCCGCAGCCGAGCACCCACGAAGGCCTCGCCGCCCCCACCGCACCCCGGCCCCCGTCGCGCGCAGCACGCGCCACGCCCGCCACGGTCGCCACCCCTGCGGCGCCGCAGCCGGCGCCCGCGGCGCCGCGCCGGCCCGTCCTGCGCCCCGACCACGAGGTGCGGGGCCGGCGCGACTTCATGCCGACCGTGCCCATCGCGCCCGGCGAACTGGCCGCGTCGCACTACGCCCGCTGAGAGGCCGTGGGCTCCGTCGCCGCGGTGTCGTGCGCCCGGCCTGCGCCATGGCGGCCCACCCCATCGCGCACGACCCGCCGCGGTCCCAGCGGTTCGTCCGCAAGACTGATGGGCAATTTGGCCAAAATGGGCCAATAGGGTATATTGGCCTTCATCCGCTTTTTTGGAGCTTGTGATGACCGCCGCCCTGGCCTTGCCCCTCTCCGCCGTTCAAAGCTTGCCGCGCACCCCCGCGTCCGACGTCAAGAAGCTGGGCTGGCGCGGCGTGATGCGCACCGTCGGGCGCGAAGGCCGCGTGCTGGTGACCAACCACGACCAGCCCGAAGCCGTCATCCTCTCCACCGACGAATACCAGCGCTTGGTGCAGGCCGCCGCCGCCAACCCGGGCCGCGAAGGCGATGCGCTGGCCACCCTGCGCCGCCAGTTCGACGAGCGCCTGGCCACGCTGGCCGCCCCCGACGCCGGCGCGCGCCTGCGCGGGGTGTTCGGGCAAGCCCCGACCCTGGACGGGCAAGTGCGCGCCGGCCAGACGCACTGAGCGACGCGTCTTTCGTTACTCTTGATTTGATAGCTGCCTGCGCTTGATTCGCGGGCGCAAGCACCCTGTTTCCATCCCATGCCGCGCCCCGTCCTCTACGTGCTGGCCGGCGTCAACGGCGCGGGCAAAAGCTCGGTCGGCGGCCACGGGCTCACGCGCGCCGGCCTGGCCTGGTTCAACCCCGATGCGTTTGCCCACGCGTGGATGGCGGCCACCGGTTGCGCGCCCGCCGATGCCAACGCCACCGCGTGGACCGAAGGCATGCGCCGGCTCGACGCCGCCATCGCCCAGGGGCAGAGCTTTGCCTTCGAAACCACCCTGGGTGGGCGCAGCGTGCCCGCGCGCATCCGGCACGCCAGCCGCACGCACGAGGTGCTGGTGTGGTTTTGCGGCCTGGCCACCCCCGAGCAACACCTCGAGCGCGTGCGCCAGCGCGTGGCCGCCGGCGGCCACGACATCCCCGAGGCCAAGGTGCGCGAGCGCTGGCACAGCGCCATCGCCAACCTGATCGCCCTGCTGCCCGATCTGGCCGAAGCGCGCCTGTTCGACAACAGCGCCAGCGTGGCGCCGGGCCAGGCCGTGCCCGACCCGGTGCCGGTGGCTGTCATTCAAAACGGCCGGCTGGTGTGGCCGGCATCCAACGACGCCGCGCAACTGGCCCGCACGCCCGACTGGGCCAAGCCGGTGCTGGAGGCCGCGCTGACACCATGACGGATGCGGCCTCGACAGGCCGTCATCGCGCAAAAAAAAGCCCGCCACGAGCGGGCGGGCTTGAGAAACGGAGCCGGGCCGCCTCAGCGCAAACGAGCGGGCCGCGCGCGGGCGCCCTGACGCATGGCCGCCATCAGGCCGAGTGCCAGGCTCAGCCCCAGCAGCGCCCAGGTGCCCAGGCTCGGGACGGGTGCAACGCTTGTCGGCACCACCGCCGCGGGTGCGGCCCAAAGGCTGGCGGGCGCCACCCGTGTGCCACCGTCGTCCCATGTCGCCGCGTTGTCGGCGGCCCAACTGCCCGGCCCGGCGAGGGTGTAGCTGAAGCGGTAGAAACCGTTGTACTGGGTGTCATTGGCCTGGTCGTTCTGGAAGATGCCACTGACCGTTCCGGTGACGCTGCTGGGCATGGCCGTGGTTTCGTACCAGCCGGTGGCGCCGTTCAAGGTGGCCGGGCTTGCAAAGTTGGCGGTCAGATTGAGGTTGAATTCGACATAGGTCCCGCCCGAAATATTGGCTGGCCCGTCGGGGTTCGGCACCGGCCAGAAGCGGGCTGCATTGGAGCTGTCGCCATTGCCGCCGGATACCGTCAAGCGGAACTGGGTGTAGCCCGGTTGCCACCCGCCATTGACGGTGGGAGCGCTGCTCATCAGGTAGTACTGGATGAAGCCGTTGTTGCTGTTGTTCGGGTTGCCCCAACCGTCGCCATTGGCGGGGAACGTGGTGAAGTACCAGGCGGTGCTCAGGTAGGTCACGTCCGAGCCGTAAGCTGCGGGTGCCGCGCTGGTCACGCTGAGGTTGCCATCCCGCGCGTTGGAACGGGTCGCGCGAGCCGGGAGCGGGGAGTTGTTGGTAGCGGTCTGAATGGTGTACGGACCGCCCGTGGCATTGGCCTGGTTTTGCGCGTCGGCCAGGGTGGCGTAGCGGGTGACGGTGCCGCTGTAGGTGAAGTTGTCGTAGCCGACGTTCAGCGGCACGGCCTGGGCCAGGCCGGCGCAAGTCAGCGCGGCGACGGCCAGACCGGTACGAAAGACGGATGAATGCAACATGGCGATTTTTGAATGAAGGTTGACAACGGTTGAGACGACAACCGGCGTGTGCCATGTCAACGCTCCTGCAATGTTGCGATGGCCCGGATGCTGATTTTCAGCATGCCACAGGATACGTCATATGTATCCAATTGCATTGTTTTCGCCGCCTTTCATACATGATCCGTGACTTACGACACGCAATTCGGGAGGTCAAGGCGGACTTTCGACTACACTTTCAGCCGCAAGTGAGAAAATGTGAGAAAATGGGGCCAGATGAACATTTTGTTCCCTGATCTTGCAGGTGAATCGTTCGCCCTGAACCGATGTCGTGCTCGACCACGGGCACACTCGAGGACTTGGCGCGCGCCACAGAGCGCACCAAGAGCTACGTGATGCTGGAAGCCTTGAGAAAACTGGGGTCAGATGAACATTCTCCGGTGAATGTCTTCCCCAGCGCGCTCCCCTTCAGTGCTTGAAGCCCGACTCGCGTTGCGCCCGCAGCGCCAGCACGAACGCGGTGTCAATCTCGGCAAGATAGCGGTAGAGCGCGACATAACCCCGGTTGCCCCACCCGATGACCAACTCCCGCTTGCCGCCGGCAACGGGGCGGCCGATCAAGGGACTGTGCGTCAGCACCTGAACCGCATCGAGAATTTCTTGCAATCGCCCGAAAACGTCGGCGACTTCAAAGCGCGTCATGGGCTCGAAAAAGCGATCGAAGTCGTCCAGCACCTCGGGCGCCAGTTCGATGCGCGTCATCCTCAGCGCGCCGGTACACGGGCTTTGGGTTTGAGCACTGCCTTGCCGGCAGCTCGAGACTGCAAGTAGGCCTTGGCGTCATTCCATGACACGGATTCGCCCGATCGCTTCAGCGCGGCCCATCGTGCGTCGGCCAGGCGGTGCAACGCTGCATCGGTTTCGGCACGCTCGACTGCGTCAGTCAAGGTTTCAAGAATCAGTGCGTGAGGCGTCTTGCCGGTTTGCTGCGCCACCGCCGCAAGGCGTGCCTTCAACTCGTCGTCGATGCGAATGGTCGTGGTGGACATATATCTCGAATGATCTGGCGCTCAAGTGCGATCAGAAGAGCACATTTGAGCTACAAATCTGTCTACTGCACAAACCCCATCCCCCGCTGCTCGCGCACCTCGGGCTTGATGCGGTGCTCGGCCTCGAGCTGATCGAGGAACTCGTCGGGCGAGAACTCCGCGGCCAGGATGTCGGTCTGGCGCTTGACGGCGGCATAGTCGCCGGGGCACAGCTGCTCCAGTTTCGATAGCCGCCGGCGCAGATCGGACGTGAGCAAATCGGCTTTTCCGCCCAAGGCCTCGGTGACGAACATGCGCTCGCGCTGCTCTGCCGTGAGCGGCTTGAACTTGATCTTGAAAGTAAAGCGCCGCAGCGCCGCCTGGTCGATGCGGTCGAGCAGGTTGGTGGTGCAGATGAACACGCCGTCGTGGCGCTCCATTTGTTGCAGCATCTCGTTGACCTCGGTCACCTCGTAGCTGCGCTGCGCGCCGCGGCGGTCCAGCAAAAAGCTGTCGGCCTCGTCCAGCAGCAGCACGGCTTTTTCTTCGGCTGCTTCCTTGAACATGGCGGCCATGTTCTGCTCGGTCTCGCCGACGAACTTGCTCACCAGGTCGCTGGCCTGCTTGACGATGAGGGGGAAATGGGGTCAGGGGGAAATGGGGTCAGATGAACATTTCCCCGACGTTGATGTAACCCCGAAATCGCCACCGTGCCGAACCACGGGCCTTCATGTCGTGCGTACAATGCGCCGTAATACGCGCAGCACAGAGATGGCCATGTCCGCTACCGCACCAGCCCCCACTCGCACCATCAACGTTCGCCTTCCAGCCAAGCTGTACCAACAACTCGAGGACTTGGCGCGCGCCACCGAGCGCACCAAGAGCTACGTGACGCTGGAAGCCTTGAGCAGCTACCTGGCCACGCAAGGCTGGCAGGTGCAGGACATCGAGGCGGGCCTGACCGAGGCCGAACAAGGTGAATTCGCAAGCGATGCGGAGGTGGCCGCCGTCTTTGCCCGCCATGGCGCGTGAGGTGCGCTGGACGCGCCGCGCCTTGGCGCGCCTGGATGAAATTGCCGCTTACATCGCCCAAGACAATCCGGTGCGCGCGAGCACTTTCGTGCGCGAGTTGCGTGACAAGCTGGACATTTTGCGCGAGCACCAACTCGGCAAGCCTGGGCGCGTTTACGGCACCAGGGAACTGGTGCTGCACAAGCACTACGTCGCGGTGTATCGCGTTCATGCAAACGAGGTGCATGTGCTGACGGTGCTGCACACGGCGCAGCAGCGCTCGTGAGGGCGTCGACCGCAGCCTCAACGGTTCAGGCTACTGAACGAACCCCATCCCCCGCTGCTCGCGCACCTCGGGCTTGATGCGGTGCTCGGCCTCGAGCTGATCGAGGAATTCGTCGGGCGAGAACTCTGTGGCCAGGATGTCGGTCTGGCGCTTGACGGCGGCGTAGTCGCCGGGGCACAGCTGCTCCAGTTTCGATAGCCGCCGGCGCAGTTCATCCGTCAGCAAATCGGCCTTGCCGCCCAAAGCCTCGGTGACAAACATGCGCTCGCGCTGCTCTGCCGTGAGCGGCTTGAACTTGATCTTGAAGGTAAAGCGCCGCAGCGCCGCCTGG
>JAFEEB010000080.1:0-2380 GCA_018241325.1 Pseudomonadota bacterium | reverse complement strand
GCTGGCCTGCTTGACGATGAGGGGCTTGTCCATCTGCGCGGCGATGTATTCGCCCAAGGCGGTCTTGCCGGTGCCGGGCGCGCCGTAAAAGCACAGTGCGCCGTGGCCGCGCGCCTTCAAAGCCTCGACGATGCGCGGGATCTCGAAGCGGCTTTCGACGTTGAGCATGCCCAGGTCGTAGGTGGTCACGGTTTTGCGCTTGCGCGCGGCGCCGCTGTCGTCCACGCGGCCGAGCGCCGTGTCGGCGTTTTTCAGCTGCCGCTCGATCAGCGCCTCGAAGGCCGCACCGCCGCGCTCATCGCCCACGTGCGCCAGCTCGGCAAAGCGCACCGCCGTGCCGATTTGCGCGGGGGTCAGGCCCTTGCGCTCGGTCAGCTTGGCGATGAGTTCGTCGCCCACACTGGCATCGCCCAGGGCGCGGCGCACCAGCTGCTCGCGCGCGCCGGGCGGGGGCGACTTCAGTTCGAGGTGATAGGCAAAGCGGCGGCGAAAGGCGGGGTCGATCTGCTCGATGCGGTTGGTGACCCAGATGGTGGGCACGGGGTTGGACTCGAGCACCTGGTTGACCCAGGCCTTGCCGTTGACGCTGTGCCCCACGCTGCTGGCAAAGGCCTGCTGCTCGGCGCGCGCCATCAGGCCGGCGGCGTCCACGCTGATGGTGGGAAACACGTCTTCCACCTCGTCGAACAGCAGCGCCGCCTCTTGCGAGCCCTTGAGGAAGACCTGCGCGATCTGCATGGAGCGGTAGCGGTCGCGCCCCGACAGGCTGTTGCCGTCGCGGTCGGCGTACTCGACCTCGAACAGCGCCAGCCCGGCCTCGCGCGCCACCACCTTGGCCAGCTCGGTCTTGCCGGTGCCGGGCGGGCCGTACAGCAGCACGTTGACGCCCTGGGCGTGCGTGGCCTGCGCCTTGCGCAGCAGGTTGACGAGCACCGGCACGTCCTCGCCGACAAAGTCGAAGTCGCGCAGCTTCAGGCCGCTGCTGGCCGCCGGGCGGGTAAACACCGCCATCAGCTCGGCGCGGTCGCGGTACTCGCGCATCAGCACCGGCGGCAGCTTTTCGCTCACCTTCATCAAATCGGCCAGGTCCGTGATGCTGTGCTCGGAAATCAGATTTTCGACCAGACCGATGCGCTCCAGCCGGCTGCCGGCGCGCAGCGCCTCGCCCACCTCGGTGGCGGTCACGCCGGCCAGCTCGGCAATGGCGGCATAGGCCTCGGGTGCGTTGTTGACCTTGAACTCGACCAGCAGGCTGCGTAGGTCGCGCTGGTAGCGTGCCAAGGTTCCGTACAGCAGCAGCGCCCGCTCTGCCTTGTTGAGCTGCAACAGATTCGATAGCGAATCGATGTTTTTCTCGACCAAAGTCGAATGCTTTTTCAGGGCGTGGCTCAGCCACTGGCCGGTGGCTGCCAGCAGGGCCAGCAGGTCCTTGGGCGAATCCTTGGCGTATTCGTCCAGATAAAAGAACAGCGTGCCCTCTTCGTACGGGCCGCGCCACAGGCCATGGCGCTCCAGGAAGTCGGCGTCCGACAGACGCTCGTGGCCGCGCCACAGCTCGTTGTCCCGGCAGCGGCGCAGCAAAAACTCGCGCACGCGCGCCAGCACCGCGGGTGGCCACATCAGGTGCCGGCCGGCCAGCGACATCAGGCTGTTGATGTCGCGCCGGACGTTGAACTTGCCGCCCTGCTGCGCGGCCAGCATCAGCACGAAATGCGAGCACATCAGGTCCAGCACGGGCGCCGTGGCGAGCCCGGGCGACGCGAGCATCCCCGCCTTGTCCTGCAACTGAACCAAACGCTTGACCATGCCAGTCTCCCGCCAAAAGTCGGCCGCCCCGCGGGCAGCCCACGCGCCCCACGATAACGCAAGCCGCGCCGCGATGGAATACCGCGCCCACCGAGCCATCCCGCCCCTGTGGTTTGCGGCGCACACCCGCCCCATGCGGGCGGATGAACACAATGCGCGGTGGCGCCCGGCGGTTGACGCAACGGGGCGCTGCCGTCATCATGGGCCGTGACCCTACACTCGGATACACGCCGGAGATTTGCCGAATGGATCGTTTGAACACCTTGTGGGATGCGCTGCAGGGCGCCCTGGGCGCCAACCTGGCGCAGTTGCTGGGGGCGCTGGGCATCTTCATCGTCGGCTGGTTCGTCGCCGCGCTGGTCAAGGCCGGCGCGCGCAAGGCGCTGGGCGCGCTGCGCATCAACGCGCGCTTTGCCGGCACCACCGGGCAAAAGGCCGACATCGAAGGCGTGGTGGCGCTGGCGCTGTTCTGGGTGGTGATCCTGCTGACGCTGGCGGCCATGTTCAACGCGCTCAACCTGCCGGCGGTGTCGGGCTCGTTCGCGGCGCTGACCACGCAGCTGTTCGAATACGC
>JAFEEB010000007.1:60835-62490 GCA_018241325.1 Pseudomonadota bacterium | reverse complement strand
GCGGTCGAACTGCATGCCTTCGACCACGTCCAGTTCGTTGTCCAGGCTCTTGCCGTCCTCGACGGTGATGACGCCCTCTTTGCCGACCTTGTCCATGGCGTCGGCGATGATCTTGCCGATCGACTCGTCCGAGTTGGCGGAGATGGAACCCACCTGGGCGATCTCTTTGCTGGTGGTGGTGGCCTTGCTGGCCTTCTTCAGCTCGGCGATCAGGGCAGCCACGGCCTTGTCGATGCCGCGCTTGAGGTCCATCGGGTTCATGCCGGCGGCCACGTACTTCATGCCTTCGCGCACGATCGCCTGGGCCAGCACGGTGGCGGTGGTGGTGCCGTCGCCGGCGTTGTCGCTGGTCTTGGAAGCGACTTCCTTGACCATCTGCGCGCCCATGTTCTGCAGCTTGTCCTTGAGCTCGATCTCCTTGGCGACCGAGACACCATCCTTGGTGACCGTGGGGGCGCCGAAGGAGCGCTCCAGCACCACGTTGCGGCCCTTGGGACCCAGCGTGGTCTTGACCGCGTTGGCCAGAATGTTCACGCCTTCGACCATGCGGGCGCGGGCTTCACCGCCGAAAACTACGTCTTTTGCTGCCATGTTGTTGGCTCCGAAAAAATATGAATGAAATGAGGCTCTGGCGCAGGTGGATCAAGCGCGAGCAGCTATCGAAAAAAGAGTGACTGGCGAGAGGGGCTTATTTCTTCTCGACGACGGCGAACAGGTCGTCTTCCTTCATCACCAGCAGCTCGTCGCCATCGACCTTGACGGTCTGGCCGCTGTACTTGCCGAACAGCACGCGGTCGCCGACCTTCACATCCATCTTGATGCGATCGCCGTCTTCGTCCATGCGGCCCGGGCCCACGGCCAGCACTTCACCCTGGTCGGGCTTTTCGGCGGCGTTGTCGGGAATGACGATGCCCGAAGCGGTCTTGGTTTCGTTCTCCAGACGCTTGACGATCACGCGATCGGCGAGGGGACGCAGTTTCATGGATGCTCCTAAGTGGATGATGATGGACAAGAAATTTCGCTTGCTCGGCCCGGCGCGTGCGCGGCGGGCCGCAACGATCGGAAGGGGGAGAGCGCTTTGTTAGCACTCAACTCCAACGAGTGCTAATCATAAGGGCAAATGGCGGGGATTCAAGAGGCAATTCTGTCCAGAGTTGGACGCATTACTGCTACCGCCTTTGGCGTGATGCGGCGATCCGTTCGCTACAGTTTGGCGAGCGCCTGCCACCCCTGGCGCGTTCAGATGAGCAGGTGTTGGGCTCATGCTCGATAGGTCCGACGACCATGAAAGAGTGTTACAACGTGCTTCACGCGTCACAATGCAGGGTCGAAAGGAGAAAGCACATGACTGGGTGTTGATTTCCACGCAGAAGTGACCCACTAACCCCCGGGATTTCCATCCAAACCTGACCCACGTACTAACCCTAACCTGCTGCTTTGCTGAGCAGCAGGAGACCAGGAGTGATAGACGTGGCAACACTGAGTGTCATCAGGCGCTGGGCCCTGCGAGAGCAGCTGTCCATCCGGGAGATAGCCCGCCGCACGGGCCTCTCGCGCAACACCATCCGCAAGTACCTGCGCGTAGGCGAGGCCGAGCCGCACTATGCCAAGCGGGTCAGTCCATCCAAGCTCGATCCCTTCGCCTTGAAGCTCGC
>JAFEEB010000007.1:56770-60748 GCA_018241325.1 Pseudomonadota bacterium | reverse complement strand
GCGGCCTTTGCCCGCCTCTGGCACGAGCAGCGCCTTGTGGCCCAGCAGACCACTGGCCGCGGCACCTTCGTTCCCCTGGCCTTCGGTCCGGGTGAGGCCTTCCAGTTCGACTGGAGCGAGGACTGGGCTGTTCTCGCCGGCGTGCGCACCAAGCTGCAGGTAGCCCACTTCAAGCTCAGCCACAGCCGAGCGTTCTACCTGCGCGCCTATCCGCTGCAAACGCACGAGATGCTGTTCGATGCCCACAACCATGCATTCGCAGTCCTGGGCGGTGTGCCCCGCCGTGGCATCTACGACAACATGCGCACCGCCGTAGACCGGGTGCGCCGTGGCAAGGAGCGCGACGTCAATGCGCGCTTTGCGGCCATGGTCAGCCACTTCCTGTTCGAGGCCGAGTTCTGCAATCCTGCTTCGGGCTGGGAGAAGGGCCAGGTGGAGAAGAACGTGCGCGATGCCCGCCATCGCCTGTGGCAGGTAGTGCCGCCATTCCCAAGCCTGCCCGATCTCAATGCATGGCTTGAAGAGCGCTGCGTGGCGCTGTGGCACGAGATCGAGCACGGCAAGCTGCCGGGCACCGTCGCGGACATCTGGACCGAGGAGAAGAACGACTTGATGCCAATGCCCCGGCCCTTCGATGGCTTTGTGGAGCACACCAAACGCGTCTCACCCACCTGCCTCGTCCACTTCGAGCGCAACCGCTACAGCGTGCCGGCGCCTTATGCCAATCGGCCGGTGAGCCTGCGGGTCTACGCCGATCGCCTGGTGGTCGCCGCCGAAGGCCAGATCGTGTGCGAGCATCAGCGCCTGATCGAGCGTAACCACCATGGTGCGGGACAGACCGTGTACGACTGGCGCCACTACCTGGCAGTGCTGCAGCGCAAGCCCGGGGCCTTGCGCAATGGTGCTCCATTCCTGGAACTGCCAGCAGCCTTCAAGCGCCTGCAGGCCGCCCTCTTGAAGCAGCCAGGCGGCGACCGAGAGATGGTGGAGGTTCTGGCTCTGGTGCTGCACCACGATGAACAAGCTGTGCTCGCTGCAGTGGAGTTGGCACTGGAGTCAGGGGCTGCCAGCAAGACCCACATCCTGAACGTGCTGCACCGCCTGCTGGACGGTAAGCCCGCCCCAGCACCGGTCACCTCGCCCCAGGCCCTCAAGCTGTCTGTGGAACCCCAGGCCAACGTGCTGCGCTATGACCAATTGAGGGAGGTGCGCTATGCGTCATGACCCTGCCATCGCTTCCATCGTGATCATGCTGCGCGAGCTCAAGATGCACGGCATGGCCCAGGCGGTTGCGGAACTGGCTGAGCAAGGTGCGCCGGCCTTCGACGCAGCGCAGCCCATCCTGTCCCAACTGCTCAAGGCCGAGACCGCCGAGCGGGAGGTGCGCTCTGTGGCCTACCAACTCAAGGTGGCCAGGTTCCCTGCGTACCGGGACCTAGCTGGGTTTGACTTCAGCCACAGCGAGGTGAACGAGGCATTGGTACGCCAGTTGCACCGCTGCGAATTCTTGGAGAACGCCAACAACGTGGTGCTGGTGGGTGGACCGGGTACGGGCAAGACCCACATCGCCACAGCCCTCGGGGTGCAAGCCATTGAGCACCATCACCGCAGGGTGCGGTTCTTCTCCACGGTGGAGCTGGTCAATGCACTGGAAGAGGAGAAGGCCCAGGGCAAGCCGGGGCAGATCGCGCACCGCCTAGCCTATGCCGATCTGGTGATCCTGGATGAACTGGGCTACCTGCCATTCAGCACGTCAGGAGGAGCCTTGCTGTTCCACCTGCTGTCCAAGCTGTACGAGCGCACGAGCGTCGTGATCACCACCAACCTGAGCTTTAGCGAGTGGGCCAATGTGTTCGGAGATGCCAAGATGACCACGGCGCTGCTGGACCGGCTCACGCATCACTGCCATATTCTTGAGACCGGCAATGACAGCTACCGGTTCAAGAATAGCTCCGCACAGCAACCACCACAGACCACCAAGAAGGAGAAGGCGACCAAGAACTTATCCACAACGTGAGCGTGAAGCTCACGAACCAGGGTGGGTCAAGATTCGATGGAAATGGTGGGTCAGCTTTGCGTGGAAATCAACACTCAGGGCTTCGAACAGAGGTCGGTTGGAGGCAGCACTGGTGTGTGCAGAAGCTGCAAAAAACGAATGACCCTTGCGAATAAGCTCGTTTGTTCGCGTCCAGGCGATCGGACCTTCTGAACTGCTACGTCAGCACCGAAAACAAGCTGCACTTGGCTGACACGCGTCACGCTTGCCTGACCTTCGCGGTTGACAAGGGCAAATAACGTAGCTATGTTTGGCTCTTATTTGAGAGCTGAATATGGAAATCATCCTGACCGACGTCACCGTGAGCATGTCCGAGTTCAAGAAGAACCCGGCGGCCGTTTTGCGCGAGGCCGACCACCGTCCGGTGGCCGTGCTCAACCACAACCGGGCCGCCTTTTACATGGTGGAGCCGCGTCTGTTCGAGGCGATGATGGAAGAGCTGGCCGACCAGGAGCTTTACCGCAAGGCGGCAAGCCGGCTGGCGGACAAGGCGCGCGCCATCGAGGTGGACATTGACGAGCTCTGACGGGCGGGCGCGGCACAAGTACAAGCTGCGCTTCATGCCGGAGGCGCTTGAGGAGTGGCACCGGCTTGATGGCTCGGTCAAGACCCAACTCAAGAAGTTGCTGGCCAAACGGCTGGACCAGCCTCATGTGCCGGGCGGTGCGCTGCATGGGGTGCCGGCCGGCTGCTACAAGATCAAGCTGGGCCAGCAAGGGGTGAGGCTGGTTTACTCCGTGGAAGACGACCACCTGCTGGTCACCGTGATCGCGGTGGACAAGCGCGAGGACGGGGTGGTGTACGAATCCGCCATGGCGCGGCTTTCCCTCGCTGCGGCTGCGCTGGCCAAGGCGTTGCAGGACAAACTGAAGTAGCCGGGCAGTTGAGGGCCGGCATTGAGCGAATGACGCCCAAAAAAACCTGGCGCCGCGGCCTTGATGATCAAGACCAAGCGCCGGGCCGGCGGTTCAAGTCCAGTGCGCCGCTGGAGGACGTCAGGATGTCGCGCTTTGCAAGCGTCCCTGCGGCGCCTGGGCCGCATCGCTCTGGAACACCCCCAGCACCACCTGCCAGGCCATAGCCAAGGCGCCGACGATGAACACCACGTCGCCGTAGGTGCGCACCCAGCGCAGGGTTTGCAGCAGGGGTTGCTGCATGAAGGTTTCGCTGCGCGCCCACCACAGGCCTTCGCTCACGCTGGCGCTGAACTGCATGATGCCGATGGGCAGCAGGCTGGTGGTGATCATCAGCACCAGGCCGCCGTTCAGGCCCCAGAACGCCGTCTTCATCAGGCGCTCGTTGAACACCAGGTTCGGGCGGATGTAGCGCAGCACCAGGAGCGTGAAGCCCAGCGCCAGGAAGCCGTACACCCCAAACAGCGCGGCGTGCGCATGCACCGGCGTGGTGTTCAGGCCCTGGATGTAATAGAGCGAAATCGGCGGGTTGATCATGAAGCCGAAGACACCCGCGCCCAGCATGTTCCAAAACGCCACGGTGACGAACGCCACCAGCGGCCACTTGAGGTTTTCCATCCAGGGTGCGCGCGTCTTCAGGCGCCATTGCTCCCAGGCCTCGTGGCCCAGCACGATCAACGGCACCACCTCGAGCGCGCTGAAGGCGGCGCCCACGGCCATCACCGGCGTGGTGGTGCCCGCGAAGTACAGGTGGTGGAAGGTGCCCGGAATGCCGCCCAAGAGGAACAGCGAGGCCGAGGCCAGGCTGGCCGACGTGGCCATGCCGCGCGAGACCAGGCCCATGCTGCTGAAGACGAAGGCCAGTGCCGTGGTGGCAAAGACTTCGAAGAAGCCCTCGACCCACAGGTGCACCACCCACCAGCGCCAGTACTCCATTACCGACAGGTTGGTGCGCTCGCCGTAGAACAGGCCGGCGCCGTAGAACAGGCCGATGGCGCCCACCGAGGC
>JAFEEB010000007.1:37936-56738 GCA_018241325.1 Pseudomonadota bacterium | reverse complement strand
GGCGTCACGCCGCGCAGCATCAGCACCAGCCAGAACAGGATGCCGACCCACTTGAGAATCTGCCACAGGCGGCCCAGGTCCACGAATTCGTAGCCCTGATGACCCAGCCAGAAGTTCCACTCGGGCGGCAGCACCTGGGCGATGGCCAGGTAGTTGCCGATGAAGGAGCCGACGCAGACGACGACCAGCGCCCAGAACAGGATGTCCACGCCCAGCTTCTGAAACCGCGGGTCCTTGCCGCCGTTGATGATGGGCGCGAGGAACAGGCCCACGGCCAGAAATCCCGTGGCGATCCAGAACAGCGCCGCCTGGATGTGCCAGGTGCGCGTGAGCGCGTAGGGGAACCACTGCGACACGTCGATGCCGTAGAAGCGCTGGCCTTCCACCGTGTAGTGCGCGGTGAAGCCGCCGATGAACACCTGGAAGATGAACAGGCCCACCACCAGGAACAGGTACTTGCCCAGCGCGCGCTGCGAGGGCGTGAGCGCGAAGCGCATCAGCGGGTCGCGCGCCGGGGCGACGGGCTCGGCCTCGTCATGCTTGCCCAGAAAGGACCAGCCCCACACCAGCAAGCCGATGCCGGCCAGCAGCACCACCACGCTGACCACCGACCACACCACGTTCTCGCTGCTCGGCACGTTGTCGATCAGCGGCTCGTGCGGCCAGTTGTTGGTGTAGGTGACTTTGCTGTCGGGCCGCTCGGCCGAGGCGGCCCAGGCGGTCCAGAAGAAGAAGTGCGTCATCTGCTGGCGGCGCTCCGCGCTGGGCAGCGTGTCCTCTTTCATGGCGAAGTGCTCGCGGCTTTTTTGCAGCGAGGGGTCGGCCGAGAACAGGCGCTGGTAGTAGTCGGCGGTCTGCGCCATGGCCTGCGCGCGGCGCTCGCTCACGACCAGGCGGTTTTGCGCGTCCACGCCGTCGCCGCGGTACTCGGCCTTCAGCTCGGCGCGCAGCGCGCCCTGCGGGCCGGCGGCCAAGTCGGCATAGGGCTTGCCGTACTGCGCCTTGGCGGCCAGGTCGAGCCAGGCCGTCAGCTCGCGGTGCAGCCAGTCGGCCGTCCAGTCGGGCGCCTGGTAGGCGCCGTGGCCCCAGATGGAGCCCAGTTGCATGCCGCCCACCGACTGCCAGGCGGTCTGGCCGTCCAGGATGTCATCCTGCGTGAACAGCGCCTTGCCGTTGTCCGTCACCACCTGCGTGGGAATGGGCGGCGCCGAGCGGTAGATGTCGGCGCCGAAGTAGCCCAGCAGCGAGAACATCACGATGCACAGGCCGATCAGGGTGAACCAATGTTTCTTGTAGCGTCCCATGATGGGGGTCTTTCTGGTTGGAGGTCGAATGGGCGGTTTCAATCAAGCGATGGCGGCACGGGCCGGGCGGGAATGGGTGGTGATTCGGTGCTTGTCATGGCGGCACATCCTTGCTTCAGGTCAATACGAGGGTTTACCCTGCGTTTATCCCGCAATTGCTCGCCCGAAAAATTGATCTATGTCCAATAATTGCTGAATACGATGGTTAAAATAACCGGATCAATATCAGGTATAAATGACCGTAAAAAGGTATTTATGACCGTTGAATCGGTTTCCTCCGAGCTCCTGGCCGACCTGGCGGTCGAGCTGCCGGCGGCGGTGCGTCAGCAGCGCCTGACCGAGTTGCTGCGCACGCACTTTCGCTGCGGGGCCGTGGCCTTGCTCAGCCTGGACGGCAGCGGCGAGGCCCTGCGGCCCGAGGCGGTGGACGGCCTGACGCCCGACGCGCTGGGACGCCGCTTTGCGCTGATGGAGCACCCGCGCCTGGCCGCCATCCTGCGGCGCGGCGAGGTCACGCGTTTTCACCACGACAGCGGCCTGCCCGACCCGTATGACGGCCTGGTGATCGAGCGGCCGGGCGAGCCGCTGCGCGTGCATGACTGCATGGGCATCGTGCTGGCGGTCGAGGGCCGACCCTGGGGCGTGCTCACGCTGGACGCGCTGGATGTGGGCACGTTTGACGCGCACGCCCAGCGCCAGCTGGCCGAGCTGTTGCCGCTGATCGAGGCGGTGGTGCGCGTGGGGCAGCTGGAGGGCGCGTTGCGCGTCGCGCGCCAGTCGGCCGGCACCTCGCTGGCCGGGGGCCTGGGCATCAGCGAAGACCGCGGCCTGGTGGGCGAAAGCGAGGGCATGCAGCACCTGCTGCGCGAGTTGCAACTGGTGGCCGACACCGATCTGCCCGTGCTGCTGCTGGGCGAGACCGGGGTGGGCAAGGAGTTGTTCGCCCAGCGCCTTCACGCCCTGTCGCGCCGGCGCGAGCAGCCGCTGGTGCACGTCAACTGCGCCGCCTTGCCGCAGGCGCTGGCCGAGGGCGAGCTGTTCGGCCACGTGCGCGGCGCCTTTGCCGGCGCGCTGGAAGACCGCGTCGGCCGCTTCGAGGCGGCCGACGGCGGCACCCTGCTGCTGGAGGAGGTGGGCGAGCTGCCCCTGGCCGTGCAGGCCAAGCTGTTGCGCACCCTGCAAAACAATCAGGTGCAGCGCCTGGGCGAGGCGACGCTTCGCCCGGTGGACGTGCGCGTGATCGCCACCACCAATCGCAGCCTGCGCGAGCAGGTGCAGGCGGGGGCGTTTCGCGCCGACCTGTATCACCGGCTGTCGGTGTATCCCATTCCCATCCCGCCGCTGCGCGAGCGCGGGCGCGACGTGCTGCTGCTGGCCGGGCGCCTGCTGGAGACCAACCGCGCCCGCCTGGGCCTGCGCAGCCTGCGCCTGGCGGCCGATGCCAAGCAGGCGCTGCGCCGCTACGCCTGGCCGGGCAACGTGCGCGAGCTGGAGCAGGTGATCGGCCGCGCGGCGCTGAAGGCGCTCAGCCGTGGCGCCAGCCGCACCGACATCGTCACGCTCGGCGCCGAGCTGCTGGACCTGGACGACGCCCCGAGCAGCACCGCCGGCGCGGCATCGGGTCCGTCCGCCGAGCGGCCCGCAGAGGCCGCTGGCGCGGGGAGCTTGCGCGAGCGGGTCGATGCCTGCCAGCGCGCCGCCATCACGCAGGCGCTGGCCGCGCACGGTGGGCGCTGGGCCGCGGCGGCCCGCGATCTGGGCGTGGACGCCAGCAACCTGAGCAAGCTGGCGCACCGGCTGGGCTGCGCGCCGGGCGGGCGCTGATCAGTCGTGCCCTTGCAGCAGGGCCTGTGCCGCTGCGACCGCGTGGGGCAGGTCGGGCTCAAGCCCGCTTTCCAGGAGTGCGTGCAAGCCGCTGCGCCGGGCCATGTCCAGCGGCTGGCCTTGCAGGCCGCAGGCCAGCAGATGGACCCCCCGGCCGCGGCAGGCCTGCGCCAGGGCGGTCAGGCCGTCGGCGCCGGTGGAGTCCAGGTAGATGACGGGCTCGAAATCCAGCACCAGCACGCGGCTGGGCAGGGCCGCCTGCAGCGCCTCGGTCAGCGTCGTGGTGCCGAAGAACAAGGCGCCGTGAAAGCGCTGCACCTGCACCGCATCGCCGTAGCCGGCCAGCGCCGCCGGCTTGCAGTCCTGCACGCGCGAGAGCCGGGCGATGCGCACGATGAAGGTCACGCAGGCCGCGACGATGCCGAACTGCACCGCCACCGTCAGGTCGAACACCACCGTCAGCAGGAACACCGACAGCAGCGTGACGCGATAGGGCAGCGTGAGCTGGCGCAGGTGCGCAAAGGCGCGCCATTCGCCCATGTTCCAGGCCACGAACATCAAAATGGCCGCCAGCGTGGCCAGCGGGATCGATGCCGCCAGCGGCGCCGCCACCCACACCACCGCCAGCAGCACGCCGGCATGCACGATGCCGGCGATCGGGCTGCTGGCGCCGCTCTTGACGTTGGTGACGGTGCGCGCGATGGTGCCCGTCGCCGGCATGCCGCCCAGCAGCGGGGCGACGACATTGGCGATCCCTTGCGCCATCAGTTCCTGGTTGGGATCGTGCCGATCGCCGATCAGCCCATCGGCCACCCGCGCGCACAGCAGCGACTCGATGGCGCCCAGCAGGGCCAGCGTGATGGCCGGCATCAACAGCAGACGGGCCGACTCCCAGTCGAACGCGGGCAGCGCCGGCGCCGGCAGTGCCGCCGGAATGCCGCCAAAGCGCGATCCGATGGTGTCCACCGGAAGCTTGAACATGCCCACCACGGCGGTGGCGATGACCAGCGCAACGATGGAGCCCGGCACCGTGTTCAGCTTGCCTGAGAAAGGCGCACGCGGGCCCAGCGCCGGCATGCCGTGCTGCCAGACCACCATGACGAGCAACGAGACCAGGGCCACGCCCAGCGCCCAGGGGTTGAGCGTGTGCAAGTGGCCCCACAGCGCGCCCACGATCCCGAAGAAGTCGCCCGGCATCCTGGCGATCGACAGGCCCAGGAAGTCCTTGATTTGCGACAAGCCGATCAGCACCGCGATGCCGTTGGTGAAGCCGATGATCACCGCGATCGGGATGAAGCGCACCAGCGTGCCCAGCCTGAACAATCCCATCAGGAACAGCAACACGCCGGACAGGGCGGTGGCGATGATCAGATTGGCCACGCCGTACTGCTCGACGATGCCATAGACGATGACGATGAAGGCGCCCGCGGGCCCGCCGATCTGCACCCGGCTGCCGCCCAGCAGCGAGATCAGCAAGCCGGCCACGATGGCCGTGAAGATGCCCGCCTGTGGCGGCAGGCCCGAAGCAATGGCAAAGGCCATGGCCAGCGGCAGCGCGACCACGGCCACCGTGAGGCCGGCGCCCAGGTCGCCGGCCAGGCGCGCGCGGCTGTAGCCCGCCAGCGCATCGATCAGCCGGGGGCGAAAGCGGGTCATGGACAAAAAGCGGGACATCGGCGTGTCGTGCGCTGGCGTTGGGCTTTGCGGCCGCGCGCCGGTGCGTGCGAGCAATCGATTCAGTATAGGGGCGGCGCCGTCAATGCAGGGCGCGGTAGATGTCCTCGGCCAGGGCGCGCGACACGCCGTCCACCGTCATCAGGTCCTCCACGCTGGCCGCTTCCACGCCGCGCACGCCGCCAAAGCGCTGCAGCAGGCGCGCGCGCTTCTTGGGCCCCACGCCGGCGATCTCCTCCAGCCGGCCGCCGCCCACGCGCACCTTGGCGCGCTGCGCACGCATGCCGGTGATGGCGAAGCGGTGCGCCTCGTCGCGAATCTGCGCCACCAGCATCAGCGCGGCCGAGTCGTGACCCAGAAACACCTTGGGCCGGCCGTCGGCAAACACCAGCTCCTCCAGCCCGACCTTGCGGCCTTCGCCCTTCTCGACACCGACGATCAGCGAGACGTCCAGCGCAAGGTCATCGAACACCTGGCGCGCCATCGCCACCTGCCCCTTGCCGCCGTCCACCAGCACCAGATCGGGCATGCGCACGCTGGCGGCGTTGCCTTGCTCGCGCAGCGCTTCGGCGATCTTGCCGTAGCGGCGCGCCAGCACCTGGCGCATGGCCGCATAGTCGTCGCCCGGCGTGATGCCATCGATTTTGTAGCGGCGGTATTCGCTGGGGGCCATGCGGTGGGCCTGAAACACCACGCAACTGGCCTGCGTGGCCTCACCCGCGGTGTGGCTGATGTCGAAGCACTCGATGCGCAGTTGGTCGAGTGCGTCGGTCTGCAAGTCCAGCGCCTCGGCCAGCGCGCGCGTGCGCGCTTGCTGCGAGCCCTCTTCGGCCAGCAGCCGCGCCAGTTGCAGGGCGGCGTTTTGCTGCGCCATCTCCAGCCAGATGCGGCGCTGGCCGCGCGGCGCGTGGGTGGCGACGATCGGGTGCTCTTCCTTGTCCGACAGGGCTTGCAGCAGCGTGCGCGCCACCGGCTCGCTGGTGATCAGCTGCGTCGGCGCGGGCACGGCCAGATAGTGCTGGGCGATGAAGGCGTCCAGCACCTGCGCTTCCACCGTGGTCAGCTCGGCGTCCTCGCGCTCGGCCGCCAGCGCCTGCGCGTCCTCGATCTGGGTGGGGAAATAGGCGCGGTCGCCCAAGTGGCGCCCGCCGCGCACCATGGCCAAATTGACGCAGGCGCGCCCGCCCTGCACCTTGACGGCCAGGATGTCCACGTCGGCCTCCGAGCCCACCTCCACCGCCTGCTGGTGCAGCACGCGCGAGAGCGACTGGATCTGGTTGCGGATCAGCGCCGCCTGCTCGAAGCGCAGGGCATGCGAGTGCGCCATCATGCGCTGCTCCAGCACCTGCAAGAGCTCCTGCGTCTGCCCGCGCAAGAACTGCTCGGCATGCGCCACGTCGGCGGCGTAGTCCGCATCATCGATCAGCCGCACGCAGGGCGCCGTGCAGCGCTTGATCTGGTAGAGCAGGCAGGGGCGCGTGCGGTGCGCGAACACCGTGTCTTCGCAGGTGCGCAGGCGAAACACCTTTTGCAAAAGCTCGATGGTCTGCTTGACCGCCCAGGCGTTGGGGTAGGGGCCGAAGTAGCGGTGGCGCTTGTCGGTGGCGCCGCGGTAGTAGGCGATGCGCGGGTAGGCCGCCGGGTCGGGCGTGCCGGGGCCGAGGTCGGGGCGGAACGTGCCGTTGCCCGTCAGCTTGAGATAGGGGTAGCTCTTGTCGTCGCGAAACAGGATGTTGTACTTGGGCGCGAGCTGCTTGATCAGGTTGTTTTCCAGAATCAGCGCCTCGGCCTCGGAGCGCACCACCGTGGTCTCCAGCCGCGCGATCTTGCTCACCATGTGGCCGATGCGCGTGCCGCCGTGGTTCTTGCTGAAGTAGCTGGACACGCGCTTCTTCAGGTTGCGCGCCTTGCCCACGTACAGCACCTGGCCCGCCGCGTCGAAATAGCGGTACACGCCCGGCAGGCCGGGCAGGGCGGCCACCTGCGCCAGCAGCTCGGGCGGGTGGCCGGGGGCGGGTGGTGGCGCGGGCGGATCGGCCGGGGGCGGCGCGGTGGGGTCACTCATGGCGGGCAGTTTACGAGCGCCGTGCTCGCCAGCGCGCCATAGGCACAATCGTGCGATGCCTGCCCCGCCGCTCACTTGGGACCTGTTTTGCCGCGTGATCGACAACCACGGCGACCTGGGCGTGTGCTGGCGCCTGGCGCGTGAACTGGCCGCGCGCGGCCATGGCGTGCGTCTGTGGGTGGACGACGCCAGCGCCCTGACCTGGATGGCGCCGGGGGCCTTGCAGGGCGCGTGGCCCGGCGTGCAGGTGCTGCCCTGGGGCGAGCCGTTCGATGCTGGCGCGCTCGGCGGCCTGGCCCGCGCCGACGTGTGGGTCGAGGCCTTTGGCTGCGAGCTGCCGCCGGCCTTCGTGGTCCACGGGGTGCGCGCCGCCGCAAGCGGCCGCCCGCCCGTGTGGCTCAACCTCGAATACCTCAGCGCCGAGCCGTATGTGGCGCGCATGCACGGCCTGCCCTCGCCCGTGCTGCACGGCCCGGCCGCGGGCTGGACCAAATGGTTCTACTACCCGGGCCTGACCGAGCCGACCGGCGGTCTGTTGCGCGAGGCGGACCTGCCGGCGCGCCAGCAGGCGTTCGATCGCGCGGCCTGGCTGGCGGCGCAGGGCGTGCCCTGGCAGGGTGAGCGCCTGATCTCGCTGTTTTGCTACGAGCCCGCGGCGCTGGCCGCCTGGC
The DNA here is from genome assembly GCA_018241325.1 of Pseudomonadota bacterium. Taxonomy (GTDB): domain Bacteria; phylum Pseudomonadota; class Gammaproteobacteria; order Burkholderiales; family Burkholderiaceae_C; genus Ottowia. The sequence continues at coordinate 49,200 of JAFEEB010000007.1, read as the reverse complement.
TGGCGCAGCTGGACGCCGCGCCCCGGGCCACGCGTCTGCTGGTCACCGCCGGGCGCGCCGCGCAGGCCGTGCGCGTGGCGCTTGGGCATGAAACAAGCCGTTTGCGATTGCCTGGTGCGCGCAAGCAGCTATCGATTTCATACTTGCCCCATCTGCCGCAAACCGGCTACGACGAACTGCTGTGGGCCTGTGACGTCAACGTCGTGCGGGGTGAGGATTCGCTGGTGCGCGCACTGTGGGCAGGCTGCGCCTTGGTGTGGCAGCCCTACGTGCAGGACGACGGCGCACACCGTGCCAAGCTGGAGGCCATGCTGGAAGCGCTGGCCGCGCCGCCCGACGTGCGCGCATTTCACCGCGCCTGGTCCGGCCACGATGCGGCGTCCTTGCCCGTGCCCGACTGGGCCGCGTGGGCCGAGGGCGTGCAGGCCGCGCGCGCGCGCTTGCAGGCGCAGGCCGATCTCGTCACCCGCTTGATCGGGTTCGTCCGGCAAAAAACGCTAAAATAGCAGGCTTTTCAAAAATCAGCGAGCCCGATTGGACGAGTGCAACGGGCCTGCTTTCAAACGCGCACCCAGCCGCGGCGCACCAAGAGATCACGCAAGCCGCTTGCGTAACCCGGGATTGGCGCGGCCCGCGCGCCCCACACTCATTGGAATTCGACCCATGAAAATCGCCCAGGAAATCCGCGCCGGCAACGTCATCATGCACGGCAAGGACCCCATGATCGTGCTGAAGACCGAATACGCCCGCGGCGGCCGCGGCGCCGCCACCGTGCGCATGAAGCTCAAGTCCCTGCTGGGCAACATGGGCACCGAAGTCGTCTTCAAGGCCGACGACAAGATGGACCAGGTCATCCTCGACCACAAGGACTGCACCTACTCCTACTTTGCCGACCCGATGTACGTCTTCATGGACGGCGAGTACAACCAGTACGAGGTCGAGGCCGAGAACATGGGCGACACGCTCAACTACCTGGAGGACGGCATGGCCGTCGAGGTGGTGTTCTACGACGGCAAGGCCATCTCGGTCGAGCTGCCCACCACCGTGGTGCGCGAAATCACCTGGACCGAGCCGGCCGTCAAGGGCGACACCTCGGGCAAGGTACTCAAGCCCGCCAAGATCGCCACCGGTTTCGAGGTGCCCGTGCCCCTGTTCGTCAGCCAGGGCGACAAGATCGAGGTCGATACGCGCACCGGCGAATACCGCAAGCGCGTCTGATCGCGTTTCTTGGTCATCTCCAAAAAAAGCGTCGCTTGCGGCGCTTTTTTTCTGCACCCGGGCTCTTGCCCGATGACGAATGCGGCCGGCTTTCAATAAGATCGGCGCGATGGAAAGCACCCAAGACATCAAGGAATCCTCCCGCGCCGCCGTGGTGGACGCCTGGGCCACGCTGCAAGCGCACGCCCGCAATGGCGAGCCGCTCAGCCCCGACGCCTATCGCCTGGCCTTTGCCGACCCCGAGTTTTTGCTGCGGCCGGAGACGCGCGGCATCCGCTTTCAGCTGGAGCTGCTCAAGCCCGACCTGGGCCTGGCCGCGGCGGGCGTCAACAACACGGTCGTGGTCTATGGCAGTGCGCGCGTGATCGCGCCCGACGTCGCCGAGGCGCAACTGGCCGCGGCGCGCGCCACGGGCGACACCGCCGCGCTGGGCCTGGCCGAGAACGCCGTGCGGGGCGCGCGCTACTACGCCGCGGCGCGCGCGTTTGCCCGCATCGTCGCCGAGCACAGCCTGCACCAGCAGCCCGCCGATCGCCTGTTCATCTGCACCGGCGGCGGCCCTGGCGTGATGGAGGCGGCCAACCGCGGCGCGCACGACGTGGGCGTGCCTTCGGTGGGCCTGAACATCGGCCTGCCGCACGAGCAGCAGACCAATGCCTACGTCACGCCCTACCTGGCCTTCAAGTTTCATTACTTCGCGCTGCGCAAGATGCACTTCATGATGCGCGCCAAGGCGCTGGTAGCCTTCCCGGGCGGCTTCGGCACACTGGACGAGCTGTTCGAGGTGCTGACCCTGGTGCAGACGCGCAAGGTGCGGCGCGTGCCCATCGTGCTGTTCGGCAAGAGCTACTGGAGCCGCCTGCTCAATCTGGAGATGCTGGTGGAGGAGGGCGCCATCGCGGCCGAAGACTTGCAGCTGTACCAGCTGGTCGATGAGCCCCAGGAGGCCTGGACGGTCATCCAGCAGTTCTACGGTCTGTAGCGCGGCGCGCCGGCGGGAGTCGCCGCTTTCCTGGGGCGCCGTGGGCGGGCGTCACGCCGTTGTCACGGGATTGTCACGCAGCCGCGGGACACTCATGGCGTTTCCCGCGCCGCGACCACGCCCCATGCACCTGCCGCCCCTGCCATCCGACACCCCCGACCGCCAGCTGGCCGATTCGCTTGCCGAGGGAGCGGCGCAGGCTGCCGCGGCCACCGTGCCCGCCGTCTTCGAGCTGCTCGATCGCGACCACAGCATCCTGGCCTTCAACGAGCGCGTGCTCGACTGGGCTGGCCGCGAGGACGTGCCCCTGCTCGAGCGCCTGCGCTACCTGTGCATCGTCTCGTCCAATCTGGACGAGTTGTTCGAGGTGCGGGCCGCGGCGCATCTGATGGCATCGACCCCGCCCCCGCCGCCCGGCGGTGACTCGTTTGCCGCCCTGGCCGGCGCGGTGAAGGCGGTGGTGGCGCGCCAGTACACGCTGTACAACGACACGCTGATGCCGGCGCTGGCCGCGCGCGGCATCCGCATCGTGGGTCATGGCGAACGCAGCAAGGCCCAGCGGCGCTGGGTGCGCGAGCACTTTGAACGCCAGGTGCGCCCGCTGCTGATTCCGGTGGGACTGGACCCGGCCCATCCGTTTCCGCAGGTGGCCAACAAGTCGCTCAATTTCATCGTGCGCCTGCGCGGCGGCGACGCCTTCGGGCGCGACAACGAGATCGCCATCGTCAAGGTGCCGCGCGCGCTGCCGCGCCTCATGCGGCTGCCACGCGAAGGGGCGGCCGGTGGGCAGTCATTCGTCAGCCTGTCGAGCATCATCCGCGCCCATCTGGAGGAGTTGTTCGCGGGCCGCCCCGTGCTGGAGTTTTCGCAGTTTCGTGTCACCCGCCATTCCGACCTGGCGGTGGATGAGGAAGATGTGCGCAACCTGCGCACCGCGCTGCGCCAGGGCTTGCAGGTGCGCCACTACGGCCAGGCGGTGCGCCTCGAGGTGTCGGCCGGATGCTCGCCCTTTCTGGCGGACTTGCTGCAGGCGCAGTTTGCCTTGCCCGACGCCGCCGTGATGCGCGTGCCGGGGCCAGTCAATCTGGTGCGGCTGATGCAGTTGGTTGATCTCGCGGGCCAGAGCGAGCTGCTGTTTGCACCCTGGCGCCCGGCCTGGCCGCGCGCACTGCCGCGTGCCGGCAGCGTGATGGCAGCGTGATGGCCCAGATGCGCCGGCGCGACATCCTGATCCATCAGCCCTTCGAGAGCTTCGACGCGGTGCTGGCCTTTTTGCGCGAGGCGGTCAACGACCCGCAGGTGCTGGCCATCAAGCAGACGGTTTATCGCACCGGCGCCGACTCCGAGATGATGGAGCTCTTGCGCGAGGCGGTGCGCCGCGGCAAGGAAGTGACGGTGGTGGTCGAGCTGAAGGCGCGCTTCGACGAGGAGGCCAACATCAACTGGGCCGAGGCGCTGGAGTCGATCGGCGCGCAGGTGGTCTATGGCGTGGTGGGCCTCAAGACGCACGCCAAGATGCTGCTGGTGACGCGCCGCGAAGGCGCGGGCCTGCGCCGCTACGGCCACCTGTCCACCGGCAACTACAACCCGCGCACGGCGCGCCTGTACACCGACCTGAGCCACCTGACGGTGGACGAGCGCATCACCGCCGACATGGATGCGGTGTTCGACCACCTGGCCAACCAGAACCGCCGCCCGCGCCTGCAACGCCTGCTGATGGCGCCGTTCGACCTGCAACGCAGCCTGATCGAGAAGATCGACGCGGTCGGCCTGGCGGCCGAACGCGGCGAGGGCGGGCGCATCGTCGCCAAGATGAACGCGCTGACCGACGAGGACCTGATCGATGCGCTGGTGCGCGCCGGCCGCCGCGGCGCGCGCATCGACCTGATCGTGCGCGGGGCCTGCATGCTGCCGGCGGCAGTGCCCGGCTGGACCGACAACATCCGCGTGCGCTCGATCATCGGACGCTTTCTGGAGCACACCCGGGTGTTTTACTTCGGCATGGGCGCGCACGACGAGCTGTACCTGGCCAGCGCCGACTGGATGAACCGCAACATGCTGCGCCGCGTCGAGCTGGCCTGGCCGGTGACCGACAAGCGCCTGCGCCAGCGCATCATCAACGAGTGCCTGATTGCCTATCTGCATGACGACCGGGACGCCTGGACGCTGCAGGCCGACGGCCGCTACGCCCGCGCCCCGCATGTGCTGGATGGCCACGGCGCCCAGCCGGCGCTGATGGCGCGCTACGCGTCCAAGCCGACCGAACCCCCGCACGCCGCACGCGCATGGACCTGATCCTGTGGCGCCACGCCGAGGCCGAAGACCCGGCCGACGGCTCCGAAGACCTGGAGCGAGCGCTGACGCCGCGCGGTCTGCGCCAGGCCGCGCGCATGGCCGCCTGGCTCGATCGCCAGCTGCCGGACGGCTTGCGCGTGCTGTCCAGCCCGGCCGTGCGGGCGCAGCAGACGGCGCAGGCCCTGGAGCGCAAGTTCAAGCTGCGTGACGAGCTGGCGCCCGTGGCGACCACCGACGATCTGCTCACCGTCGTGCAATGGCCGCGCGGACGCGGCACGGTGCTGGTGGTGGGCCATCAGCCGGCGCTGGGGCAGGCCGCGGCGCGCCTGCTGGGCATGGCGGCGCCCGATTGCTCGATCCGCAAGGGCGCGGTGTGGTGGCTGCGCCAGCGCGAGCGCCAGGGTGCGAGCGAGACCGTGCTGCTGGCCGTGCAGTCGCCGGACCTGCTGTAGTCCTTCAAAGCTCGGTCACGTACTCCCAGGGCGTGCGCGCCCAGGCATGGCCTTCTTCGCGCAGCAGATACGCCGATTGCGGGTAGGCCTGGGCCCAGCCGGCGCGCGTGCGCACGGTGCAGCGCTGGCCCTGCAGGCTCAGGGTGAGGCCGGCCACGTCCGGATCGCGCCGCGCGTGGCACAGGGCCAGCGCGGTGCGCAGGCACATCAGTTGCAACGCAAGGCGGGCGTCGTCCAGCGCAGGCGCCAGCTTGCGCAGCTTGCCGCGCTGGCCCTGCACCAGCAGGCCCAGGCGTTGCAGTTCGGGCAGGGCAAAGCCGGCGGCGTCGGTGTGCTCAAGGATGTAGGCGCCATGCTGGTGGTGGTCGCTGTGCGCGATGCGCCGGCCGATTTCGTGCAACTGCGCGGCCCAGCCGAGCTTGCGCGCGGCGCGCTCGCTGCCCGCCGGTGCGGCCTGCGCAAACAGCGCCACGGCCACGCGGGCCACGCGCTCGGCCTGCGCTTCGTCCACGGCAAAGCGGCGCATCAGGGCCCGCACGCTGGCGCTGCGCAGGTCGGTTTCGGGCTGCTCGCGGTCGAGCATTTCGTACAGCGCACCCTGGCGCAGCGCGCCCTGAGCCACCGTCATGCGCTCGATACCCAGTTGGGTGAACACCGCGCGCAGGATGCTGAGGCCGCCGCCGATCACCGCACGCCGGTCGTCCTTGAGCCCCTCCAGGCGCAGGCGATCGACGTGGCGCGCACGCAGCAACTGCTCTTGCAGCCAGGCCAGGCCTTCGCGCGTGATCACGCCCTGCTGCCCGAGCACCGGCGCCAGCACCGAGCCGGCCGCGCCGACGGTGCCGGAGGAGCCATACGCCACGTCCCAGCTGCCGCGCGGAAACTGTGTCACGACCTCGTCCAGCACCGCCTGGGCGGCCAGCTCGGCGGCTTCGAAGGCGCTGCGGGTGAAGGCGCCGTCGGCAAAATAACGGGCCGACCAGGCCACGCTGCCGACGCGACACGAGGCGGCGGCAGCGGGCGTGAACTGCTGGCCCACGATCAGCTCGGTGGAGCGCCCGCCGATGTCCACCACCAGGCGCCGCTCGTCCGACTGGGGCAGCATGCGCGCCACGCCCTTGTAGATCAGGCGCGCCTCTTCCAGGCCCGACACCACGTCGATCGGAAAGCCCAGAACGGCGCTGCCGCGCGCGATGAAATTCTCGCGGTTTCTTGCCTCGCGCAGCGTTTGCGTGGCCACCGCGCGCACGTGGGGCCCGGCAAAGCCCACCAGGCGCTCGGCGAAGCGGGCCAGGCAATCCCAGCCGCGCTGCATGGCCTCGGGCGTCAGGTTGTGGTGCTCGTCCAGGCCGGCGCCCTGGCGCACGGTTTCCTTGAGGTATTCGACGCGCTGGATCTGGCCGTGCTCGAGGCGGCCGATTTCCAGGCGAAAGCTGTTGGATCCCAGATCCACGGCAGCCAGCAATGTGCCGTCTTGCATGAAGATTCGTACCGGTTGAATTCTCGAAAGCGGCGCAGCATAGCACCGGGCCAGCGGGCCCATTCGGGCGTCGTTTGTGTCGTTTCAACCGATGATGCGGCCGTCGGCCGTGAGCATGGCCTGGGTGACCAGGCCGGCCGCCAGTTCGCGCCCCTGGTAGCGCACCATGTATCCGCCCACCGAGCTCGCGCTGCGCCGGCGGCTTGCGGCCAGCACGCCGGCGCGCGTGATGGGGCCTGGCACGCTGGCCAGCAGATCGGCGGTGTGCCGCGCCGCGATGAAGCCGGCCAGGCCTTGCGGCGTGGGCGCTTCGTCGTACCAGCGGGCCAGGGCTGCGCGGTAGGCGCGCACCACGGGCAGGCTGCTGCCCACCATCGGCACCGGCTGCGTGGCGATGACCGAGACACCGCGCGGCAGATGACCCAGCTGGGCCAGCACCTGCAGGTTGACGTCGGCCAGGGCCAGCACATAGCACTGTCGCCCGGCGGGCAGGCGCAGCTGGCCGATGAAGCCGTGCAGCTCCGGCGTGGCGCCGGCAAACAGCACCATGAGCGGCGGCTGCTCGGGCCGCGTGGCGTGCAGCTGCAGGCCACTGGCGCGCGCGGCCTGGGACAGGCTGCCCTCCCACTGCTGGCGCAGCGCCGGGCGGCCGAACACCACGCCGGCTTGCGTGATGCCCATCTGACCCAGCGAGCGCAGCGCGTGCTCTATCTGCGCGGGGTAGCCGGCGAAGATCGGGAACACGCCGTCCTGCGCGTCCTGCCAGGGACGCATCAGCCAAGGCGCCACGTGCGCCAGCGTCGGCGCCTCGGCCGCCAGCGTGGCCACACTGGCCGCGACCTCGTCGCCCACGCAGCCCGACAGCGCCACGCAGCCCGGTTGCGCCAGCGCCGCCTGCCAGGCCTGACGCAATTCGGCACCGCGGCCCTGGGTGGCCAGCACCCAATGCTGCACGCGCTGGCCGCGCACGCCGCCATCGGCATTGACCGCGGCCCACGCGGCCCGGGCGCCGACCAGGAAGTCGCGGCTCACGTCATGTTGGTCGGGGGATTCGTCGATGATCTGGGCCACGGCGAGTGCGGCGCCCTCCTGCGCCCTGGCGGGCAGAAGCGGCAACGTGCAGGCGGCGGCACCGGCGCGCAGGGCGGCGCGGCGCGAGAAATCAGGCATGGCGTGGCGAAAAAAGTGAAGACGACGGGTGCCCAGCAGGGCAGCCGGGGCGCCAGCCTACGCAGCCCATGTGGCAAACGTGTGACAGCGCGGTGTCGGCCCGTGACGGCGGGATGTCGCCTGGATTTGACTGTCATGACGATGTCACAAACGGCTCCTACATTGACCTCACTGAACCAATCAACCACGAGGTCTTTCATGAAACTGTCTGCGATTCGGATTTTGGTGTCGGGTGTGCTGGCTTGTGGGGCCTTGTCGGCCGCCTGGGCCCAGGAGGCCACCGGCGCGGGTGCCAGCTTTCCGGCGCCGCTGTACGCCAAGTGGGCGGCCGACTACAACAAGGCCACCGGCGTCAAGATCAACTACCAGTCGGTCGGTTCGGGCGCCGGCCTGAAGCAAATCGAAGCCAGGACGGTGGACTTCGGCGCCTCTGACGAGCCCTTGACCGATGAAGACCTGAGCAAGAAGGGTCTGGTGCAGTTTCCCACGGTCATTGGCGGCATCGTGCCGGTGGTCAACATCCAGGGCGTGGCGCCGGGGCAGCTCAAGCTGAGCGGCCCGCTGCTGGCCGACATCTACCTCGGCAAGATCACCAAGTGGAACGACCCGGCCGTCGTGGCGCTGAACGCCGGCATCAAGCTGCCGGACGCCACCATTGCCCCGGTGCGCCGCGCCGACGGCTCGGGCACCACCTTCGGCTTTACCAACTACCTGTCCAAGGTCAGCCCCGAGTGGAAGGACAAGGTCGGCGAGGGCAAGGCGGTGAACTGGCCGCTGGGCGCCGGCGGCAAGGGCAACGAGGGCGTGGCCGCCTTCGTCGGCCGCCTGGCCAACTCGATCGGCTACGTGGAATATGCCTACGTCAAGCAAAACAAGCTGAACTACGCGCAGCTGCAAAACAGCGCCGGCCACTTTGTCTCCCCCGATGAGGCGGGCTTCAAGGCCGCCGCGGCGGGCGCCGACTGGGCCAAGAGCTTCTACCAGATCCTGACCAACCAGCCCGGCAAGGATGCCTGGCCCATCACCTCGGCCACCTTCATCCTGATGCACAAGGTGCAGGACAAGCCGCAGCAGGCCGCCACCGTGCTGAAGTTCTTCGACTGGACCTACACCGCCGGTGACAAGACGGCCAGCAGCCTGGACTACGTGGCCATGCCCAAGTCGGTCGAGGCGGTGATTACCAAGTCCTGGGCCGAGATCAAGGACGGTGCGGGCAAGCCCATCGCGTTGAAGTAATCTCGCGCCATCACACCCACCGCGGCGACCCGGCCCCTCTGGCCGGCCGCCGGCCCTGACCAAATTTTTGGGCCCATGCCAGTGAACCCAACCACGCTTGCACAAGAGGCGCTGCCTTTGCCTGCGGGTGCCACCCGCCGCCCAGCGTCGCCGCGGCCGTCGCGGCCCACCGCGCTGGCCGACCGTCTGTTCGCCATCCTGGCGCGCGGCGCGGCGCTGGTGACCCTGGCCCTGTTGCTCGGCATTCTGGCCTCGCTGGTGCATGGCGCCTGGCCGGCCATCGAGCGCTACGGCCTGAGCTTTCTGGTGCGCAGCCAGTGGGACCCGGTCGAAAACGAGTACGGCGGCCTGGTGATGATCTACGGCACGCTGGCCACATCCATCATCGCGCTGCTCATCGCCGTGCCGGTGAGCTTCGGCATCGCGCTGTTTCTGACCGAGCTCTCGCCCGCCTGGCTCAAGCGCCCGCTGGGCACGGCCATCGAGCTGCTGGCCGCCGTGCCCTCCATCGTGTACGGCATGTGGGGGCTGATGGTGTTCGGCCCCATCCTGGCGGCCTGGGTGCAGCAGCCGCTGCAGGCGCTGTTCAAGGGCGTGCCGTATCTGGACGCGATGGTGTCGGGCCCGCCGGTGGGCATCGGCATCCTGTCGGCCGGCATCATCCTGGCGATCATGGTGATTCCGTTCATCGCTGCGGTCATGCGTGACGTGTTCGAGGTGACCCCGGCGCTGCTCAAGGAGTCGGCCTACGGCCTGGGCGCCACCACCTGGGAGGTGGTGTGGAAGGTGGTTCTGCCCTACACCAAGACCGGCGTGCTGGGCGGCGTGATGCTGGGCCTGGGCCGCGCTTTAGGCGAAACCATGGCCGTGACCTTCGTCATCGGCAACATGAACCAGCTGAATTCTCTGTCGCTGTTCGAAGCGGCCAACAGCATCACCTCGGCGCTGGCCAACGAGTTTGCCGAGGCTGGGGAGGGACTGCATCAGGCCTCGCTGATGTACCTGGGGCTGGTGCTGTTTTTCATCACCTTCGTGGTGCTGGCACTGTCCAAGCTGCTGCTGGGCCGCCTGAAGAAGGCCGAAGGGGGGCGCGCATGACGACGACTCATCAAGCCGCCGGCGCCGTTGACGAAGCGCAGGTTCGCCATTCGCGCTACGCCACCCGCAAGCGCGTCAATCAGGTGGCGCTGTCGCTGTCGTTGGCCGCCATGGTGTTTGGCGTGTTCTGGCTGGTGTGGATTTTGTGGGAGACGCTGCGCTTGGGGCTGGGCGGCATGTCGCTGGCGCTGTTCACCGACATGACGCCGCCGCCCAACGAGGCCGGCGGCCTGGCCAACGCCATCTTCGGCTCGCTGGTCATGGTGGCGATGGCCACCTTCATCGGCACGCCGATCGGCATCATGGCCGGCGTCTACCTGGCCGAATACGACGCGCGCGGCTGGCTGGCGGCCATCACGCGCTTCGTCAACGACATCCTGCTGTCGGCGCCTTCCATCGTCATCGGCCTGTTTGTCTATGCCGTGGTGGTGGCGCAGTTCAGGAGCTTCTCGGCCTGGGCCGGGATCGTGGCGCTGGCGCTGATCGTGGTTCCGGTGGTCATCCGCACGACGGAGAACATGCTGTCCCTGGTGCCCGCCAGCCTGCGCGAGGCGGCCTACGCCCTGGGCACGCCCAAATGGCGCGTCATCACGCTGATCACGCTGCGCGCGGCAAGCTCGGGGGTGATTACCGGCGTGCTGCTGGCGGTGGCCCGCATTGCCGGCGAGACGGCGCCCCTGCTGTTTACCGCGCTCAACAACCAGTTCTGGAACGGCGACCTGGCCAAGCCGATGGCCAGCCTGCCGGTGACCATCTTCAAATTTGCCATGAGCCCCTACGAGAACTGGCAGCAACTGGCCTGGGCGGCGGTGTTTCTCATCACCCTGGCGGTGCTCGGCCTCAACATCCTGGCGCGCGTGCTGACGCGCCAAAAATAAGGAAAGCGCAACATGCCCGTCGTTTCATCCATGGCGCCCGCCAAGCTGGCGGTGCGCGACCTCAATTTTCACTACGGCAAGTTCCATGCCCTCAAGGGTATCAACCTGGACATTCCGGCCAACAAGGTGACGGCCTTCATCGGCCCCTCGGGCTGCGGCAAGTCCACGCTGCTGCGCACCTTCAACCGCATGTTCGAGCTCTATCCCGAGCAGCGCGCCCAGGGCCAGATCCTGCTGGACGGCGAGGACTTGCTGGCCAGCCGCCAGGACGTGGCGCTGATCCGCGCCAAGGTCGGCATGGTGTTCCAGAAGCCCACGCCCTTTCCCATGTCCATCTACGACAACATCGCCTTCGGCGTGAAGCTGTTCGAGCGCCTGAACGCCACCGACATGGACGAGCGCGTGGAGTGGGCCCTGAAGAAGGCCGCGCTGTGGAACGAGGTCAAGGACAAGCT
>JAFEEB010000007.1:0-37921 GCA_018241325.1 Pseudomonadota bacterium | reverse complement strand
ATCAAGCCCGAGGTGCTGCTGCTGGACGAGCCCTGCTCGGCGCTGGACCCGATTTCCACCGCCAAGATCGAGGAGCTGATCGCCGAGCTCAAGAGCGAATACACCGTGGTGATCGTCACGCACAACATGCAGCAGGCCGCGCGCTGCAGCGACTTCACGGCCTACATGTACCTGGGTGACCTGGTGGAGTTCGGCGCCACCGAGCAGATGTTCTTCAAGCCGCAGCGCAAGGAGACGGAAGACTACATCACGGGCCGCTTCGGCTGAGGATACGCACCATGGCAGACAAACATCTTTCATCCCAGTTCGACAGCGAACTCAACCAGGTTTCGGCCCGCGTCATGGAGCTGGGCGGCCTGGTCGAATCGCAGATCCATCAGGCCATCATGGCGCTCTCCGAGTTCAGCACCGAGGCCGCCGAGCGGGTGCAGTTCATCGAGAACCGCGTCAACCAGATGGAAGTCGAGATCGACCACGAACTGATCACCATCATTGCCCGGCGCCAGCCCACGGCGCGCGATTTGCGCCTGGTGATGGCGTTTTCCAAGGCCACGGCCAACCTCGAGCGCATGGGTGACGAGGCCACCCGCATGGCGCGCATGGTGCGCTCCATCATCGAGAGCGGCGCGGCGCGCTCGCTGCCCAGCAGCGACCTGCGCGTGGCCGCCGACCTGGCCTCGGGCCTGCTGCGCAAGGCGCTGGATGCGTTTGCGCGCCTGGACACGCGGGCTGCGCTGGCCATCCTGAAGGAAGACGATCTGATCGACCGCGAATTCGACGGTTTCGTGCGCAAGCTCGTCACCTACATGATGGAAGATGCGCGCACCATCTCCCCCAGCCTGGACCTGCTGTTTCTGGCCAAGGCGATCGAGCGCATCGGCGATCATTCGAAAAACGTGGCCGAGCTCATCATCTATCTGGTCGAAGGCAAGGACGTGCGCCACACGGCACTGGAAGACATCGAATCCGTCGTTCAATGAAGAGCTTTCCCCGTGTTCTCATCGTCGAGGACGAAGCCGCCATCGCCGAGCTGGTGGCCGTCAACCTGCGGCACAACGGCTTTACGCCCATCTGGGCCGAGGACGGCGAGGCGGCGCAGCGCGAGCTGGGCGCCGTGTTGCCCGACGTGGTGCTGCTCGACTGGATGCTGCCCGGCCAGAGCGGCCTGCAACTGGCGCGCAAGTGGCGCGCCGATCCGCGCACCAAGTCGATTCCCATCCTCATGCTGACCGCGCGCGGCGACGAGCCCGAGAAGGTGGCGGGGCTGGACGCCGGCGCCGATGACTACATCACCAAGCCGTTTTCGACGCAGGAGCTGCTGGCGCGCATCCGCGCCGTACTGCGCCGGCGCGCGCCCGAGCACAGCGGCGAGAGCGTGACCGTGGCCGACCTGCACCTCGATCCCGACACCTATCGCGTGAGCTGGCGAGGCCAGCCCCTGAAGCTGGGGCCGACCGAGTTCAAGCTGCTGCACCACCTGATGCGCCACGCCGAACGCGTGCACAGCCGCGCGCAGCTGCTGGACAAGGTCTGGGGTGACCATGTCTTCATCGAGGAGCGCACCGTGGACGTGCACATCAAGCGCCTGCGCGAGGCGCTGGGCGAAGCCGCCGTGCTGCTGGAGACCGTGCGCGGCGCCGGCTACCGCATCACCGCCGCGGCGCACGGGCCCAGCGCGTAGTCGACCGTGGCCCTGCGCCTGCTGTTTTTCTTGCTGTGCCAGCTGGCGGGCGCGGCGCTGGGCGGCTGGCAGGCGGGCTTCTGGGGCGCGCTGGCGGGCGCGGGCACGGCCGCCTGGCTGTGGTTTGCGTGGGACTTGTGGCGCGGCGGGCGCGTGCTGGCCTGGCTGCGTCAGGGCGACTTGGCAAGCGCCCCGTCGATGCGGGGCATGTGGGGCGAGGCGGCGGACCGCGCCCGGCGCCTGCTGCGCCAGCAGCAGCAGCTGGTGGCCGCCAGCGAAGCGCGCCTGCAAGCGATCCTCGCCGCCTTGCAGGCCACGCCCAACGGGGTGCTGCTGATGGACGGCGAAGGACACATCGAGTGGTGCAACCAACAGGCGGCGCAGCATTTCGGCCTGGACGTGCAGCGCGACCGGATGCAGTCGGTGAGCAACCTGCTGCGCGATCCGGCCTTCAGTGCCTACCTGGCGGCGCGCGATTACACGCACGACGTGTTGCTGGCCGGGCGCGAGAGCACGCCCAAGCACCCCGTGCGGCTGTCGGTGCAGCTGTATCCCTATGGCGACGGGCGCCGGCTCATGCTTTCGCGCGACGTCACCCAACTGGAGCAGGCCGAGGCCATGCGGCGCGACTTCGTGGCCAACGTCTCGCATGAAATCCGCACGCCGCTGACCGTGCTCGCCGGCTTTGTCGAGACCTTGCAGACCCTGCCGCTCGACGAGCCCGAGCGCGCGCGCTATCTGGCCCTGATGGCGCAGCAGGCCGAGCGCATGCAGCATCTGGTGCAGGACTTGCTGACCCTGTCGCGCCTGGAGGGCAGCCCCGCGCCCGGCCTGGACGAGTGGACGCCCGTGCAGCAACTGCTGCAGCGCTGCGAGCGCGAGGCGCAGGCGCTCTCGCACCTGGTGCTGCCCGCAGGGGCCGCGCCGCAGCGGCTGCATTTTCCCGATGAGGCCGCGCAGCGCGCCGCCGGCCAGATCGCCGGCCGCGCCCCCGAGCTGCACAGCGCGCTGTCCAACCTGGTGAGCAACGCCGTGCGCTACACCCCCGCCGGCGGCACCATCACGGTGCAGTGGGCGCCTCTGCCCGATGGCAGTGCCCGCTTTTCCGTGCGCGACAACGGCCCCGGCATCGCGCCCGAGCACCTGCCGCGCCTGACCGAGCGCTTCTACCGCATCGATCGCAGCCGCTCGCGCGACACCGGCGGCACGGGCCTGGGCCTGGCCATCGTCAAGCATGTGCTGCTGCGCCACGGCGCGCAGCTCGAGATCGAGAGCGCGCCGGGGCGCGGATCGGTGTTTTCGGCGCTGTTTCCGGCCAGCCGCCTGCGCCCGCCAGAGCCCGATCGCTGACCCCGCGCCCGGCGCGTGGCGCGCGAGCGGCCAGGCGCGCCAGTGCCCACACGTGGGTTTTCCGCAAATTTTTCTCGGCCGCCTCTTGCCTCGGCTTGAAAACTGATTAAAAATACAGTTACTGGATAACAATACAGTTTTCTTGCGAGGCCCACCATGAGCGACACCCCCCGACTCACGCCGCGGCAGCAGCAAATCCTGCAACTGGTGCAGCGCGCCATCGCGCGCACCGGGGCGCCGCCCACGCGCGCCGAAATCGCTGCCGAGCTGGGCTTCAAGTCCGCCAACGCCGCCGAGGAGCACCTGCAGGCCCTGGCGCGCAAGGGCGTGATCGAGCTGGTCAGCGGCACCTCGCGCGGCATCCGCCTGAAGGGCGCCGCACGCAGCGCGCTGCGCGGCGACGGCGTCAGCCTGTCCCTGCCCGGCATGGCCCAGCTGGCGCTGCCCCTCATCGGGCGCGTCGCCGCCGGCTCGCCCATCCTGGCGCAGGAGCACGTCGATCAGACCTATCACCTGGAGCCCACCTTGTTTGCCCAGCGCCCGGACTACCTGCTGCGCGTGCGCGGCATGTCCATGCGGGACGCCGGCATCATGGACGGCGACCTGCTGGCCGTGCAGTCCACGCGCGACGCGCGCAACGGCCAGATCGTGGTGGCGCGCCTGGGCGATGACGTCACGGTCAAGCGCTTTCACCGCCACCAGGGCCAGATCGAGCTGCACGCCGAGAACCCCGACTACCCCACCATCGTGGTGCGCCCCGGCGAGCCTTTCGAGATCGAGGGCCTGGCCGTCGGCCTCATTCGCAACAGCATGCTGATGTAGCGCCGGCATCCATCGTCCCGCGCTGCCCAGGTGGCGGGCGTGCTGGTGACCGGGCGCGGCCATGCCGCGGCCCCCACCCACACCCTGTGGCAGCGCGGCCTGCGAACGGGTTGGCCATCTGGGTCTTCCCGCTTCGTCGCAATCTCGCCTGTGTCCAACCTCCGCATTCAAGAAAGGTTTTACATGGGACCCCTGAACAACCCCCACCCGTCCGCCACCGTCCTGCACCTGTCCGACTACCGGGTGCCCAGCCACCGTCGCCGCGCCGCGCCGGCGGTCGGCGCGGCCGGGTTCGGCTCCTGGGCGCAGGCCGCGCAAGCCCGTGCCAGCTCGCGCAGCCCCGCGTCCTTGCAGCTTCAGCCGAACGGGGCCGTGCCGCAGGCCCCGGCATCCGGCGCGGTGCGCGTCACCCGCTTTGCCGAAGCCGCCAACGCCCGCGGCCCGGTGCGCCACCTGCGCATTTGCGGGCGCCTGACCGATGTGTGCGCCGAGCTCGGTCGCCTCGCTGCCGCCGAGGAGGCGCGGCACAGCACCTTGTCGCGCCGCGCTTGATCGCGCTGGCCGGTGACGCGTGGCCCACCGCGCGGGCGCCGCAGACCGGGTGTTCATCCACGGCGCCCGCCACGCGGCACAATGCACGGATGAACATCGTCATACTCGATGACTACCAGGACGCGGTGCGCAAGCTCGCCTGCGCGGCCAAGCTTGAGCCCTATCCGGCCAAGGTCTACACCAACACCGTCAAGGGCCTGGGCCAGTTGGCGGTGCGCCTGCGCGACGTCGAGGTGCTGGTGCTGATCCGCGAGCGCACGCACGTCACGCGGGCGCTGGTCGAAAAGCTGCCCAAGCTGCGCATGATCTCGCAGACCGGCCGCGTGGGCAGCCATATCGATCTGGCCGCCTGCACCGAGCGCGGCATCGTGGTGGCCGAAGGCGGCGGCTCGCCCGTGGCCCCGGCCGAGCTGACCTGGGCGCTGATCATGGCCGCGGCGCGGCGCTTGCCGCAGTACATCGGCAACCTCAAGCACGGCGCGTGGCAGCAATCGGGTCTCAAGTCCGCCTCCATGCCGCCCAACTTCGGCCTGGGCACCGTGCTGCGCGGGCGCACGCTGGGCATCTGGGGCTATGGCCGCATCGGCCAGCTGGTGGCGCACTACGGGCGCAGCTTCGGCATGAACGTGATGGTGTGGGGCTCGCCCGAGTCGCTGGCCCGCGCCCGTGCCGATGGCCACCACGCCGCGCCCACGCGCGCCGAGTTTTTTGCGCTGGCCGACGTGCTGTCCCTGCACCTGCGCCTGGTCGATGCCACGCACGGCATCGTCAAGCTGGACGACCTGACGCGCATGAAGCCCACGGCCTTGCTGGTCAACACCTCGCGCGCCGAACTGATCGAGTCCGACGCGCTGGTCAGCGCCCTCAACCGGGGCCGCCCCGGCATGGCCGCGGTGGACGTGTTCGAGTCCGAGCCCATCCTGCAAGGCCACGCCCTGCTGCGGCTGGAGAACTGCATCTGCACGCCGCACATCGGCTACGTCGAGCAAGACAGCTACGAGCAGTACTTCGGCGCGGCGTTCGACAACATCGTCAACTACCTGCGCGGCACGCCCACCAACATCGTCAACCCCGGGGCTTTGCAGGTCAGGAGATAGCATGACGCACACCCCCTGCGTCGCCTTCGGCGCCTTCCCCCTCCAGGGGGACGACGCCTGTGGCTGGGCCAAGCCCGCTCCACGGCGTCCGCTGGCTTGGCCTGCTTCGCGGCCTTGCGACTCTTTGAGCTTCGTGGCCTGCGGGTGACGCGCAGCCCCATCGACAATCGCCATGCTGACGCCCGAATTCAAAGCAAAATAGGCTGAATGCGCTTTTCCATCAAGCGCCGAAAGCTATCATTTCAATAGTTTTCAAACCCACCCATCAAGCACCATGAGCACTCCCGAATTCACCACGGTCGGCCTGGTCGGCACCGGCGCCATGGGCCGCGGCATCGCGCAGATCGCGGCGCAGGCGGGCGCCGTCGTGCGCCTGTTCGACACCCAGCCCGACGCCGTGGCGAAGGCCCAGGCCGCGCTGGGCGCGCAGTGGGACAAGCTGCTTGAAAAAGGCAAGCTGAGCGCCGACGCCGTGGCCGCCTGCAAGGCGCGGCTCAAGCCCGCCGCCCAGTTGGCCGACCTGGCCGACTGCGACCTGGTGATCGAGGCGATCGTCGAGCGGCTGGACGTCAAGCAAAAGCTGTTTGCCGAGTTGGAGGCCATCGTCCAGCCCACGGCCGTGCTGGCCACCAACACTTCCTCGCTGTCGGTCACGGCCATCGCGGCGGGGCTCAAGCGCCCGCAGCAGTTCGCGGGCTATCACTTCTTCAACCCCGTGCCGCTGATGAAGGTGGTCGAGTGCATCGCGGGCCTCAAAACCGACCCCAGCGTGTGCCAGCGCCTGGCCGCCCTGGCGCGCCAGATGGGCCACACGCCGGTGCAGGCGGGCGACACACCGGGTTTCATCGTCAACCACGCCGGGCGCGGCTATGGCACCGAGGCGCTGCGCATCGTGGGCGAGGGCGTGGCCGACTTCGCCACCATCGACCGCATCCTGAAAGACCAGATGGGTTTTCGCCTGGGGCCGTTCGAGCTGTTCGACCTCACGGCGCTCGATGTCTCGCACCCCGTGATGGAGTCTATCTACCGCCAGTACTACGACGAGCCGCGCTATCGCCCCAGCGTCATCACCGCGCAGCGTCTGGCCGGCGGCGTGGTGGGCAAGAAAAGCGGCGACGGCTTTTATGCCTACGTGGACGGCAAGGCGCAAATGGCGCCCGAGCCGCCGGTGCCGGCTGTGGCCGAGATGCCGCCGGTGTGGGTCTCCACCCGCGCCTCGCGGCGCGCGGCGTTGCTGCAACTGCTGAAGGATCTGGGTGCGAAGATCGAGACGGGTCAATCCCCTTCGCCCCAGGCCCTGACCCTGGTGGCCCCGCTGGGCTTTGACGTGACCACCGTGGCCGTGGTCGAGCGCCTGGACCCGGCGCGCACCGTGGGCATCGACATGCTGGTGGACGACGCGGCCACCAAGCGCCGCGTGCTGGCCACCAACCCGGCCACGCGCAGCGACATGCGTGACGCGGTCCACGCCCTGTTCGCGCGCGACGGCAAGGCCGTCAGCGTGATCCGCGACTCGGGCGGCTTCGTCACCCAGCGGGTGGTGGCCACCATCGTCAACATCGCCGCCGACATGTGCCAGCAGCGCGTGTGCACGCCGCAAGACCTGGAAACCGCCGTCACCCTCGGCCTGGGCTACCCGCTGGGCCCGCTGGCCATGGGCGACCGCCTGGGCCCCGCCAACGTGCTGGAGGTGCTGTTCAACCTGCAAACCGTCTATGGCGACCCGCGCTACCGCCCCAGCCCCTGGCTGCGCCGGCGCGGCGCCATCGGCCTGAGCCTGCTTCACGAAGAACCATGACCGCCGAACTGCTCAGCACCATGGACGGCAGCACCCTGGTGCTGACCATCAGCAACCCCGAGCACCGCAACGCCCTGGGCCCCGAGCTGTACGCCGCCGGCGTCGAAGCGCTGAACGCCGCCGAGAGCAACGCCGAGGTGCGCGCGGTGGTCATCACCGGCGAGGGCAGCACCTTTTGCGCCGGCGGCAACTTGCAGCGCCTGCAAGCCAACCGGCAAAAGCCGCCCGAGGTGCAGGCCCAGTCCATCGAGGGCCTGCACAACTGGATCGAGGCCATCGCCACCTGTCCCAAGCCGGTGATCGCCGCGGTCGAGGGCGCCGCCGCCGGCGCCGGCTTTTCGCTGGCGCTGGCCTGCGACCTGATCGTGGCCGCACGCAACGCCATCTTCGTCATGGCCTACAGCAACGTGGCGCTGTCGCCCGATGGCGGCGGCAGCTGGCAACTGGCGCGTGCGCTGCCGCGTCAGCTGGCCGGCGAGTTGCTGCTGGGCGGCGAGCGCATCGGTGCCGAGCGCCTGCAGCAGCTGGGCGTGGTCGGCCGCGTGACGGAGGCGGGCGAGGCGCTGGATGCCGCGCTGACCTGGGCCGCCCAGCTGGGCGCCCGCGCGCCCAACGCGCTGGCCAGCATCAAGGAGCTGGTGCAGGACGCCGGCAGCCACAATCTGCACGAGCACCTGGCGGCCGAGCGCGATCACTTCGTGCGCAGCCTGCACCACGCCAACGCCGGCATCGGCATCGCGGCCTTTCTGGGCAAGCACACGCCACGCTACGAATAGCCCGCGCTCGGCATCCGCGCCGGTCTCCCGCGTGACAATGGAGGCATTTGCAGTCACTCAAACGACAGGCCATGGACGAGCCCATCCTTACCATGGAGGAACGCACGGCGATCAACAGTGGTCGCTGGTTCTCCTCCCTTTCCCCATCGCTCAAGCACGACATCCTTCGATGCGCCTTTGTCAAACGCTACCCCGACGGCGCGCTGATCAGCGCGCGCGGCGACACGCCCGACCTGTGGGTGGCGTGCGCCAAGGGGGCCGTGCGCGTGAGCTCCACCACCCTCACGGGCAAGCAGGTCACCCTGACCTACGTGGAGCCGGGCGTGTGGTTCGGCGACGTGGCCATGTTCGACGGCGACCGGCGCACGCACGACACCTATGCGCACGGAGCCACCACCATCCTGTGTGTCACGCGCAGCGACTTTCAAAAAATACTGCTTCAGCACACCGAGCTGTACGAGGCCTTGATGCGCCTGCAGGCGCGGCGCATTCGCCTGCTGTTCGGCCAGGTGGAAGACCTCAACACCCTGCCGCTGCGCGCGCGCCTGGCCAAGCAGCTGCTGCACCTGGCGCGCAGCTATGGCGTGCCCAACACGCCGGTGGACGACGAGCAGCGCATCGCGCTTCAGCTGGCGCAGGAGGAGCTGGCGCAACTGCTGGGCGCCTCGCGCCAGCGCGTCAACCAGGAGCTCAAGACGCTGGAGCGCGAGGGCGTCATCCGCGTCGAGTCCACGGGCCTCGTGGTGTGCGAGCGCGAGGCGCTGCTGCGTATCGGTGAGGGCGAACCCTAGTACTGCGACCCGGAAGTAGAGGAACAAGATGAAATCGATGAATTCGCGCGCCGGGCAAGGCGCAAACCGCAGCAATAGCCGAAGCTATTGCGAGGATTTGCAACGCCGCCATGCGTGCGAAGGCGCGATTTCATGTTTCGATACTTTCGGGTCGCAGTACTAGGTCACGGCATGAGCAATTCCAGCGAATCATTCATCGGCACCCGCCCCGTTTCCGGCGCCCACGTGTTCGACATCGGTGCGCTCGCCGCCTGGATGGCGCAGCACGTCGCCGGCTTCGCCGGTCCGCTTTCGGTGGAGATGTTCAAGGGCGGCCAGTCCAACCCCACCTACAAGCTCGTCACGCCCGGGCGCACCTACGTGATGCGCGCCAAGCCGGGCCCGGTCGCCAAGCTGCTGCCCTCGGCCCATGCCGTCGAGCGCGAGTTTGCGGTGATGAAGGGCCTGGCCGGCACCGCCGTGCCGGTGGCGCACATGTACGCGCTGTGCGAGGACGAGGGCGTCATCGGCCGCGCCTTCTACATCATGGAGTTCGTCGAAGGCCGCGTGCTGTGGGATCAATCGCTGCCGGGCATGGGCACGGCCGAGCGCGGCGCGATTTACGACGAGATGAACCGCGTCATCGCCGCGCTGCACACGGTCGATGTCAAGGCCCAGGGCCTGGAGCATTACGGCAAGCCGGGCAATTATTTCGAGCGCCAGATCGGTCGCTGGAGCAAGCAGTACCTGGCCTCCGTCACCCAGCCCATCCCCGAGATGGACCGCCTGATCGACTGGCTGCCGGCGCACATGCCCGCCAGCGCGCGCACCGACCTCACCAGCATCGTGCACGGCGACTTTCGCCTGGACAACCTGATGTTCCACCCCACCGAGCCACGCGTGCTGGCGGTGCTGGACTGGGAGCTGTCCACCCTGGGCCATCCGCTGGCCGACTTCAGCTACCACTGCATGTCCTGGCACATCGACGCCAGCCAGTTCCGCGGCATTGGCGGGCTCGACCTGGCCGCGCTGGGCATCCCCAGCGAGCAGGACTACATCCGCCGCTATTGCGAGCGCACCGGTTTCACCACGCCCGAGGCGCTGGCGCCGGACTGGAGCTTTTACCTGGCCTACAACATGTTCCGCATCGCCGCCATCTTGCAGGGCATCGCCAAGCGCGTGGAGGCCGGCACCGCCAGCAGCGAGCAGGCCCGGGCCAACGGCGCGCGCGCCCGACCGATGGCCGAGCTGGCCTGGCGCTTCGCTCAAAAAGCATAGCAGCCAGCGCTTGATTTACATGGGCTGGAGCCCGATTTATCTTAAAAGGAGTCAGTCATGGAGTTCGACTACAGCCCCAAGGTCAAGGACATGCAGGCCAAGCTGCTGGCCTTCATGGACGAGCACATCTACCCCAACGACGCCCGCTATTACGAAGAAGTGGCGGCCAACCGCGCCAAGGGCAACCCCTGGATCCCCACCAAGATCATCGAAGAGCTCAAGCCCAAGGCGCGCGCCGCCGGCCTGTGGAACCTGTTTTTGCCCAAGTCCAAGCGCGCGCCCGAGGGCCTGTCCAACCTCGAATACGCCCCCCTGTGCGAGATCATGGGTCGCGTCACCTGGGCGCCCGAGGTGTTCAACTGCTCGGCGCCCGACACCGGCAACATGGAGACCATCGAACGCTACGGCTCCGAGGCCAACAAGGACCAGTGGCTGGGGCCCCTGCTCAAGGGCGAAATCCGCTCGGCCTTTTTGATGACGGAGCCCGCCGTGGCCTCGTCGGACGCCACCAACATCGAGTGCCGCATCCAGCGCGACGGCGACGACTACGTCATCAACGGCCGCAAGTGGTGGTCCTCCGGCGCGGGCGACCCGCGTTGCGCCGTCTACATCGTGATGGGCAAGACCGACCCCGAGGCGCCGCGCCACTCGCAGCAGGCGATGATTCTGGTGCCGGCCAACGCGCCCGGCGTCAAGGTGCTGCGCCCGCTCACCGTGTTCGGCATGGACGACGCGCCGCACGGCCACATGGAGGTCGAGCTGAAAAACGTGCGCGTGCCCGCCGGCAACCTGCTGTGGGGCGAGGGCCGCGGCTTTGCCATCGCCCAGGGGCGCCTGGGGCCAGGGCGCATCCACCACTGCATGCGCTCCATCGGCGCCGCCGAGCGAGCGCTCGAGCTGATGTGCCAGCGCCTGAACGACCGCGTGGCCTTTGGCCGGCGCATCTCCGAGCAGGGCGTGTGGCGCGAGCGCATTGCCGAGTCGCGCTGCATGATCGACCAGGCGCGCCTGCTCACGCTGAAAGCCGCCTACATGATGGACACCGTGGGCAACAAGGTGGCGCAGGCCGAGATCGCCATGATCAAGGTGATCGCGCCCAACGTCTCCACCAAGATCCTCGACTGGGCCATCCAGGCGCACGGCGGCGGCGGTGTCAGCAACGACTTTCCGCTGGCCTCCATGTACGCGCACCAGCGCACCCTGCGCCTGGCCGACGGCCCCGACGAAGTGCACCGCAACGCCATCGCCAAGCTGGAGCTGGCCAAGCACATGCCCGGCGCCAAGCCGGTCGAGATGCCGGTCACGCGCGGCAGTTGAGCGGGGCATCAGCGCCCCGGTCCTGCTCCCTCGCCCCTCTGGGGAGAGGGCTGGGGTGAGGGGCCGGGGCGCCTCGCCCGACCCGTGGTTGGATGCGCCGCTCGCCCTTACCCCAACCCGCTCCCAGCGGGAGAGGGCGCAAAATCAGCCGTCCATCCGCTGCCGGAGTTCATTGATGATCGACGTCTATTCCTGGCCCACGCCCAACGGCCACAAGGTGCACATCATGCTGGAGGAGTGCGGCCTGCCGTATCGCGCGCACCCGATCGACATCGGCAAGGGCGACCAGTTCAAGCCCGCGTTCCTGGCCATCAGCCCCAACAACAAGATTCCGGCCCTGGTCGATACCGAGGGGCCCGACGGCCAGCCCATGTCCGTGTTCGAGTCCGGCGCCATCTTGCTGTACCTGGCCGGCAAGACCGGAAAATTCTTGCCGGCGGACACGCGCGGCAAGTACGAGGTCTTGCAGTGGCTCATGTTCCAGATGGGCGGCGTCGGCCCCATGCTCGGCCAGGCGCATCACTTTCGCATCTACGCGCCCGAGAAGATCGACTATGCCGTTACGCGCTACACCAACGAAGCCCGGCGCCTGTACGGCGTGATGGATCGGCAGATCGAACGCACGGGCGCCTACATCGCCGGCGGCGACTACAGCATCGCCGACATCGCCATCTTCCCCTGGCTGCGCTCATGGCAAAACCAGGGCGTCGATTGGGCCGACTACCCCGCCCTCAAGGGCTGGTTCGACCGCATCGCCCAGCGGCCCGCGGTGCAGCGCGGCGTGCGGGTGCTGGCCGGGCATCGCAAGCCCGTGCGCACGGCGGCCGAAAAGCAAGTCCTGTTTGGCGCCACGCAGTACCAGCGCCACTGAATGGCGCAGGCGACGCGGTAGAATGCGCCCCTTGTCGGAACGTAGCGCAGCCTGGTAGCGCATCTGCTTTGGGAGCAGAGGGTCGCGAGTTCGAATCCCGCCGTTCCGACCACCGTTTTGTCGCCAAGGCCCGCATCCGCCGGGCCTTGCTTGTCTTGACTGCCCGTAGCTCAACTGGATAGAGCAGCTGCCTTCTAAGCAGCAGGTCGGGGGTTCGAGTCCCTCCGGGCAGACCAGTTCACGCTATAATGCAAGGCTTTTCGTTTTGCGCCACCCCGATGGGCAACGCAAGGCAGCGGGGCCACCGCCACCCCTTTCATGGCGAGGTGAGGCCGAGGCGAGCCGCTTTTGCACATGGATGCAAGCGGCATCAAGTCGAGGCCGGATTGACTGGAGAGCGATGACATGGCACGTGTGTGCGAAGTCACGGGCAAGAAGCCCATGGTCGGAAACAACGTTTCCCACGCCAACAACAAAACCAAGCGTCGGTTCCTGCCCAACTTGCAGTACCGGCGCTTCTGGGTCGAGAGCGAGAACCGCTGGGTGCGCCTGCGCGTGTCCAGCGCCGCGCTGCGACTGATCGACAAAAACGGCATCGACGCCGTGCTCGCCGACATGCGTGCACGCGGCCAGGCCTGAACCCCGAAGGAGCGTAAATCATGGCCACCAAAGGCGGACGCGAAAAAATCAAGCTGGAGTCCACGGCCGGCACCGGTCACTTCTACACCACCAGCAAAAACAAGAAGACCATGCCCGAGAAGATGTCGATCATGAAGTTCGACCCCAAGGCGCGCAAGCACGTCGAGTACAAGGAAATCAAGCTGAAGTGATCTTCGGCGCCTGACCCGACGGCAACCCGCTGCGCCCGCAGCGGGTTTTTTTTGGGCCGGCGCCGGGCGCGCAGCCGATAGAATTCAGGGCTTCGCCCATTTCCGGAAGGGTGGCAGAGTGGTCGATTGCACCGGTCTTGAAAACCGGCGACGCGCAAGCGTCCGTGGGTTCGAATCCCACCCCTTCCGCCAATAAATAAGAATTTAAGCGGCCTTCGGGTCGTTTTTTTTCTTTTTACACCATCTTTCCTACCATAAAAAATTCAATTGAATTGAGCCTGATTGGATGGCTTTGGCGTGACGCCCATGTCTGTTTGTGTGCGGCGCTCTTCGGTCAGCTTGGCGATGCTGTTCGAACAAGTGCACGTGCCGCCCCAGCCTGCAGCACACCTCTGAAAATCGTTCGATGAGCGCCAACTCCGCGCAGTCTAGGGAAAACGCTTATGTGACATTGACGTCAGTGTCATTAAAGTGCGCTCTAGTGATCGTGGAAGTGGGTGCTGATGAAAACCATTCTTGTTGCCAATCGTGGTGAGATAGCCATACGGATCATTCGTGCCGCGCACGAGTTGGGTTGGAGGGCTGTCGCTATTCATCCAGCAGACGATGCGCAAGCGCTGCATGTCCGCGCAGCCGACGAGGCGGTGGAAATCCCTGGTGCGGGCACTGCGGCCTATCTAGACATTGACGCGGTTGTTGGAGCAGCCTTGAAGACCGGCTGTTTCGCCCTCCATCCCGGCTACGGCTTTCTCAGCGAAAACGCAGCTTTGGCACGTCGTTGCGCTGAAGTTGGGGTTAGGTTCGTTGGTCCGACTCCGGAGGTGCTTGACCTCTTCGGAGACAAGGCGCGGGCCCGGGACTACGCCCTGAGCAGCAAGGTCCCAGTGCTCCCGGGAACGACCGGGGCAACGAGTCTCGACGAGGTGCGGGCCTTCGCGGCAACCCACGGAGCGGTGATGATCAAGGCCGTTGCGGGAGGTGGTGGTCGCGGCATGCGCGAGGTCACGGATCCGAAATTTCTGACCGAGGCTTATGAGCAAGCCTCCTCCGAGGCTGGCAAGGCGTTCGGGGAAAGTGCAGTCTATGTCGAAAAATTGCTTCTGCAACCGCGCCACATCGAGGTGCAGATCCTGGGCGACGGCGCTGGTGCCGTGCTGGACTTCGGCGAGCGCGACTGCAGCATTCAGCGCCGGCACCAGAAATTGGTGGAGGTGGCCCCGAGTCCCTGGCTGCGCGACGCGTTGCGTGCTCGCATCATTGCGGCGGCGCAGCATCTGGCGCGAGGGGTCAACTACGCGGGCTTGGGTACCTTTGAGTTTCTGGTAAGCGGCGATGAGTTTTGGTTCATGGAGGCCAACCCGCGCGTGCAGGTAGAACACACGGTGACCGAGCAGGTCACGGGGATAGACTTGGTTGTGGCTCAGTTGCGCGTGGCGGATGGTGCCAGGCTGGATGATCTCGGTTTGCAGGCACCCGTTGCGTCGCGTGGCATCGCCATCCAGGTGCGCGTCAACGCCGAAACGCTTGACGCCAACGGCTCACCGGTTCCCAGTGCGGGCACGCTGCGTCGGTTTGATATGCCGGCCGGGCCGGGCGTCCGGGTGGATACCTACGGCTATCGTGGTTATCGCACGAGTCCGCGCTACGACTCGCTGCTGGCGAAGGTCATTGTGCATGGTGCCAATCTGAAGCAGGCGACGGTGCGCATGGGTGCGGCGTTGGAGGAGTGCGCCATCGACGGTGTCGCCACCAACCTCGATTTGCTGCACGCGATCGTATCTTCGTCGGTCTTTGTCAGTGATCCCTGGGATACCGGCTTCATAGCGCAGCACCTTGCTTCGCTGCGCGGCCATCGCCGGCCGCAGGTATTTGCAGACGAGGCGAGCAGCGAGGAGCAGGGCAACGCGGCGGCCAAGCTTCCCGCTGGCGCCGAACCCGTGCTTGCTCCGTGCCCGGGTGTGGTGTTGAGGGTCGATGTCGAGTCTGGCAGCGTGGTGGGGCCAGGTGCCACGGTCGCCGTCATCGAGGCCATGAAGATCGAGCACTTCGTCCAAGTGACCAATGGCCTACGCGTGCAGGGGGTCGCGGTGCAAGTGGGCGACGTTGTGGCGGCAGGTGAGGTGTTGGTCTACGGAAGCTTGGTGGACGGCATTGCGCCCGTTACCAACGCGGCGCAGCCGCAATCTTCAGAGCGGGGCTGGGCGCCCGAGGTAGCCGAGATCGAGCGGCGCCGGACCTGTGCAATGGCAATGGGTGGCCCGGAAAAAGTGGCGCGCCAGCACAGAGAGGGCAAGCTCGATGCGCGCGCCCGCATCACCGCACTGGCCGAC
The DNA here is from genome assembly GCA_018241325.1 of Pseudomonadota bacterium. Taxonomy (GTDB): domain Bacteria; phylum Pseudomonadota; class Gammaproteobacteria; order Burkholderiales; family Burkholderiaceae_C; genus Ottowia. The sequence goes on along the minus strand of JAFEEB010000007.1, from coordinate 22,449 downwards.
GCGGGATCGTTCTCCGAAATCGGAGCCCTGGCCGGATTCGCAGCCTACGATGATCCCAGTGGTCAGGCGGACTTCACGGCAGCGAATTTCGTGGCCGGGACGGCGCGTCTGGATGGTCGCAAGGTCGTTCTCGGCGTCGATGACTTCACCCTCCGCGCCGGGTCGGGTGATGCGGCCATCCATGCCAAGCAGATTTTTGCCGAACGCTATGCGCAAGAAATGCGCCTGCCCATGGTGCGCTTGCTCGACGGAGCCAGCGGTGGCGGTTCGGTCAAGATGGCCAGCGACGCTGGCTTCACATACATCCCCGTGAACCCTGGCTGGGACGCCGTGGTTGATAACCTTTCCCTCGTTCCCGTGGTTTCCGCTGCGCTTGGTCCGGCTGTTGGCCTTGGGGCGGCGCGGATGGTGATGTCGCACTTGTCGGTGATGGTTGAGGGTATCGGTCAGTTGTTCACGGCCGGACCACCGGTGGTGCTTGGCGGAACAGGCGAGCGTCTGACCAAGGAAGAGCTAGGAGGTGTCTCGATACACGCGAGCAACGGCTCCATTGAGCGGATTGTTGCAAGTGAACAGGCCGCCTTCGACACCATTCGCCGCTTTTTATCCTATCTGCCGAGTAGCGTGTTTGAGCTTGCACCGGTGATTGCCACCGATGACCCGAGCGAGCGGCGCGAGCACAGCTTGCTTTCCGCAGTACCCCGCAACTCGCGTCACTCCTACGATCTCCAGCAGATTCTTGCCGCAATTTTTGACCAAGGATCAGTGTTCACGTATGCCGACTACGGCGGTGGCACCATCACTGCGCTAGCTCGCTTGGCCGGTCATCCGGTCGGCGTGCTCGCGACCGATCCGGCGCAAGGGATCACGATGTCAGTCGAAGGAGCGCTTGCGGTCACGCGACTCGTCGACTTGTGCGAGACCTTCCACCTGCCGATCGTCAGCCTGACGGATCAGGGTGGCATGACGATCGGATTGGCTGCAGAACGCGCTGCCACGATCCGGCACGGCGCCCGCGCCATTGCTGCCGTCTATCAGGCACGGGTTCCGCAGGCTGAGGTGATCATTCGGCGAGTCTACGGTGTGGGTGGTGCCGGCATCATCAATCGCCACCGCGCCAGCAGAAGCTGGGCGTGGCCGTCTGGCGACTGGGGTTCACTACCGTCCAAGGGCGGCATCGAGGCCGCCTTCCGAGCTCAGATCGCTGCGTCTAGTGATCCCGAAGCTGAATTGGCCCGACTGGCGGCCCTGATGGATGCGGTGACGTCCCCATTTCGTACGGCCGAGCACTTCGGCGTGCAGGACATCATTGATCCGCGCGAAAGCCGCCCTTTGTTGTGCGACTGGGTACGTGACGCCTATCGGCTTTTGCCGGAGCAAATTGGGAGGCCGTCGTTCGGCACCCGCCCCTGAAACAAGGAAAGATCATGACTGCTCAACTGCTGCAGGAATTCGAATCGCTAACCAGTTTGCTCGCGGCTGACGGCGAATTGATCACCGAACGTCTCGATCATTGGGCAACGACGACGCCGAACAAGGTTTTCTTTCACTACGGCGAGGACGACGTCACCCTGACCTATGGCGAGTTTGGACGCGCCACGGACGCAATTGCCGGCAACCTTGCCGCGCAGGGTGTTGTGAAGGGTGACAAGGTGAGCGTGTTCTCCACCAACCCGCTGGCATCGGCTTTGATCATGTTCGCGGTGTGGAAGGCTGGCGCCGTTTACGCGCCAGTGAACTTCAGTTTCAAGGGAAGGCTGCTGATCTATCAGATTGACGACACGGCGCCGCGTCTGCTGATTACCGATCCAGGTCTGTTGCCGGCCGTCAATTCGGTTGCGAAGGATCTCCAATATGTGCCGACGGTCGTTCTGTATCGGCCACCCGAAGGTCGGCATGACCACGTCGCAGAGCCTGATTCCATCGACTCACGCTTTCCCGTGCTTTCGTGGGACAGCCTGACTGCAACTGCTGAACGTCCGAACGTCACCGTTGCCTTTGACGATCCCGCCAACATCGTTTACACCTCGGGCACAACAGGCCCTGCCAAGGGTGTGTTGCAGCCCTATCGCTGGATGGCGTCTTATACGTATAACTTGCGTTGCCCGCTGTCACCGGAGGACGTGATCTACAACGACCTTCCGATGTATCACGTTGGTGGTGCAATCGCCAACGTCGCGCGGGCGGCATGGGTCGGCTGCGAAGTGGCGGTGTGGGACCGGTTTTCTCCCTCTGCGTTCTGGTCCCGAATTGCCGCGCGAGGTGCCACGACAGCGATCTTGCTCGACGTGATGGTTCCATGGCTGATGAAGGCGCCGGAAAGTCCGAACGATCGCGCCAACACGCTCAACAAGGTGCACATGCAGCCGTTGCCGCTGCATCACCATGCGGTTGCGAGCCGCTTCGGGATCGACGTCGTCACCGCAGGGTTTGGTCAGACCGAGTCTGGCGCGCCGCTGGGGATCTTCATCGAGGAGGTGTCCGAAGGCGAGGGCACTCCGGCGGCGTTTTACCGCGGGTTGCCGCGTAGCCAAATCCTGGATCGTGTTCGCGCGGCAGGCACGCCAGTCCTGTCGGGTAAGGACGTCAACCGCAAGGGAATCATGGGTACGTCTATTCCGTTCGTCGAGGTCATGGTGCTTGATGAACACGACCGGCCTTGCAAGGTCGGCCAACCTGGCCAACTTGCCATTCGACCGAAGCTGCCGGGCTTGATCCTGACGGAGTACCTCGGCAAGCCCCAGGCCACCGTATCGGCATGGCGCAACCTGTGGTTTCACACCGGCGATGCAGCGGTGCTGCAGGCCGATGGGATGTTTGATTTCGTCGACCGCCTTGGCGATCGGATACGGGTGCGCGGGGAAAACCTGTCCTCGTTTCAGGTCGAGGATCTGCTCAACCAGCACGCGAATATCCAGATGACTGCCGTCTTTTCTGTCCCCAGTTCGGAAGGCGATGAGGATTCAATCGCCGCATTTGTCGTTCCCATGGACGGCGCCGTGCTCACCGCGGAAGAACTTCACGAATTCTCACGCTCAACCATGCCGAAGTACATGCGCCCAACCTACTTTCGGGTTGTGCAAGAAATTCCACGCACACCCACAAACAAGGTGGAGAAGTACAAACTGCGAGCCAGCCTGTTGGCAGAAATCGATCACGGTGTCGATCCATCATGACAGAAAGCTCAACGCTTCCTTCTTGGGCCGCTGCGAGGGAAGCTCGTGCAGAACTGGGGCATGAGACGCGCAAGCAGTTGATCGAGGCAGCGGCGCTCGTTTTTGCCCAGCGCGGCTATGCGCGTACGACAGTGGCTGACATCACCCAGGCGGCGAACGTTTCGCGTCCGGCCTTTTATCTCTACTTCGCATCGAAAGACGAGGTGTTTGCTGAGGTCGTCGCACAGGTTCGCAACGCGTTCATAGGCGTGCACGAAATTCCTGGCGTGGATGAGTCGGATCCTGTGGCCCTGGGTCGCTCTGCCAGCGCGGCGGTCCTGGCAGCCTACGCCCGATACCATGAACTGCTGACGGTAATTCAGCACCAAGCGATAGCCGATCCAGAGATCGCGCGGTTGTGGGCGGAAATTGAGCAACGTCCAATTCGCCGCGTAGCACGTTACATCAAGCGATTGCGTGCACAAGGGCAGGCCCATCCAGCCGCCTCTGCCGACGTTGTGGCCGAGGCCATCATGGGGATTTTTGCCCGATTTGGACGCCTGGCTCCTGCGGATCCGCATGGTTTCGCTGAACTTGTCGAGCAATTGAATTCGATTTACCTACGCTTGCTCGGGGTCGACAGCGAGTGCGTGACGAGCGCCCGGGTAGAGCCGTTCCACTCACGGGATCAGCACAGGAGTTCTCGATGAGTTTGGTCGACATGAATGCTCCGCCGACTAGTCCCGTACTTGACGTCAGCCATTTGCAAGTGGCGTTCCAGACACGCCAAGGCCTGATGTCGATCACGCGCGATGTGTCTTTTTCAGTCATGCCTGGCGAGCGCATTGGCTTGGTCGGAGAGAGCGGTTGTGGCAAGTCGGTCACCGGCCTGTCGCTGATGCGCCTACTGCCTACTGACGTCGCACGCGTGAGCGGGCAGGTGCTACTGCAGGGCACCGACCTCATGTTGCTTTCCGAGCGCCAGATGCGCGCAGTGCGTGGGCGGGATGTCGCGATGATTTTTCAGGAGCCAATGACTGCGCTAGACCCGGTCTTTACCGTCGGAGAGCAGATCGCCGAGGCATACCGGGTGCACTATCCATCCCTTGCCAACGAGGCTCGCGAGCGGGCGCTGCAGATGCTGGATCGAGTCGGTATTCCACTGCCGCAGCAACGCTATCACGAATATCCGCACCAACTCTCAGGCGGCATGCGCCAGCGAGTGATGATCGCCATGGCGCTGATCTGTGAGCCCAAGCTGCTGATCGCCGACGAGCCCACTACAGCTCTGGATGTAACGGTTCAATCCCAAATTCTACGTTTGCTGCGCGAGCTCAGCGAGCGTACCGGTACCGCATTGCTGCTTATCACGCATGACCTGGGGGTGGTGGCCGAGACCTGCACTCGCATGGTCACCATGTACGCTGGCGAGGTTGTCGAAGATGCGCCGGTCGAAGACGTCTTGCTGGCGCCGCGTCACCCTTACACCTCAGGTTTGCTGCGTTCGTTATTGCACTTCAGCGCACGCGGCGCACCGTTGGCGTTCATCCCGGGGCGGGTGCCCACGCCTGGGGCCATGCCCGAAGGTTGCCGCTTCAGACCTCGTTGCGCACATGCTGCCGAGGCCTGCCACGCCGCGCAAAGTCTTCAATTCATCGGTGCTTTCAGTCAACACCGTGTGCGGTGCGTCCGCGCGTCCGAATTGGAACTCCCTGGAGTCATAGTGCATGGCTGAGATCGCACCATCCACCGTCGTTTTGCAGGTCAGCGACTTGGCCGTGGAATTCCCGACTCGGCAGCGCAACCGCACCGTTAAGGCCGTCAACGGCGTGAGCTTTGACGTCTATGCCGGCGAAACTTTCGGCGTGATCGGCGAATCGGGTTCGGGCAAGACCACCTTGGGGCGTGCCCTGGTATCGCTTATCGCTCCTACGCGTGGCCGCTTGTTGCTGGGGGGAGTTGATCCAGCGACGCTCGGCAAAGCCGCCTTGCGCAAACACCGGCGTGATTTTCAGATCATGTTCCAAGATCCGAATGCGGCGCTCAACCCGCGCATGCGCATCATCGATTCGGTGATGGAGCCCCTGGAGGTCGCCGGCCATCGGGATCGCGCAATGAACCGCACCTCAGCATTGCAGGCGATGGCGCGCGTCGGCTTGCCGGCGGAATTTGCGCAACGCTACCCTCACCAGCTTTCCGGTGGACAAAAGCAGCGCGTCATCATCGCACGCACGCTCACGCTCAGGCCACGTCTGATTGTTTGCGACGAGGTGGTGGCAGCACTGGACGTGTCGATCCGCGGCGAAGTGTTGAACCTCTTTGCCGATTTGCAACGCGAGTTCGGACTGGCCTATGTGTTTATCACACACGACTTATCGGTGGTGTCCCATATCAGCGACCGTATCGCCGTCATGTATCTGGGGTGCCTGATGGAGTTGGGCCCAGCCGATGCACTGGCGGAGCATCCCCTGCATCCCTACACCCAGGCTCTGTTGTCGGCTGAACCCATTCCCATGCCGCCGTCCATGCGGCGCCAAGAGCCCATCGAGCTCAAGGGCGAGATTCCCAGCCCGGTCGATCCGCCCTCAGGCTGTGCCTTTCGCACGCGCTGCGCTTTTGCGACCGAGATCTGCGCGGCGGTTCGTCCCGTTTGGGAAGAGCACCTGCCCGGGCACTGGGTGGCATGTCATCACCCTCTGGCACGAACCCTTGATCGCTAGCCACACTTTCAGTTATCCCCCAACCAAGATAGAGGAGTCAATCGTGAACCCATTTGAAAAATCTTCCTTCGATGTCGTGATGCCTTTGCTGCCGCGGCGCCAGTTGATGGCTTGGCTCGGTGGCCTTGCCTTGGGCTCGCTGTCCACCGCACCGGCTTGGGCGCAAGGCGCAGCCAAACGTGGCGGAGTGTTGCGTGTCGCCGCCTGGTCCAACCCATCCAGCCTCGACCCAGCAACTGGTGGCTCGGGCGCTGACCATTCGTTCCTGTGGACAATCTACGACACGCTGGTGGAATGGGATTACGATACTTTGCGCACCCGCCCTGGCATGGCTGAATACCGTTTCAGCGACCCGAAGACTCTGATTTTGAGCATCAAGCCAGGCATCAGCTTTCACGACGGGACGACCTGCGACGCCGCCGCCGTGAAGTTCAATTTGGATCGAAATCGAGAGGACGCTCGTTCCAACGTGAAGGCCGATTTGGGCGCGGTCGAATCGGTCGAGGTGACTGGGCCGCTCCAAGTCACGGTCAAACTCAAGCAGCCGGACGTCACCATTCCCGCTGTCCTGTCCGATCGTGCCGGCATGATGGTTTCGCCCAAGGCGGTGCAGGCCTTGGGCAATGAGCTCGATCGCAAGCCGGTAGGTGCTGGCCCCTGGAAATTCGTAAGCTGGGCTGACAACCAAAAAATAGTGGTGACGCGCAACGAAACGTACTGGCGCAAGGGCTTGCCACACATGGATGGCATCGAGTTTTCGATCATCGCCGACCAAGCCACGGCACTGCGTACTGTGACCGCAGGTCAAAACGATTTTGCTTACAGCTTGTCTGCTCGCTACAAACCTTTGATCGAGCGCGCGAAGAATCTGAAGTTGATTACCGCACCGACTCTTTACCTCTACCAGATCTATCTCAACTGGTCGCGCGGGCCGCTGTCGAACCCGAAAATCCGCCAAGCGATGAACTTTGCCATCGACCGCAAGGCGTTCATCGCTGCAGGCATGGGTGGCCTGGGAGAAGCCGCGGGCATGCAACTGCCTTCAGCTCACTGGGCCTATGACAAAAACGTGGCAGGGCTTTACCCGCACGATCCGGAGCGCGCGCGCAAGCTGGTGGGAGAGTCCGGGTTAGGCAGCAACGTCGAGATCACTGTGTGCGGTTGGAACGACCAAGACAGCTTGCGCCGCAACGAAATCATCATGGAGCAATTGGGGAAGGTCGGTATCCGCTGCAAGTTCACGGTGGGCACCGTTGCCGAGGTCTCAGGGCAGTTTTTTGGCAACGAGAAAAAATTCGACGCTGCGCTCTCCGCTTGGACTGGGCGTCCCGATCCCAGCATGACGTACGCCTTGATGTATGCCAAGGACGCGTACTACAACGCTGGCCGCGCGGACACCACGCCGGAGATCGACGCATTGTTGGGAGAGAGCCGGGCAAAGCAAACAACGGACGAGCGGCGTGTGGTTTTCAGCAAACTGCAAAGGCTGATCATGGAAGGGGCCTACTGCGTCCCACTTGCTTTTCAGTTCGAGGTGGACGCGCAAGGACCCTTGATCAAGGGATACAAGCCTGATCTGTTGGGCAAGCCTAAGTTCATCGATATTTCAGCAGCCTGAACGGCAACAGGGCACCATGGCAACTCCGATGGCCAGTGCGTTCGGCTTGTTTGGTCGGCGCCTCGCGCAAGCCTTACCCGTGATCCTGCTGGCCACGTTCTTGGCGTTTGGTCTGCTCAAGCTTGTGCCGGGCGATATCGCAGTCACGCTGGCGGGTGACAACGCGTCCGATCAGCGAATTGCCGAGATTCGTCAACTGTACGGACTGGACAAATCCTTTTTTGTCCAGTACCTCGATTGGTTGTGGAAGGTACTGCACGGCGATTTGTCGCGTTCACTACTCACAAGCGAACCGGTCCTGGTGTCCATCGAGCGCTGCTTGCCGCCGACCTTGCTGATCGTCATTTTGGCAACGGTGCTCTCGGTGGCCATCGGGGCACCGCTGGGCGTTTTGGCAGCCAGTCGTCGCGGCAGTTGGGTTGACAGTGCTGTGATGACCCTTGGGTCGCTGGGGATTGCTATCCCCAATTTCTGGCTCGCCATGTTGTTGATTGCCACCTTGGCAATGGCATACAACTGGTTTCCGGTCACGGGCTCCGTCCCCTTCTTGCAGAACCCATGGGATGCCCTTCATCACGCGTTGCTGCCCGCCTTGGCTTTGGCCGCCGCCGGCGTCGCGGAAATTTCACGCCAATTGCGTGGCACGTTGATCGAACTGCTGTCTTCGCAGCAGGTGCGCACGCTGCGCGCCAAGGGCCTTTCGCCCGCAGCGATTCTGTGGAAGCATGGTCTCCGAAATGTGGGCATTGACCTCTTGACGGTGATTACGCTGTTGACCAACCGCATGCTGGCGGCCACCGTGGTGATTGAAGCGGTGTTTGCCATTTCCGGCATGGGCAGTCTCATCATCAATGCCGCGCTGCAGCGTGATTTTCCCGTGGTGCAGGGCGTGATTCTGGTCATGGTGCTGATCGTGCTGCTGATCAACCTTGGCGCCGACATGCTTTACGGCTGGATCGATCCGAGGGTGCGTTGACATGGCGGCAGCAGATTCCTCCCTTCGCGGCCTGAAGGCCGTCTTTGACTGGCTACGGCGCGACCGTCGTGCGGCCGTCAGTCTGGCCTTTCTGGTGTTGCTGGTGTTGGTGGCCGTGCTCGCCCCATGGATCAGCCCCCACGTTCCATCCGAACAGAATCTTGCCAATACCTTGGCCCCACCGTCGGTGATCCATTGGCTCGGCACCGACGACTTGGGCCGCGACATTCTCAGCCGTCTAATTTACGGAACGCGCGTGGCGATCTATGCGAGCTTTCTGGCGGTTGGTATTGCTGTGGTGCTGGGCGTTCCCATCGGCGTGTTGGCCGGGTTCATGGGCGGCTGGGTTGATGAAGGTGTCGGCCGCTTGATCGATACCTTGCTGTCCTTCCCGGCGATCGTGCTGGCTATTGCCGTGACCGGTGCGCTGGGCATTGGCCTGACCAACGCGATGATTGCCGTGGGTATCGTCTTTGCGCCCCAGTTGGCGCGCCTGGCGAGAGCGCGCACGCTGGTCGTACGCCAGCAGTTGTATGTTGACGCGGCGCGTTGCTTCGGTGCGTCCACCGGTCATATCTTGTGGCGCCACGTCTTGCCCAATGCGATTCAGACCGTGTTGGTGCAGATCACTATCCTGCTGGCCGCCGCGCTGCTGGCCGAAGCCAGTCTGAGTTTTCTGGGCCTGGGGATCCAGCCGCCAGACCCGAGCTGGGGCGCCATGTTGGCACGGGCCTATCAAAGCATGGAGCTCGCGCCTGAACAGATGTATGCACCGGGCATCGCAATTTTGCTCACAGCGCTGGCTTTCAACAGTTTAGGGGAAGCACTGCGCAAGGAGCTCGATCCCACCACAAAGCAACTTTGAGTCGTGTTTGGGATGGTGCAAAGATGGATGGCGGATGGCTCGTTGCTGCCGCCCATGTGCAACCGCTGCGAAACCCCTGAGGAACGCGCGATCGAGCGCCTATGTCACGTCGGGCGCGACCAAGGGCCGGCCGCTGGCGGAGAGGTCGTGTTCCCACGTGGCCACCGGTGGGGTGCACGAAAGCTACACCATGCTGACCACCAACGCCGGCAACCACCCGCTGATGAGCCGCAAACCCGATCCGAAGCTGCCGCTCGACCAGCAGGGCAAGCGCAGCGAAATTCCAATCGAAGCGGGCGACGTGGATCAATGGCTGGCCGGTACCGTGACTGAGGCCCTGGCGCTGCTCAAACTTTCCGCTGCTAAAGTTTTCGACACGGTGGCCTAGCGTCATGACGGCACGCGCAGCACCTGTACGGTTGCTGTGCAGCGAAAGGGGCCGGTCACGCGAGCGTGGCGACCGGCGGGTATCGGCCTTCAAGGGCCGTTCGGAGGCCGCATTCTTCGGCGGGAGACTCTCGCAGGGAGGCGCCTAATTGAGGTTCCTCAACTTCTTTGTCGACTGTGTCAGTAACGTCTGCACATCGAGACCATGCTGGTTGACGAGCTTCTGGATGTGCGTGACTGAAAGATCGCGGAAATTCAGCGACTCGAAGCTCTTGAAAAAGTCGCGCAGCCGTTTGACGAATTGCCTCAGCTCCTGCGCGCGCATCGCCTCGACATCGTGGGTGAACGATGCCGCACTGGCGACGGCGCGGGCAGGGTGGATGATGATGCGTTTCACCTGCATGCCGGGGTAGTGCTTGGTGAACCAGGCGCTGGATCGATTCATCTGTTCCGCCTCGCGCTTGTTGATCTCCGAGCGGGTGATCTCGACCTCGTCCTTGCACTCCCAGAGGATGTATTGCGAGTCATCCAGGGCCCAAAGGTTGTCGGGCCCCTCCTTCCACTCCTTGTCCGGCCGCTCGCCTGCAAAGCCGATGGCCCTACTGATTTCATCAAGTGCCTGCTCGAACTTGTCCGCCTTGACGCCGAACGCCAATCGGCCAAGGATTTCCGACACGGCAATGTCCAACTGCTCATAGTTGTCGAACTTACCAACCCAGGAAGCGATGCGTTCGATCCGGCCTTGGCTCACAACCGTTAGCTTCGCGACTGTGACGCCTTCAGGCGGCTTTAGCAGCAGGCGGTTGGCCTGGTGTGCGGCGAGCTGCAGGCGCCGGGATTCGATCCGGTTGCCTCGGTACTGGTAGCGCGCGATTTCCTGCAGATACCAGCCTTGGTCCTGCTTGTCGACCTGATTCTTGTCGAGAATCTTCTGCAGCATGTCGGCCGCGCTGACGTAGTCGCCGTCTAGATAGGTCTGTTCAGCCGACAGCTCGGTCGCGTACATGCGCAGAACCGTCTCGTTGGCGCCGGATGGCTTGACCTTCTCCATTTGCTCGATGTAAAAGGCTTTCCAGTCTTCATCGCGCTGGAGACATTGGTGCACCAGTGCATTGAAGGCAGCGGTCGGAGTGTCGCCGCCATCGATGTCCTGCTTCGCCATCTCGGCGATCTCCAGGCCGATCTCAATTTGCCTGGACATCTGTGGCGAAAGAAAGTTCCGCGATGCCTTATCCCGAACGAGCCGCGTCAAGTCGGCGCCAATGATGACAACGACCGAATAATCCTTTTCACCACGCACGCTGCGGCCCATGCCCTGTTCAACCGTACGCACCGTACGCATCAGCGTGGCCACACTGTCAGGCCGACAAGCTTCTTCATAGAGATCGACCAGGCTTTCTGAATACGGCTTGCCGTCGAAGACCAGAATGCGGCAAGTGTCGTCGGGCAGATCGATCCCGTCGTAGCGATTGACCAGGACAACAGCCTTTTCGTATTCGCCATCGCGCAGGCTCTCGATGACCTCGCTGACGGAGTCCTTGTTCGTGACAGTGGCGCCATACGACTCCCAGTCTTTCACCCTGGCGAATGCTGTCGCCAGCGCGACCACGCCATGCCGGCGTTTGGGCTTGGGCGCGGCGTAGCCCTTCACGATCCGCTCGCGGTCAAGCTCCTCATGAATCAACGAGGGCAGCAGGACCATCTTTTCGCCCGACCAGCTTTCCTTGGCGTATGTCAGGGGGTGGAGAATTGTTTCCGGCTTGAGCTGCAGTCCTTTGATCAGGAATGCGTCGTCGGTCACCGTGGCCGACATAAAGATGCGGTGAGCTGCACTGGCATAGCTGCCGAAGGCCGTCAGCGGCGGTATCCGGGGTTCGATCTCGACGGCCACGCCGGACACGACGCACAGACAGAATTCCAAGATGTCCTTGAGCAGTGGCCAGGCGAACTTGACCGACTTGCGCTCCGTGTGGGCAGCGAGGATGTTGGCGACGTCGGCGGTGCGTTCGATCCAAGCCCAATAGGGCACCGGGAGCAGCGTGTCGCGCTTGCCATTGCTGATGTCCGCAAACGTGCCGACGCCTTGTTGTTCCAGGTCACCAGCGAACAGCGTCCTGATGGCGTCGTAGGCGGGTTCGTCCTTCGGGATGCGAATCCGGCAGGCCTCGCGAATGGTGTCGGCGCAAGCGTGGGCGTCGTCCATGAGGACGGTGCCCACAGCGACGGACTTGTGATGCAGCCCGAACTTGGTGATGCCATTGAATAGCTTTTGAACCGACGTGACCAGAATCTTGTCGCTGTTTAAGAAGTCATCCGGCAGCTCGGGATCGGACTGGCAGGTGGCGATGCCGAATTGCTTGGCCTGCTCGATCGTCTGCTCGATCAGGAAGTTGTCCGGACATAAGTACACAGCCGGACCTTTGGCGCTGTTAAGCTGGGACTGCAACATCAGCAAGCCGATCAGCGTCTTCCCTTGACCCGTGTGCAGCTTGACGATCACGTCTTGCTGATCGCGATGGCTTGCAAGCCATTCTCTCAGCACCGCGGCCTGGGCGGGACGTAGCGGCCCCTTGTCGTGTGCGCGGTCCAGGGTGTCATACAGCTTGATCGGATCGGTCGGGCGTTCAGCCTTCTTGCCGGCCAGTCGCTTCTTGAAGTCAACCACTTCTGCCTCCCATTTTGGTCCTGTATCCGCGCATCATTCGTTCGTTTCGACTTCCACTTCAACCTCACTATCCTCGATGTCGGCTTCGGTCTGGGCTTGAAGTTCAGCGATCGCTGCGCGCAGCGGTTCGTAGATTGTGATTTCGACGCCCAAAATTTCAAAGGTCACGGCGAGCACATAGCGCGCCGTTGAGTCCGGGTCGTGGCTCCAACCCTGATGTCCCACCACGGCGATGCAGAAGTGGTCGGGCAGACTATTCGAGCGAACGACAGCCCAATCCTTCTGCACCGTTCCGCTGTTGCGCTTGAAGTCCCGGATCAGGCCATCTTGGGGTTTTTCATGGAGTACCCAGGGCAGCGTGGAGCCGGGCAGCGGCGCCTCTCCGCTCGCGGCGTCTTTCATGGCGCGCACGCGGAAGTCATGCAGCCCCTCGCCCAGCTTGCTGGCCTTCCAATCGACCCAGGTCGAGAGATAGCGGCGTAGGTTGCGGCGCGTGCGCCGCGGCTGGGCGACGTAGGACAGGGTCACGTCGATGCGGATATCGAACTCGTCAGCCTGCTGGTGCAGCTCGGCCGGGATCGGCACCTGGTAGACATGGCACTCGCTGGCATGGATTTCGGTGTCGCCGCTCGTGATCAGCGTCGTTCGATAGTCCGTGTTCGTGGTGGCCCGCGCTTCGTCGGGAATGCCGAAGCCCAGGCAGCGGAAGGCGTTGGACGCCGCGGCGAACAGAGCCTGTCTTTCCGCAAGCGTCATGTTAGGCGGCGGATTGCGCAAGCGCGCCAGCATTTCTTCCGCCCAGGCGGGCCACTGCGCCGATTGCACGACGAGGGCGCGATATAGGAGCGCCGGCTCGGCAGGCAAGACACGTTGCACCTGGGCGGCAATGCGCGCGACCTTGGGCGTTGCATAGGACGTGCCGGCGGTGTCACGATCAGCTGCCGGCCCGGGGCCATGCAATGTCGAGCGGACCAGGTTGGGGCAAGCGGCGGGAATGACGCCGCCAAACTGGATGTCTGGCGGCACGTTGTTCGTGCGCGCGGCGTCGCCGCCGTACTCCACGACTTCCGGCTTGATTACGTTCCAGATGCCAGGGCCCGTCCGGGAGAACGCCGAGGGGCTTGCAGGCTGGGTGGCGAAGGTGCGCCACGCGCCCTGCTCGGCGGCGGCGTAGGCGATCGAGCCGACGGTCAGGGCCTGCAGGCTCTGGCCCGGGTTGGCGATGCGGGCCGCGTTTTCTGCGAGATAGGCGGGATAGTCCCGGCCAGAAGTTAGGTGGTCGGCGATGCCAAGAAATGGGAGCGTGCCTTGCAGCGCCAGGTTGCCGGCGCTTTGCACGATGAGCACATCCCGCTCGTTGCACAACTGGTCGATCTCGGCCGCCCAGGACGACATATAGCGCGTGCGGCAGTAGCTGCGCGCGTTGATCGAGTGATTGAAGATGCGGGTCTGGCGCGGGCCGTCGTTGAAGCGTTCGACGGCCTTGCGGAGCGCTTCGGGCGGGAACAATTCGACCGGCATAGCGTTCTGGGCGTCGAGCACGCGGGCGTTCTGAATCCAGAACGGCAACTGCGGTGCGCCGACAGCCGGCACGTCCTCGCCATACAGCACGGCGCCAGCGACGCGCGTGCCGTGGCCGCCCGGCGCGACTTCATCGGCGACGGCCGTTGCGGCTTGGCCCGGCAGGAAGCAACGGGACGTGGCCTGGTCGATACTTGGCTGCAACAGGACGTGCGACTCTTGGATGCCGCTGTCGATGACGCAGACGGCGGGTGCGTCGGCATTGGGTGCGACTGGCGCGACGGCGGGCGTCGCTTGCGCGCCTTGTTGACTCTGGTTCTGGGGCAGCGCGATATCTTCCGGTTCGACGACCTCGAAGATGTAGGGATAGTTGAGGACGAAGTCCTTCAGGCCCTTGCCCGAGATTTTCAGCCGCACCGTGAAACTGTCCGGTAGCACACCCGCATCGAAATCGGCGCTGTCCCTCATATGCAGGATTTCGGCTCGATAGAACTCAGTGAACTTCAGGATGGAAGTCTCACGTTCGATCTTTATGTCGTCCCACTCGTTGTAGGCACTGGCCCGCCGCTCCGACCACTCGTACTCTTTGGCCGCCCACTCGGCGTCGGTCGCGCGCTTGCCGCGCACCGGGCGTGGCGGAATCTCCTGCGTACCTGCGCAGGCGATGCCAATGTCGACGATGTAGGGCTGGTCTTCTGCGATGTTGCCCCACGAGGCCATCAGCTGGTCGGAAAGGATGCGGCCAAGCCGGTCAGTCTGATTGGGGTCGTCGAACAGCGTGTGGACCTCGGCGATGGTTGCCGAGCCACGCACGGTGACAGCAAACCCCTGGGCGATGTTGCGGAACGCCGTCAGCTGAATGTCTTCAGACGCCACGATCACGTAACCGTCTTCCTGCTCCGCCACGATCTCGAATTGGAACTTGGCGCGCAGCGCGTCGAGGTCGAGGCCGGTGTCAATCTGAAGCAGGATTGGAATGCCCGCTGGGATGTCCGGCAAGGTCTGGCCCGCCGCTTGGCGCTGCGCCTTGCGGGCCTGCCAGTTCGCACTGAGCGATTGGGCTGCGGCGTCCAGGGCGACGCTGTGCGCCTGTCGTTGCGCACCTTTGTTGGCTAGCGTTTGCGGCGACGGATCGCCACCTCCGCGCAGGCGCGCCTTGCCTTGGTAGCGTAGGAGCAGTGGAAGGTGTTCAAAGTTGTGCACTCCCGGCATGGATTACGCCCTTTGTGCCGTATCGTGGCGCTGCAGCTCCTCGACGGCCCTCAGTAGTTTGTCTTGCGACAAGGACTGGCGGCCGGCCAGCACAGCGGCTTTTGCGGCGTCCTGCGCCGCCTTCACGACCATCGCGGCCGACGAGCCTTCCAGCTTGGCGACCAATGGCTCCCAGGCGATGGTTCGGTCCATCCGAACGCTGGACAGCGTCATCTTCAGCAGCTTCTCAATTTCGGTCTTGCCGGGCAGGGGGATGGAGAAGACATCGTCGAAGCGCCTGAACAGCGCAGGGTCCAACGCGGACTCGAGATTCGTGGTCGCAACTAGCAGGCCAGGCGCGTCGTACTCTTCCATGAGCTGCAGCAGCGAGTTGACGATGCGGGACACTTCGCCGATGTCCTTAGAGGCAGTGCGTGATCGTGCAATGAAGTCGCATTCGTCGAGCAGCAGCACACACGGCTTCTCCCTGGCGCTACTGAAGATGGATCGCAGGTTCTGGGCCGACTCCCCAAAGAACGAGGAGATAAGCACGTCGAAGCGCACCTTCATCAGCGGCAGGCCGGTATTCCAGGCGAGTCGCTTGGCACCCAACGACTTGCCGCAGCCCGGCGGGCCGTAAAGCAACACAGTCTTGCGTGGCTTGAGTCCGAAAGTACGCAGCCGATCACGGGCCGCATATTCCGCTTCGATGCGGGCGAAACGCTGCTCTACTTCTTCAGGCAGCACCATGTGATGCTCCAGCTGATCGTGCGGTATGAGAGTCGCCAGCGTCTCGCCATGGCGCCGGCTCAGAGGAAGCTCTTTGAGTGTGCGATCGACGACAGTCGCTAGCGGCGGCGCAGCGAGCCGCTTGGCCTTGGGCTGCCTGAGGATCGCATCGAGCTGTTCGGCAAGCCGGACATGCCCGGTCTTGCGTTCGGCTTCAACGATCATGCCGGCCAGCCGGTCCAGGTCTGTTTGTGAACCGTCGGCGATGGCTCGTACCACTCTCTTCAGAATATCGGCATTCATGCCATATCTCCCTTTCTTGCGAACCGTCGGAGACGTGTTGAAACGCCGCCAGGCTGGATTCCATGACTACCGCTGGATTTGTACGTTTTCATCCTGACCGGGTTTTGCAGCACGCCGCAGTCACGCGACGACTTCCAGGCCACGCTTCTGAACCATATGCAGCAACTTGAGCGCTGTGCCCGCGGGCCTCTTCTGGCCAATCTCCCATTTTTGAACGGTCGACAGGCTGGTGTTGAGAAGGCGTGCAAATACGGCCTGACTGACGTGCGCTCCTTCGCGGATGCGCTTGATTTCATCAGGTTGCAATGGCTCGACCGGCGGCACCCAAAGCGGGTCCAATTCGCGCAGAGTGACTTGATCGAGTACACCTGCCTTGCCTCGACCGTTGGCCGTAGCGCGAACGGCTTCGATGAAGGGAGATCTTGCTTTTCGCATCGCAATTCACCCCATATGCAAACCGTCAAGCATTGTCGTCAGTTTATAGCACCAGGTGCTATTGAATCGCAAGCTGAAATTCTTGATCTGATTTATCAGCCCTGAATGTCCGCTTCAATGGAGAGCGGTCGATCAAGACGACTCCAGTGACTGCCGCAATCAGCCTGAACGAGTCGATCAAAACTATGCGGCCAACGACACCTCCGTACAGATGGTCTCGGCCAAAGCGAGCCACCATCAGTCCACCATGCTGATGATCATCGGAGATCTCACACGCGCCGATCCTGCCAGTTGTCCACCAACCGGGCCCATGCCGCCATGCGATCGCCGGCCGACGTGCCGGCCTTCCCGGAGTTACTGGCCACCAGCCGATCAATCGCTGCCTCCTGCTCCTGGCTGAACTCTTGCGGAAAGATCGGGACGACGGTGACGATGCAGTCGCCAGCCTCTGCCTCGCTCGTCCACGGAAGGCCGGCGTTTTTGATGCGATAGTTCAGATGGCCTCGCTGTAGCTTCATCTGTTGCAGCCCGCAGGGGGTTGGAATTTCGATCCAGCGATTGGCCATCCATGCAAAACCATCGACGGGCAGTTCGCACTTTAAGGTCCCATCGGCTTCAGCCGTGAAAAACTCGTGCGGCTGCAGCTCCACGCGCACGCGCAGAGCCAGCTTGTGCTGGCGTTGACTGCCTTGCACCCGGGCTGTGACATCGAGCAGGTCACCAGCGCGCGCGCCAGGTGCGACCGGCACCCGGCAGCGGTACTTGCTCGCCGGTGCCTTACCGCTCGCCGCGCAGGCAGTACAGCTTTGGTGCGTCTTCCCCTGCCCCTGGCAGGCTGTGCATTCGACCGTGGATGAGACCCAGGCGAACCAGAGATGCTGCCGGATGTGGCCGGCGCCACGGCATTCGCTGCACTGGGTAGCATGCAGTTGCAGGCCACTGCCTCTGCACTCGGCGCAGTCTTCGGCCACCTCGCCCCGAACTTCCCTGACGCAACCGGTCACCACCTCCTCGAGCGTGAGGCTGATGGTGTGCTCGACGGTGGGTTTTTCCGCATCGGAGGCGGGATCCTCGGTTTCAGCCTCCGTTTCGTCCCGGGCGTCGCGGATCATTTCCAGTGCCCGATTGATACGCTGAATCTTGCGCAGGGCATGCGGGCTGTTGTTGCGATCCGGGTGCCAGCGTGCGGACAAGCGGCGCCACGCAACCTTGACCTCGGCATCGCTGGAGCCCGGTGCCAGGCCAAGTTCGTGGTAAGGGTCGTCGAGGTCCATGATCTCAATGGCGCCAGCTTTGTTGCGGTGCAGCATGCTAGCAGGCGCGGCTCAGCCTTTGGCAGCCTCAAGATCTGCAACGACCGCCCTACCGCCCATCCTCCCGATCACTCGTCCCCCTGCTCGGCCACCGCTCCCCGCAACCCCTCGTACAACCCCGCCGGCCCCAGCAAAATCCCCCTCAGTCCGGCCCGCACCTGCTCCGAATCCAGCGCCTGCCGGCTCATGATCTGATGCGCCTCGAACGCCTCGATGATGGCGTTCATCAGCTCGGCATCGAAGTTGGGTGAAGCCGCGAACTGCGCCTTGGTGTTGTTCTTCGCCTGCTCGGCCAACACCTCGGACTCCATCAGCTTGCCGCGGATGACGTGGTTGACATAGACCAGCTTGTCATCGTCGGTCAGCTCGCCCTCGAACAGGTCGTTCACCTTGGCCAGGATTTCCGACAGCCGCAGCTTTTCCTTGTCCTGCACCTGGCCTGATCCCGGCTCGGTCAGGGGTTGCAGCTTGTACTCGCCCTGGGTGTCGTTCAACACCAGCGCGCGCTGCCCCTGATCTTTCAGCTTGTGGTGCGTCAGCACGACTTTGCTCAGGTCGATCCCCTCGCGCTCACGCCCAAAGTCCAGCAGCGGCAGCAGGCGCTTGAAGAAGATGGCGCGCTTTTCAATGGCGGTGTTGCCGTAGTCGAACAGCTGGCCGAGGAAGGCATACACCCGCACATAGGTACCCAGGTCGCGTTTGAAGAGCAGCAAGGCGTCCAGCGCATCCTTGGCCGCCTGGTGCTCGGGGCCGTCGGGTTTGGCGCCGTCGAACTTGGCCTTGGCCGCCTGATACTGCTTCAGCAACCGGTCCGCCACCGGCTCGATGGCCGCCACCAGCATGGCCTGGGTGGCCTTGGGGTTCAGCTCGGCGTTCACCACCCGCTCGACCTCGAACTCGTCGTAGTGGCCGCTGGCATCCAGCTTGGCCTTCAGCTCCAGGATCAGGTGCGGGTCGGTCACGCCGGCCAGTTCGGCCGTTTCGTAATAGGTCTGAAAGGCCGCCAGCACCTCGTCCGGCTCGTTGACGAAGTCCAGCACATAGGTGGTGTCCTTCAGCCCATGCGCGCCGTTGTAGGCCCGGTTCAGGCGGCTCAGGGTCTGCACCGCCTGGATGCCGGCCAGGCGCTTGTCCACGTACATGCCGCACAGCAGGGGCTGGTCAAACCCGGTCTGGAATTTGTTGGCCACCAGCAGAATCTGGAACGCCTTGGTGTCAAAGGCCTTGCGCAGGTCCTTGCCGGCCAGGCCTGGGTTCAGGCTGGCCGAGCGCTCGGTGACGGGTTCGCCGCTCTGTTCGTCCAGCACCTCGCCCGAGAAGGCTGCCAGCGTGCCAATGGCGTAGCGGTGCTCCTGGATGTACTGGTCAATGGCGCGCTTGAAGCGCACCGCCTCCAGCCGGCTGGCCGTCACCACCATGGCCTTGGCGTGGCCACCCAGCAGGGGCTGCACGTTGTCGATGAAGTGCTCGACGACGATCGCCACCTTCTGGGCGATGTTGTACGGGTGCAGGCGCACCCAGCGCATCAGGCCTTTGACGGCGGCGCTTTGCTCGACTTCGGCATCCGTCCAGTCCCGGCCCTCGTGGGTCAGCTGAAAGGCCAGCTTGTAGGGCGTGTAGTTCTTCAGCACATCGAGGATGAAGCCCTCCTCGATGGCCTGACGCATGGAATAGACGTGAAAGGCCTGCGGCAGGTTGCCCGGGCCGGCCGGCTGATCGGGTTGCGGGCGACGGCCGAACAGCTCCAGCGTCTTGGCCTTGGGCGTGGCGGTGAAGGCGATATAGGTGATGCCGGTATCCGCCCCGGCGCGGGCGCTCATCTGCGCCGCCAGGATGTCCTCGTTGCTGACTTCGCCGCCGTCCTGCAGCTCCTTCAGCTCCTCGGCGCTCAGCAGCTCTTTCAGTTTGGCCGCCGCTTCGCCCGCCTGGCTGGAATGCGCCTCGTCGGCAATTACGGCAAAGCGCTTGCCCTGGGTGGCGGCCAGCTCCTGCACCTTGGCCAGCGCAAACGGAAAGGTCTGGATGGTGCAAACGATGATCTTCTTGCCGCCCGACAGGGCTTCGGCCAGTTGCTGGCTCTTGCTGGCGTCGTTGCCGGTGATGGTCTGCACCACGCCGGTGACGCGCTGAAAGTCGAAGATGGCATCCTGCAACTGGGCGTCCAGCACGTTGCGGTCGCTCACCACCAGCACGCTGGAGAACAGCTTGTTGTTGGCTGTGTCGTGCAGGTCCGACAGGAAATGCGCTGTCCAGGCGATGGAGTTGGTCTTGCCCGAGCCGGCCGAGTGCTGGATCAGGTATTTGCCGCCCGCGCCATCGGCGCGCACCGACTGCACCAGACGGCGCGTGGCGTCGAGCTGGTGGTAGCGCGGGAAGACGATGGCCTTGGTCTTCTTCTTGTCGTCGCGCAGCGTGACCAGGTAGCGCTCGATGATCTCCAGCCACGAGTCGCGCTGCCACACCTGCTCCCACAGGTAGTGGGTGCGGTGGCCGGCCGCATACGGCGGGTTGCCGGCGCCGCCGGCATCGCCCAGGTTGAAGGGCAGGAACTGGGTGGCCGGCCCCAGCAGCCGCGTGGCCATGTGCACGTCGCGGTTGCTGACGGCAAAGTGCACCAGCGCGCCACGCGGAAAGTCCAGCAGCGGCTCGGTGTTGGACTTGCCCTTGGGCTTGGGCATGCGCTCAAAGCGGTACTGGTCGATGGCCCGGTTCACGTCCTGGGTGAAGTCGGTCTTGAGCTCGGCCGTGGCGACTGGGATGCCGTTGAGCAGCAGCACCAGGTCGATGATGTCGTCGTGGTTGGTTCGCACCTGGCGCAGCACGCGCAGGCGGTTGGCGGCGTAGCGCGCCTGCAGCTCGGCGTTCATGCCCAGGGCGGGCTTGAACTGCGCCATGCGCAGGGGCGCGCGCAGGCCCAGCAGGTCAAAGCCGTGGCGCAGCACATCTAGCGTGCCTTGCGTGTCGAGCGCCTTGCGCAGGCGGTCGAGCACGATGGCTTCAAGGGCGCTTCCGTGGTTCTTCTGCAAGCTCGCCCAGGCCTGCGGCTGCGTGGCCTGCAGCCAGGCCAGCACGTCGGCCGGATACAGGGCGCGCGGGGTTTCGTAGCTGCGGGCGTCGCCATCGGTGCCGGGTTCGGCATACAGCCATCCGTGGGCCGCCAGGTGCTCGCAGATGTCGCGTTCGAGGTGGATTTCGGTGTGCACGGACATGGCGGTGGTCTATGAGCCAAATCGGGCTCTGGCGCTTGTGCAGCAAGCGCGAGCAGCTATTGAAACGGGAGTTTTCATGCCGACAGCCCGCGCACGTCGATCTGGCCGGTGACGGCGGCGGAGATCAGGGCGGTGCGGCGTTCACGTAGCAGGTTGACCGCCGCCTTCGCCTCGATAACCAATCTATCGAACTCGTAGACACGACTTTCGAGAAAGTTCGCGATGGCGTCCTGTTCAGCAGCGGGCGGTATCGGGACAATGAACTCGCCATACCGATTTGGGTTGAGGTTGCACTGCCCTATTGCAACGAACGCACTTGATCTGACAAGCCCCAGAAAGCCTGGGTGGTTGAGCAACTGAGCGAAGTATTTCGCGCACGCGCCGCTACGAACTCGCAGCCTTACCAAGTAAGAGGCAAAAGAGGTTGCCTCTCCAACTTCAGCCGTTACCAAGCCGACCTTGCCAACCAGATCAACACTGTTGGTTCTGTTGTATAGCAGGTCGCCAGCCCGCAGCAGCAACGCAGGATCAACTGCGTTGACATACTTCAAGTCGGATAGGTCCAAGTGCCCGTCAACGATGTTTCCCATTCGGAGAATCGCTATGTTGCCGTCACTATCGAGGGATTCCGAGATTCCGTAATCCACAGACGAGAACGCTCGTTTGAGCAGACTGATCGCCCAATGCGCCGGCACCTCTCCCAGCCACTCCACGCCCGAATCTTTCATCGGCACCGACGGATTGAGCCCTTTGGTCACGGCGTGCGAAATGACGGCCTGGCGCTTTTCCTGCAGCAGGGCGATCAGCTCTTGCTGCTCGGCTACCAGCGCGTCGATCTTGGCGGTTTCGCGGTCGAGGAAGGTGGCGATAGCGGTTTGTTCTTCGCGAGGCGGCCATGCGAAAGTGAGGTTGTCTATCGCGTATTGACCAAGGCCGACTCGCGTCAGCCCGTTGGCCGAGACTTCGAGATGAGCCTTGGTTGGCTTGGCATCGAACAACCGTTTGACGAAAGACCCGGACACACCTTCACCTGGCCTGATCATGGTCAGGTGGTATCCACACACCACGCCAGGCAAGTCATTCGGGACGAAGGCAGATATTCCGATGTCGTCGGCCGTTTCGGAGTCTTTGGTAATGATGGTGTCACCGGCGCGCAAGGTGAAAGTCTCAATCTGCTGAGGCGAGGCCGTGGCGGACATGAACTCCATCCCCATCGCTATGACATCGCTGTAGTAGACGTCGGTGTAATTGCATAGCAGCACCGGCGCCTCGGTTTCGTATGACTTCTTGTCCACGTTGCTTGGGAATACCAAGCAGCGATGCTTGAGGTCATCGACCGGCTCTTCTCGCGAATGTTGATGA
>JAFEEB010000079.1 GCA_018241325.1 Pseudomonadota bacterium | reverse complement strand
GGGGGTGGCGCCGCCGCCCACGTCTAGAAAGTTCGCGGGCTCGCCGCCAAACAGCTTGATGGTGTCCATGGTGGCCATGGCCAGGCCGGCGCCGTTGACCAGGCAGCCGATGTTGCCGTCCAGGCTGATGTAGGCCAGGTCGAACTTGCTGGCCTGCACCTCGGCCGGGTCTTCCTCGTCCAGGTCGCGCAGCGCCACGATCTCGGGGTGGCGAAACAGGGCGTTGCTGTCGAAGTTGAACTTGGCGTCCAAGGCAATGATGTTGCCCTTGCCGTCGCGGTTCAGGGGATTGATCTCGACCAGGCTGGCGTCGGTGTCCATGTAGCAGGTGTAGATCTTCTGGCACACGTCCACGAACTGCGCCACCGAGCCCGCCGGCATGCCCACGCCGCGTGCCAGCTCCTGGCCCTGCGCGGGCGTCATGCCCTCGAGGGGATCGACGAACACCTTGATGATCTTCTCGGGCGTGCTGTGCGCCACTTCCTCGATGTCCATGCCGCCTTCGCTGGAGGCGATGAAGGCCACCTTCTGCGTCTCGCGGTCGGTGACGACGGACAGGTAGTACTCCTTCTGGATGTCGGCACCCTCTTCGATGTACAGGCGCCGAACTTTCTGGCCCTCGGGCCCGGTCTGGTGCGTGACCAGCTGCATGCCCAGGATCTGGCTGGCCAGCGCCTTCACGTCGTCGATGGTCTTGGCGACCTTGACGCCGCCGCCCTTGCCGCGGCCGCCGGCATGGATTTGCGCCTTGACGACCCAGACGGGTCCGCCCAGTTTCTGCGCCGCCTCGACGGCCTCTTGAACGGTGAACGCGGGGATTCCGCGGGGGACCGGCACGCCAAAATGACGCAGGATCTCCTTGCCCTGGTACTCGTGGATTTTCATGAGGATCTCTCGGAGTGAAACGGGAACGCCCGCGTCAGCCTCGCCACCATTGTCAATGGGCCAGGCGCGGCGCGCATGCAGAAACCGGATGGTTTCGTGAATGTATCATGCTGCTGTGCACCAATTGCAGCGTGTCAAGCTTTCGGGCCATTGACAAGGGCGGTGCGCTTGAAGACCCAGGGATCGCACGCATGGCACGAATCTTCATCGACGGCGAGGCCGGAACCACCGGCTTGCAAATCCGCGACCGGCTGCAAGGCATGGCCGGCGTGAGCGTGGTCAGCATCGACCCGGCGCGCCGCAAGGACCCCGAGGCCAAGCGCGAGATCATCGCCTCGGTCGATCTGGTCATCCTGTGCCTGCACGACGATGCGGCGCGCGAGTCGGTGGCCATGATCGACGCGCTGCCGGGCGGCAAGCCCCGCATCATCGACGCCAGCACCGCGCACCGCGTGGCGCCCGGCTGGGTGTTCGGCTTTCCCGAGCTCGCGCCCGGGCAGCGCGCCGCCGTGCAGACCGCCGAGCGCGTGGCCAATCCAGGCTGCTACGCCAGCGGCGCCATCGCGCTGCTGCGCCCGCTGGTGGACGCCGGCGTGTTGCCGCCCGACTATCCCGTGACGCTGCCCTCGGTGAGCGGCTACACCGGCGGCGGGCGCACCATGATCGAGGCCTACGCGGGCGGGCACGCGCCGCCCTACGAGCTGTACGCCCTGGGCCTGAAGCACAAGCACCTGCCCGAAATCATGACGTACGGCCGGCTCACGCGCCGCCCCATCTTCATTCCCGCGGTGGGCAATTTCGACCAGGGCATGCTGGTGGAGCTGCCCCTGCACCTGGATTTGCTGGCTGGCCGCCCCAGCGCCGGCCGGCTGCACGACATCTACGCCGCGCACTATGGCAGCGGCGGCTGGGTGACGGTGGAGCCGGCCCACGAATCGGGCAAGCTCGACGCCGTGGCGCTGAAAGACACGAACAAGCTGGAAATCCGCGTGTTCGGCAACGAGGACGCCGGCCAGGCCGTGGCCGTGGCGCGCCTGGACAACCTGGGCAAGGGCGCCAGCGGCGCGGCGGTGCAGAACCTGCAGCTGATGCTGGGCTTGGGCTGAGATCGGCCGCCCACGCCTACTGCGTGCGCTGCTCCGGCGGCCGCAAGAGCAGTGCCGCCGTATCGGCGAACTCCGCGGCTGCCTGGCTGCCGGCGCGCGCAAGGATGGCCTCCAGCACGGGGTTGAGCAGCGGGAGCAAGTCCGTCACGGCCCCCGCGCGCTCGACGCGCCGCCGATAGGGGTCGCCCGCGTCACCCAGATGACGCGCGATGGAGCGCAGCATGAAGTCCACCAGGGCGTCGCGCAGCTGCAATGCGCCGCGCTGGCTCATGAGCGCGGCGCGTGAGGACAAGTCCTGCGGCACGCTGGCCAACAGCTCGGAAGGTGGGGCGGCCGCCAACCACTGGGCGCCCGAGTCCGGGCCGGACAAGGTCGCGATCGGACTGGGATGGATGTAGCCCGAGGCCGTGAGCCAGCGCAGCCCGCCCATGGTGATGGCGTTCTTGCCCACGGTGGCCAGCAAGTCGGCGCGGGTGCGCCGGCCATCGACCATGCGCAGCAAGTCATGCAACTCGCGCAGCAGCATCGGGTGTTCGGCCGCGCACTCGCGCTGGCCCTTGGGGCTCAAGGTATAGACGGTATTCATTGTTGTGCTCTCCCTGACGGCCGGCCGCTGCCGATCCACGGTGCCCGAAGACGCTCAAGCCGACTCCCGGACCGAGCGCCGATTGGAAAGCAGAAGATGGGGCCGGTCAATGGCCGTGCGCCGACTCGCGGCAGGCCGCGACACCCCTCGCGACAAATATCACGCCGAACGGATGCAAAGCGGCGCGTGCGGTGGCGGCCCTGGATCAGGAAGACGCGTCCCCGTGCGACGGGCTGTTCAGCACACGACGCACCACCTCGCCGCTGAAGCCGCGCGCCGCCAGAAAGCGCATCTGCCGCGCGCGTTCGGCCGCGCCCTGCGGCAGCTGGCCAAACTTCTTGCGCCAGACCGCCTGGGCGCGCGCCAGCTCGGTGCCGCGCAGCTGCTCGGCGCTGGCTTCGATCACTTCCGGGGGAACGCCCTTGGCGCGCAGCTCGTGCAGCACGCGCGCGTTGCCCAGTCCGCCAGCGCGCCGATGCAGCAGCGACTCGGCCACCCGCGCCTCGTTGATGAAGCCCTTGGCCGACAGATCGTCCAGCACGCGCTCCACGGCATCGGGCGCGTCCTGCTCGGTCACGAAGCGCGCCAGCTTGGCCGCCAGCTCGGCGCGCGAATGCTCGCGCGCCGCCAGGTAGCGCAAGGCCCGCGCCTTGAGGGACGGGCCGGGGCGCGCGGCCGGATTGCTCACGTTGTCAGTCCTGATCGCCGCCGGCTGTCATTGGCGCCGCCGCCGAAATCGCGTGCGTGAAGCTCACGCTTCGTCCGCCTCGGCTGATGCCGCGGCGGGTCGCCCGGCGATGCCGAGCGACTCGCGGGCCTTGTTTTGGCTTCGGCCGCCGCTTCGCGGCTTCACTTGCGCTGCGCGCAAATGAGCCTGCGCCGAAATCGCGTGCGCGAAGCTCACGCTTCGTCCGCCTCGGCTGGTGCCGCGGCGGGTCGCCCGGCGATGCCGAGCGACTCGCGCACGCGATTTTCAATCTCTCGGGCGAGGTCGGGGTTCTCGCGCAAGAACTCGCGGGCGTTGTCGCGGCCCTGGCCGATTTTTTCGCCGTTGTAGGCGTACCAGGCGCCGGACTTGTCGAGCACCTTGGCGGTCACGCCCATGTCGATGATCTCGCCCTCGCGCGAGATGCCCTCGCCGAACAGGATGTCGAACTCGGCCGTCTTGAAGGGCGGGCTGACCTTGTTCTTGACCACCTTGACCTTGGTCTCGTTGCCGATGGCCACGTCGCCCTTCTTGATGGTGCCGATGCGGCGGATGTCCAGCCGCACCGAGGCGTAGAACTTCAGCGCGTTGCCGCCGGTGGTGGTTTCCGGGTTGCCGAACATCACGCCGATCTTCATTCGGATCTGGTTGATGAAGATCACCAGCGTGTTGGAACGCTTGATGTTTGCGGTCAGCTTGCGCAGTGCCTGGCTCATCAGCCGCGCGTGCAGGCCGACGTGGCTGTCGCCCATCTCGCCCTCGATTTCGGCCTTGGGCGTCAGCGCGGCCACCGAGTCGATCACCACCACGTCGACCGCGTTGGAACGCACCAGCATGTCGGCGATTTCC
>JAFEEB010000078.1 GCA_018241325.1 Pseudomonadota bacterium | reverse complement strand
GCCGCTGCCGGCATCGACACAGCGGCCCAGCCATGAGCGACATCGCGCCTGCCGCCGCTGAAGTCCGCCTCGATGCCTGGCTGTGGGCGGCACGTTTCTTCAAGACCCGGGCCCTGGCCAGGCAGGCAGTGGTGGCCGGCCGGGTGGCGGTCGATGGCCAGCCGCGCAAGCCGTCGGCGGCGGTGCGCGTGGGCGCGCAGTTGCATATCGTGCGCGGCGAGGAGAACTTCCAGGTCGAAGTCCGGGCGCTGTCCGTGCAGCGCGGCCCGGCGTCGGTGGCGCAAGCGCTGTACCACGAAGGCGACGCTCCCAGGCAGGCGCGCGAGCTGGCGCGTGCGCAGCGACGCGCCGAAGCGACCGGTTACCGCCCACCCGAGAGCAAGCCCGACAAGCGCGCCCGGCGGTTGCTTCGTGCCCTCGGCGACATCGATGCGATGTGAGGTGGGGCGCCGCGCAGGATGGGTTGCCTTGATGGCGGCTCCGAGCGGTTTTGGGTTTTGCGGGGCGGGTGATGGGTTGCGCCCAGCGCAACTCGTCGATCGCGGCCGCATGCGACGCGTGCAAGCCCCTGCGATGGCGTCGATGGCATGCGGCCTTGCGCAGCCCGGGGGGTCGGGCATCACCTTCCGGATTCGATCTTCGCGGCGAGGCCGTCTGGGTCAGGTGGCGCTCTGCCGGTACAATGCCTGCAAGCGGTACAGCGCTTCCAGTGCCTGGCGCGGGGTCAGCTCGTCCGGGTCGATTGCCGCCAGGGCGTCCAGCGCCGCCGAACTGGGTGCGAACAGGCCCATCTGCTGCGGCACGTCCAGCGCCGGCGCCGTGACCTGCGCCGAATCGCTGCGCTGGTGCCGTTCCAGTTCCACCAGACGCTTGCGCGCACGTTGCAGCACCGGCTTGGGCAGGCCGGCCAGCGCCGCCACCTGCAGGCCGTAACTGCGATCCGCCGGGCCGTCCTTGACGGCGTGCATGAACACCAGCCCGTGGCCGTGCTCGACCGCATCGAGATGGACGTTGGCGATGCCGCTGCCGGCTTCTGCGAGTGCGGTCAATTCGAAGTAGTGCGTGGCGAACAGGGCGAAGCAGCGGTTGCCGGCGGCGAGCTGGCGGGCGCAGGCCTCGGCCAGCGCCAGACCGTCGTAGGTGGACGTGCCGCGGCCGATCTCGTCCATCAACACCAGCGAATGCTCGTTGGCGTGGTGCAGGATGTAGCTGGTCTCGGTCATCTCGACCATGAAGGTCGATTGCCCGCGGGCGAGGTCGTCGCCGGCGCCGATGCGGGTGAGGATGCGATCGATCGGGCCGATTCGCGCCGCGGCCGCCGGCACGAAACTGCCGATGTGGGCCAGCAGCACGATCAACGCGACCTGGCGCATGTAGGTGCTCTTGCCGCCCATGTTCGGGCCGGTGATGACCAGCAGCCGGCGCGAATCGTGCAGGTCGATGTCGTTGGGTTCGAACGGTTCGTTGCGCACCGCTTCGACCACCGGATGGCGGCCGCGTTCGATGCGGATGCCCGGCGCCTCGACCAGTTCCGGCGCGCTCCAATCCAGCGCCAGTGCCCGTTCGGCGAAGGCGGCGAGCACGTCGATCTCCGACAGTGCATCGGCGATCCGGCGCAGCGGCGACAGGTGCTCGTGCAGACGATCGAGCACGCTGTCGTACAACAGCCGTTCGCGGGCGAGGGCGCGTTCGCGCGCCGACAGCACCTTGTCCTCGAAGGATTTGAGCTCCTCGGTGATGTAGCGCTCGGCGCCGGTGAGCGTCTGCCGGCGCGTGTAGTGCACCGGCGCGCGTTCGGCCTGGCCTTTGCTGATCTCGATGTAATAACCGTGCACGCGGTTGTAGCCGACTTTCAGTGTCGCGATACCGGTGGCGGCGCGCTCGCGCGCTTCCAGTTCGACGAGGAAATCGTCGGCATGGCTGGACAGCCGGCGCAATTGGTCGAGTTCGGCATCGAAGCCGTTGGCGATCACGCCGCCATCGAGCAGGCGCAGCGGCGGCTGCGCGGCGATCGCGCGCCCGAGCAGGTCGGCGCAGGCGCTGCCGGAGTCGGCGTGGGCACCGACCAGTTCCTCGCGCAGGGCGTCGATGCGCGGCGAATCGAGCAGCGCCAGATCGGCGGAGATCGCCGGCAGCAGCGCCAGCGCATCGCGCAGCGTGGACAGGTCGCGCGGCCGCGCCGAGCGCAGCGCGACGCGGGTGAGGATGCGCTCGACGTCGCCCAGCGCGCGCAGCCGTTCGCGCAACGCCTCGCCGGTGCGCGCCTCGACCACGGCGGCGACGGCATGATGGCGCTTGGCGAGCACGTCGCGATCGCGCAATGGCCGGTGCAGCCAGCGGCGCAGCAGCCGCCCGCCCATCGGGGTGATGGTGGTGTCGAGCACGCCCAGCAAGGTGTGCTCGTTGCGCCCGTCGAAGCGGCTGTCGAGTTCCAGATGGCGACGGGTGGCCGCATTCATCGCCAGCGAGTCGTCGCCGGATTCGACCGCGATCGCGTCCAGATGCGCCAGCCGCTGGCGCTGCGTTTCCTCGACGTAGCCCAGCAATGCGCCGGCGGCGCCGATCGCCAGCGGCAGCGTGTCGATGCCAAACGCATCCAGCCCCTGCACGGCGAAATGTTCCAGCAACTTGCGCCGGCCCGACGGCGGATCGAACAGCCACGGCGCGCGCCGGCGCAGGCCGGCTCGCGCCAGCACTGCCGCCGGCCAGCCCTCCTCGTCGGGAAGCAGCAACTCGGCCGGTTCCAGCCGCGCCAGTTCGGCCAGCAGCGCGTCGTCATCGGCGACTTCGTTGACGCGAAAGCGACCACCGGCCAGATCGGCCCAGGCCAGTCCGAAACGATGGCCCTTCGCGCCGCGGCAGACCGCCAGCAGCAGCACGTCGCGGCGATCTTCCAGCAAGGCCTCGTCGGTGACGGTGCCCGGGGTGACGATGCGCACCACCTTGCGTTCGACCAGGCCCTTCGCCAGCGCTGGATCGCCGATCTGTTCGCAGATCGCCACCGATTCGCCCAGCGCCACCAGCCGCGCCAGATACCCTTCACAGGCATGGACGGGCACGCCCGCCATCGGGATCGGCGCACCGGCCGAAGCGCCGCGCTGCGTGAGCGTGATGTCGAGCAGCTTCGCCGCCTTGCGCGCGTCGTCGTAAAACAGCTCGTAGAAATCGCCCATGCGGAAGAACATCAGCACATCCGGATGCTCCGCCTTGGCGGCGAAGTACTGCTTCATCAGCGGGGTGTGTTCGGCGGCCTTGTCGACGCCGGCGGCGGCTGCATCGCCGCGCTGCTGGGTTGCCACGGTGGGTTTCGATCCTGACCATGCTGCGGATGCGCATTGTGCCGCAAGCGGTCGGCGGACGCCCGCGACAGGCGCGGGCGGGCGTGGCAGCATGCAGCGATGGGAATTTCGTCGGCGAACGTTGCGTATTCGTGCAAGCCTGGTCGATCCATCACAGGAAGCCACCGGTCGTGAATATTCCATCACCCGCCGTCGAAGCCTTCTTCCATGCCGACACCGGCACCTTCACCTACGTCGTCCACGACGGTGACGGCAGCGTGGCGGCGATCGTCGATCCGGTGCTGGATTACGACGCGGCGGCCGCTCGCACCGCGACGCGATCGGCCGACGCCGTGCTCGCGTTCGTGCGCGCGCACAGGCTGCGCGTGGAGTGGATCCTGGAAACCCACGCCCACGCCGACCACCTCAGCGCCGGCGCGTATCTGCGCGACGCGCTGGGCGCGAAGCTGGCCATCGGGCGCGGCATCGTCGACGTGCAGCGCACGTTCAAGACGCTGTTCGGATGGGGCGAGGAGTTCGTCGCCGATGGCCGCCAGTTCGACCACCTGCTCGACGACGGCGAGGTGATCGCCATCGGCGCGCTGCAAGCACGGGCAATGGCCACACCCGGGCATACCCGCGACAGCCTGACCTACCTGATCGGTGATGCCGCCTTCATCGGCGACACCCTGTTCGCGCCGGATGTGGGCAGCGCGCGTTGCGACTTCCCGGGCGGCGATGCGGCGCAGTTGTACGCGTCGATCCGCCGGATTCTCGCGCTGCCGGAATCGACCCGGCTGTACCTGTGCCACGACTATCCGCCGGCCTCACGCGGCGAGCAGGCGCAGACGTCGGTCGCGGCGCAGGCAGCGAACGTGCACGTCGCTGGCGCCGCCAGCGAAGCGGCGTTCGTGGCCCTGCGGCAGGCGCGCGATGCCCGTTTGCCGGTGCCGCGGCTGTTGCTGCCGGCGTTGCAGGTCAATATCCGTGGCGGGCGGCTGCCGGAGGCCGACGGCAACGGCATCGCTTACCTGCGGTTGCCGTTGAATCAACTTGGGCACACCACCGGTGTGAGCTGAGGCGGGCGACCAACACTTCGCGCGCCGGCGCCGGATGACCAAGGCCGATCGTGCTCCGGCCGGTCGGCCCGCGTTCGTCCAAGCGCTCGCGGTAAGCGCTTCACCGCCCGCGCTCAGGCGTATTGCCGTGCCCAGCGGACGAGGTCGGCCGCCTGCATCGCGCCCGACTGGCGCGCCAGTTCGCGGCCGCGCTGCAGCAGCACCAGCGTCGGTATCGAGCGGATGGCAAAGCGCGCGGCCAGCGCCGGCTGGGCGTCGGTGTCGATCTTGCCCAGCCGCAGCCGCGGTTCGAGTTGCGCGGCGGCGGCCGCGAACTGCGGCGCCATCATCCGGCACGGCGCGCACCACGTTGCCCAGAAGTCCACCAGCAGCGGCAGTTCGGCGCGTTCGCCGTGGGCATGGAATGCGGCCTCGTCGAGCGTCACCGGATGGCCGTCGAACAAGCCGGCATGGCATTTGCCGCAGGCCGGGCCGTCACCGAGGCGGGCGCTGGCGATGCGGTTGATGGCGTTGCAGCGCGGGCATGCGATCAGCGTGGTTTCGTCCATGTCACACCTGCGATGGGCTGGCGCTCGCCAGGTCGCGGCGCGCCAGCGTGTAATAGAGCAGCGGAATCACCAGCAAGGTGAGCAAGGTGCTGACGAGGATGCCGAAAATCAAGGCGATCGCCAGGCCGTTGAAGATCGGGTCGTCGAGGATGAACAGGGCGCCGAGCATCGCCGCCACGCCGGTCAGCACGATGGGCTTGGCGCGCACCGCGCAGGCCTCCACCACCGCGTCTTCGAGCCGATGCCCGGCGGCGACGGCGAGGCGGATGAAGTCGACCAGCAGGATGGAATTGCGCACGATGATGCCGGCCAGCGCGATCATGCCGATCATCGAGGTGGCGGTGAACTGCGCGCCGAGCAGGGCGTGGCCCGGCATCACCCCGATCGCGGTCAGCGGGATCGGCGCCATGATCACCAGCGGTACCAGGTAGCTGCGGAACTGCGCCACCACCAGCAGGTAGATCAGCAGCATGCCGGCAGCGTAGGCGATGCCCATGTCGCGGAAGGTCTCGTAGGTGATCTGCCACTCGCCATCCCATTTGACCGCGAAGCGGGCGGTGTCCGCCGGCTGGGCGATGAAGGTCTGCGCCAGCGGTTCGCCGGCGACGCGGTGGCGGTCGAGTTGCCCGACCAGGTCGAACATGCCGTACAGCGGGCTGTCGCGATGGCCGGCGTCGTCGCCGGTGACGTACACCACCGGCAGCAGGTCCTTGTGCCAGATGGCGTCGTCCCAGTGCGCCGGCTGCACCCGCACCAGCTCCGACAGCGGCACCAGCTGGCCGCTGCCGCCGCGCACGCGCAGCGCCAGCAGGCGGTCGAGCGAGGCCTGGCCGGCGGCCGGCAGGCGCAGGCGGATCGGCCGCGGATACTTGGCCTGGCTATCGTGGACGTAAGTGACGTCCAGCCCTTGCATGGCGGCGGCAAGGACATCGCTGATCGCCGACTGCGACACCCCCAGCGCGGCGGCGCGGTCGCGATCGACCGCCAGCACCTGCCGCGGCGCGTCGGCTTCGACGCTGGTGCCGACATCGACCACGTCCGGCGTGTGCGCGAAGCGCTGCACCAGATCGCGGGCGATCGCGCGGCTGCGGTCGTAGTCGGGGCCGTAGATCTCGGCCACCAGCGGCGCCAGCACCGGCGGCCCGGGCGGCACCTCCACCACCTTCAGCCAGGCGCCGTGCTGGCGGGCGATCGCGGCCAGCTCGGGGCGCAAGGCGCGCGCGATCTGGTGGCTCTGCCGCGAGCGCAGGTGTTTGTCGACGAGGTTGACCTGCAGGTCGCCGACGTTGCTGCCGCTGCGCAGGAAGTACTGCCGCACCAGGCCGTTGAAATTGATCGGCGCCGAGGTGCCGGCATAGCCTTCGATGTCGAGCACCTCGGGCACGCGCTCGATGCGCTGCGCCATTTGCGCGAGCACGGCGTTGGTGTCTTCCAGGGTGCTGCCTTCGGGCATGTCGAGCACGATCTGCAGCTCGGATTTGTTGTCGAACGGCAGCATCTTCAGCACCACCGCGCCGCCGACCACCAAGCCGGCGGCCAGCAGCACCAGCAGCACCATGCCGGCGAACAAGCCGAGCCGGCGGCGGCCGCCGCGCCGGGGGTCGAGGAAGGGCCGCAGCACGCGCTCGAACAGGTGTTGCAGGCGGGTCGGCGGCGGCA
>JAFEEB010000077.1 GCA_018241325.1 Pseudomonadota bacterium | reverse complement strand
CCGGCCATGAACGTGTGGGCCCACCACATGTTCACCGTCGGCATGCCCGTCACGGGCCAGCTGCTCTTCATGTACGGCACCCTGCTGATCGCCCTTCCCACGGGGGTGAAGGTGTTCAACTGGACGGCCACCATGTGGCGCGGCTCGATGACCTTCGAGACCCCCATGCTGTGGGCCGTCGGCTTCATCTTCGTGTTTTCCATCGGGGGCTTCACCGGCGTCATCCCGGCCATCGTCCCGATCGACACCCAGATCCAGGACACCTACTACATCATTGCCCACTTCCACTACGTGCTGGTGGCCGGCTCGCTGTTCGCGATCTTCGGCGCCTACTACTACTGGTCGCCCAAGTGGACCGGCGTGATGTACAACGAGCGGCGCGGGCAAATCCACTTCTGGTGGTCGATGATCTCCTTCAACGTGGCCTTTTTCCCCATGCACTTCCTGGGCCTGGCCGGCATGCCGCGTCGCTATGCCGACTACCCGATGCAGTTCGCCGACTTCAACATGATCGCCTCCATCGGCGCGTTCTTCTTCGGCGCTGCGCAGGTGTATTTCTTCTTTGCCGTGGCGCTGCCCGCCATGCGCGGCAAGGGTGAGAAAGCCCCTCAGCGCCCCTGGGAAGGCGCCGAAGGCCTGGAGTGGGAAGTGCCCTCGCCAGCGCCCTTCCACACCTTTGAAACCCCGCCCAAGCTGGACGAGAGCGCCACGCGCGTGATCGGCTGAGCGCCGCGCGAGACAGGAACGTGAACCACGCCGCCATGATCAAGCCGCAGGAAACCCCCGAGCAGCGCGAGCTGCGCCGGCGCAACGTGCGCCTGGGCCTGATCCTGGCCGGCGTGGTGCTGGTGCTGCTGGCGGGCTTCGTGCTGCGTCGTTACATGCTGCTCGGTCATTGAACCGATGACGTGATGGGACTGCGGGCTGAAAACCTCAAGATGGTGGGCAAGCTGACGGTGGTGGCCGTCGGCATGTTCGCGTTCGGCTACTCGCTGATCCCCTTGTACAAGGCCATTTGCGAGGTCACCGGCGTCAACATTCTGGCGCGCACCGAGC
The DNA here is from genome assembly GCA_018241325.1 of Pseudomonadota bacterium. Classification (GTDB taxonomy): domain Bacteria; phylum Pseudomonadota; class Gammaproteobacteria; order Burkholderiales; family Burkholderiaceae_C; genus Ottowia. The sequence continues at coordinate 15,830 of JAFEEB010000077.1, read as the reverse complement.
AGGACGTTCCGGGCAATGCGGCGCGTGGGGCGGGCAAGAACACCCAGGTGGACACCAGCCGCACCATCACCGTCGAATTCGACGCCAACGCGCACGGTCCCTGGAAGTTCAAGCCGGCGCAGCGCTCGATGCAGGTGCACCCGGGCGAGATGGCCACGGTGATGTACGAGTTCCAGAACGTGCAGGACCACCGCATGTCGGCGCAAGCCATTCCCAGCTACGCGCCGCGCCAGGCCGCGCCGCACTTCAACAAGCTGGAGTGCTTCTGCTTCAACCAGTACACGCTGGAGCCGGGCGAGAAAAAGGAGTGGCCGGTGGTGTTCGTCATCGACACGCGCCTGCCCAAGGACGTGACGACCATCACCTTGTCCTACACCTTCTTCGAGGTGGGCGGCAAGGTTCCGGCCGCGCCGGACACCACCAGCGCCCACCTGGCGCAGCCCGCGCGGAGCGGGGCATGAGCGAGAGCCCCGTGCCACGGCACCCGCCGTCCGAGCCTGCGGCGGCGCCGTCGTTTTTGCGCTCGCTGAAGGTCGTCGCCTGGGGGCTGATCGGCATCCGCAAGGCCAGCGCCCATCAGGCCGACCAGGCGCGCACCAACGTCGCGCACCTGGTGCTGGCGGCGTTCGTGATTTTTCTGGTTTTCATCGGGGTTCTCGTCGGCGTGGTTCGATGGGTGACGGCCGGGGCGTGATCAAACCCCAGGACCGTCGGACAAGACAAGCGAAAAGATCAAGAGCATAGGAGTGACGTTGACATGAGCAGCACCGCAAGCGGCACGGCGCCGTATTACTTCGTACCGCACCCGTCGCGGCATCCCATCATGGCGGCCATCGGCCTGTTCCTGATGATCATCGGCGGCACGCTGTGGATCAACAGCATCGCCACGGGCGAGTGGATCTTGCTGGCCGGCCTGGTGTGCTGGCTGTTCACGCTCTCGCGCTGGTTTCACGACACCATCGGCGAGAGTGAAAGTGGCTTGTACAGCCGCAAGATCGACGTGTCCTATCGCTGGAGCATGAGCTGGTTCATCTTCTCCGAGGTCATGTTCTTCGGCGCGTTTTTCACCGCCCTGTGGTGGGCGCACGTGCGCTCCGTCCCCGAATTGGGCAACCTCAGCAACGCCCTGCTGTGGCCTGACTTCAAGGGCGTGTGGCCCGGTGCCGTGGCCGGCGCCACCACGTCGCCCGCCGGCACCGTCGAGCCGTTCCAGACCATGGGCCCGTTCTGGCTGCCCACCATCAACACCGCGTTGCTGCTGTCCTCGGGCGTGACCTTGACCATCGCGCACCATGCACTGCAAGCCGGCCACCGCGCGCGCTGCATTGCCTTCATGTGGGCCACGGTGCTGCTGGGGGTCTGCTTCCTGTTCGTGCAAGGCTACGAGTACCACCACGCCTATACCGAACTGAATCTCACGCTGGCCTCGGGCATGTACGGCTCGACCTTCTTCATGCTCACGGGCTTTCACGGTTTTCACGTGCTGGTGGGCATGCTGATGCTGCTGTTCATCACCCTGCGGCTGATGAAGGGCCACTTCACGCCCACGCACCACTTCGGGTTCGAGGGCGCCGCCTGGTACTGGCACTTCGTGGACGTGGTGTGGCTGGGCCTGTACCTCTTCGTGTACTGGATGTAGTACTCTGCATTTCATTCGGCACCATCAAAAAGAGCGCCCCTCGGGCGCTCTTTTGCTTGGAGGCCGCACAATCCATCAAGGCTTGATCGGCAAGCCCGTGGGCTGCACCCAGCCCAGCTTCCACGCCAGCAGAATGCACAGAAACAGCAGCACCGACAGGCCGACGCGCAACGCCAGCGACCAGAACATGCCGCGCGCGCGCCGCGGGTCGCTGCCGTCCTGGCCGTCTTCACCATCGCCCCGCCGCATCATGAAGAACAGCGCCGATGCCAGACTCGCGAGAATGCCCACGAAGGCCAGGGCGACAAACAGAGACTTCATGACGGGCATTATCCCGCCGATGCGGGTGGTGCCGTGAGCGCGCTGGGCCGCTCCCAAGCGCGAACCCCGAAGCGCGCAGCGCGCAGGGTTGGTGCAATTTGCGCGCTGGGCCGCTCCCAAGCGCGAACCCCGAAGCGCGCAGCGCGCAGGGTTGGTGCAATCTACGCGCTGGGCCGCTCCCAAGCGCGAACCCCGAAGCGCGCAGCGCGCAGGGGGGACCGGTGAGCGCGCGTCGCCTGATCGTGCTGGTGCTGACCCTGGCCGGCATGGCATTGACCGGCTCGCTGGGGCGCTGGCAGTTGGCGCGCGCCGCCGAAAAGCAGGCGATGCAGGCGGCCGAGCAAGCCGCCGAGCGACTGCCCGACGCCGATGTCGGCGCCTTGTTGGCAGCGTCGAGCCCGGCGCAGGCGGCCGCCCTGATGCATCGCTCGATCGCGCTGCGCGGGCGCTGGCTGGCCGAGCGCACTGTCTACCTGGAAAACCGCGTGATGGACCAGAAGGCGGGCTTTTATGTCCTGACCCCCTTGCAGTTGGATGCTCAGGGCAGCGTGGTGCTGGTGGCACGGGGCTGGGCGCCGCGCAATTTCGATGACCGCAGGGTGCTGCCGCCGGTGCAGACCCCGGCCTCGGAGGTCGAGCTGCGCGGCCGCCTGGTTGACCACGTGCCCTCGTTCTTTGCCCTTGGCGCCGAGTCGCCCGGCCCGATCCGGCAAAATATCGACTTGCAGGCGTATGCCCGCGAATCCGGCTTGCCGCTGGCCGCGCTGATGGTGCAGCAAGACGGCCCGCCCAGCGATGGCCTGACACGTGATTGGCCGTCCCCCACCAGCGGGGCCGACAAGAACTTCAGCTACGCATTTCAATGGTTCAGCCTGTGCGCCTTGATGGGCGGGCTTTTTCTCTGGTTTCAAGTTGTCAGACCTTTTCGTTCAACCCGGCGCGGCCGGTCCGGCCGCTGAGGCCGAGCGCGCGGCGCCCGATCCCCTCGGCCTGACGGTGCACGCCATGCCCTCGCCCGGCCAGGCGCTGGCGCAGGATGCGCGGCGCACGCGCGCCGGCCGCTGGCAGATGCTGCTGCTGGCGCTGGTGTGCGCGGCGCCGGTGGCCGCCTCGTACTTCAGCTATTTCGTCATTCGCCCCCAGGCGCACGCCAACTTCGGTGCCTTGATCGATCCGCAGCGGCCCCTGCCTGCGCTGAACGCGACCGACCCGCAGGGCAAGCCCGTGCCCATGACCAGCCTGAAGGGGCAGTGGCTGCTCGTCAGCGTGGCGGGCGGCGCGTGCGACGCGGTGTGCGAGAGCAACCTGTACCTGCAGCGCCAGGTGCGCGAAGGCCTGGGCAAGGAGAAAGACCGGGTGGACTGGGTGTGGCTGATCGACGACGAACAGCCCGTGCGCGCGGCGCTCGAGCCGGCCCTGCACGACGCCACCGTGCTGCGCGTGCCCCAGGCGGCACTGGCCGATTGGCTGCAACCGGCCGCGGGCCACACCTTGAATGAACACCTGTACCTGGTCGATCCGATGGGGCACTGGATGATGCGTTTCCCGGCCGACCTGGACAAGGCCGGCGCCGGCAAGGCGCGGCGCGACCTGGAGCGCCTGCTGCGCGCTTCGTCCAGTTGGGACCAGCCGGGGCGCCCGCCCGCGGTGGGCAAATAGGACGGCGCCATGGACCCGACGGCCCTGTACAACCTCAGCCCCACGCTGCGCCTGATGGGCATGGGCCTGGCCGTGGCGCTGGGGCCGCTGGCCTGGCTGTGGCTGCGCCACCGAGGGGCCGCGCCCGCGCGCCAGTTGAGCGCGCTGACCTTGCTGACGCTGTTTCTGACCTTCGACCTGGTGATGTTCGGCGCCTTCACGCGCCTGACCGACTCCGGCCTGGGCTGCCCCGACTGGCCCGGCTGCTACGGCCACGGCAGCCCGGTGGGCGCCCACGCGCAAATCAGCGCCGCGCAGGACGCCATGCCCACCGGCCCGGTCACGCACGGCAAGGCGTGGGTGGAGATGGTGCACCGGTATCTGGCCACGGGCGTGGGCGTGCTGATCATCGTGCTGCTGGTCGCCACCTGGCTGCAGTGGCGCAAGCGCGGCGCGGACCCGAGCGCCGCCGTGGTCAGCCCCGGCTGGCCGCTGGCGACCCTGGTGTGGGTGTGCGCGCAAGGCGCGTTTGGCGCCCTGACGGTGACGATGAAGCTGTTTCCCGTCATCGTCACGCTGCACCTGCTGGGCGGCGTGGGTTTGCTGGTGCTGCTGATGGTGCAAGCCGAGCAGGACCGCCAGGCCGCAGGCGTCAGCCGCATCGACGTGCTGGGCCGCGGCCTGCGCGCGCTGCTGTGGGCGGCCGCGGTGCTGGTGGGCGTGCAGATCGCGCTGGGCGGCTGGGTGAGCACCAACTATGCGGTGCTGGCCTGCAACACCTTCCCGCAATGCCAGGGTGCCTGGTGGCCGCCGATGGATTTTGCCCAGGGCTTCGAGCTGTGGCGCCCCCTGGGCCGGCAGGGCGACGGCGCGCTGCTGGATTTTTCGGCGCTCACCGCCATCCACTACACGCACCGCCTGTTCGCCTACGCCGTGTTCGTGGCCCTGGTGGCCCTGGTCGTCGGCCTGTGGCGCCAGCAGCGCCTGCCGGCGCAGCGGCGCGCGCTGGCGGCGCTGACGGCGCTGCAGTTGCTGACCGGGCTGTCCAACGTGATTCTGGACTGGCCGCTGGCCGCCGCCGTGGTGCACACCGGCGGGGCGGCCGCCATGATGACGGTGCTGGTCTGGGCGCTGTGCGCCAGCCGCGCCGATGCCCTGGCGCCGGCGGGCAACGCCCGGCCGGCTGGAGTGACCCCATGAGTTCGCACGGACAACCCTTGCCTGCCGCCGCCGCGCAAGCGGCCGCCATGCCGGCCTTGCCGCTGTGGCGCCAGTACTACGAGCTGACCAAGCCGCGCGTGGTGCAGCTGATCGTGTTTTGCGCCCTGATCGGCGCCGTGCTGGCGGTGCCGGGCGTGCCCAGCTGGGCGCAGGCCGGGCGCATCGTGGTCGCGTCGCTGGGCGTGTGGCTGGTGGCCGCGGCGGCGGCGGCCTTCAACTGCCTGATCGAGAAGACCATCGACGTCAACATGAAGCGCACCGCCTGGCGCCCCACCGCGCGCGGGCAGCTGTCCGACTGGCAGGCGCTGCTGTTCTCGGCCGGGCTGTGCATCCTGGGCTCGGTCATTTTGCTGGTGTGGATCAACCCGCTGACCATGTGGCTCACCTTCGCCACCTTCGTGGGCTACGCCATCGTCTACACCGTGATCCTCAAGCCCCTCACGCCGCAAAACATCGTCATCGGCGGCGCCTCCGGCGCCATGCCGCCGGTGCTGGGCTGGGCCGCCATGACCGATCACGTCGGGCCCGAGGCGCTGATGCTGTTTTTGATCATCTTCATCTGGACGCCGCCGCACTTCTGGGCGCTGGCGCTGTACCGGGTTGAGGACTACCGCAAGAGCGGCCTGCCCATGCTGCCGGTGACGCACGGCAATGCGTTCACCCGCCTGCAGGTGCTGCTCTACACCCTGATCCTGCTGGCCGCCTGCCTGCTGCCCTACCTCTACGGCATGAGCGGACACGTGTACCTGGTCGCCGCCGTGCTGCTCAACGCCGGCTTCATCGCCTATGCGTTCAGGCTCTGGCGCCACTACTCCGACGCGCTGGCGCGCAAGACCTTTCGTTTTTCGATCATCCACCTCTCGCTGCTGTTCGCCGCGCTGCTGGTGGACCATTACGTGTAGCGGGTGGGCAAGGCATGGAACGTCGAGATACTCTCAAAAAGATAGCTGCTTGCGCTTTGATGGCGGGCGGTGCGACCATGTTGGGCGCCTGCTCGCCCGGCAAGCCGTCGTTTCACGGCACCGACATCACGGGCGCCGACTACGCCAAGGACTTCGCGCTCACCGACTTCAACGGCCAGCCGCGCACGCTGGCCGACTTCAAGGGCAAGGCGGTGGTCATCTTCTTCGGCTACACCCAGTGCCCCGACGTGTGCCCGACGACCATGGGCGAGCTGGTGCAGGTCAAGCAAGCGCTGGGTGCCGAGGGCGACAAGCTGCAGGTGCTGTTCATCAGCGTCGATCCGGAGCGCGACACGCCCGCCGTGCTCAAGGCCTACATGGCCAATTTCGATCCGGGCTTTGTGGCGCTGTACGCCGACTCGCCGGCCAAGCTGGCCGCGCTGGCCAGGGACTTCAAGGTGTTCTACCAGCGGGTCGATCGCAAGGATTCACCCAACTACACGGTGGACCACACGGCGGCCAGCTACGTCTATGACCCGCAAGGGCGCCTGCGCCTGTTCGAGCGCTACGGCACGCCGGTGGCCGATCTCGCGGCCGACATCAAGCGGCTGATCGACGGCGCTTGAGCGCCGCTTTCGGCCCCGCGCCCGAGCGCTGACGATGCCCCTTTGGCGGGGGCGCCGCAGCAACGCGCGGCGCGTGGAGGCGGCGGCTCAATCCGTATGGATGTTCTGGCTGCGGATGATCGCGCCCAGCGTTTGCGTATCGGCCTGGATGCGGTTGGCCAGCCCCTCGGGCGACGAACCCACGGCCTGCCAGCCTTGCTGGAACAGGCGCTGGCGCATCTCGGGCGTGCGCACGATGGCGCTGAGCGCGTCCGACAGCTTCTTGATGTGCGCCGGCGGCATGCTGGCGGGCGCCACCACGGCGTTCCAGATCTCGAGGTTGAAGTTTTTCACGCCCGCATCCGCCATGCTGGGCAAATCGGGCGCCAGCGGGCTGCGGCCGCCGCTGGTCACTCCGATGCCGCGCAGCTTGCCGCCCTTGATCTGCGCCAGCGCCAGCGCGGGCGGCAGCATGGACAGCTGCAAATCGCCGGCCGCCAGCGCGTTGAACACCTGCGGGTAGCCGGGGTAGGGCACGTGCACCGGCTGGATGCCCGTGCGCGCCTTGAGCAGCTCCATGCCCAGGTGGCCCACGGTGCCCACGCCGGGCGAGCCGTAGCTCCATTTGTCGCCGGCGGCGCGGGCCGCCGCGAGGAAGGCGCGCGCATCGGCGCCTGGCGCGTTGGCGGGCGCCACCAGCACCAGCGGGGCCACGCCGATCAGGCTGATGGGCGCGAAGTCGGTGGCCGGGTCGTAGCGCAGGGCGGGGTTGAGCAGCTTGGCAATGGTCAGGTTGCCGTTGATCATCAGGCCGATGGTGTGGCCGTCGCTGGCCTTGGCCACCGCGTCGCCGCCGATGTTGCCGCCGGCGCCGACCTTGTTTTCGACGATGACGGGCTGGCCCAGGGCTTTTTCCAGCGGCTCGGCCAGCGCGCGCGCCGTCAGGTCGGGCGATGAGCCCGCGGGAAAGCCCACGATGATGCGCAGGGGCCTGCCGGGCCAGGGGTCGGCGGCGTGCGCGGCGGGCAGTACGGCCAGGCCGGCGAGCAGGGCGGCTGCCACGGCAGCGCGGCGGGTGAGGCGGGGAGGAGTCATGCAGGTCACTCAGGAAATTTTGCTATCAAATGGATAGCTTCCAGCGCTTGATGGACAAGCGCTGCGGCCTTGGATGATACAAAAAAACCCTGCCAGGCGAACGTGGCAGGGTTGGTTTTGCCTTGGCGGCCGCTCAGGCGTACTCAGCCAGCGCCGCTCTCATCTTCTTCATGGCCGCCACTTCGATCTGTCGAATGCGCTCGGCGCTCACGCCGTACTCGGCCGCCAGCTCGTGCAGCGTCATGCCGCCGGCGCCGTCGTCGCGCACGTTCAGCCAGCGCTCGGTGACGATGCGGCGGCTGCGCTCGTCCAGCGTTTTCAGCGCGCTGGCGATGCCGTCGGTGGCCAGGCGGTCGCGCTCGGCCGATTCGAGCATGGCCGTCGGTTCGTGCCGCTCGTCGGACAGCCAGGCGATGGGGCCGAAGGCGTGCTCGCTCTCGCCCTCGGCGGGCGTCGGGTCCAGCAGCACGTCGCCGCCGGACATGCGCGTTTCCATCTCGCGCACCTCATCGGGCTTGACCTTGAGCTCGCGCGCCACCACGTCGATCTGCGCCGCGGTCAGCGCGTCGCGGTGGGTGATCTCGTCGGCCGCGTCCTCGGTCTTGAAGCCCTGCTTCATCGAGCGCAGGTTGAAGAACAGCTTGCGCTGCGCCTTGGTGGTGGCCACCTTGACCAGGCGCCAGTTCTTCAGGATGTATTCGTGGATTTCGGCCTTGATCCAGTGCAGCGCGTAGCTGACCAGGCGCACGCCCTGGTTGGGGTCGTAGCGCTTGACGGCCTTCATCAGGCCCACGTTGCCTTCCTGGATCAGGTCGCCATGCGGCAGGCCGTAACCCAGGTATTGGCGCGACACCGACACGACCAGGCGCAGGTGCGAGAGCACCAGGCGCCCGGCGGCCTCCAGATTGCCGTCCTCGCGCAACTGGCGCGCATAGCGCTGCTCTTCCTCGAGCGTGAGCAGCGGCAGGCGATTGGCCGCCGTGATGTAGGCGTCCAGGTTGCCCAGGGGCGGAACGACCGACCACGGGTTGGCCAAGGCCACGGCGGTTGCGGGAGCGTTCTTGTCCGATGGGGTCATCGTTGAATGTCCTTTAATCATTGTCGGGTATTTTAGCACTCGGTTCGATCGAGTGCCAGCCGCCAAGTTCCCCAAGTCTGCCGGTGCCGGCCCACCGCCTAAAATACCGGTTTGCCTGTCCGCCATGACCAAGAAGACCTCACCCGGCGCCGACGCGCCCGCCAATTACGGCGAAGCCGTGCAGCAGCTCGAACAGCTCATCGCCCGACTGGAGTCGGGGCAGTTGCCGCTGGAGGAGCTGCTGGGCCAGTACCAGCGCGGCGCCGAGTTGCTGCATTATTGCCGCGAGCGCCTGCGCGCCGTGGAAGACCAGGTCAAGGTGCTGGACGGCAGCGGCGTCGTGGATCAACCATGACGGTGGATTGTTCGAGCTGGGCGCAGGACCAGCGGGAGCGGGTCGAGGCCGCGCTGGCCGAGTGGGTGAGTGCCGACGCGCCCGCCGGGCTGGGCGTGGCCATGCGCTACGCGGCGCTGGGCGGTGGCAAGCGCCTGCGGGCATTGCTGGTGCTGGCGGCGGCCGAGGCCGTGCGGGGCAACGCCGACGCCGCACTGCGGGCGGCGTGCGCGGTCGAGTTGATCCACGCCTATTCCCTGGTGCATGACGACATGCCGTGCATGGACAACGACGTGCTGCGCCGCGGCAAGCCGACCGTGCACGTGCAGTTCGGCGAGGCGCAGGCCCTGCTGGCCGGCGACGCCCTGCAGGCGCGGGCGTTCGAGTGCCTGCTGCCGGACGGCCCGCAGGTGCCCGCCGCGATGCAGGCCGCATTGGCCCGTTTGCTGGCGCGTGCCGCGGGTGCGCAGGGCATGGCGGGCGGCCAGGCCATCGACCTGGCCAGCGTGGGCAAGCCCTTGACCGAAGCCGAGTTGCGCCAGATGCACCAGCTCAAGACCGGCGCCCTGCTGCAGGCCAGCGTCGCCATGGGCGTGGCCTGTGCGCCGCAGGCCCTGCCCGCTGCGGCCCAGGCGGCGCTGCATGATTTCGGCGCTGCCGTGGGCCTGGCGTTCCAGGTGGTGGACGACATCCTGGACGTGACCGGCGATTCGGCCGCGCTGGGCAAGACCGCCGGCAAGGATGCCCAGGCCGACAAGCCCACCTATGTTTCTCTGCTCGGCCTGGCACCGGCGCGCGCGCTGGCCGATCGGTTGCTCGGCCAGGCGCACGAGGCGCTGGACGCCTGCGGCCTGCCTGACACCACACGCCTGCGGGCGCTGGCCGACCAGCTGGTGAACCGGTCGCAATGAAGTGAAACACCCCCAGTCTCCACTCGCTGCGCGATGTTGCGCCTGGTGCTCGCCGCCAGAGGCGGCGGCCCTTCGGTCTGTCCAGAGCTGCGCAGGCAGCTCTGGAGCCGCAGACCTCAGCCCCCTTGCAGGGGGCATCGCCTGTGACGGGGGAAACCCCGGCCACGGCGATCGCGGACACGGCCTGCTGCGCGGCCGTTGGGCTCCTTGCGTGTCATCCGCTGCGGGTGCGCGCAGCGCTATGGATAACTGAAATGGCCACTGACACCCCCCTGCTTCAAACCATTGACGACCCGGCGGCCGTGCGGCGCCTGTCCCGTGCCCAGCTCAAGGCCCTGGCCGACGAACTGCGCGAGTGCGTACTGACCAACGTCTCGCGCACCGGCGGGCACCTGAGCTCCAACCTGGGCACGGTGGAGCTCACCATCGCGCTGCACACCGTCTTCAACACCCCGCACGACCGCCTGGTGTGGGACGTGGGCCACCAGACCTATCCGCACAAGATCCTCACCGGCCGGCGCGAGCGCATGCCCACGCTGCGCCAGCTGGGCGGCATGTCGGGCTTTCCGCGCCGCGACGAGAGCGAATACGACGCCTTCGGCACCGCGCACTCGTCCACCAGCATCTCAGCGGCGCTGGGCATGGCGCTGGCCGCGCGGCAAAAGGGCGAAGACCGCAAGGCCGTGGCCATCATCGGCGACGGCGCCTTGACCGCCGGCATGGCCTTCGAGGCGCTCAACAACGCCGGCGTCGAGCGCGACGCGCGCCTGCTGGTGATCCTCAACGACAACGACATGTCGATCAGCCCGCCCGTGGGCGCCCTCAACCGCTACCTGGCGCAGCTGATGAGCGGGCGTTTTTACGCCGCCGCGCGCCACGTCGGCCGGCAGGTGCTGGGCAACGTGCCGCCGCTGTTCGAGCTGGCCAAGAAGCTGGAGCAGCAGGCCAAGGGCATGGTGGTGCCCGCCACGCTGTTCGAGACCTACGGCTTCAACTACATCGGCCCGATCGACGGGCACGACCTGGATTCGCTCATCCCCACGCTGGAGAACATCCGCGAGCTGATGGCTGCCAAGTCGGGCCCGCAGTTCCTGCACGTGGTCACCAAAAAGGGCCAAGGCTACAAGCTGGCCGAGGCCGACCCGGTGGCCTATCACGGCCCGGGCAAGTTCGATCCGGCCGTCGGCCTGGTGCCGCCGGCCACGCCCGCCCGGCAAACGTTTACCCAGGTCTTCGGCCAGTGGCTGTGCGACATGGCCGCGCACGACAAGCGCCTGGTCGGCATCACGCCGGCGATGCGCGAGGGCTCGGGCCTGGTGGAGTTTCAACGGCGCTTTCCCAAGCGCTACTACGACGTCGGCATTGCCGAGCAGCACGCCGTCACCTTTGCCGCCGGCCTGGCCTGCGAGGGCCTCAAGCCCGTGGTGGCCATTTATTCCACCTTCCTGCAGCGCGGCTACGACCAGCTCATTCACGACGTGGCGATCCAGAAGCTGCCGGTCGTCTTTGCGCTGGACCGCGCCGGCCTGGTCGGTGCCGACGGCGCCACGCACGCGGGCAATTACGACATCGCCTACCTGCGCTGCATCCCCAACGTCAGCCTGGCCTGTCCGGCCGACGAGCGCGAATGCCGCCAACTGCTGACCACCGCCTTCGAGCAGGACCACCCGGTGGCCGTGCGCTACCCGCGCGGCGCCGGCGTGGGCGCCGCGCCGCTGGCCGGGCTGGAGGGCCTGCCCTTCGGCAAGGGCGAGCTGCGCCGCCAGGGCGCGCGCGTGGCCGTGCTGGCTTTCGGCACCTTGCTGTACCCGGCCTTGCAAGCGGCCGAACGCCTGGGCGCCACGGTGGTCAACATGCGCTGGGTCAAGCCGCTGGACACCGAGTTGCTGCTGCAGGTGGCCGCCGGCCACGAGGCCTTGGTGACGGTCGAGGAGGGCGCCATCATGGGCGGTGCCGGCAGCGCCGTGGCCGAGGCGCTGGCGGCCGCCGGTGTCGTCAAGCCGCTGTTGCAGCTGGGCCTGCCCGATGCCTTCATCGAGCACGGCGACCCGGCGCGGCTGCTGGCGCTGGAGGGCCTGGACGCCGTGGGCATCGAGCGCTCGGTGCGCCGGCGTTTCGGCGCGCTGGTGGACGCCGCGCCTGAATTGCGCGCGGTATCCGGGCAAAACTGACGCACCGCAGGGCGCCGCTGGGTATAGTCCCCAATGCGCGGCGCGCACATTTCAATACACTTGAAGGCCCGCGGACCGTCCGCACACATCAACCTGGAGAGAAATTCATGGATCGTCGTTCCCTGATCAAGCACACCGGCATGGCCGGCGTGCTGGCTGCCGGCATCGCGCCGGCGGTGCACGCGCAGGCCGCGGTGCGCTGGCGCCTGGCCACCAGCTTTCCCAAGGCGCTGGAGACGCTGCACGGCTGCGCGGTGAAGTTTTCCGAGACCGTCAAGGCGCTGTCCAGCGGCAAGTTCGAGGTGTCGGTGCATGCGGCGGGCGAGCTGATTCCGGCCTTCGGCATCGTGGACGCGCTGAACGACGACTCGATCGAAATGGGCGAGACGGCGGCGTACTACTACACCGGCAAGGACCCGTCGTTTGCCTTTGGCTGCGCCGTGCCCTTCGGCTTTACCGCCCAGCAAAACCAGGCCTGGAAGCTGCACGGCAACGGCCGCAAGCTGATGGACGAGCTCTACGGCAAGTACAACTTTTTCGGCATCAGCGCGCTGAACACCGGCACGCAGATGGGCGGCTGGTACCGAAAGGAGATGAACAAGCCCGAGGACTTCAAGGGCCTGAAGATGCGCCTGGGCGGCGGCGTGTTCGGCGAGTCCATGGCCAAGCTGGGCGTGGTGGCGCAGAACATGCCGGGCGGCGACGTGTACCAGGCGCTCGAGAAGGGCACGCTGGACGCGGCCGAGTTCGTGGGCCCCTACGACGACGAGAAGATGGGCTGGAACAAGGTCGCCAAGTACTACTACTACGGCGCCTGGTGGGAAGGCGGCGCCGACCTGGAGTTCTTCATCAACAAGAAGGCCTTTGCCAAGCTCTCGCCCGAGAACCAGGCCATCGTGCGCGCCGCGGCCGACACGGCCTACAACGACGGCACCTCCAAGTACATGATGCTCAACCCGATCTCGCTCAAGCGCCTGGTGGCCAGCGGCACCCAGCTCAAGCGCTTCAACAAGGAGATCGTGCAGGCCGGCTTCAAGGCCGCCAACGAGGTGTATGCCGAGCACAGCGCCAAGGACCCGTTCTTCAAGAAGGTCTTCGACGACATGCGCGGCTTTCAGCGCGACCAGATCCTCTGGAACCGCATCTCCGAGCTGGTGTTCACGCAGGACATGGCCTCGCTCAAGATCTGATCGAGCCATGCCGGGCGCCGCGCTGTCGCGGCGCCCTTACAAAAAACGCAGCCCCCGGGGCTGCGTTTTTTTTGGCCGTTTGCGATTGGACGCGGGCGCCGTTCCCGCGCCAGGCCCGGCTACTTCTTGCCCAGCGAATCCTGGATCGCCTTCATCGGGTCGATCTCTTCGCCGACGGCTCCGGAGTCGGCGCCGGACGGGCCCGGGGTGCCGGCCGCCGGGGCGCTGGCGCCACCCGCCGCAGGGGTGGCGCTGTCAAACAGGGGCGGCGCCCCGTTGAAGTCCGAGCCCTCGTTCTGGTTCAGTTGCTCCATCATTTGCGCGCCCACGGCCTTCATGTCCACCTTGACCTGCTTGTCCAGGTTGCCCGTCACCAGGCCCGGGAAGGCGATCAGCACGCCCACCATGGTCAGCTGCAGCAGCAGGAAGGGGATGGCGCCCTTGTAGATCTGCATGGTGGTCACCGGCGCCATGGTCTTGCCGGTGACGTGGTCCACGTAAGGCTTCTCGGGCGCGACCGAGCGCAGGTAGAACAGCGCGAAGCCGAAGGGCGGGTGCAGGAACGAGGTCTGCATGTTGACCGCCAGCAGCACGCCGAACCAGATCAGGTCGATCCCCATCTTGTCGGCAATCGGCGCCAGCACCGGCACCACGATGAAGGACAGCTCGAAGAAGTCGAGGAAGAACGCCAGGAAGAAGATCAGCACGTTCACGAAGATCAGGAAGCCCACCTCGCCGCCCGGCAGCTTGGTCAGCAGGTGTTCCACCCACACCGGCCCGTCGGCGGCCTGGAACACCATGCTGAACACCGTGGCGCCCACCAGGATGAACATCACGAAGGACGACAGCTTGGTGGTGGTGTCCAGCGCCTGGCGCAGCAGCGACCAGGACAGGCGCCCCCGCATCGTGGCCATGATGAGCGCGCCCATGGCGCCCATGGCGCCGCCTTCGGTGGGCGTGGCCACGCCCAAAAAGATCGTGCCCAGCACCAGGAAGATCAGCAAAAGCGGCGGGATCAGCACGAAGGTCACGCGCTCGGCCAGCTTGGACAGCAGGCCCAGGTGCGTCACGCGGTTGATGACCGCGATCAGCCAGGCGACGAAGGTGCCGCCGCACATGGCCACCACGATGCGTTCGTCGGTCGGCACGAAGGTGATCGGCTCGCCCTGCCACCAGGTATGGACGGCCTCCATGTTCTTGCCCAGCACCACGCCGACGATGACCGACAGCAGGGCGAGCAGGCCGAGCGACAGGTAGCCCGAGTGGCCGTTGGGCTCGCGAAACGCCCGGGCTTCGGGCGGCAGCGCGGGCACCATCTTGGGCCTGAAGACGGCCAGCGCCACGATGAACAGGATGTACAGGCCCATCAGCATGAAGCCGGGGATGAAGGCCCCCTTGTACATGTCGCCCACGCTCTTGCCCATCTGGTCGGACAGCACGATCAGCACCAGCGAGGGCGGGATGATCTGCGCCAGCGTGCCCGAGGCGGCGATCACGCCGCTGGCCAGGCTGCGGCTGTAGCCGTAGCGCAGCATGATGGGCATGGAGATCAGGCCCATCGAGATGACCGAGGCAGCCACCACGCCCGTGGTGGCCGCCAGCATGGCGCCCACCAGCACCACGGCCAGCGCCACGCCGCCGCGCAGCGGGCCGAACACCTGACCCACGGTTTCCAGCAGGTCCTCGGCCATGCCGCTGCGCTCCAGAATCAGACCCATCAGCGTGAAGAAGGGCACGGCCAGCAGCGTCTCGTTGGCCATGATGCCGATCAGGCGCAGCGGCAGCACCGACAGGATGGCGGTCGGGAAGATGTCGAGCCAGACCCCAAGCAGGCCGAAGAACATGCCGGCTGCGCCCAGCGAAAAGGCGACCGGAAAACCCAGGATCAGAAAGCAGATCAGCCCCGCGAACATGATCGGGGCGAAGTTGGTGGCGATGAAGCTCATGGCGTGCGGTCTCCGGCGCGGTCAGCGGGCCTGCGCGGGGGCAGCGGTCTTGGACGATTCGGCGGCGCGCAGCGCCTCGATCAGGGCTTGCTCGCCACTGGGCTCATCGGCTTTCACCAGGGGATCGGGCCCCTGGCCGGTCACGAAGGCCAGGCACTTGATCAGCTCCGACCAGCCCTGCAGCAGCAGCAGCGTGAAGCCCACCGGCAGCGCCAGCCACACCGGCCAGCGGATCAGCCCGCCCGGGTTGTTCGACATCTCGCCCGACTCGAACATCTGGATCGTCAGCGGCACCGTGTAGTACAGCACCATGATGCACAGCGGGGTGAGAAAGAAGGTCAACCCGAGGATTTCGATGGCCAGCCGCACTTTCCTGGGCAGGTGGCTGTTGAGCACGTCGATGCGCACGTGCTCGCGCTTGAGCAAGGTGTAGCCCGCTGCGATCAGGAACGACCACGCGAACAGGTACCACTGCACCTCCAGGAAGCCGTTGGAGCTGTAGTTGAAAGCCTTGCGGATCACCGCGTTGACCGCACTGATGACGGTGGCGCCGAAGATCAGCCAGATGGCGTATTTGCCGACGAAGGCGTTGAGCCGGTCGATGGCTCGGGACAGTTGAAGCAAGGCGTGCATCGGGGTCTCCGCAGGCAGTGGAACCTTGGGGCATTTGACGCGGCCCAAGGGGCAGGGCTTGGCGCCGGTCAGGCAGGCCAATGGTTTGCGATTGTAAATAGGCCTTGGCGGCGGTCCGGGGATTTGTCAACCCCAAATAGAAATGT
>JAFEEB010000076.1 GCA_018241325.1 Pseudomonadota bacterium | reverse complement strand
ATCGAGACGCTCCTCGACCCGGCGCCCCACCTGTCGGCGAGAATTCAACACAAGATCTTCCTGAAGCGCGAGGACATGCAGCCGGTGTTCAGCATCATGCTGCGCGGCGCCTACAACAAGATGGCGCACCTGACACCCGAGCAGCTCAAGGCCGGCGTGATCTGCGCCAGCGCCGGCAACCACGCGCAGGGCGTGGCGCTGGCGGCGCACAAGCTGGGGGCGCGCGCCGTGATCGTGATGCCCGTCACCACGCCACAGGTCAAGGTGGACGCGGTGCGTGCGCTGGGCGGCGAGGTGGTGCTGGTGGGCGACAGCTATTCGGACGCCTACGAGCACTCGCTGAAGCTGCAGGCCGAGCAGGGCCTGACCTTCGTGCACCCCTTCGACGACCCGCTGGTGATTGCCGGCCAGGGCACCATCGGCATGGAGATCCTGCGCCAGCACCAGGGGCCACTGGATGCGGTGTTCGTGGCCATCGGCGGCGGGGGCCTGATCAGCGGCGTGGCCGGCTACATCAAGGCGGTGCGCCCCGAGGTCCGGATCATCGGCGTGCAGATGAGCGACTCGGACGCCATGGCGCAGTCGGTGGCTGTGGGCCAGCGCGTGCAGTTGCCCGACGTGGGCCTGTTTGCCGACGGCACGGCGGTCAAGCAAGTCGGGGCCGAAACGTTTCGCATCGCCAGCGAGCTGGTGGACGAGTTCATCCGCGTGGACATCGACGCCGTGTGCGCCGCGATTCGCGACGTGTTCATCGACACGCGCAGCATCGTCGAGCCCTCGGGCGCGATGACGGTGGCCGCCGTCAAGCAGTACGTGGCCACGCGCAAGACCAAGGGCGAGACCTACGCCGCCATCCTCTCGGGCGCCAACATGAACTTCGACCGCCTGCGCTTCGTCGCCGAGCGCGCCGAGGTGGGCGAGGAGCGCGAGGCCCTGCTGGCCGTCACCATCCCCGAGGAGCGCGGCAGTTTTCGCCGACTGTGCGAGCTGATCGGCGCGCTGCCCGGTGGGCCCCGCAACGTGACGGAGTTCAGCTACCGCATCACCAACGCGGCGGCGGGCGGCAAGGCCCACGTCTTCGTCGGGCTGACCACAGTGGCCAAGGGCGAATCGCCCAAGATCGCCGCCGCCCTGCAGCGCGGGGGCTTTGACGCCGTTGACCTGACGCACGACGAGCTGGCCAAGGAGCACGTGCGCTACATGATCGGCGGGCGCTCGCCGCTGGCCCGGGACGAGCGGCTGCTGCGCTTTCAGTTTCCCGAGCGACCGGGCGCGCTGTTCAAATTTTTGAGCGGGATGAAGCCGAGCTGGAACATCTCGCTGTTTCACTACCGCCACCAGGGCGCCGACTACGGCCAGATCCTGGTCGGCCTGCAAGTGCCGGCCGCCGACGCCGCCGCACTGGCGCGCTTTCTGGCCGAACTGGGCTACCCGTGGGTGGAAGAAACCGACAACCCGGCGTACCGGCTCTTTCTTCAGGGCTGACGCCGGACGCTCACTGCGTCGGCACGGGGCGCAGCCCGGACACGCCGACGGCGGGTATCGCCGGTGCGCCCACGCCGGGCCGCGGCGGTGCATCGGCGTGCGGGCGCTGGTCGGGCGCTGGCAACTCCAGCCGCAGCTCGCGCCCATCGGCCGCCAACACCGCCGCATGGGGCGTCACGGCGCGCAGCGTCCAGCGGCCGTCCAGACCATCGAGCCGCGCCCCCACGCGCAGCGGCTTGGCCGGCCGGCCGTCCACCGCAATCAACGCCGCGCCACCGCTGCCATGCGTCAGCACGCCCTGCAAGGCCAGCCGCGCCGCCAGGTCGGCCTGCACCGGCCCCGCAACCGCCTCGGGCTGTGCACCCAGGGCGCGCGCCACCGCGGCGCTGTCGATGGTCGTCGCGCCCGCCGGTGCCGCGCCGGCCAGCGGCCCGCCGGCACCCGGCTGGACGGCACCCGGCTGCAACACCCAGAACGCCGCGCTGCCGGCGGCCAGGGCCCACACCACCAGCGTGGCGAGGCCGACCGTCAGGCGAGGTGC
Organism: Pseudomonadota bacterium; assembly: GCA_018241325.1. Lineage (GTDB taxonomy): Bacteria > Pseudomonadota > Gammaproteobacteria > Burkholderiales > Burkholderiaceae_C > Ottowia. The sequence continues at coordinate 18,837 of JAFEEB010000076.1, read as the reverse complement.
GAGGCGAGGCAGCGACATGCCGACGATTATCATTGAAGCTCACTCGCCGTTCCCCCGCCCACCCATGACTGCATTGCCCCTCACCGCCCGCTGGCGCCGCGCCGCCGGCTTCACCCTGATCGAATTGATGGTGGTGCTGGTCATCATCGGCGTGCTGGCCGCGCTGATCGTGCCCAACGTGCTGGACCGCACGGACGACGCCCGCGTCACCGCCGCGCGCACCGACGTGCACAACATCATGCAGGCGCTCAAGCTGTACAAGCTCGACAACCAGCGCTTTCCCACCGCCGAGCAAGGCCTGCAGGCGCTCATCGCCAAGCCCACCACCCCGCCCGTTCCGGCCAATTGGCGCCCGTACCTGGAGAAGCTGCCCAACGACCCCTGGGGCCGGCCCTATCAATACCTCAATCCGGGCGTCAAGGGCGAGGTGGACGTGATGAGCTTCGGCGCCGATGGCCAAAGCGGCGGCGAGGGCAAGGATGCCGACATTGGCAGCTGGCAGTAAGCGATGCACCCCCCTGCGTCGCTGACGCGCCTTCCCCCTCTGCTGCGCGAGGGGGGACAACGCCAGTGCCCGGCGCAGGTCCGGGCACGGCGTCCGCTGGCTTGGCCTGCTCCGCGGCCGCCGGGCTCCTTGCGCTTCACCGCTGCGGGTGGCGCGCAGCGCCATGGACAGCTGAAATGATCATGCCGATTACTACAAACATGATAGCTGCTCGCGCTTGATTGGCGCGCGCGAACGCGATGTTTGACTTGAAAATGGAGCGCGGCTTCACCCTGATCGAGCTGATGGTGGTGCTGGCCGTCATCGCGCTGGGCACGGCCCTGGTCAGCCTGAGCCTGCCCGACGGCGATCGGCGCGCGCTGAACCAGGACGCCGAGCGACTGGCCGCCCTGCTGGAGTCGGCCCGTGCGCAGTCGCGCGTGGCCGGCGTACCGGTGCATTGGCGCGCCACCCCGGGCGGCTTTGCCTTCGACGGCCTGCCCGCAACCGCCCCGCCGCTGCCCGGCCACTGGCTGGACCCCAACACCCGCGCGCTGGGCAACGCCCCGCTCACGCTGGGCCCCGACCCCATCATCGGCCCGCAGGCCGTGGTGCTGCAACGCGCCGGCAGCAGCACCCCGCCGCTGCGCGTGGCCACCGACGGCCTGCGCCCGTTTGGCGTGGAGAACGTGCCGCCGTGATCACCCATACGCCGCAGGACGGCTTCAACGGAGGCCGCGGACTGCGCGCCGCGCGCAAGCGGCGGCGCCGCGTCCGTGGCTTTACGCTCATCGAGGTGATGGTGGCGCTGGCCATCACCGCCATCGCGCTTGTCGCCGGCCTGAAGGCCACCGCAGCCCTGACCGAGAACGCCGGGCGCCAGGACGCGCTGGTGCTGGCCCAGCTGTGCGCCGACAACCAGCTGATCGCGCTGCGGCTGGCGCGCCAACTGCCCGGTGTGGGCGACAGCACCAACGCCTGCGAGCAAGCCGGCCGCACCTTTCAGGTCGCGCTGCGCGTGCGGCCCACGCCCAACCCCAACTTTCGGCGCGTCGAGGCGACCGTGATCGAGCAGGGTCTGACCGTGCTGCATGTATCCACCATTGCGGGGCGGAATTGATGGGCCCCCACGCTCCCCCGCTGCGCGTGGTGCGCTGCCCCCCGAGGGGGCCCCGCCCGCCTTGGGGCGGCCCGGCGGCGGGCGGAGTGCGCCCCCACGCTCCCCCGCTGCGCGAGGTCCGCTGCCCCCCGAGGGGGCCCCGCCCGCCTTGGGACGGCCCGGCGGCGGGCGGAGTGCGCCCCCACGCTCCCCCGCTGCGCGTGGTGCGCTGCCCCCCGAGGGGGCCCCGCCCGCCTTGGGACGGCCCGGCGGTGGGCGGAGTGCGCCCCCACGCTTCCCCGCTGCGCTTCGTTCGTCACGCCCGCGGGCCAGGGCATCCGAAGCGCCACGGCGGCTTCACCTTGGTCGAAGTCCTGGTCGCGCTGGCCATCATGGCGGTGATGGCAGCGCTGACCTGGCGCGGCATCGACGGCATGGCGCGATCGCAGCAAGCCACCCGGGAGCACGCCGATCAGGTGCTGGCCTTGCAGGCGGGCCTGGCGCAGTGGCGCGCCGATCTGGACGCGATGATGGTGTGGCCGGCCCCAACCGCCGTGCTCAACGCGCCCGCCAACGCCGCGCCCGCCCCGCAGCGCAGCCTGGCGTGGGACGGGCGGGTGCTGCGCATCACCCGCGTTTCGGCCGGCGATGCGGCCGCCGGCCTGCGCGTGGTGGCCTGGGCGCGGCGCAGCACCGACGGCCAATGGCTGCGCTGGCAGTCCGCGCCCGTGATGTCGGTCCAGAGCTGGCAAGCCGCCTGGGACGCCGCCGCGCGCTGGGCCGAGGCCGGCGCGCCCGCCAACCCCGGCAACGCCAACGCGCAAGCCGTCGCCATCGCGTCGGTGCAGGACTGGCAGTTGCATTACTTTCGCGGCAACGCCTGGAGCAACCCCCTGTCCAGCCCCGCCGCCGGCAGCAGTGCCGCCGACACCCTGCCCGACGCCCTGCGCCTGCTGCTGACGCTGGCGCCCGGCCAGGCCATCAACGGCACGCTCACGCTGGACTGGGTGCGGCCCGATTTCGGGGGCAACGCCCCATGACGCCCTTGGCGCGCCCGAGCCAGCGCACCTTGCGCAACGGAGGGGCGTGGGGGCGCACTCCGCCCACCGCCGGGCCGTCCCAAGGCGGGCGGGGCCCCCTCGGGGCTGAGGGCTGCGGCTCCACGCCTGCCTGCGCAGGCGTGGACGGCCCGAAGAGGCACGGGCTGTGGCCGTGCCGCGGCCTGCAAGGCCAGCGCACCACACGCAGCGGGGGAGCGTGGGGGCGCCAATCCGGCGCGGCGCTGCTGCTGGCCATGATCACGGTGGCCCTGGTCGCCACGCTGGCGGCCAGCGCGCTGTGGCGCCAATGGCGCGGCGTGGAGATCGAAAGCGCCGAGCGCGCCCGGGTGCAGTCCGACTGGATCTTGACCGGCGCGCTCGACTGGGGCCGCCTGATCCTGCAGGGCGATCTGAACGAGGACATGCGCAAGAACCAGCTGGTGGACGACCTGACCGAGCCCTGGGCCGTGCCGCTGGCCGAAGCGCGCCTGTCCACCTTCCTGGCCGCTGGCGAGACCAGCACCGACGTGGACCGCGACGCCTTTCTGGCCGGCCAGATCAGCGACCTGCAGGCGCGCCTGAACGTGATGAACCTGACGGCCGGCAGCGCCGACGATCAGCTGGCCGCGCTCGAGCGCTTCAGCCGCCTGTTCGACCAACTGGGCCTGCCCAGCCAGGAACTGGGCGCGTTGCAGCGCGCCCTGGCCCGCGCCCAGCAGGCGATGACCAGCACCCCGCCCACGGGTGACGCCCCCCTGCTGCCCACGCGCTTCGACCAGCTGGCCTGGCTGGGCCTGAGCGCCGCCACGCTGGAGCGCCTGCGCCCCTACCTCACCGTGCTGCCCCTGCTGGGCGGGCGCGCCACGCCGGTCAACCTCAACACCGCCAGCGCCACCGTCATCCAGGCCGCCATCCCGGGGCTCGACCGGGCGCTGGCCGAGCGCCTGGTGTCCCTGCGTGCACAACAGCGCTTCACCAGCGTGGCCCAGGCCATGACGGCGCTCGAGCGCGGCAAGCTCGACAGCGGCTGGGCCGCCGTGTCCTCCAGCTTCTTCGAGATTCGCGGGCGCTTGCGCCTGGACGACGTGGCGCTGGAAGAGGTGGCCGTGGTGCAGCGCCAAAGCGACGTGCGCGGCCGCAGCGTGCGCACGCTGTGGCGCGCGCGCAGCGCGCTCACGGTCCCGCCCGCCGGGCAGTAGCCGGGCCGCAGTCGCCACCCCCACCCTACAATGGCCGACCCCCCATGAGCCTGCTCGTTCTCGCCCTGCCGTCCGGCCTGCCCGGCCCTGCGTCCAGCCACGCCTGGGTGACCTCGCTCGACGGTCGCCGCGTGAGCGCGCACGGCGAGGCCGCGGCCAGCCTGCTGCCGCCCGCCGGGCGCGGGGTGGAGGTGGTGGCCGTGGTCCCGGCCAGCGGGCTGTCGTGGCACTCGGTGCAATTGCCGCGCGGCATCGGCCCGCGCTCGCCGCGTCTGCGCGCCACGCTGGCGGGCCTGCTCGAAGAACAGTTGCTGGACGAACCCGAACAACTGCACTTCGCCCTGGCGCCCGACGCCACGGCCGGCGGCCTGACGTGGGTTGCCGTGTGCCGGCGCGACTGGCTGACGGCCCACATCCAGGCGCTGGACGCGGCGCAGCGGCCCGTGGCCCGCATCGTGCCCGAGCTGGCGCCCGATGCCGACAACCTGCGCTTGACCGTGACCGGCGAGCCCGAGCACCCGCAGCTGCTGGTGGGCGGCCCCAATCCGCAAGCCCTGCCCTTGAATGCCGGCACGCGCATGCTGCTGCACGCCCGCTGGGGCGATGCCTGGACGCAGGCGCCCCTGCAGGCCGAGCCGGCGGTTGCCGCGCTGGCCGAATCCTGGCTGGGCCAGACCCCTGCCTTGCTGGCCCCGGCCGAACGCCGCCTGGCCGCCAGCGGCACGGCCTGGGACCTGGCGCAAGGCGAGCTGGCGCGCAGCGGCGCGGCGCGCACCTCGCGCCGCCTGGGCGCCGCCTGGCGCACGTTTGCGCACGCGCCGCGCTGGCGGCCGGCGCGGTGGGGCCTGGCCTTGCTGCTGCTGGCGCAAGTCGCGGGCCTGAACCTGGCGGCCTGGCGCACGCGCAGCGAGCTGGCCGAGCGGCGCCAGCACGTCAGCGCCGCCCTGACGCAGAGCTTTCCGCAGGTCAAGGTGGTGGTGGACGCCCCCGTGCAGATGGCGCGCGAGGTGGCCGCGTTGCGCCAGAACACGGGCGCTGCATCGCCGCGCGACCTGGGCGCCATGCTCGGCGCCTGGGCGCAGCAGGTGGACGCCGCCGCCGTGCCCACGGCGTTTGAATTCAGCCCCGGCGAGTTGCGCGTCAAGGGCGTGCAGCTGTCGGCCAGCGCGTTGACCCAGGCGCGCGCGCAGCTGCGCCCGCTGGGCTACCGGCTGGACACCGAGGAAGGCGCCGCCGTGCTGCGCGAAGGAGCCACGCCATGAGCCCCCGGCCACCGACCGCGCGCGCGCAGGCCGCATGGGCCGCGCTGCCCCCGCGCGAGCGCCGGCTGATCACCGTGGCCGCCGCCGTGGTGGCGCTGGCCCTGCTGTGGTGGCTGGCCCTGGCCCCGGCCTTGGCCACACTGCGCGCGGCCCCCGCCCAGCGGGCCCAACTGCAAGCCCAGGCGCAGCAGATGCAGCAATGGCAACGTGAAGCCGACGCCCTGAAGAACCTGCCGCCCCTGCCGCGCGACGCCGCGCTGGCCGCGCTGGAGGCCGCCACCCGCCAACGCCTGGGCACGGCGGGCCAGCTCAGCGTGGTGGGCGACCGCGTGCAGGTCACGCTCAAGGACGCCGGCGCCCAGGATTTGGCCGACTGGCTGCAGGATGCCCGCGCCAACGCCCGCGCCGTCCCGCTGGACGCGCGCCTGACGCGCGGCAGCGAGCGCGCGCCCGGCGCCCCTGCGCGCTGGAGCGGCGCCGTGTCGCTCAGCCTGCCCTCATGATTCGCCCTCCCCGCCCCGCCACGGCGGACGTGCCCTGGCGCTGGGCCGCGGCCGGGGCCGTGCTGGGCCTGGTGCTGGTGCTCGTGCTGGCCGCCCCCGCACGCTGGCTGGCGGCGGTCGTGGCCCAGGCCAGCGGCGGCCGCGTGCTGCTGGCCGAGCCGGCCGGCCGCGTATGGGCCGGCTCGGCGCGCCTGGTGCTGACCGGCGGCGAGGGCAGCCGCGACCGCGCCGCGCTGCCGGGCCGGCTGCGGTGGCGCTTGTCGCCTGGCCTCGGCGCCCTGGCCATCACCGTATTCGCCGACTGCTGCACGCCGCCCGACGCGCCCTTGCGTCTGCGCCTGTCTGCGCGCTGGGACGGCGCGGCGCTGGCACTGGCCGACGGCCTCTCGCACTGGCCGGCTGCGGTGCTGGCCGGGCTGGGCACGCCCTTCAACACCATCGAGCCTGAAGGCGAACTCAACCTGGCGACCCAGGGCCTCGGCGCCCAATGGCAGGCCGGGCGCCTGCAGCTGGCCGGCAGCGCCACGCTGACGGCGCGGCAGCTGTCCTCGCGCCTGTCCACGCTGCGGCCCATGGGCTCGTATCAACTGGTGCTGCAAGGCGGCCCGGACATCGGCGTGACGCTGTCCACGCTGGAGGGCCGTTTGCAGCTTTCGGGCAGCGGCCACTGGGTGGGCACGCGCCTGCGCTTTCAGGGCGAGGCCCGTGCCGCGCCCGGCCTGCAAGCCCAGCTGGCCAACCTGCTCAACATCCTGGGCCGGCGCGAGGGCGACCGCGCCGTGCTGTCGATTGGTTGAAATGAAACATCTTCGGTCCGGATCCGCACACCTCAGCCCCCTCGAGAGGGGATCGCCCGTGACCGCGGACACCCCGGCCACCGGACTCCTGGAGTTCCAGGTGCTGCCGGAGGCGGACCACGCCATGGGACATTGACATGCCATTTGCTACAGTGCCACTCGCTCGCCGCTTCGCCCGCCGCTCCATGGCCCATTCCTGCCCGCTCTTTTCGGTTCGCCCCCTGCTCCTTGTCGCCGCACTGGCCCTGGCCGCCGGCGCGCCCGTGCGCGGCAACGCGCAAACACCCCCCGGCACCCAGGCCAGCGGCGCCGGCGCCCAGCCGGCCGCAGGCGGGCGCGTCACGCTGGACTTCGTGAACGCGGACATCGACGCGGTCGCGCGCACCATGGCCACGCTCACCGGGCGCAACGTGGTGGTCGATCCGCGCGTCAAGGGCACGCTCTCGCTGACCAGCACGGTGCCGGTGTCGCCCGCGCAGGCGCTGCAGCTCTTCGCGGCGCAGCTGCGCATCCAGGGCTATGCCCTGGTCGAGCAGAACGGCCTGGCGCTGGTACTGCCCGAGGCCGAGGCCAAGCTGCAAGCCGGCAGCGTGTCGGCCGGCGTGGTCAAGGGCGGGGGCCAGATCCAGACGCAGATCTTTCGGCTGACGCACGAGAACGCCAACAACCTGGTGCCGGTGCTGCGCCCGCTGATCAGCCCCAACAACACCATCAACGTCAACCCGGGCACCAACGCGCTGGTGATCACCGACTACGGCGACAACCTGCAGCGCATCGCGCGCATCATTGCCGCGCTGGACGTGTCGCATGCCACCGGCGTCGAGGTGGTGCCGCTCAAGCACGCCGTGGCGTCCGACCTGGCGCCGCTGGTGGCGCGCCTGCTGGAGTCGGGCGGCTCCGCCCCCTTGACCCCCGCGGCGGCACCCGGACAAGCGGCCGCGGCGGCCGCACTGCCGGGCGCGGCGAGCGGCGGCGGCTACGCCACCGCCGTGCTGCCCGAGCCGCGCAGCAACGCCCTCATCCTGCGCGCGGCCAACCCGGCCAAGCTGGCGCTGGCCCGCTCGCTGATCGAGCAGCTCGACCAGCCCGCGCCGCGCGTGGGCGACAGCGGCGGCAGCAACATCCACGTGGTGTACCTGAAGAACGCCGACGCCACCAAGCTGGCCGTGACGCTGCGCGCGGCGCTGGCGTCGCTGCCCGGGCAGTCGGCCACCGGCGCCGCGGCGGCGGGCGGCGGCGGGGGCAGCAGCGCCAACGTGCAGTCCCGGTCGGCGTCGAGCGGTGCCATGAACATCAATGCCAACGCGGGCAGCGGCACTGGTGCGGGTCTGGCCAGCGGCCCCAGCATCGACGCGGCCGGCGGCAACCAGCCCTCGACCGGCGGGCAAATCCAGGCCGACCCGGCCACCAACTCGCTCGTCATCAGCGCGCCCGAGCCGGTCTATCGCGAGCTGCGCGCCGTCATCGACAAGCTGGACCAGCGCCGCGCCCAGGTGTTCGTCGAAAGCTTGATCGCCGAGGTGCGCGCCGACAAGTCGGCCGACTTCGGCATTCAGTGGCAAGGCCTGTTTGGCGGCGGCAACACCATCGGCATCCTGGGCACCAACTACGCCACCCCCAGCGCCGGCGGCAACGGCAATGCCACCGCCAACATCTTCTCGCTGGTATCGCAGTTTGCCGGCGCCAACAGCAGCAACAACTACAACCTGGGCAACGTCACGACACCGCCGCCCACCGGCTTCAACCTGGGCTTTCGGGTGGGCAACCTGCTGGCGCTGGCCAACTTCATCCAGTCCTCCGGCGCGGGCAATGTGCTGTCCACCCCCACGCTGCTCACGCTGGACAACGAAGAGGCCAAGATCATCGTCGGCCAGAACGTGCCCTTCGTCACCGGCAGCTACACCAACACCGGCAGCACCACGAACACCGTCAACCCGTTTCAAACCTACGAGCGCAAGGACGTGGGCCTGACGCTGCGCGTGCGCCCGCAGATCAGCGCCGACGGCACCATCAAGATGGTGATCTACCAGGAGGTGTCGGACGTGGTGCAAGGCACCACCACCCTCGCCACCGGCCCCACCACCAACAAGCGCGCCATCGAATCGAGCGTGCTGGTCAACGACGGCTCGGTGGTCGTGCTGGGCGGCCTGCTGGAAGACAAGTACTACAGCAACGAGGACAAGGTGCCCGGCCTGGGCGACATCCCGGTGCTGGGCAACCTGTTCAAGACGCAAAGCCGCGCCCTGGTCAAAACCAACCTGATGGTGTTCTTGCGCCCGATCATCGTGCGCGACGCCGCCGACAGCGAAGCCTTCTCGCTCAACCGCTACGACCTGATCCGCGCCGCGCAAGGCCGCAGCCAGCCGGCCCCCAGCAGCGTGCTGCAAATCAACCAGGCACCGGTGCTGCCGGCCGTGACGCCCGTGCAGACGCCGACGCCCGCAACAAACTCGGGCTGGTCACGGCCTGCGCCGCCCCCGCCGTTGATCGAACTTCCGGCCAGCGGTGAAAGCAGCGATCCCGGCGCCAGCCTCACGAGCACCCGGCCCTGAGAGCCTGTGAAAAAACCCCTCGCGCCCGCCTTGATTGCCAAAACGCCCCTGCTCGGCGTTGCAAAGACTCGCCGCAGCCCGCGCTACGGCTGCGTTTTGCGCCTGGATCAGGACCGTTTTGGCTGCCCTTTCGGGCGCGCCGAATTCATTCACAACCTCTGAGCGACGCGCATGCGCTACCCGCTGCCCTACGCCTTCGCGCGCACCGCCCGCCTGCTGCTGGAAGACGACGGCGCGCAGCGGACCCTGTGGCATGACGGCCGCCCCGACCCCGCGCCGCTGGGCGAGGTGCTGCGCCGCCACGGCGCCGGCGCCGCGCCCTTGCAGTTGCAGCAGCTCGACGCGCAAACCCTGGCGCAACGCATCAGCAGCGCCTATTCGCAGGCCGAATCCAGCGCCGCCGCCGTGGTGAGCGAGGTCGAAAGCGACGCCGACCTCTCGCGCATCATGCAGGAGCTGCCCGCGGTCGAGGACCTGCTGGAAGCCGCCGACGACGCGCCCATCATCCGCATGCTCAACGCCCTGCTCACGCAGGCTGCGCGCGACGGTGCCAGCGACATCCACATCGAGCCCTATGAGCGGCACTCCAGCGTGCGCTTTCGCGTGGACGGCGCGCTGCGCGAGGTGGTGCAGCCCAACCGCGCGCTGCACGCGGCGCTGATCAGCCGCCTGAAGATCATGGCCGACTTGGACATCGCCGAAAAGCGCCTACCGCAGGACGGACGCATCAGCCTGCGCCTGGGCACGCGCGCCATCGACGTGCGCGTCTCCACCATCCCCAGCGCGCACGGCGAGCGCGCGGTGCTGCGCCTCTTGGACAAGTCCGAAAGCCGCATCAGCCTGGAATCGGTGGGCATGCAAGGCGACGTGCTACAAAAATTCGAGCGTCTGATCGCCCAGCCGCACGGCATCATCCTGGTCACCGGCCCCACCGGCAGTGGCAAGACCACCACGCTGTACGCCAGCCTGGCGCGCCTGAACGCGGCGCAAAACAACATCATGACGGTGGAAGACCCGATCGAGTACGAGCTGCCCGGCGTCGGCCAAACGCAGGTCAACCCGCGCATCGAGCTGACTTTTGCGCGCGCGCTGCGCGCCATCCTGCGGCAAGACCCCGACATCGTGATGATTGGCGAAATCCGCGACATCGAGACCGCGCAGATCGCCATCCAGGCCAGCCTGACCGGCCACCTGGTGCTGGCCACGCTGCACACCAACGACGCCGCCAGCGCCGTCACTCGCCTGACCGACATGGGCGTCGAGCCCTTCTTGCTGTCCTCATCGCTGCTGGGCGTGCTGGCGCAGCGCTTGGTGCGCAAGTACTGCGCCGCGTGCCAAGGCAAAGGTTGCGAGGCCTGCGGCCAGACCGGCTACCAGGGCCGCACCGGCGTGTTCGAGTTGCTGGTGGTGGACGAAGCCATCCAGGCGCAAATCCACGGCCAGGCCGCCGAGGCCGACATCCGCGCCGCAGCGCTGACCAAGGGCATGCAACTGATGCGCGAGGACGGCGAGCGGCTGATTGCCCAAGGCGTGACCAGCCGGGAGGAAGTGCTGCGGGTGACGCGGGACTGAAGTTTTCAATCAGATCGGGCTCTGGCGCCCGTCCAGCAAGCACGAGCAGCTATAAAAAGGTGATTAAAATCCGGTAGGCCGGATTGAGGCGCGACACCCAGCAAGACGCTGGCCGGGTGGCATGCGGCGCGACAGCGGTGCTGGGTCGCGCTGCGCTTGACCCGGCTTACCGGCCTGCGTCACCCGGCAGCAGGCCCGCCAACTGCCGTTGCGCGATCACGTGCCCATGCGCGGCGGCCTTGGCGATCCACATCAGCGCCATTGCATCGCTGTCGCCCTGGCCCTCGCACAGCCCGGCCGCGTGCAGCAGGCCCAGCCAGTGCATGGCATCGGCCTCACCCTGCTGCGCCGCTGGCGTGAGGAAGTGCAGCGCGGGCACAATGTGCCCCCCCCCCCCCGAGCCAGGGGCACGGGCCTGGAGCCCGCCTGCGCCTTGGCCTCGTCCAGCGCCGCCAAGGCAAACAGCGCGCCCACGTCGGCTTGCGCCGCCGCGTCGCCTTGGTCGGCGCGCAGCAGCATCCGCACGTCCTCGTCGGTCAAGTCCAGGCCCAGCGCCGGCTGCACCGCTGCAAACGGCACCAGCGCCCCGCGCCCGTCGCCCAGGCGCGGCACCTGCCCTTCCTCGATGCGGCGCTGCCAGGTGCGCGTGCTGCGGCCGGTCAGCACGGCGGCCGTGTTCAGGCTGATGGGACAAAGGGTGTCGGCGGTTGGCATGCGGCCGATTCTAGTGAGATCGGGGACTGCCGTCGGCCTGATCGGCCCCCGTGTGATATGGCGCTATCCCGCAGACGCTATCAACTCCCGAAAAAGGAGCTGCCTGCGCTTTCCCGGCAATGGCTCGGGGCCGGTTCGATGCGCAATCGGCGCAGCCGCATGCCCTGAAAGCATCGGCCACTCACCGCCAGCGCCATGCGCCGCCCCGGCCCGGCCCGGCCCGCGCCGTCGCCCCCGGCGCGCGCCATGTCGCCCGATTGACGAGACAGGCCGGCCCCGTGTCGGCCGTTCGGCGCGACAAGCCCGCCGCGCCGGTGCCCCACGCACGCCGGCACGCGCCCAAAGCGTCCATTTCTTCACGAATCGACCCCAGCCAGCCCCTTGGCACGTCCCCTGCAACAAACAAGGCGTGCGACGACGCACCTACCCACTCAGGGAGTGTCTCCAAGGTTCAACCTTACTTTTCAAGGAAATGAAAATGAAACAAATGAAGAAACTGCAACAAGGCTTTACCCTGATCGAATTGATGATCGTGGTGGCCATCATCGGCATTCTGGCCGCTGTCGCGCTGCCGGCGTACCAAGATTACACCGTGCGCGCTCGTGTATCGGAAGCATTGGTGCTGGCGTCTGGCGCGAAAGCCACCATTGGTGAGAACGCCGCCAATGGCGCATCGCTGAATGCGGGTGTGGACGATATTGCAACGGGCTCCAACCTGAAAAACGTCGACACGATGGCAACTGCTATCGCCACAGGTGTGATTACTGTGACGACGAGGGCTAACGCAGGCGGCTTGACCCTTACCCTGACGCCCAGTTCCAACGGCGCGGCACTGGCCAATGGCACTGTACCAACGGGCCCGGTCCAATGGAAATGCGTAGTGAGCGATGCAGCAAAGAACAAATACGTGCCCAGCGAATGCCGAGCCTAATTTGACTGGACCCCAAAAAGCCCCAAGCGGGGCTTTTTTTGCGACTTTGATTTTCTCCGCACTCGGCAACAGATCGCGATCATCGCTGGCCCCCATATGGGCCACGATGGCGGCCGGACTGCTTTCACTGGGCTGGTTGCTGCCCAACCACACCAAACCGTGGATGGCGTTTCATTCCGACGCCTGGATCGCGGCCATTCTGGCATTGACCGGCCTGGTCGTTCTGGTTCGCGGCCCGCGAGCGGTGGCGTGCAACGGCATGACCGTGGTGGCAGCGCTTTTGCTGCCGATTCCGTTGTTGCAACACGTCTCCGGAATTCTGGCTTTCGCGGGCCAAGCCTGGACGGCAAGCGCATACATCGGCGGATTTATGCTGGCGTTGTTGATCGGTCAGCAATGGCAGGCATGGCGCCCGCGCTGGATGGGCGACATTCTGTTTGCCGCCATCGGGCTCGCTGCCATCGCTTCGGTGGCCATGCAGTTGCAACAATGGCTGAGCCTTGCACCGGATGGCGCACTGAATGTCTGGATCGTCGGTTCGGATGGCGCCCGCCCTTCGGCCAACATGGAGCAGCCCAACCAGCTTGCAACCTTGTTGCTGTGGGGCCTGCTGGCTTGCGCCTGGGGCGTTTGGCGGAAGCAGCTGGGTCGGGCCGTGGCCCTCATCACCGCCGGTTTTCTGCTGATCGGGCTGGCATTGACGCAGTCGCGAACGGGCGCGCTGGGTTTGTTTACCCTGGGCGTCGCGGCCTGGTGGTGGCGACGCCGGTGGCAATCGAAGGCGGTGCCGCTTTGCGTCACCAGCCTGGCCGCTTTCTACGTTCTGGTGCTGCTGATACTGAATCCGCTCAGACGATTCTTGATGCTGGAGGTGCCTGCCTCGATGGTGCAGCGACTCGGTCACGAGTTGCGGCCCGAGCTTTGGCGAATGTTGTGGGACGCCGCGTGCCAGCAACCTTGGAGCGGGTACGGCTGGAGTCGGGTGGCCGCCGCTCAAATTGCCGTGGCGGAAAACCATCCGGCCCTGCACGTGCCCTTTTTCCATTCGCACAACCTGTTTCTGGATTTTGTGTTGTGGATGGGAATCCCGCTGGGTCTTCTGCTGACAGGGCTTGTGCTGTGCTGGGTGATTATTGCGGCATGCCGCGTACGGCGGACACCCGAGATCCTGTTTTTCCTGGCCGTCGTGGTGGTTGGAATTCATGCCATGCTGGAATTGCCATTGCACTACGCCTACTTTCTTTTGCCTACCGGCCTGATGATGGGCGCGTTGACGGGAAAATTACAGATTTTTCCTTTGAAGATGGCCTGCCGTATGAGCGGACGCTGGATTCTGCTCGGCACATGGTGCTTGGGCGTGACATTGCTCGGCCTGATCGTGCGTGACTATTTCAGAGTTGAAGCGGCTTATGCTTCATTGCAGCTTGAAAAAGCGCAGTTGGTCGGCAGCCGCCCGGCAAGCACGCCCACAGTTCTACTGCTGACGGATCTTCGCGAAATGCAGCGATTGATGAAATTTGAGCCAAATGGCGAATCGTCTCCAAGTGAACTTCAGTGGGCGAAGGATGTAACTGCCATCTGGCCAAGTGCTGGCAATTTCATGAAGCTGGCGAAGATGCTTGGACTCAACCACCAGCCAAACGAAGCACAACGATGGCTCGTGATCATGTGTCGCATCGTTCCGCGGGAGCAGTGCGCCAGCGCCCCAGCCAAATGGGAGCAAGTACAGAGACTGCATCCAACATTGACGAGCATCCAGTGGCCCGTGGCTGCCGAGCCAAGACGAATCAATTCGTCAGAAAGTCGGTGAAAAACCAGGGTTGGGTCACAAGTTCACTGCCTGAGAAAACGGCCCTGCTGCCGCCATCAGACAGTCGGCAGCCTTGCAAACGGGGTTGGAAAGCGCATGGGTCAGACTCCTTGGGCGGGTGCTGCCCATGATCGAACGGTGGCCGACCGGCGGGCGACTTTACCCTCGGCGGCGCCAGGCCGCCTGTTGCAGCGATTCGGGCAACTCCAGCGCCAGCGCCATCTCCTCGCGCTGATGATGGTGCTCCAGCAGGTGGCGCAGCGAATGCGCGGCGTCCAGCAGGTTCAGCGCCGCTTCGCGCTGCGCGCGCCCGCCGCGCGGCGGGCGGGCGGCCACGGCGTGCACACGGGCGGCGTACTCGTCCGCCAGCAACGCGATGCGCTCGTGCTCCAGCCGATAGACGCGTGCGTCCCAGCGCGCGCCGGCGGGCACGTGGGGCAGCAAGCGGGTGTTTTCGATGTCGATGTGGCGCAGCAGCGCCCGCTGCCAACGCGTCAGCTTGTCGTGCGCAGCCGAAAAGTCGGCGCCCACGACGGCCAGCAGGTGCGCGCGCAACTGGCGGTCCAGGCGTTGGTGCTGGCGCTCGAAACCGCTCGCCGGCGCGACCGGCTCGCTCAGGGGTTCGTTCATCACATTTTCATGTCAAAAATGGTTGCAGCGCACAGCCCACCAGCGCAGCCAGCTACCGCAATGATAGCGCGGCGGGGTCGGGGCGCGACGCCCGGTGGTCAGATGCGCACGCGCAGGCCGATCTCGACCACCTGCTCGCTGGGGATCTGGTAGCCGACGGTGACGTCGGTCGAGTTGCGCATCAAGAGGCCCAACAGGGCGTCACGCCACGCGGCCATGCCATCGCGGCGCCCGCGGCCGCTGACGGGCGAGAGGCGCTCGACGTAATAGGTCGCGTCCTTCAGGTCGATCTTCAGGCCCAGCGCCTTGCAGTTGGCCAGCGCCGACGGGATGTTGGGCTGCTGCATGTAGCCGTAGCGCAGCACGACGCGGAAAAAACCCGGCTTGATCTCCACCAGCTCCAGCCGCTCGTCGGCCGTGGTGCGCGGCACGTCCTCGCTCAACACCGTCAGCAGCACCACCTGCTGCTGCAGCGCGTGGTTGCGCTCGACGTGGTGCACGAGCGCCGGGGGCGTGGCTTCGCGCCGCAAGGTCAGAAAGACCGCCGTGCCGCCGACGCGCGCGACCTTGTCGCGCTCCAGCGCCTCGATCAGCTCGTCGATCGAGCGGGCCTGCCGGTCGGTCTGGCGCGCCATCAGCTCGCCGCCGCGGCGCCAGGTGGACATGACGATGAAGCACAGCGCGCCCACGCCCACCGGAAACCACCCGCCGTGCGGAACTTGCAGCAGGTTGGAGGCGAAATACGCCCCGTCGATCACCAGGAAGACCGCCAGAAACAGCAGCGCCGCGCCCAGTGGCCAGTGGCCGCGCTCGCGCGCCACGAAGAACGCCAGCACGGTGGTGACGACCATCGCCGTGCTGACACTGATGCCATAGGTGCTGGCCAGGCGGTCGGAGCTCTGGAACATCAGCACCAGCACGACCGCCGCCGCCAGCAGCATCCAGTTGACCAGGGGCACGTAGATCTGGCCCGCGGCCTCCTGCGACGTCTGCACCACGCGCGAGCGCGGCATCATGCCCAGGCGCCCGGCCTGCCGCGTCATCGAGAACGCTCCGGAGATCGTCGCCTGCGAGGCGATCACCGTGGCCAGCGTGGCCAGCCCCACCACCGGATACAGCAGGATCGGCGGAATCAGGTGATAAAACGGCTGGGCCGCGGCGTGCGGATCGCGCAGCAGCAGCGCGGCCTGCCCGAAATAGTTCAGCAGCAGGGCCGGCAGCACGAAGAAGAACCACACCTGCCGGATCGGCCGGCGCCCGAAGTGGCCGATGTCCGCGTACATCGCCTCGGCGCCGGTGGTGACCAGGAACACCGCGAACAGCACGATGAAAGCGGCCAGCCCCTCGGCGCGAAAAAACGCCAGCGCGTGGCGCGGGTCCACCGCCGCCAGCACCTGCGGCGCCTGCGCGATGCCGTAGACACCCAACGCGCCGATGGCCAGAAACCACACGGTCATGATCGGCCCGAAGGCCGCGCCGATGCGCGCCGTGCCCAGGCGCTGCACGGCGAACAGCAGCACCAGGATCACCAGCGTGATGGGCACCACGTACGGCGTGAAATCGGACGACGCCACCCGCAAGCCCTCCACCGCGCTGAGGATCGAGATGGCCGGCGTGATCATGATGCCGGCGTACAGCATCGACGCGCCGGCCAGGCCCAGCAGCACCAGGGCGTGCCGCCCCCGCTGCTCGACGTGGCGCCACGGCCGCAGCAGCGCGATCAGCGCGAAGGTGCCGCCCTCGCCGCGGTTGTCGGCACGCAGCACGAAGCTCATGTACTTGAGCGAGACCACGACGATCAGCGTCCAGAACACCAGCGACACCACGCCCAGCACATTGACCGCATTGGGCGCCAGCGGCTCGTAGCCATTGGTGAAGACGGCGTGCAGCGCATAGATCGCGCTGGTGCCCAGGTCGCCATAGACCACACCCAGCACCGCCAGCGCGACGCGCGCGCGCTCGCCGGCGCTCTGGCGCCCGGCCTTCTCCTCGGCGCTCTCGCCACGCAGGCGGTCGGCGCGGTTGGCCGCACGCACTTCGGAGGGTTGACTCATCGCTCGGATTTCATGGCCGTCACCGCTGCAAGCCTCGCAGCCATGGCGCGTGCCGTCAAGTCGGCACGCCCATCGGGCCATGGCAGCGGGACCCGGTCGCTCGGCAGGGGCACTGGAATCGCTCTATTTTTAATAGCTGGTCCCGCCGTATCCACGCCCGCGCCAGGCGCATTTTCCTTGAAAACCAGCGTGGTGGACGGCCTGCACTCCGGCGGCCGGTCCTTGCGCCGTCCGTCACGCCGCGGCAAAGCCGGGGTTGGGCAAACCGCCGGTCAGCTTGGGCGTGTTGAGCTGGCGCGGGGCCACCTTGCCGCCGCGGGCCTTCAGCCATTGCTCGACCAGGTCCCACACCATGGGGTTGCCGGCCTTGACGGCGTCTTCGGCCACCGGGGCCCAGCCGGCCACCTTGTAGGTCTTGGCGGGGTCGATCAACTGGCCCTTCAGGCGCATGTCGCTGATGCGCTGGCCCATGCCGCCCAACGGGTCGCAGGCGTAGGTCAGGCCGCCCACGCGCACCATGTCGCCGCCCTGCTGGTAGTAGGGGTCGGGGTTGAACAGGTTGTCGGCCACGTCTTCCAGGATGGTCTTGAGCATCTCGCCCTTCATGTCGGTCAGCGTGGCGTAGCTGTAGGTGGTGGCGGTCATGTCCAGCAGCCATTCGCGCGTGATGGGCTGGCCGGGCAGCAGCGAGGTGCCCCAGCGAAAGCCGGGCGAAAACGCGATGTCGGCGCCCTGCACGTCCATCAGCGCATCGACGATGAGCTGGTCGCCCGTGCCGTTGAAGTTGCCGCGGCGATACAGCAGGCCCTCGGTGACGGCCAGTTGCTCGGCCAGCTTGCCCTCGTACGGCGCGCGGATTTTGGTGATGAGCGCGTCCATGTCCTTGTCGGCCGGCAGCATGTTGGCGAACACCGGCAGCAGCTTGTAGCGAAAGTCCGCCACCTTGCCGTCCTTGACGTCGAAGTCCAGCACACCCAGAAACTTGCCGTTGCTGCCCGCGTTGGTGACGATGGTCTGGCCGCTCTTGTTCTTGACGATGCTGGCCACCGGCATGCCGTCGTGCGTGTGGCCGCCCAGGATGGCGTCCACGCCGGTCACGCGGCTGGCCATCTTCAGGTCGACGTCCATGCCGTTGTGGCTGAGCACCACCACCACCTGCGCGCCCTTGCCGCGCGCCTCATCCACCATCTTCTGCAGGTTCTCGTCCTGAATGCCGAATTCCCAGTCGGCCACCAGGTAGCGCGGGTTGGCGATCGGCGTGTACGGGAAGGCCTGGCCGATGATGGCGCAGGGCACGCCGTTGATGGGCCGGATGACGTAGGGCTTGAACACCGGGTCGCCGAAGTCGGTGGTCTTGACGTTTTGCGCGACGAAGTCCACCTTGCCGGCGAAGTCCTTGTCGATGATTTCCTTGACGCGCGCCATGCCCAGGGTGAACTCCCAGTGGCCCGTCATCACATCCACGCCCAGCAGCTTGCAGGCGTCCACCATGTCCTGGCCTTTGGTCCACAGCGCGGTGCCGCTGCCTTGCCAGGTGTCGCCGCCGTCCAGCAGCAGCGCACCGGGGCGGCTGGCGCGCATGCGCTTGACGAGGGTGGCCAGGTGCGCAAAGCCGCCCACCTTGCCGTAGCGCTGGGCGGCCTGGTCGAAGTCCAGATAGGTCAGCGCGTGCGCCGTGGGCGTGCCGCCTTTGACGCCGACGGCCTTGAGCAGTTGCTCGCCCACCAAATGCGGCAGGCGGCCCTTCATGTCGCCCACGCCCAGGTTCACGCTGGGCTCGCGAAAGTAGATCGGTTTGAGCTGCGCGTGGCAGTCGGTCATGTGCAGCAGCGACACGTTGCCAAACTGGGGCAGGTCGTACAGCCCTTCGGCCGCCGTCTGCGCGCTGGCGTCGGCAAAGCGGCCCAGGCCCAGGCCGGCGGCGCTGGCGGCGCCCAGCACCTGCATGAATTCGCGTTTGGTGAGGTTCATTTATCAGCACCAACTGAAGTATCGACAACAAAAAAGCCCGGCGGCGCCGGGCTGCGGCACGGTTGCTTACTGGTTGACCGGCGACTTGGGATCGAGCAGCAAGGCCACGATGTCGCGCACCTGCGCCTCGGTCAGGATGCCCTCGGTGCCGGCACGCGGCATGTTGGAGCAGGCGTTGTAGGCCTTGCTGTTCCAGATCTTGCCCCAGGTGTACTTGAC
>JAFEEB010000075.1 GCA_018241325.1 Pseudomonadota bacterium | reverse complement strand
GCGCTCGACATGCTGCGCGTCACGAACACCCTGCGCGGCTACGACGACGTGTGGCTGATCGGCCCGAACTGCCCGGGCATCATCACCCCCGCCCAGTGCAAGATCGGCATCATGCCCGGCCACATCCACAAGAAGGGCCGCGTGGGCGTGGTGTCGCGCTCCGGCACGCTGACGTACGAGGCCGTCGGCCAGCTCACCGAGCTGGGCATCGGCCAGTCCAGCGCCGTGGGCATCGGCGGTGACCCGATCAACGGCCTCAAGCACATCGACGTGATGCAAGCCTTCAACGACGACCCCGAAACCGACGCCGTCATCATGATCGGCGAGATCGGCGGCCCCGACGAGGCCGACGCGGCGCGCTGGTGCCAGGCCCACATGAAAAAACCCGTGGTCGGCTTCATTGCCGGTGTCACGGCTCCTCCGGGCAAGCGCATGGGCCACGCCGGCGCGCTGATCTCCGGCGGCGCCGACACGGCCGACGCCAAGCTGGCCATCATGGAAGAATGCGGCTTCAAGGTCACGCGCAACCCGTCGGAGATGGGCAAGCTGCTCAAGGCCTTGCTGTAGGTCGCGGTGCGTCCCAGTCCGATGAGCCGGACACCCTGGGCGGGTGCTCCGGCTTACTATTTGCGGATCGACGATCGCTGCGACAACAAGATGCCGAGGAGACGCGATGGAAGAGTTCATGACCGCCCATTTCTGGATCGCCGTGGGCCAGATCATCCTGATCGATATTTTGCTGGGCGGCGACAACGCCGTGGTCATCGCGCTGGCCTGCCGCGGGCTGCCCGCGCATCAGCGCACCAAGGGCATCATCTGGGGCACCGTGGGTGCCATCGTGCTGCGCATCATTTTGATCGCGTTTGCCCTGGCGTTGCTGCAAATTCCCTATCTCAAGCTCATCGGCGCGCTGCTGCTGCTGTGGATTGGCGTCAAGCTGATTGCGCCCGAGGATGAGGACGAACACGGCAACATCCAGTCCAGCGACAAACTCTGGACGGCAATCAAGACCGTGGTGATCGCCGATCTGGTGATGAGTATCGACAACGTCGTGGCCATTGCCGCAGCGGCACAAAACGCCGGCGAACAACACCAACTGGCGCTGGTGATTTTCGGCTTGGTGGTGAGCATTCCGATCATCGTGGGCGGCAGCCAGCTCATCCTCAAACTGATGGACCGCTTCCCGGTCATCATCACGCTGGGTGGCATGCTGCTGGGCTGGATCGCCGGAACCATGGCGCACACCGATCCGGCTCTGACGCCGTATCTGCCCCAAGACCGCTCGTGGCATATCGCCCTGGGCGTGGCCGGAGCGCTGCTGGTGCTGGTGATCGGCAAGCTTTTGCAAAGCCGCAGGGCCCGGGTGGGCGCTTGAGCGGGTGCGTCGGTGAAGATGATGTCGTTCGAATTCAGTGCCCTCACCGACGTCGGCTGCGTACGCACCAACAACGAGGACGCCGTGCGGGTCGATCCCGCCCGGGGCTTGGCCGTGCTGGCCGACGGCATGGGCGGCTACAACGCGGGCGAAGTGGCCAGCGCCATGGCGGTCGAGCACATTGGCACCGAGTTGGGTCGCTGGCTGGATCAGGCCGCGGATGACGCCACCGCGCACCAGGTGCTGCGCGCGATGGAAGACAGCACCGACCGGGCCAACCGCGCCATCTTCGAGGCCGCCAACACCCACGCCGACTACGCCGGCATGGGCACCACCGTGGTGCTGGCGCTGCTGTGGCGCGAGCAGCTGCTGGTGGGCCACGCGGGCGACTCGCGCGCCTACCGCTGGCGCGAAGGCGTGCTCACGCAACTCACGCGCGACCACTCGCTGTTGCAGGAGCAGCTCGACGCCGGCCTGATCACGCCCGAGCAGGCGGCGGTGTCGGGTTATCGCAGCTGGGTGACGCGCGCCCTCGGCGTCGAAGACACCGTGTTGCTGGAGACCACCGAGCACGCCGTGCAAGCGGGCGACTTGTTCTTGTTGTGTTCCGACGGCTTGACGGAAATGGTCGATGACGCGGACATTGCCGACGTGCTGGGCGGGCGCGGGCCGCTGGACGAGCAGGCCCGGATGCTGATCGAGCGGGCCAAGGCCGGTGGTGGGCGCGACAACGTTTCGGTGATCCTGGCGCGGTCGGGCGAAATGTTGAAAAAGTCAGGAATCGCCGGGAGCTGGTGGAAAAAATAACCCCACGGCACGCGGATTTGCGTTATCTTCCTGCGATTTTAAAATCAAGCAATCGATGCGGGCGCGGGCTTTGTCCTCGGCGATGATGCCGGCGGTATCGGCCACCCGCCGTTTCGAGTTCCAGGGAGTCCGTCCATGCCCAAGTTGATCCTCACGATCGACGGTGTAGTCGTCAAGGAAGCGCAGCTGACCAAGGACCGGTCCACCATGGGCCGGCGTCCTTACAACGACATCGTGGTCGATCACCTGGCCGTCAGCGGCGAGCACGCGGTCATCCAGGTGACGGGCGAGGAGGCCGTGCTGGAGGACCTGGGCAGCACCAACGGCACCTTCGTCAACGGCAGGGCGGTGCGCAAGCACACGCTGGCCGACGGCGACGTGATCGAAATCGGCCGCTACAAGATCAAATACCAGCTGGGCAATGGCGCGGGCGGCGATTCGCAGCCGATCGTCATCGGCAGCCTGGACAGTGCGTTGGCCGACGTGCCGCCCGACGCAGTGCCCACCGGCGCGCGCGTGCGGGTGCTCACCGGCGCCGCGGCCGGCAGCGAGATGCCCCTGGTCAAGTCCGTGACCACCATCGGCAAGCGTGGCTATGCCGTCGCCGAAATCCGCCGCACGCCCCATGGCTATGAACTGGCGCATGGCGAGGGCGCGCTCGTGCCCAGCGTCAACGGGGTGTCGGTGGACGGCGGCCCCATCGGGCTGCAAAACCGCGATCAGATCACCCTCGGCAGCGTGCGGCTCGAATACCTCGACCAGTGAGCAGGTGCCGCCGCGGGCCGACGGCATCCCCGTTGCTGCGGCCCTGAGCCGGCGCAGCCCGTTCGTGCGTTCCAATACGGGTCCATGCGCGACTCCCCTTCCGTTGCCGCCGCGATGCGCCACCCATGGCGCATCGGCGCTTGCGCGGCCGTGCTGCTGCTGACCCTGGCCCACGCCAGCGGGTGGTGGCCGCTGCCCTGGGTGCAGCGCTGGGAAGGGCAACTCGCCGATCTGCGGCTCGCCTTGGTCCAGCCGCGCACGCTCGATGAGCGCGTGGTGGTCATCGACATCGACGAGGCCAGCATGCAAGCCGAGGGGCGCTGGCCCTGGTCACGCACGCGCATGGCCGCGCTGGTGCGCGAGCTGGTCGAGCGCCAGCAGGTGGCCGCGCTGGGGCTGGACGTGGTGTTTGCCGAGCCCGAGCGCGCGCCGGCGACGGCGCGGGTCGCCCCGGACGACGCGCTGGCACGGGCCATCGCCGGGGCACCCGTGGTCCTCGGCTACTACTTCACCAGCGACCGTGAGGGCCGCCGCAGCGGCCTTCTGCCCCCTGCGCTGGCCGGCCAGGCGCCGTGGCCGCAGCTGCTGCACTGGAGCGGCTACGGCGCCAACCTGCCGGCGTTGACGGCGGCCGCGTCGGCGCAGGGCTTCTTCAACGCCGTGACCGACGCCGATGGCGTGGTGCGCGTGGTGCCGCTGGTGGCCGGCTTCGAGGGCGCGCTGTACGAGTCCATGGGCCTGGCGCTGTTGCGCCGCGGCTTGGGTGCGGCGCCGCTGCGCATCGCGCCGGCCGCCCCGCCAGCCGATGGCAACCGCATGCTGACGCTGGCGGGCCCGACCCAGACGCTGGTGTTGCCCGTGGGTGCGCGCGGCACCGTGCAAGTGCCCTACCGCGGCCCCGGCGGCCCCCACGGCGGCTCGTTTCGCTACATCGCGGCGGCCGACGTCCTGGCCGGGCAACTGCCGGCGGCGAGCCTGCGCGGGCGCTATGCCTTGCTGGGCTTTACGGCGCCGGGCCTGATGGATCTGCGCGCCACGCCGGTGGGCGAGGCCTATCCCGGCGTCGAGGTGCATGCCAACCTGATCAGTGGCGCTCTCGACGGGCGCCTGCGCTACCGCCCGTCCTGGGCGCTCGTCTATGAGGTCGGGCTCCTGCTGGCGCTGGGCGCCGTGTTCATCACCGTGCTGCCGCGGCTGGGCCTGCTGGGCGCCGTGTTTCTGGGCGGCGCATCGCTGGCGGTGGTGCTGGCGCTCGACGCCGCCGCCTACCTGGGGGCCCATCTGCTGCTGCCGCTGGCCGGGCCGCTGCTGTTCATCGCCGCGGCCCTGGTGCTGGACCTGGCGCTGGGCTACGGGGCCGAGCGCCGTGCGCGCCATCGGCTGGCGCAGCAGTTCGCCAGCTATGTGCCGCCCGAGCTGGTCCGCCAGATGCAGCGCGAGCCGCATCGCTACGACATGCAGGCGCGCACCGAGGAGCTCACGGTCATGTTCTGCGACCTGCGCGGCTTCACCACCCTGGCCGAGACGCAGTCGCCCGCCGCCATGCAGGCCCTGCTGCGCGAGGTGCTGCAACGGCTGACCGAGGTGATCGCGCGCCACCACGGCACCATCGACAAGTACATGGGCGACTGCGTGATGGCGTTCTGGGGTGCGCCCGTGCGCAGCGAGCAGCACGCGCGGCAGGCGGTGGACGCCGCGCTGGAAATCCGCGCCGCGCTGCGGGCCCTGAACGCCGAGCGCGCCGGCGACGGCCAGCCTGCGCTGGCCGTGGGCATCGGGCTGAACACCGGGCCCATGGCCGTGGGCAACATGGGCACGGCGCTGCGGCGCACCTACACCGTGATCGGCGACGCCGTCAACCTGGCCTCGCGCCTGGAGGGCCTGGCCACCACCTACGGCGTCGATATCGTCGTCAGCCAGGCCATCATGCAGCAAGCCGGCGCGGCCGAGTTTGCATGGCAGGCGCTCGATCACGTGCGGGTGCGCGGCCGGCGCCAGGCCGATCACATCTATACGGTGCGCGGCCCGGCGGATGTCGCCACCGCGCCGCTGCGGCACGAACTGGCGCAGTGGGACGAGGCGCTGGCCTGGTGGCGCGAGGGCCAGGTCGAGGCCAGCCGCGCGCGCGCCCAGCACCTGGCCCGGCAGCACCCCAGCGTCGCGCTGTATGCCCTGCATGCGCAGCGCTGCACGGCAGCCATCGAGGCGTCGCACCGCGCGCCCGATGGCGCCGCTTGAACCCTGATCCTCGATCCGGCCTGCTTGGGCACAATCGCCACCCATGCCCGCCGCCCATCGTCTGCTCTTGATTGCCGTGCTGGCCCTGCCCTGGCTGTGGCCCTTCACCTCGGGGCCCACGGCAGGCACGCAGCCCTATCTGGCGTCGATGGCCCTGGCGGCCCTGCTGCTGGCGCTGTGGCCCGCGCGGCAGGACCCGCGGCAGGCCGTGCACTGGGTGGCCACGGGCTGGCTGCTGGCGGCGGTGGTGAGCGCCGTGATCGCGCTGTTGCAGTACTTCGACCTGGAGGGCCCCTTGTACCCCTGGGTCGATCTGGCGCAACCCGGACAGGCGTTTGGCAACCTGCGCCAGCCCAATCAGCTGGCCACGCTGCTGGTGATCGGCCTGGCGGCGCTGCGCATGCAGCTGCAAACGGCGCGCTGGCCGGCTGCGCCCTGCGCCGCCCTGGCCGCCTTGCTGGTGGCGGCGCTGGCGGCCACGGCGTCGCGCATCGGCATGGTCGAGCTGGCGGCGCTGGCCCTGCTGGCGCTGGGCTGGGCGCGCGCCAGCGGGCGCTGGCGCGTCGTGCTGGGGGCCGCCGTGGCGGCGCTGCTGCTGTATGCCGTGGCAGCGCTGGTGCTGCCCTGGCTGGCCGAGACCGCCGAGGGCGTGGCCGGGCGCGACGTGCTCGAGCGCCTGCGCACCGCCGAGAGCACCTGCGGCAGCCGCGTGATCCTGTGGAGCAACGTGCTGCACCTGATCGCGCAAAAGCCCTGGACGGGCTGGGGCTGGGGCGAGCTGTCCTACGCGCACTACATCACGCTGTATGGCGGCCCGCGCTTTTGCCACATCCTGGACAACGCGCACAACCTGCCGCTGCACCTGGCGGTGGAGCTGGGCGTGCCGGTGGCGCTGGCGGTGTGCGCGGCCCTGGCCTGGGCGGTGTGGCGCGGTGCGCCCTGGCGCGAGCCCGACGCCACGCGCCAGCTGGCCTGGGCGGTGCTGGCGGCCATCGGGCTGCACAGCTTGGTGGAGTACCCCCTGTGGTACGGGCCGTTTCAGATCGCGGCGGCGATCAGCGTGGGCCTGCTGTGGGCCTCGCGCAAATCGGCGAGCCCGACGCGGGCCCGCAGCGCGTTCACGAGCGCGCGCCTGGGCCTGGCGCTCGCCATGCTGGGGGCCACCGCGTATGCGGGTTGGGACTACTGGCGCGTCAGCCAGATCTATCTGCCTCTTGAGCAGCGCGCCGCCCGCTGGCGCGACGAGCCCATGGCGGCGGCACGCCAGACGCTGCTGTTTGGCGGCGCGGTGCGGTTTGCCGAGGTCACCACCCGCCCCGCGACGCGCGAGAACGCCGCCTGGATGCTGGAGGCCGCCAGCCGCCTGCTGCACTACTCGCCCGAGCCGCGCGTGATCGAACGCGTGATCGAAAGCGCCACCCTGCTGGGCCGCGAGGACTTGGCGCTGGCGCATCTGGCGCGGTTCAAGGCGGCGTTTCCCGTGGAGGAGCGCCAATGGGCCGAGGACAACCGGCGCATGCTGGAGGGCGCGCGCGCCCTGCAAGGCGCCGCCAGCGCCGCCCGTCCGTCCGCGCGCTGACGCCGACGCGCAAGCCTACGCCGACGTCGGACCCGCAGCCTTGAAGTGTCCCGACTTGCCGCCGCGCTTTTCCAGCAGGCGCACGCCGGTGATGGTCATGCCCCGGTCCACTGCCTTGGCCATGTCGTAGATGGTCAGCAGCGCCACCTGCACGGCGGTGAGCGCTTCCATCTCCACCCCCGTGGGCCCGGTCGTCTCCACGGTTGCAGTGCAAAAAACGGCTGCGGCGCTTGTTGGGTCTGCGCGAGTAGCTTCAAAATCGATAGCGACGCGCGACAGGGCCAAGGGGTGGCACAGCGGGATCAAGTCACTCGTCTTCTTGGCCGCCATGATGCCGGCAACGCGCGCGATGCCCAGCACGTCGCCCTTTTTGGCGTTGCCCGATTCGATCAGCGCCAGCGTGGCCGGCTGCATTTCGATGCGCCCGCCGGCCACCGCCACCCGGTGTGTGGCGGGCTTGTCGCCCACATCGACCATGTGGGCCTGGCCTTGGGCGTCGAAGTGGGTCAGGGGAGCGTGGGCAGCGGGCATGGCAATCCGAAACAAGGTCCGAGGAACACCGAAGATGAATTGGGCATCATAGGGGCACCCATGAAGACCGTGCTTGCTCCATCGCCCGCCGGCGCGCCGCGTGCCGGGCGTTCCGTGCGCCGCCTCGCCGCGGCGGCCGTTCTGGCGGCGCTGGCCTTGGCCGCCGCCCCCGCGCGCGCGCAGCCCGCCCCCGACGCGCCGCGCGGGCTGCCCTCGCTGGGCGACGCCGGCGAGATGACACCGCTGGAGGAGCGCAAGCTGGGCGACCTGATCGCGCGCGAGCTCTACCGCGACCCGGACTACATCGACGACGCCGTGGTGGGCGAGTACGTGGACGGCATCTGGCGCGCGCTGATGGTGGGCGCGCGTGCGCGCGGCGAGTTGCCGCCCGAGCTGGACGAGCGCTACGCCTGGCGCGTGCTGCTGGGGCGCGACCGCAGCATCAACGCCTTTGCCCTGCCGGGCGGCTACATGGGCCTGCACCTGGGGCTGGTGGGGGCGGTGGCCTCGCGCGACGAGCTGGCCTCCGTGCTGGGGCACGAGATGAGCCACATCACCCAGCGCCACATCGCCCGCCTGCTGGGCCAGCAAAGCCGCCAGATGCCGCTGCTGATCGCGGCCATGGTGGCAGGCGCGGTGGCCGCCAGCAAAAATCCCCAGGCGGGCGCTGCGCTGGCGGTGGGCGGGCAGGCGGCGGTGATTCAGCAGCAGCTCAACTTCTCGCGCGACATGGAGCGCGAGGCCGACCGCGTGGGCTACGCCGTGATGACCCAGGCCGGCTTTGCGCCGCAGGGCTTCGTCAGCATGTTCGAGAAGCTGCAGGCCGCCGCGCGCGTGGACGATAACGGCGAGTGGCCCTATCTGCGCAGCCACCCGCTCACCACCCAGCGCATTGCCGACATGCAGCAGCGCCAGCAGACCTTGCCGCGCCGGGCGCTCGCCCCCGACCTTGAGGCATTGCTGGTGGCGGCGCGCGCACGCGTGCTCTCGCGCCCGGGGGTGGATGCGCTGCGCACCTGGGCGGACGAGCCCGGCCAAAGCGGCTTTGCCAGCCAACCGCTGGCGCGCCGTGCCGGCGTGCTCTATGCCGCCGCGTTGGCGCAGGTCGAGCTGCGCGATCTGCCGCGCGCCCAGGCGCTGGCCGCGCAATTGCTGCCCCTGGTGGCCGGCCACCCGCGCGCCACGCATCAGGTGCATTTACTGCAGGCTGAACTGGCCTTGCGCGCTGACCAGCCGCAGCGCGCCCTCGATCTCCTGAAGGCCGAAGCACCGGCCACGACGAGCGATCCGCGGGGCCAGGCCGGGCGCGCGGCCCTGCTGCTGCGCGCGCAAGCCCTCACGCGCACCGGCCAGGCCGGCGAAGCCGCGTCGCAGCTGCGCACCTGGGTGGGCGATCATCCGCTGGACGCCAGCGCCTGGCAGGCCCTGGCGCAGGCCGAAGCCGCGCAAGGCCAGACGCTGCGTGCCTTGCGCGCCGAAGGCGAGGCGCCGATGGCGCAACTGGACTATGCCGGCGCCGTCAACCGCTGGCGCGCCGCGCAGGACTGGGCACGCCAGCACCCCGGCGGCAGCGCCGAGCTGATCGAGGTCAGCATCGTCGATGCGCGGCTGCGCCAGGCGCAGGCGCTGCTGCACCAGCAACGCGAGGACGAAAAGAAGTTTCGGTGAGGTGATACACCCCCGGTCTCCACTTGCTGCGCGATGTTTCGCCCAGCCCCTGAAGGAAGCCGGGCCACTGGCCCGACCCGGCCCGCAAGGCTCGCCCCTGGCCGGGCAGACCCCGGCCACGGCGATCGCTGGCCTGGCCTGCTCCGCGGCCCTTCGTTTGGTTGCGTTTCAGGCGCTGCGGGTGTCGGAACGACAGAAGTGCCGCTCACCCGCGCTGCAGCACCGCGTCGATCAGCAGGCGCAGCGCCGAGTAGATCAGCGAGCCGATCAGCGCGGCCCAGAAGCCATTGACGTGAAAGCCCTTGAGCAGCCCCGAGGCGGCCCAGAACATCAGCGCGTTGATGACGAACAGGAACAACCCGAGGGTGACGATGGTGATGGGGATCGTCAGCACCACCAGCACGGGGCGCACCAGCGCGTTGAGCAACCCGATCACCAGCGCTGCCCACATGGCCGAGCCGAAACTCGCCACCGCCACGCCGCTGTACAGATAGGCCACGCCCAGCAGGGCCAGCGCCGACAGCACCCAGTTCAGAATCAGTCCCATGGCCGGCAGCATAGCGCAGTTGCAAGTCAATCGCCATCGACCGCGGCGCGCCGGCGCATGCTCCAGTGTGCCGCGCCCAGCACGCCCGCGATGGCCAGCGCCACCAGGGCCCAGCGCGCCATGGTGGCCGCGCTTTCGTCGCCGCCCAGCCAGCGCGCCAGCAGAGGCTCGGCATTGATCATCGAGGCCGCCGTGAACGCCAGCACCGCCGCGCCCAGCTGGATGATGATGGGAAAGCGCTCGACCAGTTTCAGCACCAGGGTGGAGCCGAACACCACGATCGGCACGCTGATGAGCAGGCCGATCACCACCAGGTCCATCGCGCCGTGCGCCGCGCCGGCCACGCCCAGCACGTTGTCGATGCCCATCAGCGCGTCGGCGATGACGATGGTCTTCATCGCGCCCCAGAAGGTGGTCGCGGCCGGGCCGTGCTCCTCGTTGCCCTCGCCCGTGTCGGCCACCAGCTTGTAGGCGATCCACAGCAGGCCCAGGCCGCCGGCCAGCATCAGGCCGGGGATCTTCAGCAGCCACACCACGACCAGCGTCATCAGCGTGCGCACGCCGATGGCGCCCACCGTGCCCCAGAGGATGGCCTTGGTTTGCAGCGCCTTGGGCAGGCTGCGCGCGGCCAGGGCAATGACGATGGCGTTGTCGCCGGCCAGCACCAGGTCGATCAGGATGATCGCCAGCAGGGCGGACCACCAGGGGGCGGAGAGAAATTCCATGACGAGAGGCTCCAGAAGTTGCAAGGCATCGATCCGCCCGGCGCGCCCAGGTCCTGGCGGGTTTGCGGCGATGCGGGCACGGGGCCCCAGGGGTTTGCGGCAAGACCTGCGAGATTCGACCAAACGCACCCCGAGCGGGGTTTTGATCGAAGGTCTTGCTCGGCAACTCGTCCCGAACGGGGCAAGCTGCCCGTCGGCCCGGAAGGCGGCAAAGGCCCGGGGCCTTCGCGCTTCGTATTGACGAGCCGGCGATGCCGCGCCATACGTGTCAACGCGGCGCGGCGGGGAGCTACTCCCCTTCAACAACCGCGTATTGGACCATTCATCGGCGGTTTTGGCAAGCTTCCCCGGCCGGGGCCGGCGTCACACCGGCGGGGCCGGGCCCAGCACGTCCACCCGCGCCGGCGGCAGGTTGGCCAGCACCCGCTCGCGGCGCAGGCACGCCAGGCCGACCTGCTGCCATGGAGAGACGCCGCGCAGCGCGTAGGTGAATTGCAGCAGGCGCCCTTGCGGCGCCAGCACGGCAGCGCCGGCCGCAAGAATGCGCCCCCGGCTGGGCTCGGGGATGGACAGCAGTGGCAGGCCCGAGACGATGTGCAGCACCGGCAGTTGCCGGCGCTCGTCGTCCAGTCGCGCCAGCAGCTGCGGCAGCTCGGCCGCGTCGCCCTGCAGCACCGGCACCGCCGCAAAGCGCTGGCGCAGGTGGGCGGCCAGGCGCTCGGACTGCTCCACCACCACCAGCCGAGCCGGCGGCACGCCGCGCGCCAGCAGGGCCGCGGTGATGACGCCCGTGCCACCGCCCAGCTCCACCACCAGGCCGTCGCTGGCCGGATCGACCAGCGCCGCCATGCGCGCGGCCAGGTGCGGCGAGCTGGCGCAGATGGCGCCCACCGCCATGGGCTGGGTCACCAGCTCACGCAAAAACAGCGAGCGCGGCGAGCGCGTGAGGGCGCGCCGCAGGCGCACCACGCTGACGCGGGCGGCGCGCACGGCCGTGGCGGGATGCTCGGCCAAGGCGCGCGCCAACGCCAGCATTTCAAGCGGATCGGGGACTCGGCTGCGGGGCAATGGCATGGTGGGATCTCGGCCGCGGGTCGGCGAGGGCGCAGCTTACACCGTGTGCGCGGCCGGCATGCAACGGAAAAAAACCGCCGATCGGCCCCGCCCTGACGGCTTGGAGGCTGCGAATGAATTCGGCGCGCCCGAAAGGACTGACAAAACGCTCCTGATCCAGGCGCAAAACGCAGCCGCAGCTCGGGCTACGGCGAGTATTGGCAAAGCCGAGCGGGGACGTTTGGGCAGTCGAGGCGGGCGTGAGGGAATTTTTTGCAGGCTCTCAGCCCCGAAACGGCGCGCGCAGCAAGGCCCACACGGTCTGGCTGCTCGCATCGCGTCGCGACGGCAGGCCCATGGTCAGCTGCCGGCCCGCGTCGCCCGGCACCGTACCGGCGCTGCGCAGCAGGTGGTCGAACAAAGGCAGCACGGTGGCGTAGTTGCTGTCGGTCTGGGGCTGGTGGGCGCTGTGGTGCAGGCGGTGATACGCCGGCGTCACCACCCACGGCCGCAGCCAACGATCCAGCGCGGCCGGCAGCCGCAGATTGCCGTGCGACAGCGTGCTGACGGCCAGCGCCACCCCACTGTAGGCCAGCACCGCCAGCATGGGCGGCCCCAGCAGCACCAGCACCGGCACGGTGGCCGCGGTGGTGAACGCGCTCTCCAGCGGGTGGTGGCGGTGCGTGGTGGTGGCGTCCAGCTGCACGTCGCTGTGGTGCACGGCGTGCAGGCGCCACAGCCAGGGCACGGCGTGCGAGAGGCGGTGCAGCGCATAGGCCAGGCCGTCCATCACGATGAACGTGAGCCCCCACTGGCCCCAGTCGGGCAGCCCCCAGCGCGCCAACCAGCCTGCGCCGGGCCGCAGGCCCAGGGCGCCCGCCGCCGCCCAGAACAACAAGGGCGTGGCCAGCACCGTTCCGACCGAGAGCACCGAGAGCGCCGCGTTGTGCGCCCAGCGGCGCAAGGGCACCTCGGCCGGGTGCAAGGGTGCAAGCGATTCCAGAAACAGAACCGCCGCCAGGCACATGGCGGCGGTGGCGATGTACAACTGAACCATCGGCGTTCGCGGCGCTCAGGCGGTCATGCGCGGCCTTGAATCTCGATCAAACGAACCCGTGCCGCTCACTCCACGGGACTCGAAATCTCCACATAGCATATGCCGCTCGGCGCGACGGGGGTACCGACCTGGCATTGCGGCGAACCGGGTGGCGTGACGAAAGAATAGCCCGGCTGCGTCGACATCGACGTCACCTGCTGCGGCACACCCGAAGTGTTGATGATTTGCGTCTCCCCGACACCCACGCCGACGCTGCCTCCGGCCGCCTGGCTGAATTGCACCTGCGGCACCACGGCCTGGGCCAAACCCACCAGATCATGGCCGGCCAGCCCCGCCGCGGCCAGCCCGCCGGTCAGCAGCAGCGGCGTCAGCAAGCGTCCGTTGACACGACCGCGCAAGACGCGATAGGCCACCACGGCCAGCAACAGGGCCATCAGCGTCAGCGACCATTCGCCCAGGGTCGGGACGGGAGCGGCGCTGGACAGGGGCGCGTAGACGATGGCACCCGGGACGACGGGCACGCCGGCCCAAGCGCTGGGCAGAACGCCCCATGCCAGCAAGGCCGCGGCGGCCTTGGCCTGCGTCATTCGTGCGCGCTTCATGGCGAATACCGACACTTTCCTTGCCGAAATTTTGCGGGTTCCAGCACGAAATCCCGATTCATGCGAGAGGCCGATTCGCCCCGGGCAGCCCGCCGGGTTCCGGGCGCCCCCTTGGCTACGGCCCGCGCAGGCGCTCGATCAGGCCGTTGAGCTCGTCCAGCGAGGCAAACGCGATCGCCAGCTCGCCCGCCTGCGCATCGCTGCGCCGGCCGGACTTCTTGACGCGCACCTCGACCTGCGCCATCAGCAGGTCCGACAACTCTTCCTCGACGCGGCGCACGTCGCCGGACTTGTCGGGCGCGCCGGCGGGCTTGCGCGGGGCCGTGAGGTTGAACTCGGCCGACAGCTTGCGCGCCAGCGCCTCGGCCTCGCGCACGCTGAGCTTGCGCGCCGCGACCTGGTTGGCGGCGGTGATTTGCGCGGCGCCGTCCAGCGTGAGCAGGGCGCGGGCATGGCCCATGTCCAGATCGCCGGCCATCAGCATGGTTTGCACCGGCTCGGTCAGTTGCAGCAGGCGCAGCAGGTTGCTGGCGGCGCTGCGGCTGCGGCCCACGGCCTGGGCGGCCTGCTCGTGCGTCAGGCCGAATTCGCGGATCAGACGTTGCAGGCCCTGCGCTTCTTCGAGCGGGTTCAGGTCTTCGCGCTGGATGTTCTCGATCAGCGCCATGGCGGCGGCGGCCTCGTCGGGCACGTCGCGCACCAGCACGGGCACCTCGGCCAGGCCGGCCAGCCGGGCGGCGCGAAAGCGGCGTTCGCCGGCGATGATCTCGTAGTTTGCTCTCGAATCAATAGCTGGTTGCGCTTGTCCGTCGCGCGCTGGAGCCACTTTTGACTCAGAAATGCGCCGCACCAGGATCGGCTGCATGATGCCCTGCGCCTTGATGGACTCGGCCAGCTCGTAGAGCGCGCCTTCGTCCATGCGCGTGCGCGGCTGGTACTGGCCGGGGCCCATCTCGTCCAGGGCCAGCATCATGGGCGTGCCGGCCGCCGTGGCCGCCGCGTCGGGGGCGGGGGCGGCGGGACCGAGCAGCGCGTCCAGGCCGCGGCCCAGGCCCTTGGGTTTTTTGGTGACCATGAAAAAGCTCCTCCGTTCTAACGATGGGCGGGCAAAGGCCCGCCGGCCAGGTCCTGCAACCATTCGAGCCCCTGGGGCCAGTCGCCCAGACCCGAGTCGGCATTGATGTGGCCGCGCGCCCCGACGCCATGCAGGGCCGCGCCCCAGTCGGCGGCCAGTCGGGTGGCGTACTCGAGGCGGGCAAAGGGGTCGTCGCTGCTGGCCACGACCGCGCTGGCAAAGGGAAGGCGTTGCCGTGCGGGCGGCGCCCAGCCCGGGATTTGCTGACGCAGGTCGGCGCGCTCGATCTCGGGCGGCGCCACCAGCAAGGCCCCCGCCACGCGCTGCGCGGAGCGCGAATGCGCCGCCCACCACGCCACCAGCAGGCAGCCCAGGCTGTGCGCGGCCAGCAGCAGCGGGCGCCCCGCCGGCTGCGCCAGCACCACGTCTTCCAGCCGCGCGCACCAGTCGCCGCGCAATGGGCGCTGCCAGTCGTGCTGCTCGACGCGCACGAAGCCGTGGCGCTCTTGCCAGCGGGTCTGCCAGTGGCCGGGGCCGCTGTCCAACCAGCCCGGCAGAAGAAGGACGCCGAGCGCGGTCACTGGACTACCCTGCGCGCTGCGCGCTGCGAGATTCGCGCTTGGGAGCGGTCCCGCGCGCTCATGTCAATGCCCCCAGTGCCCCGCGCGCGCCCACGCCACGCCAGGTTGCCACACGCGGCGCGCCAGCACGCCCGGCGCCAGCGCCCGGGTGAGTGCCCAGGCCAGCGCCAGGCTCGCGCCCCAGATCAGCGCCAGTGCGGCGACGGCATGGCCCGCGTCCGCCGGCCACCAGCGCACGGCCACCCCGGTCAGCAGCAGGCTGACCGGGTAGTGCACCAGAAACAGCGCATACGAAATGGCCGCCCCCTGCGCCGCGATGCGCGCGGCCGCAACGCCGGCGCCGCTGCGCAGCGCGCCGCGTCCGGGCTGCCACAGCAGCAGGCCGGCACACAAGGCCGCCAGGGCCAGCCGATCGCGCCAGGCCAGCAGCAGCCCGCAGGCGGCCAGCAGCACGATCAACAGGCCCCAGCGCTCGCGCGCCGCGTCGCTGGCGGCGCTGCGGCCCCAAGCCGCCAGCACGCCCAGCGCATAGCTGCAAAAAAAGTAGAGGGCCGATACTTCCAGCTCGGCACGCAGGTTGAACACGCCGATGGACGCCAGCGCCAAGGCCACCAGCGCCAACGCGCCCAGGCCGCCCCAACGCGGTTCGATCGGGCCGGCCGCGGGCGCGGCACGCACCTGCACCCAGGCCAGCAGGGCCGCCAGGCCGGCCAGCAGCGCATACAGCTGCAGGTCGATGGCCACATACCACACGCCGGCGCTGAGCGCGGGCTGACTGAGCAGGTCTTGCAGCAGCAGCCCGTGCGCGATCAACTGCACCAGGGTGGGGGCGACGGGCGTGTCCTTGTCCTGCATGAGCGCGCGCGCGATGGCGGCGCAGACCACGGCCAGCACCAGCGCGGCGGCGTACAGCGGCATCAGCCGGCGCCAGCGCTGGGCCACGCGCGGCGCCCAGTCGGCCGGGCCCACGCGCGGGTGCCCCGGCTGCGGCCACAGGCTGCGCGCGGCCAGATACCCCCCAACGACCAGAAACACCTGCACGGCATACAGTGCGCGGCCGTTCAGCCAGGCCAGCAGGCCGGGCGCGAACGCCGACAACCGCGGCGCCAGGGGCCCGTAATGCACCAGGTGGTGCCACACGATGAGTTGCGAGGCCAGGGCCTTGCCCCAGTCGATCCAGGGCTCGGTCGCCGCCGCGCTGGCGACCGACCGGCCGGTAACGAGTTGATTCATTTTTGATAGCGCCCAGCGCAGTGTACGCGCCGACAGGGCCGCTATTTTGCCGCGAATCCGGCTTCATCGCAGAAGTCCGCGGCGCGGCGCACCACCCGCAGCGCATGAAATCCACAGAACCGAAAGGCCACGGAGCAGGCCAGGCCAGCGATCGCGGTGACCGGGGTCGCCCCAGCCCCTGGCGGTGGTCCCTGCAAGGGGATGGGCGAAACATCGCGCGGCGAGCGGAGACGGGGGGTGTGTCATGTCAACCCGCGCCGCACCATTTCCTGAGCAAATTCGACAAACGCCTTGCTGCCCTTGGCCGCCGGGTCGAACACCACCCCCGGCAGGCCATAGCTGGGCGCCTCGGCCAGGCGCACGTTGCGCGGGATGATGGTGTCGAACACCTTGGCGCCATAGTGCGCCTTGAGCTGGTCGCTGACCTGCTGCTGCAGCGTGATGCGCGCGTCGAACATCACGCGCAGCAGGCCGATCAGGCGCAGGTCGCGGTTGAGGTTGGCGTGCACCTGCCGGATGGTGTTGGTCAAATCGGCCAGGCCCTCCAGCGCGAAGTATTCGCACTGCATGGGCACGATCACGCCCTGCGCGGCGCACAGGCCGTTGAGCGTCAGCATGCTCAAGCTGGGCGGGCAGTCGATCAGCACGAAGTCGTAGTCGGCGCTCACTTGCGCCAGCCCGTCCTTCAGGCGGCGCTCGCGACGCTCCTCGCCCACCAGCTCCACCTCGGCGCCGGCCAGCTCGCGGTTGGCACCCAGCACGGCGTACGCGGCGCCGGCCTCCTTGAGCTTGTCGGGGACCACGGCGGCCTCGGCAATGGTGCAGGATTCCAGCAGCACGTCATACACCGACAGCGCCATGGCCCGCTTGTCGATGCCCGAGCCCATGGTGGCGTTGCCCTGCGGGTCCAGATCGACCAGCAGCACGCGCTGGCCGATCTTGGCCAGGCCGGCCGCCAGGTTGATGGTGGTGGTGGTCTTGCCGACGCCGCCCTTCTGGTTGGCAATGCAAAAAATTTGGGCCATGGGTGGGTGCTATCTGAGGCTGGGGTGGGGAAGCGTTCAGAACAGCCGAACGCAGAGGACGCAAAAGTTTCGCAGAGGGCGCAAAAAATTCAAAAACAAGTTGAATCAGAATGGGGCGAAAGCCAAATCTTCGGTATTTCTTTTGCGTCCTTTGCGAATCCTCTGCGTTCTCTGCGTTTGGTATTTGGATGGTGCGGCGTCCGCTGCGGACATCAGTGCGTGAGCGCCAGACGCAGGCCAAAGCCGATCAGAAACACGCCGGCCAGCCGGTTCAGCAGCGTGACCACGCGGGGGCTGGCCCGCAGGCGCTGGGCCAGGCGATGCGTCAGGAGGCTGGCCACCAGGCCATAGCCAAAGCCCAGCACGGCGATGGTCAGCGCCATGACGCCAAAGGTCAGAAAACCGGGCTGGCGCGCGGGATCGACAAAGAGTGGGAAGAAGGCCATGTAGAACACGATGGCCTTGGGATTGAGCAGCGTGATGAAAAACGCCTGCTTGAAATAGTGGTGCGGCTTGATGGTGAGTGCCGGTGCGGCACCCGGCTTGCTGCGCAGCAGGTGCCAGCCCAGCCAGGCCAGGTAGGCCGCGCCCAGCCATTGCACGGCCGAGAACGCCACCGGATAGCTCTTGAGCAGCGCCGCCACCCCGGCCACGGCGCACCACAACAGAATCTGATCGCCCGCGATGATGCCCAAAGTGGCGGCCAACCCGCCGCGCACCCGCCCCTGCGCCGTGCTGGAGACAATGGCCAGGTTACCCGGCCCGGGCAGCAGCAAGAACAGCAGAATGGCGGCCACGAAGGCCGGATAGTCGGAGATGCCAAACATGGGGTGGTACAGCGCGGCGGCGGTCGCTGCGAGTGTACGTGATCGCCCCGCTCGCGCGGCTGAAAAAGGCTCAGTTTGGCGTTGCCGGACGCATCCAGACCAGGCAGCGCTCGGCATCGAGGCCGGGCACCGTCAATGGTTCCACGTGAAACACCCGGGCAAACGGTGGCAGGACGACCATCTCCTCGTCCGGCCGCTTGCCCTTCATGGCCATCCACACGCCCTGCTCGCCCAAGGCCTGGCGCGAGCCGGCGACGAAGTCGGCCAAAGAGGCAAACGCCCGCGACGTCACCACGTCAAAGCGCTCTTCGACCGACTCGACACGGGCGTGCACGCCGCGCAGATTGTTCAAGCCCAGGGCGCCTGCCGCGTGCTGAATGAAGCTGGCCTTTTTGGCCACCGTGTCAACGCAGCAAACCGACAACTCGGGGCAGCACAGGGCAATCACCACCCCCGGCAAACCGCCACCGCTGCCCACGTCCAGCAGGTTTGCGGCAGCGCCCTGGGTGTGGCGCCGCAGCGGCCCGATGACCGCCAGGCTGTCGAGCAGGTGGTGCGTGAGCATCTGCGCCGGGTCACGCACCGCCGTCAGGTTGTAGACCCGGTTCCACTTGGACAACAAATCCAGATAGGCCATCAAGCGGCCCTGCTGCACCCCGTCCAACGTCAGGCCCAGGGCAGCAGCGCCTTGGCCGAGGCCCGTCTGCAAATCCGCGCTCACGCGACGCGGGCGCCCAGCGCCGGTGAACCCGCCTGCAATGCCGCCAGGCCGCCTTTTTTCTTCAGGTGGATCAGCAGCAAGGAAATCGCCGCCGGGGTAACCCCCGAAATGCGCGACGCCTGCCCCAAGGTGTCGGGCCGGTGCTTTTGCAGCTTTTGGCGGACCTCGATCGACAGCGCCCCGACCTGCATGTAGTCCAGGTCGGCCGGCAGGCGCATCGCTTCCTGATGCGCGGCGCGCTCCACCTCGTCGCGCTGACGGTCGATATAGCCCGAGTATTTGGCCGCGATCTCCACCTGCTCGATCACGGCCTTGGCGAGATCGCCCAAGGTTTCACGTGAAACATCGGCGCTGGCGTACTGGCCGGCGTTCATGCCCGTCAAATCCGCATAGCCCACGTCGGGGCGGCGCAGCAAGTCGAACAGATTGTGTTCGTGCTCGATGGCCTTGCCCAGGACACGCGCCGACTCCTCGGCCGGCAGGTTCGCGGGATTGACCCAAACCGACTTGAGCCGCTCGGTTTCACGTGAAACCGCATCGCGCTTGCGATTGAAGGCGTCCCAGCGCGCATCGTCCACCAGGCCCAGGCGGCGACCGGTTTCGGTCAAGCGCATGTCGGCGTTGTCCTCGCGCAGCTGCAGGCGGTATTCGGCCCGGCTGGTGAACATGCGGTAGGGCTCGGTCACGCCCTTGGTGATCAAGTCGTCCACCAGCACGCCCAGATAGGCCTCGTCGCGGCCGGGCAGCCATGCCGGCTCGCCCCGGCACAGCAGCGCCGCATTGATGCCGGCAAACAGGCCCTGGGCTGCCGCCTCTTCGTAACCCGTGGTCCCGTTGATCTGGCCGGCAAAGAACAGGCCGGCGATCTGCCGCGTCTCGAAGCTGCTCTTGAGGGCGCGCGGATCGAAGTAGTCGTACTCGATCGCGTAGCCCGGCCGCAGGATGTGCGCGTTCTCCAGGCCCGCGATGCTGCGCACCAGCTGGTACTGGATGTCGAACGGCAGGCTGGTCGAAATGCCGTTGGGATACACCTCGTGCGTGTCCAGGCCCTCGGGCTCCAGAAAGATCTGGTGGCTGTCCTTGCCGGCAAAGCGGTTGATCTTGTCTTCCACGCTGGGGCAATAGCGCGGGCCCACGCCCTCGATCTT
Source organism: Pseudomonadota bacterium (assembly GCA_018241325.1). Classification (GTDB taxonomy): domain Bacteria; phylum Pseudomonadota; class Gammaproteobacteria; order Burkholderiales; family Burkholderiaceae_C; genus Ottowia. The sequence goes on along the minus strand of JAFEEB010000075.1, from coordinate 19,780 downwards.
GCCGGTGAACATGGGGCTGCGGTCAAAGCCCGAGCGGATGATGTCGTGCGTGCGCGCGTTGGTGTGCGTGATCCAGCATGGCAGCTGGCGCGGGTGCATGTCCGCGCGCCCCATGAAGCTGAACACCGGCATCGCGCTACCCTGCCCGCCGGGCATGCCGTCGCCCGGCTGCGCGGAGCAAAGGCTGAAGTCGATGGTGCGGCCGTCCAGGCGCGGCGGCGTGCCGGTCTTCAGGCGACCCTGCGGCAGCTTCAGCTCCTTCAGGCGCGCCGACAGGCTGATGGCGGGCGGGTCGCCCGCGCGGCCGGCCTGGTAGTTGTCCAGACCGACATGGATGCGCCCGTCCAGAAAAGTGCCCGCCGTCAGCACCACGGCGCGCGCCCTGAAGGCAATGCCAGCCTGCGTGACGGCGCCCACCACCCGGTCGCCCTCCAGCAGCAGGTCGTCCACCGCCTGCTGAAACAGCAGCAGCTTGGGCTGGTTCTCCAGCCGGCGGCGAATGGCAGCCTTGTAGAGCACCCGATCGGCCTGCGCGCGCGTGGCGCGCACGGCGGGGCCCTTGCTGCTGTTCAGGATGCGAAACTGGATGCCCGCCTCGTCCGTGGCCAGGGCCATCGCCCCGCCCAGCGCGTCCACCTCGCGCACCAGGTGGCCCTTGCCGATGCCGCCAATGCTGGGGTTGCAGCTCATCTGCCCCAGGGTTTCGATGTTGTGCGTGAGCAGCAGGGTTTGCGCGCCCATGCGCGCGGCGGCCAGCGCCGCCTCGGTGCCGGCATGGCCGCCACCGACCACGATCACGTCGAAATGCTGGGGATGGATGTAGGAAGTCACGCGGCGATGCTCCGGGGGCGCGCCGCGGGCCAGGCCGCGGCGCCAAACTGCCTATTTTATAGGCGTTGAGGCTGTTCGCGCGGGCAGCATGCCGTCGGCAGCTATCAATTACATAGCGTCGGCGCAAGAACCGGTCGCCGACGCGGGAAAGCCGCCGCACCGCAGCCGGCGCCGTGTCCTGCGAGACAATGGGAGCGTCGCCTCCGCAGCACGACCGAGGGGCGGCGGTTTGAACAAGGAGACTCTCTCATGGCCACAGCCAAATCCGCGGCGCCGGTGTCCACCACGCACGCCCTGCCGTCCTACCTCGATCCCAAGCATCTGGGCCCCTGGGGCATCTACCTGCAGCAGATCGACCGCGTCACGCCCTACCTGGGCCCTCTGTCGCGCTGGGTCGAGACGCTCAAGCGCCCCAAGCGCGCGCTGATCGTGGACGTGCCCATCGAGCTGGACAACGGCACCATCGCCCACTTCGAGGGCTACCGCGTGCAGCACAACACCAGCCGCGGCCCCGGCAAGGGCGGCGTGCGCTTTCACCAGGACGTGACGCTGTCCGAGGTGATGGCCCTGTCGGCCTGGATGTCGATCAAGAACGCCGCCGTCAACGTGCCCTACGGCGGCGCCAAGGGCGGCATCCGCGTCGATCCGCGCACGCTCTCGCACAAGGAGCTGGAGCGCCTGACGCGCCGCTACACCAGCGAGATCGGCATCATCATCGGCCCCAGCAAGGACATCCCCGCGCCCGACGTCAACACCAACGACAAGATCATGGCCTGGATGATGGACACCTACTCCATGAACGTCGGCTCCACCGCCACCGGCGTGGTTACCGGCAAGCCCATCGACATGGGCGGCTCGCTGGGCCGCAAGGAGGCCACCGGGCGCGGCGTGTTCACCGTGGCCTGCGAGGCGGCCAAGCAGATCGGCCTGCCCATCGAGGGCGCGCGCGTGGCCGTGCAGGGTTTCGGCAACGTCGGCGGCATTGCCGGCAAGCTGTTTGCCGAGGCCGGCGCGCTGGTGGTGGCCGTGCAGGACCACACCGGCGGCGTGGCCAACGACAAGGGCCTGGCCGTGCCCAAGCTGCTGGAGCACGTGGCCAAGACCGGCGGCGTGGCCGGCTTCAAGGGCGGCGAAACCATCACGCCGGCCGACTTCTGGTCCTGCAAGTGCGACATCATGGTGCCCGCCGCGCTGGAAGGCCAGGTCACGCAGGCCAACGCCGGAAAGATCAAGGCCAAGATGCTGATCGAAGGCGCCAACGGCCCCACCACCCCCGAGGCCGACGACATCCTGCACGACAAGGGCGTGCTGGTGGTGCCCGACGTCATCGCCAACGCCGGCGGCGTCACCGTCAGCTACTTCGAGTGGGTGCAGGACTTTTCCAGCTTCTTCTGGGACGAGGACGAGATCAACCGGCGCCTGGTCGGCATCATGAAGCACGCCTTTGACGCCGTCTGGCAAACGGCGCAGGAGCACCAGGTCAGCCTGCGCACCGCCGCCTACATCGTCGCCTGCACGCGCATCCTGAACGCGCGCGACCTGCGCGGGCTCTATCCCTGAGCGCGGGGCCGACGGGGCGCCTGCACGGCAGGCGCGCCCGTCACGGCGCCAGTCAATAGCCCGCCTGCGGCCGCACGCTGCTGTTGGTGTAGCAATTGCCCGTGGGCGCGTAGCGCGTCACCTTGCCGTTCTCGATGTAGAAAAGGTTGCTGCACGCCAGGCGCGTTTCAGAGCAGGTGACGAATGCGCTGTGGCTGACCTGGCGCCGATCGCCGTGCCCCGCGCTGGCGAAGCACTGTTCCACGTCCTTGCTGTTGAAATAATTGCGAATCTCGACCCCGTTGGCTGTCTGGGTGCGGTACAGCGGCATGGTGAGGAACAGCGGGTGGGTGTCCAGCGCCTGCACCGGCACCCCCACCCACGCGTCGAGATCCGACTGCCGGACCGTCGCGCAACCCGACAGCAAGGCCGCGGTCGCCAACGCCCCCACGCAGCATCTGAAAACGGACATGAAAAGCTCCTGATCATGGGACGCCGCGCGGCTGGCGGCCTCGATACGGCCATGCTAACCCGCCCAAGCGCCCGTTCCGCGCGCCGGATCGCCGTCTGATCCAAGGCGGGCCCTGCACCAGGGTCGATTCCTGACAGCGCAGCCGGATTCCGATCGTCGCCGCGCCGACGGGAGCCCACGGCACACTTCAACGCCCTTGGCGCAGCTCCGTCGGACCCAGTCCCCAGAAGCGCCGCATGGTGGACGTCAGGTGGCTGTGACTGGAAAAGCCGGCCAGCCGGGCCACCCGCTCCAGCGGCTCCTTGCCGGCCAGAATGCGCTCGCGCGCCGCCTCCAGCCGCATCGCCAGGATGTACTGGTGCGGCGCCTGCCCCGTGCGCGCCAGGAAGGAGCGGGCGAAGTGGCTCGGCGACAGGCGGGCCGTCTCGGCCAGCTGCTCCACCGTGATGCGCTCGGCCAGATGCACACGGATGTAGTCCTCCACCTTGCGCCAGGTCGCCGGCGACAGCCCGCCGCGCGCACCCGAGCGCGCCCGGTGGCCCAGGCTCGAATACCGGCGCAGCAGATGGACGCCCAAGATCGTGAGCCAGGCATCGACGCATTCGTTCACCGCGAAGCTGCCGCACTGCAGCTCGTCGCGGATCGCGCGGCCCATGGCCAGCGCCCGCGTGTCCACGCAACCGAGCCCTGGCGGGTAAAGCTCGAAGCGGTCCGTGCCGAACTCCGCACCGGCCAGCGCCTGCAGCTTGGGCGCCGTCAAGCCGGCCAGCACGTTTTCCTTCGGCGTTTCCCATTGGGCCGACAAATCCGACCCCATGGGAACCAGCTCGATCGAACCCACGGGCGCCGCCCCCGCCATCATCCGGTCGCTGTTGAGCGCCACGTGGCGTGCCGTCTGCGTACTCAACAGAATCAGCGCCAAGTGCCCCTGCGCCTGGAGCCGGATCGCGTTCGGACCGACGCGCGAATGGCTCACTGCGCCGTGTTCGGTTTCGAGCTGTCTGCCCCAGTGCTCCGGAATCGCTTGCAACATCACCACTTCCCATCCCCGGCGCGACGCGCTGCCCCGGTATCGCACCGACCTTACAGGCGATGCGCAAGAGATGCAACAACGGTCGATTTCTGACAGCCGAATACGCCAGACTCGGCCCCGCAACGCCCCCGGTCCTGAACCCTCGAATCCGTCCCCCAAAGAAACCCCATGCGCAGACTCCTGGTCAACACCGCCCTTCTCCTCGCGCCGCTGGCCACCTTGCCGCAGGCCATGGCCCAGGCCACGGTCGAGTGCCGCTCACGCGACTACCAGTACAACGAATGCTACGCCGGCCAGCTCTCGCGCCCGCAGCTGATCCATCAGATTTCGAGCAGCGCCTGCATCGTCAACCGAACCTGGGGCTACAACGCCAGAAGCGGCTACATCTGGGTGGGCGAAGGGTGCGCGGGAACCTTCGCGGATGTGGGCGGCTACCACCACGGGCGCGGCGACACCTACGACGAAGGCGCGCGCCACTACGATGCGCGGGGCCGCGACGCCGGCGCGCTGATCGGCGGGTTGGTGCTGGGCGCCATTCTCGGCGGCGCCGCCTCGGACGACGACCACGAGCGCCGCCGCCCCCGCGACAGCGGCTACGATGGCTGCCACGGATCGGGCTGCCTGGTGACGAACCCGGACGACCCACCCGAGCCTGGCCAACTGGAAATGCAGTGAAGGCGCGCCGCAAGCCACGCGGGCGGCGCGACACCTGCAGCCGCCCTGGCCGCAAGTTTCCTCGCAGACCGTTGGGATGATCGCCATGAAAAAAGCCGTACTCACTTCTGCCCTGCTGGGCATCGCCGGCCTGGCCAGCGGCACGCTGGCCCATGCCGCCGACGACCCCTGTTATGAGAAGGCCCAGACGCAGAGCCAACTGACGGCCTGCGCCGCCGATGCCCTCAAGCGCCAGGACCAGGAACTCAACCGCCTGTACGGGCAAATGCAGAGCCGGCTCAAGCGGGACGACCCGGCCAGGCCGCTGCTGACCCAGGCACAGCGCCAATGGATCGGCTTTCGCGATGCCGAGTGCGCCTTTGCCGCGGTGCGCAGCGAAGGCGGCAGCATCCACGCCATGAACGTCAACAGCTGCCTGGCCGAGCTGACCCGAAACCGCGTCATCGAGCTGCAAAACCACCTCGCCTGCGGCAAGGGCGCGGACGAACAGTCCGCCCTCGACTGCGCCATGCCTCGCTGACGACCGGGCGCGGCCAGACACCGCCTGCAAGCCGGCCGCGCTTTTGCTACGCTGACGGGCCTACGAAGCAGGCGCCGGGACCGCCCGTCGCGCCTGTCCGTGCGGCAACCAACCAGGAACATCGCATGAAACTCTATTACTCCGCCGGCGCCTGCTCCCTCTCGCCCCACATCGCGCTGGAAGAAGCCGGCCTCAAGTACGAGGCCATCTCCGCCCCCACCAAGACCAAGCTGCTGCCCGACGGCAGCGACTACCGCAAGGTCAACCCCCTGGGCTACGTGCCCTACCTGGTGCTGGATGACGGCACCGGCCTGCGCGAAGGCCCGGCCATCGTGCAATACATCGCCGACCAGGCGCCCGAAAAGAAGCTGGCACCCGCCAACGGCACCCTCGCGCGCTATCAATTGCAGAGCTGGCTCAACTTCATCGGCACCGAGGTGCACAAGGGCTTCTCGCCCCTGTTCAACCCCGCCACCCCCGACGAAGTCAAGCAGGCCACCCAGGAGCGGCTGCTCGGCCGCCTGAGCTGGGTCGATGGCGAGCTGGCCGGCAAGCCATACCTGATGGGCTCCGACTTCAGCGTCGCCGACGCCTACCTGTTCACCGTCACCAACTGGGCCAAGCCCACCGGCCTCGACATCAGCGGCCTGAAAAACCTCGCCGCCTACCGCGAGCGCATCGCCGCGCGCCCCGCCGTGCAGCGCGCGATGAAGGCCGAGGGTCTGCTTTGACCTAAAAACGGCAGTTGACCGCTTTTCACCTTCGGGAAGCCCGTATGAACGTTGAGTTTCGCGGCTTCGTTGATTCTCACCTCTTGGGTGAGCGCGCTAAACGCTCGCCAGCACCGCGCTCAGCACGCCATGCGGCGTTGCTCTTCCTTGCGGGCACGAGCCCGCCGCGTCGTCGCGCCTTGCCTGGCACGCCGATCACAGCACTGGCGAGCGCGTCCAACTGCCGCTTTTAGGTCTAGACCGGCGCGACCGGCCGCTGCGCCAGCGGCCTTTGCCGCCACGCCACCAGCGCGCCCAGCCACAGCGCGCCGGCCGAATACAGCAGGCCGCGCGCCAGCCCGCCCGGGCCGTCGGCGATCCAGCCCACCACGGTGGGCCCCACGATCTGGCCGAAGGCGAACACGATGGTGAAGGCGCTGATGCCCGCCGCCCACTGCGCGCTGGGCAGGTTGTGCCGCACGAAGGCGGTGGTGGACGCCACCAGCGACAAAAACACCGCGCCAAACAGCAGGCCCGAGGCCAGCACCACCGGCCACGCCGCCGTCAGCGCCGGCAGCACGGTGGCCAGGCCCAGCAGGGCGTTGAGCAGCGCCAGCGCGCCGCCGCCCTGGGCGCGGTCCAGCAGGCGCGCCCAGATGCGCGCCGAGGCCACCACCGCCAGGCCCAGCAGGGTGTAGAACAGCGTGACCGCGCCGGCGCTGGCGCCCTGCTCGCGCAGCAGGGCGATCACGAAGGTCATGTAGCCGATGTAGCCCACGCCGAACAGCGTGTAGCCCGCCAGCGCCCAGGCCATCGACCGCCATGATATTTTTTTAATCAAATGAGGTTCTGGCGCTTGTCCAGACTGCGCAACCAGCTCCTGTTTTTGTAGTATTCTGGCCGGCCACGCCAGCACCGCCGTGGCCACCAGGCAGAGCAGCGCCATGCCCCACCAGGCCCAGGCCCAGCCATGCGCCACGCCGCGCGCGGCCTCCAGCAGCAGCGGCACGCCCAGCGCCGACAGCGCAATGCCCCAGCCCACGCCGCCGTAGTACAGGCCCAGCAGCAAGCCGGCCTGCTGCGGCGCGCGCGTGCCCAGCCGGGCCGCCAGCAGCCCGCCGGCGATGAACACGAAAGCGCTGGCCACGCCCGCCAGCAGGCGTTGCAGCAGCAGCGGCGCCGCATCGATGAAAAAGCCCGACAGCGCCATGAACACGCTGGCCAGCACGGCGCCCCACAGCAGCACCCGCGCGGCGCCCAGGCGTTTGAGCAGCCACGGCGTGACGAGCGCGCCCAGCAGGTAGCCCGCGGCGTTGACGGTGTTCATCGCGCCGGCCAGCGTGTAGCTCCAGGCCAGGTCGCTCTTCATCACCGGCAGCAGCAGCCCGTAGGCAAAGCGCGTGATGCCCAGCGACACGGCCGCGCCCAGCGACAGCGCCAGGGCCAGGAAAACGGGCGCGGGGCCAGGCGCTGCGGCAGGTGCGGTCATCTGCGCATTGTGTCGCAGCCCGCGCGGCTGGCACGGCGGGCGCGCCCGTCGCACAATCGGCGCACGACCCCTCGCCATCGCAAAGAGACCGGCCATGTCCCACCCGCTGTTTTCCTCGTTTCGTCTGGGCGCGCTCACGCTGCCCCATCGCGTCGTCATGGCCCCGCTCACGCGCAACCGCGCGCCCGGCGCCGTGCCCAACGCACTGATGGCCGAGTACTACGCCCAGCGCGCCGACCCGCTCACCGGCGCCAGCCTGATCGTGAGCGAAGCCACCGCCATCAGCCCGCAAGGCCAGGGCTACGCCGACGTGCCCGGCCTGTACGACACCGAGCAGCTCGACGGCTGGAGGCGGGTGACCCAGGCGGTGCATGCGCAGGGCGGACGCATCTTCTGCCAGCTGTGGCACGTGGGGCGCGTGTCGCACCAGCGGCTGCAACCCGACCACCAGTTGCCGGTCGGCCCCTCGGCCCTCCGCGCCAACACCAAGACCTACCTGATCGACTGCGAGGGCCAGGGCGGCTTTACGCCCACCAGCGAGCCGCGCGCGCTGCATCGCCATGAGATTCCCGGCATCGTGCACGACTTCGCCGTCGCCGCGCGCAACGCCGTGCAGTCGGCCGGCTTCGACGGCGTGGAAATCCACGGCGCCAACGGCTATCTGCTCGACCAGTTCCTGAAGACCGGCGCCAACCAGCGCACCGACGACTACGGCGGCTCCATCGAAAACCGCGCGCGCCTGATGCTGGAGGTGACCCGCGCCATCGCCGACGCCGTGGGCGCCGAACGCACGGGCCTGCGCATCTCCCCCGTGACGCCCGCCAACGACATCGTGGACGCCGACCCGCAGCCCCTGTTTAGGCACCTGATGCGCGAACTGGCGCCGCTGCCGCTGGCTTACATCCACGTCATCGAAGGCGCCACGGGCGGCCCGCGCGAGGTCGAAGGCCGCCCCTTCGACTACGCCGCCATGAAGGCCACCTGGCGCAAGGCCGGCGGCCGCGGCGCCTGGATGGTCAACAACGGCTACGACGGCGCCGCGGCCGCCGCCGCCATCGAGTCCGGCCGCGCCGACCTGGTGGCCTTCGGCAAGGCCTTCATCAGCATGCCCGACCTGACCGAGCGCATCCGCCGCGGCGGCCCCTTCGCCGCCCTCGAGCGCGCCACGCTGTACGGCGGCGGGGCGGCGGGCTATACCGACTATCCGGCGCTGGACGCCTGAGCACCTGCACCCGCGGTGCCCGGCGCCCGCGCTCAGCGTGCTGACGCCGTCGCGGCGCGCACCTTGGCCACGTCGGCCCCGGCGACCGCCGGGGCGTCGTTGGACCAGCTCTGGCGCACGAAGCTGGCCAGGGCCGCCACCTCGTCGTCCTTCAGGCGCCAGCCGAAACCCGGCATCGCCAGGCGCGCCGGCCGCAGCTGGGTCGAGGGGATGGCCGCGCCGTTCAGGATCACGGCGATCAGGCCGCCGGCGTCCTGGGCCGTCACCAGGGCGTTGCCGTCCAGTTGCGGAAACACCGCCTTGGCGCCCTTGCCGTTGGTGAAGTGGCAGGCACTGCAATTGTCCAGGTACAGGCGCGCGCCCAGGTCGATCTGCGGCGAGGCGCCGTTGAGCGTCGCGGTGGTCGCCACCGCGTTGGCGCGCGGCGCCGTCTGGCCCGCGACCGCGCGGTCCTGGCGGATGGCCTGCAGGTAGCCGACGACGGCGTCCAGATCGTCCTTGGGCAGGTATTGCAGCGAGTGCTCGACCGCCGTCGCCATCTCGCCGGCCACGCCGGTGGTGTCGCTGCGGCCGGTGGCCAGCAAGGCCGCCAGCTGCGCCGCGCTCCAGCGCTGCGCGTCACTGTCCTTGGCCCGCAGGTCGGGCGCCGGCCAGCCATTGAGCACGGCGCCCGTCAAAAAATCGCCCGCGCGGGCGTCGTAGCCCTTTTCGGCAAAGGTCAAGGCGCTGCGCGGCGTGTGGCAGGAGCCGCAGTGCGCCAACCCTTCGACCAGGTACGCGCCGCGATCCAGCCGCGCGTCGCCCATGTGCGGCTCGAAACCCGCCTTGGGCAAGGCCACCCAGTCCCAGGCCCGGATGCCCCAGCGCTGGTTGAACGGAAACTCCAGCTCGGTCACCGGCGCCGCCGCATGCACTGGCTTGACGTCGTTCATCAGGTAGGCATACAGCGCACGCACGTCGGGCTCGCTCATCTTGCGGTAGCTCGGATACGGCATCGCCGGGTACAGGTGCGCGCCATCCTTGCGCACGCCATCGATCAGCGCGGCACGAAACTCGTCCAGCGTGTAGTTGCCGATGCCGGTTTCCTTGTCGGGCGTGATGTTGGTCGAGTAGATGGTGCCGAAGGGCGAAGGCACGGCCAGCCCGCCCGCATAGGGCTGGCCCTTGGGTGCCGTGTGGCAGGCCATGCAGTCGCCCGCCACGGCCACGGCCCGCCCCGCGCCCGGCGGCGCCTGGTAGTCGGCCGGCAGCGGCGCAGCCGGCGCGGTGCGCTGAGGCGGCACGAACATCAGGCCGAGAACCACGACGATGCCGATCAGGATCAGGACGCCGACGATGCGAAGCAGCGCTTTCATGCCAGGCTCCTTGCCTCAAGCCAACGGACGCGGGTTCTTCAGGTAGTCCTGCCGGATCGCCCGCGCCGACCAGTACGCCAGCGCGCCCACGGTACCGGTCGGGTTGTATTGCAGGTTCTGCGGGAAGGCGCTGGACCCCATCACGAACACGTTGTGCACGTCCCAGGTTTGCAGGTAGCGGTTGACGGCGCTGTGGGCGGGATCGGTGCCCATGATGGCGCCGCCGACGTTGTGCGTGGTCTGGTAAGGCCGCACGTCGTAGTGCGCGCCCTCGCCCTTGTAGCCCGAGGCCCAGTGCGTCGGGTTCATCGACCGGGCGATCGCCTCGATCTTGCTGCGCATGAACTGCGTCATGCGGATGTCGTTGGGCTTCCAGTCGAAGGTCATGCGCAGCATGGGCTGGCCGTACTTGTTGCGGTAGGTCGGGTCCAGGTCGAGGTAGCAATCGCGGTAGGACATGTTGGAGCCGTGGCTGCCGATGCTCATCGAGTGGCCGTACCAGTCCTTGATGCCCTGCTTCCAGCCGGCACCCCAGGCCGGCGTGCCGGGCGGCAGCGCCATCGAGGCGATCGGCCGGCCGTTGAACTGGCCGCTGCTGATGTAGCTGCCGCCGATGAAGCCCTCGCGGCCAAAGTCCACCTGGTTCATCGAGAAATCGTCGATCACCATCGCGCTGGAGCCGGCCCCGACGAACGGATTGAAGTTGACGTTCTTGAAAAACAGGCTGGTGCCCCCGGACATCTGGTAGGCGTAGTTCTTGCCCACCACGCCTTCGCCGGTCTCCGCCACGTAGGGCTTGCCGATGCCCGACAGCAGCAGCAGGTGCACGTTGTAGAACTGGTAGGCGGCCAGAATGACCAGATCGGCCGGCTGAAACACCTCCTCGCCCCGGTCATCGACATAGGTCACGCCGGTGGCGGTCTTCCTGTCGGCGGACAGCTCCACCCGGATGACTTCGGCGCGCGTGCGATAGCTGAAGTTGGGCTTGTGCTTGAGCGCGCCCAGGATGCAGGTCTGCGGCGCCGACTTGGAATAGTTGATGCAGCCGAAGCGCTCGCAAAAGCCGCAAAAATTGCACGGACCCATCTGCATGCCGTACTCGTTGATGTAGGCGTCCGACAGGTTGGCCGAAGGCAGCGGAAACGGGTGGTAGCCCATGGCCTTGGCCGCCTCGCCGAACATCTTGCCGTTCAGCAACGTGGGCAGCGGCCCCAGCGGGTAGCCGCGCTTGCGCGGCCCCTCGAACGGGTTGCCGCCCGCCTGCGTCTGGCCGCCGATGTTGCCGGCCTGGCCGGAGATGCCGCACACGTATTCGAAGCGGTCGAAATACGGCTCCAGCTCATCGTAGGTCACGCCCCAGTCCGCGATCGTCAGGTCGGGCCCGATCGCCTTGGCGCCGAACTTTTCGGTCACGTACGAGCGCAGGCGCAGCTCCTCGGGCAGCGCGCGCCAGGTGTGGCCGTTCCAGTGCACGCCCGCCCCGCCCACGCCGTTGCCCGGCAAAAAGCTGCCCAGCACGCGGTAGGGCAGCGCCGTCTCCTGCAGCGACCGGCGAATTGTCAGCGTCGAGTCCGCGGGCCGGTTCATCAGCTTGAGCCGGATGCCGTACTTCAGCTCGTCGATCATCTTGGGATAGGCAAAGTCGGGCACCGTGTCGCGGTCCTCGCCGCGCTCCAGCGCCAGCACCTGAAGGCCCGCCTCGGCCAGCTCCATCGCCAGGATCGAGCCCGTCCAGCCCAGGCCCACGATCACCGCATCGGTCTTTTTCTCCTGCCGCGCCATGCTCAACCCCTTTCACCGGAAATGGCCACCGGCCCCAGCGGATACGGCTTGCCCTGGTCATTGGCCCACTCCAGAAACGCGCCCCGCGCGCCGGGAAAGCCGATGTGCTTCCAGCCCACCATCTGGTGGTTGCCGCCATACATCGGGTCGGCCAGAAAGCCTTCCTTCGAGTTTTGCAGCAGAAACCCGAAGAAGTCGCGCAACTCCGCCCGCAGGCCCAGCTTGCCGGCCTGCAGCGTCTTGAGCACCTCGTCCTGCGCCGCTTCGTCCAGCACGGCAAAGACCTTGCCCTTGTTCAGCGTGCACCAGCCATCGACGGCCGAGATGGCCTCGCGGTAAATCTGCGCCGGCGCCAGGGGCGACTGAAAGCCCCGCTGCGGGTCCGCGCTGGGGTCGTGCGGGCCGCCCATGAACCAGTCGCTGCCCTTGCCGAAATCACCGGCCATCTGCCGGTCGATGAACACCGGCACCTGCGCCTCGATCGCGCCCGGCCCGTCGCCGCCCGACGGGATCAGGCGCGCGCAGGCCGCACGCACGAACGCCCACTCGGCGCCGCTGAAGTACACCGGCTTGTACTCGTCCAGCAGGGCCTTGGCCGCTTGCGTGGCCGACGGCCCGCCGGCCAGCAGCACCGCCCCGCTGCCCACCGCCGCCTTCAGCATGAAGCGCCGGTTGGGCCGGCTTTCGGGCGGCTTCAACGCGTGCCACGTGGTGGGTGGCTGCCGATCGTCGTTCATCTGCGCACTCCCTCGCATTGCGAAAGTTCGGGCGCCGTCACCGTAGCACAAGTTCCACGGGTACGCACGCGTTCGCCCGGTCCCCGGCGCCAGGCCCCTGGGCGCGGGGCCCGGGGGGCTCGAACAGCTCGCCGGGCAAGGGCGCGCGACGTCCACCGAAAGGCCCCGGGCATTCGCCCGGCGCCCGCCGCCGAGCACGTTGATTCATGTAATTCCTTGGACTTCGTCCCGCGAACCGCCGTATCTCCCGGCGCCTTGCCGCGTGAACTTGTTCACGGAACGTCGAAAGCCGCTGAGCACCCCTGTCGTTGCCCCGCGACAGCGTGCTGTTTTGCACAGTTTTTGAGCAGAAAAAATTAGGTGCCGCGGCCACTTCGCCCCTAAGATTCGCCGCCCGCAAAGACTACTTTCGACTTCCGGGTCTTTGCTCACCGATACCCATTGACCACCCCATCAACCTCCGCGGCACGCCGCACGAAAGTCCACACATCATGAAAAAGCAACTCATCGCCAAGCTGGCCCTGATCGCCCTGGGCACCGTCGCTGGCGCGGCGCACGCCGACTCGATCACGCCGGCTCCCACCTTCCTGGTCAAACTGACGATCACCAAGACTTGCAAGGTCGCCACCGCGCCGATCGACATTGACCTGGGATCGCAGGTCGCCACCGCCACTGCGGTCAACCTGACGGGCAGCACCACGTTCGCGGTCAACTGCTCCAAGGGCACGGCGTTCAATATCGGCATGGCGCCCTCGGCCGCCAACAGCGGCGACGCCAATGGCAACGGCAACATGACCGGTGTCATTGCGGGCAATACGGACAAGGTGCCCTACGCCCTGCTGCAAGACACCGCGACGGGCCCGGCCTGGGGCAACACCATCGGCACCAACACCAAGGCCGGCACCGGCGACGGCATGGCGGCTGGCAAAGCGAAAAGCTACACCGTCTTCGCCAAGGCGACCAATGTGGACTTCACGCCCGACGCCTACAAAGACACCGTCACGGTCAACATCACCTACTGATCGCCCGTGGCGCACCGGCTCGACCGGCGGCCCTCGCCCCAGCTCGCCCATGCGCCCCCGTACCCGTATCGCCCAAGCCGCCCTGCTGGCCTTGTGCGCCGGTGCGACGGCCCAGGCGGGGCAGGCCAGCCTGAGCTTCCCGGTCCGGCTGCAAGTGCTTTCGACCTGCCATGTGTCGGCGCCGCCGCATCCCGGCCTCGGGCCTGATGCGGCGGGCGTGGCACGGGGCGACGCTTCGGCCCTGCTGATCCGCTGCTCGCGCAAGACGCCGTTCGCCATCGGCCTGTCGGCATCGGCCCCCTTCGGCCTCGCGGCCACGGGGCGCGGCATGGATGCCATCAGTGCCACCCTGGCGGCTGACACCGTGCGCACGGGCCGCACCGCCGAATCACCCGTGACGGTCCACGTGGACTATTGACTCGCTCCTCGTCTTCCTCAGGCATCCCATGCGCCGACTCCTCTCCTGCGTTCTCGCCGCCGCCACCCTGCTGGCTGGCGCCGCCGCCAGCGCCAGCGGCCTGCAGGTCTCGCCCGTCTCCATCGACGTGCCGGCCACGCAAAACGCCGAGGGCCTGTGGCTGTCCAACACCGGCGACACCCCGGTGCGCGCGCAGGTGCGCGTGTTCCGCTGGACGCAGGAGAACGACGCCGACCAGCTGGCGCCCACCAAGGAGCTGCTGGCCAGCCCGCCCATGATCGAGCTGGCCGTGGGCGAGCGCCAGCTGATCCGCGCCATTCGCCTGGGCGCGCCACCCACGGGCGGCGCCGAGCAGGCCTACCGCCTCATCATCGACGAGCTGCCCAGCGAAGACCCGGCGCGCAAGGGCCTGCAATACGTGCTGCGCTACTCGGTGCCCGTGTTCGTGCAGCCCTTGGGCATGCCGGCCAGCGAGCCGCAGCTGCAATGGGCGCTGCAGCGCGAGGGCGACAAGACCTGGCTGGCCGTCAGCAATGCCGGCGGCACGCACGCCCAGCTGGCCGACCTGACCTACATCGACCCCGCCGGCCAGCGCACCCCCGTGGCGCCCGGCCTGCTGGGCTACGTGCTGCCCGGCATGCACATGCGCTGGGCCGTGAAGGTGCCGGCGGCCGCCCTCGCCGGCGGCCAATGGGAAGCAATGATCAATGGCAAGACCGACCAAAGCGTCCCGCTGGCCGAGCGCCCTCGCTGAGGCCCTGCTGCTGGCGCTGGCCCTGCCGGCCTTGCCCGCCCACGCCGCCGATGCGCCGGCGAGCGCGGTGGCGGGCGCGGTGCTGGGCGCGGCCGAGCCCAGCCTGGCGGGCGCAGCCGGCCACGACGTTTATCTGGACGTCACGCTCAACGGCAGCGCGCGCGGCCTGGTGCACTTCGGCGAGCGCGCCGGCCAGCTCTGGGCCTCGGCGGCCAGCCTGCGCGCGCTGGGCTTCGTGCTGCCGGCCGGTACACCCGACCCGGTGGCGCTGCATGACTTGCCCGGCGTGCAGCAGCAGTACGACCGCGCGCTGCAGCGCGTCGGCCTGATCGCGCCGCTGGACCTGCTCAAGCTGCCCGAGACCACGCTCACCGTGCCGGGCATCGCGGCGCACCCCGTCAGCAGCGCGCCCGGCCTGCTGCTCAACTATGACCTCTACGGCGCGCGCAGCCAGGGCGCGGGCTCGGCGGGCACCGGCTCGTTGAGCGCCTTCACCGAGCTGCGCGCCTTCGGCAACTGGGGCGTGCTGAGCAACACGATGCTGGCGCGCAGCACGCACGGCAACGTGGACACCCCGCAGCAGCCGCGCACCGTGCGGCTGGACACCAGCTGGTCCCAGTCCTGGCCCGATCGCCTGCTGACCGTGCGCGTGGGCGACACGCTGACCCAGGCCCTGCCCTGGACGCGCGCCACGCGCATCGGCGGCATCCAGATCGGCAGCAACTTCGCGCTGCAACCCTACCTCAGCACCACCCCCGTGCCCTCGCTGCTGGGCTCGGCCACGCTGCCCTCGCAGCTGGATTTGTACGTCAACGGCATGCGCCAGTACAACGGCCAGGTACCGGCCGGGCCGTTTCAGCTCAACACCCTGCCCAGCATCAGCGGCGCCGGCAACGCGCAGGTGGTGCTGACCGACGCCTTCGGGCGCAGCACCACGCTCAATTTCTCGCTCTACGGCACGCAGCAGCTGCTGAGGCCCGGCCTGACCAGCTGGTCGGTCGAGCTGGGCCGCGTGCGCCAGAACTACGGCCTGGTCTCCAACGACTACGGCCACGACCCCATGGTCAGCGGCAGCTGGCGCCGCGGCCTGAGCGACCGCCTGACCGTGGCCGCCCACGCCGAAGCCACGCGCGGCCTGGCCAACGTCGGCGCCGGCGCGGCCTGGCTGCTGGGCAGCGCCGGCGTGGCCAGCGGGGCGCTGGCCGGCTCCAGCGGCGCGGGCCAGCACGGCACGCAGCTGAACCTGGGCTACAACTGGAACAACGAGCGCTTCAACGTCGCCTTCACCGGCACCCGCGCGCAAGGTCAGTACCGCGACGTGGCGGCGCAAAGCGGCACCGCACTGGCGCGTGCCAGCGGCAGCGCCACCGTGGGCTACAACGCGGGCGACGCGGGCAGCTTCTCGCTCAGCTACCTCTATCAAAACTACCCCGGCCAGGCCGCCGCGCGCTACGCCAGCGCGGGCTGGTTCAAGTCGCTGGGGCGGCAGGCCACGCTCTCGCTCACCGCCAACCGCGACCTGAGCGATCGCAAGCTCTACAGCGTGTTCGTCAACCTCAGCTGGGCGCTGGACAGCCGCACCAGCATCAGCTCCGGCGTGCAGCGCGACAACGGCGGCACCCAGCTGACGGCCAGCGCCAGCCACGCCACGCCCAGCGACGGCGGCTGGGGCTGGAACGCGATGGCGCGCGCCGGCAGCGGCCAGCACGGCGCGCAGGGCGAGGTCAACTACCTGGGCACCTACGGGCGCTACGCCGCCGGCGTGAACGTGATGAACGGCGCCAGCACCGCGTATGGCGATGCCAACGGCGCCCTGGTCTTCATGGGCGGCCACCTGTTTGCCGCGCGCCAGATTTACGACGCCTTCGCCCTGGTGTCCACCGACGGCGTGCCCGGCGTGCCCGTGCGGCTGGAAAACCGCCCCATCGGCACCACCGACGCCAGCGGCCACCTGCTGGTCACGCCGCTGAACGCCTGGCAGAACAACAAGCTGGGCATCAACCCCATGGACCTGCCGGCCGACCTGCGCATCGACCGCGTGGAAGCCATCGCCACCCCGCCCGACCGCGCCGGCACGCTGGTGCAGTTCGGCATCACCCCGGTGCGCTCGGCCCTGGTCACCCTGGTGGACGCCGCCGGCCAGCCGCTGCCCCTGGGCAGCCGCGTCACAATCAACGGCCAATCGAGCCACGCCGTGGTCGGCTACGACGGCGAGGTCTATCTGGACACGCTGGACGAACACAACCAGTTGGCCGCGCAAACCCCCGCCGGCCGTTGCAGCGTACGCTTGGACTATCGCAAGGACGCCGACGGCGCCATTCCCCGCATCGGCCCACTGCGCTGCACCCCGGAGACCCGGCCATGAAACTGTCGCTGCGATCCCTTTTTATCGGCACGCTGCCCGCCATCGGTGTGCTGCTGGTGTCGATGCTGGCCAGCGCTCCGGCACACGCTGTCCTCACTTGCTCCGCCACGATGACCGACGTCAATTTCGGCCCCGTCAACCCGCTGTCGAGTCAGACCGACGGCAGTGCGACTCTGAGCTACAGCTGCAGCAAGAACGACGGTGGAACCGATTCCGCCATGGTGTGTTTTCACATCGGTGAACCGTTCGGCCGGCAATGGAACCCGCGGCTGATGCTGAGCGGCTCCAACACCTTGCAGTTCCAGCTCTACCAGGATCCCGGCCGCACCACGCTGATCTGGGGCAGCTACGGCTTTGGTTCGGCCACGCCCGCATCTGTGCAGTTCACCCTGTCCGGGAGCAGCGGCGCCAGCTCCAGGACCAGCGGCACGATCCCGCTGTACGGCCGCGTCATTGGCGGGCAAACGGGTGCGATCCCTGGCAGCTACGCCGACGTCTATCAACAGGTGGACACCGCCATTTCGATCAACGCGGTCATGGGCAGCACCCCTCCGAGCACCTGCCCCAGCACCTATCAAGGCAGCTATTTCCCCTTCACCGTCAGCGCCACCGTCACCAAGCAATGCGTGGTGAACGCCGTCTCCGACGTCGACCTGGGCACCGTCCCCGCCAGCGCCGCCAACGTTGCCAACAACGGCAACATCAGCATCACCTGCAGCAACACCACGCCGTATTACGTCGGCCTGCGTCCGTCCAACAACAGCACCGTGGGCGCCGGCCTGATGTCCGCCCCCCCGGGCAACACCGACAAGGTGCCGTATCAGCTGTACCAGAACGCCGGCATGACCACCCTCTGGGGCAATACCGCCACGGCCTCCAGCGCCGGCAACGGCGTGGCCGGCAGCGGCACCGGCGTCGCCAAATCCCACACGGTGTACGTGCGCGCGCCCTCGGCCGACTATCAGCCCGACAGCTACAGCGACACGGTGACGGTGGTCGTCAATTACTGAGCGCCACCGAAGCCCGCCGGCGCGCAAGCAGTGGCGCCCGCTCGGGTGCGCGTCATGTCGGGTGACGCTTCGCCAACCCAACCTACAGGGTTGTAGCGCTTGATGGGCAAGCGACGACAGCTATCATTTCAGGACTACGTCGGGTTGCGCTTCGCCAACTCGACCGACTGCGTTGCACGCCGCCCAAAGTCTTCGTAGGTCGGGTTGAGGCACGAAAACCCGACGTTCGGCCCCCAACAACCGCGCAATTCACCCGCGCAGCGCCGCCGCGTGATGCGCCACGTGCTCGCCCATGAAGCTGGCGATGAAGTAGTAGCTGTGGTCGTAGCCCGGCTGCATGCGCAGGGTGATCGGGTGACCCACTCGGGCGCACGCCGCCTGCAGCAAATCCGGGCGCAGCTGCGGCAGGAATTCGTCGGCCTCGCCCTGGTCGATCAGCAGCGGCAGGCGTTCGCTGCGCGCTTGGGCAATCAGCGCCGCGGCGTCCCACTCGGCCCACGCCTTGGGGTCTTCGCCCAGATACGCCGTCAGTGCCTTTTGCCCCCAAGGCACCTGCGCCGGCGCGGCAATGGGTGCAAAGGCCGACACGCTGCGATACCGCCCCGGATGGCGCAGCGCGGTGACGAGCGCGCCGTGCCCGCCCATGCTGTGGCCGAAGATCGAGCGCGCATCGGTGGCCGCAAAGTGCTGCTCGACGAGCGCCGGCAGTTCGCGCGCCACGTAGTCCTGCATGCGGTAGTGCGCGGCCCAGGGCTGCTGCGTTGCGTTGAGGTAGAAGCCCGCGCCCTGGCCCAGGTCATAGGCCGCGTCGTCGGCCACATCGACGCCGCGCGGGCTGGTGTCGGGCGCCACCACGATCAGGCCGTGCCGCGCCGCGTGCTGCTGCGCGCCGGCCTTGGTGATGAAGTTCTGTTCGGTGCAGGTCAGGCCCGACAGCCAGTACAGCACCGGGCACTTCTGGCCGCGCACCGCCGCCTCGGGCAGGTAGATGCCGAACTTCATCGGCGTGCCGGTGCTGCGGCTGGCGTGCTGCCACACCTCTTGCCGGCCGCCAAAGCTGGCGTGGTGTTCGATGCGTTCCATGGTCAAGCTCCCGATGTGTTGGCGCCTTGCATGGCGCCCGAGGGCAGCAGCACGCGCCCCTGCGCCATGGGCACATGCCGGCGCAGCGCAGCCGCCACGTCGGCGGCGTCGATGGCGCGGTAGCTGGCGGGGATCAGCGGGCGCAGCAGGGCGTCCAGCCGGGCCCAGCGCAGCTCGCCGGCACGCACCGGCTGGCCCAGCACGGCGCGGTCGCCGCGCAGCATGGAGGGGCGCGCGATCACCAGCGCGTCGAAGCCCAGCGCCGCCAGCGCGTCTTCCAGCTCGCCCTTGATGCGGCTGTAAAACACGCCGGACTTGGCGTTGGCCCCCATGGCGCTGACCAGGCCCGCGCGGCGCGCGCCGGCGGCCTGGGCAGCGCGGGCCACGGCCAGGTTGGCGTCGAAGTCCACCGCCCGAAACGCCGGCTGGCTGCCCGCGATCTTGATGGTGGTGCCCAGGGCCAGATAGACCTCGTCCACAGCCGGCAAGGCGGGCAGGGCGGCAAAGTCCACCCGGTGCATCTGCAGCTTGGGGTGCGTCCAGTCCAGCGGCCGGCGCGCCAGCCCGTGCACCTCGGCCACGCCCGGCTCGGCGCACAGCTGCTGCACCAGGCAGCGGCCGACCAGGCCGGTGGCGCCGGCCACGGCGATGCGGCGCAGGGTCATTGACGCCCCTCCGCGCTGGCGCGCTGCGGGGTTCGCGCTTGGGAACGGCCCGGCGCGAAAACCGGAACCCTCCACGCTGCGCGCTGCGGGATTCGCGC
>JAFEEB010000074.1:249-5587 GCA_018241325.1 Pseudomonadota bacterium | reverse complement strand
GGCGGCAAAGCCGGCCTCGATGACGTCCACCTTCAGGCGTTCGGGCTGGCGCGCGATGCGCAGCTTCTCGTCGCGCGTGATGCTGGCGCCGGGCGACTGCTCGCCGTCGCGCAAGGTGGTGTCGAAAATGATGAGTTTGTCGGTCATGGTCAAAAGCTCCTGTTGCGTGGCGTGGCGCGCACGCCTCTCGTGGGACAACAATGGTGGTGGTCAAACACGGCAAATTATTTCACCGTGCACGATGGACATCCAGCCGTCCGGCGCTGCAGCCCATTCGAGCCAGGCGTGGGAGACGCGCTCCAACTCCGCCTGCGTGGCGATGCCCTGCGCGCGCAACTGCTCGGCAATTTTTGATGTGAGGATGCGCTCGGCCCACATGCCGCCCCACCAATGGCGCGCCTCGGGCGTGGCCAGGCACCAGGTGCTCGATGACGACGTGATGTCGGCAAACCCGGCTTGGCGGGCCCATGAAAGCAAGCGCCGGCCCGCGTCGGGCTCACCACCATTGGCGCGCGCGGCCTGTTGATACCAGCGCATCCATTGGTCCAGCTCGGGCAACCGTGGGTACCAGACGAAGCCGGCGTAGTCGGCATCGCGCGCCGCCACCACGCCACCCAGCTTGCACACGCGGCGCATTTCGCGCAGCGCCTGCACGGGGTCCCGCACGTGCTGCAACACCTGATGGGCGTGCACGATGTCGAAGCGGCCTTCGGGCAGGTTGAGCGCATGTACGTCACCGATGATCAAATCCACCGTATCGAGCCCATGGCGGGCGATCTCGGCGCGCGTCAGATCGATGGCCGCTTCATCGGCTTCGAGCGCAGTCACGCGCCCTGGCGCCACACGCCGCGCAAAGTCGGCCGTGATGGTTCCAGCACCGGACCCGACGTCGAGCAGATCGATGCCTGGCTTCACGTACTCCAGCAAATACGCCGCCGAATTGGCCACCGTGCGGTTGCTGTGCGAGCGCAGCACCGCAGGGTGGTAGCCGTGGGTGTAGGTGGCTGCTTGCGCTTCACTCACAGGCGGCCTCCAACTGCTGCTCCCGCGCGGCCCGCGGGTCGGCGGGCGGCGTGTTTGGCGCGCGGGCTGCCAAGCGCTGCACGCCGCCAATCATCGCCTTGAAGGCCGCTGCCGTGGTGTCGGCATCGATGGCCACGCCAAACAGCGCCGGCGCGTCACCCACGCGCAGTTCCACATAAGCGACCGAGCGCGCATCGGCGCCGCTGCCGATCGCGTGCTGCTGGTAGTCGATCACGCGCACCGGCTGCCCGGCGACGCCCGCCAGCGCGTGGCTGAACGCGTCGATCGGCCCGTTGCCCCGACCCTCGATGGCGTGCTGCCTGCCATTCCAGGTCATCTCGCCGCGCAGAGAAACAGCGCCATCGCCTTGCGCCTCGACCACATGGTGATGCAAGCCGTGCGCGGCATTCAGCCCGCACTCGTGCTGAAAGATTTGCCAGATGTCAGCAGCGCTGAGTTCCTTGCCTTCGATGTCCATCACGCGCTGCACCGCCTGGCTGAACTCGATCTGCAGCCGACGCGGCATCACGATGCCGTATTCGCTCTCCAGCAAATAGGCCATGCCGCCCTTGCCCGACTGGCTGTTGACACGAATCACCGCTTCATAGCTGCGGCCCAGATCCTGTGGGTCGATCGGAAGATACGGCATGGCCCAGACATCGCCTTCGCGCCGCGCGGCAAAGGCTTTCTTGATCGCGTCCTGGTGCGAGCCGGAAAACGAGGTGTAGACCAAATCGCCCACATACGGATGGCGCGGCGACACTGGCAGCCGATTGCAATGCTCCACCTGCGCGCGCACCGCATCGATGTCGGAAAAGTCAAGCTCGGGCGACACGCCTTGCGTGTACAGATTGAGCGCCACGTTGACCAGATCGAGGTTGCCAGTGCGCTCGCCATTGCCAAACAGGCAACCCTCGACGCGGTCGGCGCCGGCCATCAGCGCCAGCTCTGCGGCGGCGGTGCCCGTGCCGCGGTCATTGTGCGGATGCACCGACAGCACCACGCCGGGCCGCCCGCCAAAGCGTCGGTGCATCCATTCGATCTGGTCGGCGAACACGTTGGGGGTAGCGTTCTCGACGGTGGTGGGCAGGTTCAGGATGATGGCGCGGCCGGCGCCCCAGGCACCGATCGCCGTCTCGCACGCCTGGGCAGAAACCTCCAGCTCGGCCAGACAGAAGGTTTCGGGCGAATATTGCAGCGTCCATTCGGTTTCGGGCGCGGCGTCGGTCAGGCGACGCACGTGAGCCACGCTTCGCGCCACCAGCTCCATCACCTGCGGCACCGTCATGCCGAACACCACCTCGCGCCACACCGGAGCCACCGCGTTGTAGACGTGGACGATAGCGCGCGGCGCACCGCGCAGCGACTCGACGGTGCGCTCGATCAATTCCTCGCGTGCCGGCGTCATCACCTGGATGGTGACGTCACCCGGAATGCGCCGCTCGTCGATCAGCTTGCGCACGAAGTCGTATTCAATCTGCGACGAGGCCGGGAAGCCCACTTCGATCTGCTTGAAGCCAATCTTCACCAGCAACTCGTACATGCGCAGTTTGCGCGCCGCGTCCATCGGCTCGACCAACGCCTGATTGCCATCGCGCAGGTCGGTGGACAGCCAGATCGGCGCGCGGGTCAAAACGGCGTCGGGCCAGGTGCGATCGGCCAAGGCGATGGGTGGAAAGGCGCGGTATTTGGAGGCGGGTTGCTGGAGCATCATGAGAAGTCCTTGTGGGAGGATTTGCCACCAGCAACGCGAATGAAAACGGCCCGCTGCTGGAGCATGCGGGCCGTTGGGGTATTCGAGGAAAAATGAACGAACGCGCCTAGCCCGCCTGCGGTAGCAGTAGGGCCAGCAGCAGCGCGCGCGATGCCACCACCGAAAACCCGGTGGCGTTGGCAAAGCAGTGCGCGCTATTCATAAGCGAGTGATCGTATCACAAGCGCCAGCGCTTGCGTCAATCATGCAGGCCGCGCTCGTCCGGCTCGTCGGTGGAGGTGCTGACGATGCTGACGGGCTCGCCCTTGGCGCGGCGCCAGATGTAGATGACGTAGCCCGACAGCGCGTAGCCCACGAACACCAGAAACAGCATGGTGGCCGGCTCGATGCTGATGATGGCGATCAGCAGCGCCGCACCCACCAGCACCACGAAGGGCACGCTGCGCCGCCCGCGCATGTCCTTGAAGCTGTAGAACGGCGTGTTGGTGACCATGGACAAGCCGGCAAACAGGGTGATGCCGAACATCAGCCACGAAAAATCGCCCCGCGCCACGCGCTGCCCGCCCAGCGCCGAGATCAGCTGGCGAAACAAGGCCACGTCGCGGTGCGCCTCGAACATGGCGCTGGTGAGCCAGATGAAGCCCGCCACCAGGGCCGCTGCCGCGGGCGATGGCAGCCCTTGGAAGTAGCGCTTGTCGACCACGCTGGTGTTGACGTTGAAACGGGCCAGGCGCAGCGCCGCGCACGAGCAGTACACGAAGGCGGCAAGCCAGCCGGCGCGCCCCAGCGGCTGCAGGGCCCACATGTAGGCCACCAGCGCGGGCGCGGCGCCAAAGCTGACCATGTCCGACAGCGAATCCATCTGCTCGCCAAAGGCACTTTGGGTGTGCGTCATGCGCGCCACCCGCCCGTCCAGGCCGTCGAGCACCATGGCGGCAAAAATGCCCGCCGTGGCCAGGCCGAATTGCCCGTTCATGGCCATGACGATGGCGTAGAAGCCGCCGAACAGCGCCGCCAGCGTGATCATGTTGGGCAGCGCGTAGATGCCCTTGCGGCGCGGGCGCGGCGGTGCGTTGGGTTGGAGTTCGTCGTCAGGCATGGCTTGGTGCCGGCGCAGTGGCCAGCCAGCGGTCAGTGTAGCCGCACAGGCGGCACGGCCCATGAAAAAGGCCACGCCGCCCGGCGTGGCCTTGATGGGCGGATGGCCACGCTCAGTTGCGCGACTTGTCCACCAGCTTGTTGGCCTTGATCCAGGGCATCATGGCGCGCAGCTTTTCGCCCACCTGCTCGATCTGGCTCTCGGCGTTCAGGCGGCGGCGGCTTTGCAGCGTGGGCGCGCCGGCCAGGTTCTCGGCGATGAAGCTCTTGGCGTATTCACCGGTCTGGATGTCGCGCAGCGCCTGGCGCATGGCCTTCTTGGTCTCGTCGGTGACGATGCGCGGGCCGGTCACGTATTCGCCGTATTCGGCGTTGTTGCTGATCGAGTAGTTCATGTTGGCGATGCCGCCTTCATAGATCAGATCGACGATCAGTTTCAGCTCGTGCAGGCACTCGAAGTAGGCCATCTCGGGCGCGTAGCCGGCTTCGACCAGGGTCTCGAAACCGGCCTTGATCAGCTCGACGGTGCCGCCGCACAGCACGGCCTGCTCGCCGAACAGGTCGGTCTCGGTTTCTTCGCGGAAGTTGGTCTCGATGATGCCGGCCTTGCCGCCGCCGTTGGCCATGGCGTAGGACAGCGCCAGGTCGCGCGCCTTGCCGCTCTTGTCCTGATGCACGGCCACCAGGTGGGGCACGCCGCCGCCCTGGGTGTAGGTGCTGCGCACGGTGTGGCCGGGCGCCTTGGGCGCCACCATCCAGACGTCCAGGTCGGCGCGCGGCACGACCTGGCCGTAGTGCACGTTGAAGCCGTGGGCGAACGCCAGCGACGCGCCCTGCTTGATGTTGGCGTCCACCTCGTCGCGATACACCTTGGCGATCTGCTCGTCGGGCAGCAGGATCATGACCACGTCGGCCTGCTTGACGGCATCGGCCACCTCGGCCACCTTCAGGCCCGCCTTCTCGACCTTGGGCCAGCTGGCGCCGCCCTTGCGCAGGCCGACCACGACCTTGACGCCGCTGTCGCTCAGGTTTTGCGCGTGGGCATGGCCCTGGCTGCCGTAGCCGATGATGGCCACGGTTTTGCCCTTGATGAGGGACAGGTCACAGTCTTTGTCGTAGAACACTTTCACGGGTTTTCTCCTTGGATGATCTGGATTACTATCAAAAATGAAGCGCCCGCCGCACGGTGGACAAGCGCTGCGGGCTCAAACCTTCAACAAACGTTCGCCGCGGCCAATGCCGCTGGCGCCGGTGCGCACGGTCTCCAGGATGGCGCTCTTGTCGATGGAGTTCAGGAACGCATCGTGCTTGGCCTGGTCGCCCGTCATCTCGATGGTGTAGCTCTTGTCGGTCACGTCGATGATGCGGCCGCGGAAGATGTCGGTGGTGCGCTTGATCTCCTCGCGCTCCTTGCCGACGGCGCGCACCTTGACCATCATGTGTTCGCGCTCGATGTAGGCGCCCTCGGTCAGCTCGACCACCTTGACCACCTCGATCAGGCGG
>JAFEEB010000074.1:0-136 GCA_018241325.1 Pseudomonadota bacterium | reverse complement strand
TACGGCAATGATGTGTTTCATGTCTCGATTCCTCTTTTTGCGACGGCAAACGACCTAAAAAGTGGTCGCAGAAACTGCCGTTTTTGCCGCCCTCCCCCGCGGCCGGTAAGCGGCGGGCTCGGCGGGCAATAGATTC
>JAFEEB010000073.1 GCA_018241325.1 Pseudomonadota bacterium | reverse complement strand
GCGTCGCCGCGCTGGATCGCATGCGACACGACCTTGGCGCCGATGCGGTTCAGGAAGCCGACGCCCTTGTTGCCGATCGCCACCGCCTCGACGCTCGTGCCCTCGGCCTGCAGCTCGCGCATCTTGGTCGTGACGGCGCGCAGGATGTTGGTGTTCAGGCCGCCGCACAGACCCTTGTCGGTCGTGACGACGATCATGCCCACCTTCTTCGCGCTGCCGCCCTGGCGCATGTAGGGCGAGTGGTACTCGGGGTTCGCCTGCGACAGGTTGGCCGTGATGTTGCGGATCTTGTCGCTGTACGGGCGCGCCGCACGCATGCGGTCCTGCGCCTTGCGCATCTTGGAGGCGGCGACCATTTCCATGGCCTTGGTGATCTTCTTGGTGTTCTCCACCGATTTGATCTTGCCGCGAATTTCCTTGCCGACCGCCATGGTCAGGACTCCTTGAGCTGGGGCTTAGGCGAAGGACTTCTTGAACGCCGCGATGGCGTTGTTGAGTTCCGCTTCGGCGTCCTTGTCCATGGCCTTGTCCTTCTCGAGCTTGGCGAGCAGGCCGGCGTGGCTGGACTTCAGGTGCTGGTGCAGGCCGTGCTCGAAGGGCAGGACCTTCTTGACGTCGATGTCGTCCATGTAGCCCTTGTTCACCGCGAACACCGAGGCGGCCATCAGGCTGATGGGCAGCGGCGAGTACTGCGGCTGCTTGAGCAGTTCGGTCACGCGCGCGCCGCGATCGAGCTGCTTGCGGGTGGCGGCGTCGAGGTCGGAGGCGAACTGCGCGAACGCGGCCAGCTCGCGGTACTGCGCGAGGTCGGTACGGATGCCGCCCGACAGGCTCTTGACCAGCTTGGTCTGGGCCGCGCCGCCGACGCGCGACACCGAGATGCCGGCGTTGATGGCGGGGCGGATGCCGGCGTTGAACAGCGAGGTCTCGAGGAAGATCTGGCCGTCGGTGATCGAGATCACGTTGGTCGGCACGAACGCGGACACGTCGCCGGCCTGCGTCTCGATGACGGGCAGCGCGGTCAGCGAGCCGGTCTTGCCCTTGACCTCGCCCTTGGTGAACTTCTCGACGTAGTCGGCGTTGACGCGCGCGGCACGCTCGAGCAGGCGGCTGTGGAGATAGAACACGTCGCCGGGGAAGGCTTCGCGGCCCGGCGGGCGGCGCAGCAGCAGCGAGACCTGGCGGTAGGCCACAGCCTGCTTGGACAGGTCGTCGTAGATGATCAGCGCGTCTTCGCCGCGATCGCGGAAGTATTCGCCCATGGTGCAGCCCGAATACGCGGCCACGTACTGCATGGCGGCGGACTCGGCAGCCGATGCGGCCACCACGATGGTGTAGGCCATGGCGCCGGCCTGCTCCAGCGCACGCACCACGTTCTTGATGGACGACGCCTTCTGGCCGATGGCGACGTACACGCAGGTCATGTTCTGACCCTTCTGGTTGATGATCGTGTCGATCGCCACCGCGGTCTTGCCGGTCTGGCGGTCGCCGATGATCAGCTCGCGCTGGCCGCGGCCGATGGGCACCATCGAGTCGATCGACTTCAGGCCGGTCTGCACCGGCTGACTCACGCTTTGGCGCGCGATCACGCCCGGCGCGACCTTCTCGATCACGTCCGTCATCTTGGCGTTGATGGGGCCCTTGCCGTCGATGGGCTGGCCCAGCGCGTTGACCACGCGGCCGATCAGTTCGGGGCCGACCGGCACTTCCAGAATGCGGCCCGTGCACTTGACGGTGTCGCCTTCGGAAATGTGCTCGTACTCACCCAGGATCACGGCGCCGACGGAGTCGCGCTCGAGGTTCAGCGCCAGGCCGAAGGTGGGCTGGCCGTCGGCGGTGGCCGGAAACTCCAGCATCTCGCCCTGCATCGCGTCGGACAGTCCGTGGATGCGCACGATGCCGTCGGTGACGGACACCACGGTGCCCTGGTTGCGCACGTCGGCGCTGACGCCCAGGCCCTCGATGCGGCTCTTGATCAGTTCGGAAATTTCGGTGGGATTGAGTTGCATGACTCTTTCCTTACATGGCTAGATGGTTATCGAGGACTCTCGTGCCGATGCGCAGGGCGTCAGGCGGTGAGGGCCGCTTTCATTTGTTGCAGGCGCGCGCGCACGGAGGTGTCCAGCACTTCGTCGCCCACGACCACGCGCACGCCGCCGATCAGCTCGGGATCGACGTGCACCTGGGTTTCGAGTTGGCGTCCAAAGCGCTTTTCGAGCACGGTCTTGAGTTGCGCCAGCTCGCCGCCTTCGATCGGAAACGCGCTGTAGATCTGCGCGTCCGAGCGCCCGCTCTGGGCATTGGCCAAGTCACGAAACTGCGCGGCCACCTCGGGCAGCGCCGCCAGGCGACCGTTGTCGATCACCGTGCGCACGAAGTTGGCGCCGCGCTCGGACAGGGCCTGCGGCAGCACCGAGGTCACCAGCTTGAAGACCTCGGCCGCGCTCACCTTGGGGTTGGCGGCAAATTGCAGCAACTGGGGCGTTTGCGCGGCGGCCGCGATCGTGTCGAGCCAGCTTTGCGTGCCCGCGGCGTCGCCGCGGCAGCTCTCGAACAGCGCTTCGGCGTAGGGCCGGGCGATGGTGGCAAGTTCAGCCATGGTGGGTGTCCTCGCGCCGTTTCAAAGCTCGGTTTTCAGGCGGGCGAGCAAATCGGCGTGCACGGCAGGATTGACTTCCTTGCGCAAAATCTGCTCGGCGCCCCGCACGGCCAGCTTGGCCACCTCGTCGCGCAGCGCCTCGCGCGCCTGCACCGCCTGCTGCTGGGCCTCGGCCCGGGCAGCGGCGATGATCTTGGCGCCTTCGTCGTTGGCACGGCCCTTGGCCTCTTCGATGATGGCTTGCGCGCGGCGCTCGGCGTCGGCCAGGCGCTGGGCGTTCTCGTTGCGGGACTCGGCCAGTTGCGCCTCGACGCGCTTGTTGGCAGCGTCCAGTTCGGTCCTGGCCTTGTCGGCGGCGGCCAGGCCGTCAGCGACCTTCTGCGCACGCTCGTCGAGCGCGTTGGCGATCGGCGGCCACACAAACTTCATCGTGAACGCCACCAGGAGCAGAAACACGATGATCTGGATGATGAGGGTACCGGTGATGCTCACGGTGGTTCCTTGGATTGCAGCGGCGCACAGGCCGCAAGACTCGTTCGCGGGATGCTTGCGCCCCGGAGGGCGCAAGCCTCATCCCAACCCGACCCGGAACTTACTTGGCGAGCTGGGCGAGCTGGCCCAGGAACGGGTTGGCCGTGGCGAACCACAGGGCGATACCCACGCCGATGATGAAGGCCGCGTCGATCAGGCCGACCAGCAGGAACATCTTGGTTTGCAATTCGCCCATCAGCTCGGGCTGGCGGGCGGCCGATTCGAGGAACTTGCTGCCCATGAGGCCGATGCCGATACAAGCGCCGACAGCGCCCAGGCCAATGATCAGGCCGGCGGCCAGGGCGACAAAGCTGATAACTTCCATGATGACTCCTAAGGGACGTGGTTGGTTGAGTTGAGGATGAAAACGAAAGGGAAAACGGATGCGGGCCGCGCCGTCAGGCAGCGTCCTCAGTGGTGATCGTGCGCCTGACCGATATAGACCAGCGCCAGCATCATGAAGATGAAGGCCTGCAAGATGATGATCAGGATGTGGAAGATCGCCCAGGCCAGGCCGGCAATGACGTGGCCGATGGCCAGGCCGATGCCGGTGCCGGTGAGCGCGAAGGCGCCGCCCATCAGGGCGATCAGCATGAAGATCAGCTCGCCAGCGTACATGTTGCCGAACAGTCGCAGGCCGTGCGAGAGGGTCTTGGAGGCGAATTCGATGATCTGCATCGCGAAGTTGACGATGCCCAGCAGCACCGCCATGACGGGGTTCTTGCTGGTGCCGAACGGCGCCGTGACCAGCTCGTGCGCCCAGCCGCCCAGACCCTTGATCTTGACGTTGTAGTACAGGCAGATCAGCAGCACCGCCACCGACAGGCCCATGGCGCCCGACACGTCGGCGGTGGGCAGCACGCGCATGTAGGCGTGCGCCGGGTCGTGGCCGGCCGCGCCGACGATCTTGGCCCAGATCGAGGGGATCAGATCGACCGGCAGCAGGTCCATGGTGTTCATCAACGTGACCCACACGAAGATGGACAGACCCAGCGGCGCCACGAACTTGCGGCTTTCGGCGTTCTTGACGATGCCCTTGGCCTCGTTGTCGACAAACTCCACCAGCATCTCGACCGCGGCCTGGAAACGCCCCGGCACGCCGGCACTGGCCTTGCGTGCGGCCGCCCACAGCAGCCAGAAGGTGAGGGCCGCCAGCAGCACGGAAAACAGCACCGTGTCGTAATGAATCACCGAGAAGTCGACCACGGCGTTGGACGCCTTGTTCTGCCAGAAGTGCAGGTGGTGGACGACGTATTCGCCCGCGGTGGGCCCGTGCTCAGCGGCGGATGCAACAGCGTTTTCAGCAGCCATCGGTGTTTACTCTTCGTGCGCCTGTCCGTGTGTGGACTTTTTGGGCCGAGCCCACAACAGGCCCACCCAGTACATCTTGATCGTCAGCACCAAGCCGATCAGCAACGCCGGCCAGCTCAATGCTCCCAAAATTCGCGGGGCCGCCAAAAGCATTCCCACGGTCAAGGCCAGCTTGACCCCCTCCCACAGCAGCAAGCCGGCCAGTGCCGCCCCCGGGGGAAACCCGGGCGCCGCCCAACGCCGTGTGCCCTTGGCCGCCACCGCCGCAGGGATGACCCCGGTCAGTGCGCCATACGCCGCCGACCAGGCCACCTGGGCGCGATCGGTCAGCAACCAAGCCAGAGCAGCGACGAGCGTGCCGGTCAACACCTGCATCACCAGCGCCCGCCCCACCGACACTTGCGGATGTTGCGTGCGCCAGCGGCGCGCCTGCTCGGCCGAAAGCGGTGCGGGCAAGTCCTCGCCCCCCTCGGAATCGGCCCATGTTGCGGTCCGACCCGAAGCACCGGGCGCCGACTGGGGTGTGATTTTCCTCATGCCACCTGACGCCGCGGTTACGCCCTCAGCCAACGTGCTGCAAAGCCATGAAATTATACGTGGTAACCCGCAGCCCAATCCAGCGGACGCAAACGCGGTGCCTGCGGCTGGATCAGAATGCGGGCTGTCCCACCCGATCGCCCCAGCTTGCCATGCCAGCCACCTTGCCCGCCCTGCCCTGCCACCTGAACGGCGAACTCACCACGCTGGACGCCGCGCGCATCAGCCCGCTGGACCGCGGTTTCATTTTTGGCGACGGTGTGTACGAGGGCATCGCCGTCTATGGCAAGCCCGGCCACGCGCCCCAGCCCTTTCGCTTCGAGCAGCACATGGCGCGGCTCGATCGCAGCCTGCGCGAGGTGCGCATCCCCAACCCGCACACACCCGATGAGTGGCGGCGCATCGCGCTCGAGCTGATTGCCGCGCACCCCGAGCACGCCACCAACAAGGACTGGTTCTATTATTTCCAGGTGACCCGCGGCGTGGCGTTGCGCGAGCACCACATGATCGAGGGCCTGACGCCCACGGTGTTTGCCACCTGCCTGCCGCTCAAGCCGATGGCGCCGGCGTTGCGCGCCCAAGGGGTGGCCTGCGTCACGGCCGAGGACTTTCGCTGGAGGAAGGCGCACATCAAGTCCATCAGCCTGCTGGGCGCGGTGTTTGCACGCCAGATCAGCTACGACCAGGGTGCGCTGGAGACGGTGATGTTCCGCGACGGTTTTTTGAGCGAGGCCGCCTCCAGCAACGTGTGGGTGGTCAAGGACGGCACGGTCTACGGGCCGCCCCGGGACCACCTGGTGCTGGAGGGCATCCGCTACGGCGCCATCGAGGCGCTGTGCCGCGAGCAGGGCATCGGCTTCGAATTGCGCCGCATCGCGCAGGCCGAGGTGCCGGCCGCCGACGAGCTGCTGCTGTCCTCGGCCACCAAGGAGGTGCTGCCCGTCACCACGCTGGATGGCCGCCCCGTGGGCAACGGCCGCCCCGGCCCCATCTACCAAAAGCTGTACGACGGCTACCAGCGCGCCAAGGACGCCTTGTTCACACCATGACCGATGCCAAGCCCGGCGGCGCGCGCCGCGATGAACTGATCGAGTACCCGAGCGCATTTCCGATCAAGGTCGTGGGCGTGAACGAGGATGGCTTCGTGCACGCCATCACCCACATCGCGCGGCAGTTCGACCCCACGTTCGACGCCGCGACCATCGAGCTGCGCGAAAGCGGCGGCGGCAAGTACCTGGGCGTGACAATCACCGTGCGGGCCACCAGCCGCGCGCAGCTCGACGATCTCTACCGCGCACTGTCCACGCACCCGATGGCGCGGTGGGTGCTGTAGCGCCGCCGCCTGAAGCCAACCCGCATGGAAACGCGCGTGCTGGGCCGGGTGGCTTTTGCGTCCACCTACCAGGCCATGAAAGATTTCGCCCACCGGCCCGCACCGGATGAGCGCGAACAGCTATGGATTTGCGAGCACCCGCCAACCTTCACCTTGGGCCTGGCGGGGCGGCCCGAGCACCTGCTGGCGCCGGGCGACATTCCGGTCGTCGCCACCGACCGCGGCGGGCAGGTGACTTACCACGGGCCCGGTCAGGTGGTGGCCTATCCGCTGATCGACCTGCAGCGTCGCGGCATCTACGTCAAGGAATACGTTTACCGGCTGGAAGAAGCGGCCCTGCGAACGCTGGCGCGCTGGAACGTGGTGGGCCACCGCGTGGGCGGCGCGCCGGGCATCTATGTGCGCGCGCATGACCCCTTCAGCCACGCCGTGCTGCCGCAAAAGCCGCACGAGCGCCTGCCCGGCACGCCCGCGCCGCAACCCGACTTCACGGGCCTGGGCAAGATCGCGGCGCTGGGCATCAAGGTCACCCAGCACCGCACCTATCACGGCCTGGCGCTGAACGTGGCCATGGATCTGGCGCCCTTCGAGCGCATCAACCCCTGCGGCTATGCGGGGCTGCGCACGGTGGACCTGCGAAGCCTGGGCGTGGCAGCCTCATGGGACGAGGTGGCTCAGGAGTTGGCCGGGCAATTGCAGCGGCTGCTGGCCGTCGCGTAGCCGCCGCGCCGACCCGTCAGGTCGCGGGCTTGTCGCTCAGCGCGGTGAGGTTGTCCTTCAATTCCTGGCTCATCGGCAACCCGATGGCCTGGTTGCGCGGCGCAATCGGCTGCATGAACCACTTGTCGTAGAGCTTGGTGAACTCGCCCGTCTTCATCATGCCGTTGATGACACCGTCCACCAGGGCCTTGAACTTGGGGTCGTCCTTGCGCACCATGCAGGCGTAGGGCTCGACCTGCAGCGACTCGCCCACCACGTCCAGCACGCCCGGGTCCTTGGCATTGGCCTTCAGGCCGAACAGCAGGATGTCGTCCATGGCAAACGCGTCGGCGCGCCCGCTCTCCACCAGCATCGCGGCGTCGGCGTGGTCCTTGGTGCCGATGATCTCCAGGTTCAGGCTCTTCTCGTCGTTGTAGCGGCGCACCACCTGCATGTTGGTGGTGCCGGTGGTGATGGCGACCTTCTTGCCCTTCAGCTCGGCCCAGTTCTGGATGCCCGAGCTTTTTCTGACCATCAGCCGCGTGCCGGTGTAGAAGTAGTTGGTGGCAAAGCTGACCTCCTTGCCGCGCGCACTGTTGTTGGTGGTCGAGCCGCACTCCAGATCGATCGTGCCGTTGACCAGCAGCGGAATGCGGTTGGCCGAGGTGACCGACTGCCAGCCGACCTGGATGTCGTTCTTGCCCAGCTCTTTCTTGACGGCGGCGAGCACGGCGTTGGAGATGTCCACGCCAAAGCCGACGGGCTTGTCGGCCCCCGCCAGGTAGCTGAAGGGCACCGACGAGTCGCGGTACGCGAAGGTGATCTTGTTGTTGGCGGCCACCGTGCCCAGGGTGTCGGCGGCGTAACCGGGCAGGGTGATGGTGCAGGCCAGCGCGGCGGCGGCCAGCAAGACGGAGCGTTTCATGGATGCGGTCCTTGTGAGATCGTTGGCAACAAGCCTGTGCGGGGTGCGGCAGGCTGTGCGCATGATGCGGCGCGGCGTGCCGCCCGGCAATCAGGGAAGGCCCCCGGATCGGCCCGCCCGTAAGATGCAGGAAGTCACGGTTTCCGGCTTTTTGCTTCATGCCCCCTCAACATTCCGCCCGCGCGGCCAACTGGCTGGCGCTGGCCACCATCGCGCTGTGGGCCTCGCTGGCCGCGCTGGGCGCGGCACTGCGCCACGTGCCCCCGTTTTTGCTGACCGGCCTGGGCCTGCTGGCCGGCAGCCTGATCGCGCTGCCGCTGGTGCGCTTTGACGTGCGCCGCCTGGCCGTGCCTTGGCCCACGCTGGCCGTGGGCGTGTACGGCTTGTTCGGCTATCACTTTCTGCTCTTTACCGCGCTGGGGCAGGCCCCGGCGGTCGAAGCCAATCTGGTGAACTACCTGTGGCCACTGGGCATCGTGCTGATGGCGCCGCTGCTGCTGCCGGGAGTGCATCTGGGCGCGGCGCATGTGGGCGCGGCGCTGGCGGGCTTTGCCGGCGCGGCCATTGCCATTTTGGGGCGTGGCGGCGCGGACGCGACGGCACCCGGCAACGCGGCGCTGGGCTTTGCCTGTGCGGCAGGGGCGGCCTTCATCTGGTCGAGCTATTCGCTGTTGACCAAGCGACTGGCGCTGACGGGGCGCAATTTTCCGACCGCCGCCATTGGCACGTTCGGCTTGGTGTCGGGCCTGCTGGCGCTGGTTTGCCACGCGCTGCTGGAACCGGCGGTGAGCCTGTCGGCGCGCGACGTCGCACTGATCGCGGCGCTGGGCCTGGGCCCGCTGGGCGGCGCGTTTTTCTTGTGGGACAAGGCCCTGAAGCTGGGCGACGCGCGCCAGATCGGGGTGCTGAGCTACCTGACGCCGCTGCTGTCCACCCTGCTGCTGCTGTGGAGCACGGGGCGGCCGCTCAGCGCCTCGATTGCGGGAGCGACCGTGTTGATTCTGGGCGCGGCGATCATCGGCACGCGCGCGCGCTGAGACGGGGCGCTCGCTTCGCGCCCGCGATGACGACTGCGCGGCCGGGGCGCGCCTTCAGCGGCGCGCGGCGCGGGTCAGGGATCGTGCGGCGCGAGCAGCGCCGCCGGCTCGTCGCTGGCCAGCACCGCCTGGGCCCAGGGCACGAGCTGACCGGCGTCGGCGCGCAGCAGCTCCTGCTTGACGGTGAGGATCTGCGAGGGGTGCATGGAGAAGCTGCGCAGGCCCATGCCCAGCAGCAGACGCGTCATCTGCGGGTCGCCCGCCATCTCGCCGCACACCGTCACGCCCTTGCCCTGCGCGCGCGCGGCGGCAATGGTGCCGGCCACCAGTTGCAGCACGGCCGGGTGCAGCGGGTCGTACAGGTGAGCCACGGCGTCATCGGCGCGGTCGATGGCCAGGGTGTACTGCGTCAGGTCGTTGGTGCCGATGGACAGAAAGTCGAAATGGCGCAAAAACATCTTCACCGACAGCGCCGCCGCCGGCACCTCGATCATGGCGCCGAGCTTCACCGCGCCATGCACCTGGCCGCGCGCATCGATCTGCGCGCGCGCCTGCGCCAGCAATTCCAGTGTCTGGCGAATCTCGCTGGCGTGCGCCAGCATGGGGATCAGGATGTGCACCTGCCCGTGGGCGGCGGCGCGCAGCAGGGCGCGCAGCTGCGTCAGGAACATCGCCGGCTCGGACAGGCTCCAGCGGATGGCGCGCAGGCCCAGGGCGGGGTTCAGGTGCGTGCTCTCGCGCCGGTCGTCCAGCGGCTTGTCGGCGCCGATGTCGATGGTGCGGATGGTGACCGGCATGCCGTGCATGGCCTCGGCCGCGCGGCGATAGGCCTGGTACTGCTCTTCTTCGTCGGGCAGCTTGCCGCTGCGCCCCATGAACAAGAATTCGCTGCGAAACAGGCCCACGCCGACGGCACCGACGGCCAGGGCGGCGGCGGCGTCGTCCGGCTGCTCGATGTTGGCCAGCAGCTCGACGCGCTCGCCGTCGAGGGTGACGGCCGGCGTGTGCGCGAGCCGCGCCAGGCGGCCGCGCTCGAGCTCGCCCTGGCGCTGCTTGTAGGCGTATTCGTCGCGGATGATGGGTGTGGGATCGACGATCATGACCCCGGCATCGCCGTCGATGATGACCCAGTCGTCCTGACGCACCAGGTCGCTGGCAGCGCGCGCGCCCACCACCGCCGGAATGTCCATGCTGCGCGCCACGATGGCGGTGTGGCTGGTCTTGCCGCCCACGTCGGTGACGAAGCCGGCAAACACGCTTTTCTTGAATTGCAGCATGTCGGCGGGTGACAGGTCGTGCGCCACCAGCACCAGCGGTTCGTCCTGCGCGCGTGCACGCGGCGCGGCCATGGCGGCGAGCGGGGCCACGCCCTTCAGGCGCCGCAGCACGCGTTCGACCACCTGCTCCAGGTCGGCCTTGCGCTCGCGCAGATACTCGTCCTGCATCTCGTCGAACTGGCGCACCAGCACCTCCAGCTGCGTCACCAGCGCCCATTCGGCGTTGTAGTGGCGCTGGGTGATCCACTGGCGCACCCCGGCACCGATGGTCTCGTCTTGCAGCAGCAGCAGGTGCACGTCCAGCAGGGCCGTGAGTTCGGGCGGCGCGTCCTTGGGCATCTCGCGCTGCATGCGCTGCAGCTCGGCGGCCACCGCATCGCGCGCGGTGCGCAGGCGCGCCAGCTCGGCCAGCACCTGCTCGGGCTCGATGAAGTCGTGCACCACCTCCACCCGGCTGGACGCCACCAGCACCGCGCGCCCAATGGCGATGCCGCGCGCGACGGGCAGACCCTGAACCACAAAGGTCATGGCGTCATTTCAGTTGTCCATGGCGCTGCGCGCCACCCGCAGGCCATGAAACCCAAAGAGCCGCAAGGCCGCGGAGCAGGCCAGCGATCGCCGCGGAAGGGCTTGGCCCGCCCGCTGGCGTTGCCCCCTGGAGGGGCCGAGGTCTGCGGCGCCAGAGCTGCCTGCGCAGCGCTGGACAGACCGAGGGGCTGGCGCCTCTGGCGCCAAGCACCGGGCGAAACATCGCGCAGCGAGTGAAGACTGGGGGTGCGCCACATTCATTCGCCTTCCCCGAACTTGTCGTTGATGAGGGCCAGCAGCGCATCCATGGCCTCTTGTTCCTGCTCACCCTCGGTCTCGACGACCACCTGGGCGCCGATGCCTGCGGCCAGCATCATCACGCCCATGATGCTCTTGGCGTTGATGCGCCGATCGCCCCGGCTCATCCACACTTCGCAGGGGTAGGCGGCAGCCAGCTTGGTGAGCTTGGCTGAGGCACGGGCATGCAGGCCGAGTTTGTTGGAGATGGTGACTTCGGTGCGCATCATGGTGCTTTCGGACTTCCGCCATCGGCTGGCGCGGCGACCGCCACCACGCCTTGCGCGCCGCCGGCCAGCGCGCGCTCGGCCATCACGGCCAGCGGCTCGGCGCGGTAGGTGAGCGCGCGCAGCAGCATCGGCAGGTTGACGCCGGCCAGCAGGCGCGTGCGCTCACCCGTGAGCAGCCGCTGAGCCACGTTGCAGGGCGTGGCCCCCAGCACGTCGGCCAGGATCAGCACGCCGGTCTGGTTGCCGCAGCGCGCCAGCGCCGCCTGGGCGACGGCCAGGCTCACCTCGGGCGGGGCGCTGGCCTGCACGTCCACCGCCAGCAGGTCCGGTGCGCAATCGGCCAGCACGTGCAGGGCCGCATCGCGCAGCGCTTGCGCCAGCGGAGCATGGGCGATCAGGAGAACGGCGTTGCTCATACGGCCCGGATTATCAATGCCCGCGCGCACCGCCGTGCACTACCACCCCAGAGCGTCGAAAAACGCCTGCGCTGCCACCGGTTGCGGCCGATCGGCATACACCACGGCGTGCAGCAGCTCGGTGCCACCGCCGGGCGCGGCGTGCGCGCTCCACACCGCCTGCGCGGCCACGGGCCGGCCATCGCCGCGCCGGCCCTGGGCCACGATGCGTTGCGCGTGCGGCAAGGGCAGGCCGCCGGTGGGACGATAGTCGCTGCGCTGCACGCTGGCCGCATCGGCCTGCATGTTGGCCAGCGTGGCCTGCTGCCATCCGGCCAGCACCGCGTCGGGCGCCTGGCCGGCGGGCACGGTGGCGGTCATGACGGCAAAGGTGGCGCCGGCGGCATCGCAACCGGCCACCGCCAGCTCGGTCGGCGCGCCGCCCAGCGGCACGCTGCGCGTGGTGCGGTCGGCCTTGCACGGCAGCAGGGCATGGGCACTGGAGCCGGCCAGCGCCACGTCGCGCCAGTTCAGCGCCGGGCTGCAGGCCAGCAGCCCGGCGAGCAAAGGGGCCGTCAGGGCCGCACGCAACATCGTCATGCGGGGATTATGGTGGGCCCACGGAGCGCCGAAAACAGCCGAGCGCAGAGGACGCAAAGGTTTCGCAATGGGCGCAGAAAAAGGCCCCTATTGAATTTCGCTTTTGCGTTCTTTGCGTTTTCTTTGCGTTCTCTGCGTCCGGATGTTGAGTGTGCAATTCCTCAATAATGCGCGCATGAACTCCCTTGACGGCATCCGCATCCTCGACCTCTCCCGCGTGCTGGCCGGCCCCTGGTGCACCCAGACCCTGGCCGACCTGGGCGCCGACGTGATCAAGATCGAACGCCCCGGCAGCGGCGACGACACGCGCAGCTGGGGCCCGCCCTTTCTGGTGGGCGACGACGGGCGCGAATCGCAGGAGGCGGCCTACTACCTGGGCGCCAACCGCAACAAGCGCTCGCTGACCTGCGACATCGCCCGCCCCGAGGGGCAGCAGCTGATCCGCGAATTGGTGGCGCAGTGCGACGTGTTCATCGAGAACTTCAAGGTCGGCGACATGGCGCGCTACGGGCTGGACTACGCGAATCTGTCCGCCCTCAACCCGCGCCTGGTGTATTGCAGCCTGACGGGCTTTGGCCAGAGCGGGCCGTATGCGCCGCGCGCGGGCTACGACTACATCATTCAGGGCATGGGCGGGCTGATGAGCGTGACCGGTGAGCGCGACGACCTGGGCGGCGGCCCGCAGAAGGTGGGCGTGGCCGTGTCCGACCTGTTCACCGGCATGTATGCCACCGTGGGCATTCTGGCCGCGCTGCGCCACGCCGAGCGCACGGGGCAGGGCCAACACGTGGACATGGCGCTTTTGGACAGCCAGGTGGCCATGCTGGCCAACCTGGGCGCCAATTACCTGGTGAGCGGCAAAGTGCCGGGCCGCATGGGCAACGCGCACCAGAACATCGTGCCCTATCAGGTGTTCGAGGTCGCGCCCGCGGCCGACGGCGGCAAGGACTTCATCATCCTGGCGGTGGGCAACGATGGGCAGTTCGCCAAGTTCTGCCAAGTCGCCGGTCGCCCCGATCTGGCGCAGGACGCGCGCTACGCCAGGAACCGCGACCGCGTGCTGCACCGCGCCAGCCTGGTGCCCGAACTCGAGCCCGTGATGAAGACGCGCGCCAAGGCCGACTGGCTGGCGGCGCTGGAGGCCGCGCAGGTGCCCTGCGGCGCCATCAACAAGCTGGACGAGGTGTTTGCCGATGCGCAGGTGCAAGCGCGGGCCATGGTGGACCACTGGGCGCACCCGATCAAGGCCGACTTGCGGCTGGTGGCCAGTCCCATCAAGCTGAGCCAGACCCCCGTGCGCCACGACCATCCGCCGCCGCTGCTGGGCCAGCACACGGACCAGGTCCTGGGCGAGCTGCTGGGCTGGGACGCGGCGCGCATCGCGGCCTTGCGCGAGCAAGGCATTATCTGAAAATACTATAATTTTGATAGCTGTCCGCGCTTGTTGCACAAGCGCCAACGGCCAATTCGACTGAAAATCCCGAGAATCACCCGCCATGGCCAACTACCTGCTCGTGCACGGCGCCTGGGGCGGCGCCTGGTACTGGCGGCCAGTGCAGCACGCGCTGATCCGCGCCGGCCACAACGCGCACGCCGTGACGCTGACCGGCCTGGGTGAGCGCGCCCACCTGCTCTCGCCCGCCATCACGCTGGAGACGCACATCGCCGACGTGCGCCAGGCGCTGGCCGCCGAGGAAATGAGTGGCTGCATCCTGGTCGTGCACTCCTACGCCGGCATGCTGGGCACGGCCGTGGCCGACCGCGAGCCGGTCGGCGTGCTCAAGCACCTGGTCTACGTGGACGCCGTGGTGCCCCGGCCGGGCGAAAGCTGGAGCAGCACGCACGGGCGCGCCACGCGCCAGGCGCGCCTGCAAGCGGCGGCCGCCACGCCCGAGTTCAGCTTTCCGCCGCCCGACCCGGCGGTGTTCGGCCTGGCCGCGGCCGACTACGAATGGGTCAAGCGCCGCCAGACCCCGCACCCGGGCCACACCTACGAGGCACCGCTCGACTTCGACCCGGCGCGCGTGGCCCGCGTGCCGCGCACCTTCATCGACTGCACGGCCCCTGCGCTGGGCACCATCGACGCCATTCGCCCGCGCGTGCGCGACGCCAGGTTCTGGGACGGCGCCTGGCTGCCCGGCAGCCGCATCGTGACGATGGCCACCGGGCACGACCCCATGATCACGCGCGCCGATGAAATAACGCGCCTGCTGCTCGATCTGGCCTGAACTTTGCCGCGCCGGCGGGCTCGAACGGGGCCCTGCCCGCCGGCTGGCAGGTTTGTCCCCACCGTCCTAAAATTGCGCCTGTGAAACCCTTCAAACCCACCCGCCGCAACGCCTTGGCCGCATTGGCCGTGGCGACGGCCGCCCTGGCGGGCTGCGGCGACGACGCCGCGCCCCTGTCCACCTTCGTCCTGCTGGACGGCTCCAGCCAGACCACGCAACAGCTCAAGGGCAAGGTCACCCTGGTCAACTTCTGGGCCACCAGCTGCACCACCTGCGTGGGCGAAATGCCGCAGGTGATCGCCACCTACGACAAGTACAAGGACAAGGGCTACGACACGATCGCCGTGGCCATGCAGTACGACCCGCCCAGCTACGTCGTCAACTTCGCGCAAACGCGCAAGCTGCCCTTCAAGGTCGCCATCGACAACACCGGCGCCGTGGCCAAGGCCTGGGGCGACGTGCAGCTCACGCCGACCACCTACGTCGTTGACAAGCAAGGCCAGATCGTCAAGAAATACGTCGGCGCGCCCGATTTTGCCGAGCTGCACAAGCTGATCGAGAAGCTGCTGGCCGCCTGAAACACCTTTGCACAAAAAAGGGCGCTTCATCGAGCGCCCTTTTTTTCGTCCCGGCCGGCCGGTTGTTACTTGCGCCGGAAATCGTCGTGGCAGGCCTTGCAACTTTGCGCCGTGGGGCCGAAGGCGGCCTTGAGCTGCTCCAGGCTGCCGCTCTTGGCGGCGGGCAGCAGCTTTTCGGCCACGGTGGCCTGCATCTTCTCGGCGCGGTCCTTGAACTTGGCCTGCTCCTGCCAGATTTCAGGGCGGGCGGCGGTCTCGCGGCCCTTGTCGGTGCCGGGGCCGAAGGCCTGCCAGGGCAGGTGCGACACCATCGCCACCACTTCGGCGTCGGCGGCGGCGGCGGCCGCGTCATAGGGCGCCTTGCCATTGGCCATGGCGCCCAGGCGGGAGAAATAGGTGCCCATCACGGTGAGCGCGCTCTGGCGAAACTTGATCGCGTCCTCGGGCTTGGCAAACTGGGCCGACGCCGGCAGGGTGAAAGCAGCGGCCGACACGGCCAAAAGCAGGGTGGCGGGGAGATTCATCTGAAGAGGCCTCCAACGGGTTGAGACAGGGCGGATGTGGCTTAAACTGCCCACGACAAGCTGCCGCAGCATACCGGAATCGCGGCAATTTTTGGTTCAAACCCTGTGAAGACATGCAAAGCGTCCGCGTCTGGGATTTGCCCACCCGTCTGTTTCATTGGCTGCTGGCCTTGGCGGTCGTCGCCCTGGTCGTGTCGGCCAAGGTCGGTGGCGACGCCATGAACCTGCACATGCGCCTGGGTTACGGCGTGTTTGCCCTGTTGCTGTTTCGACTGGCGTGGGGCGTGGTGGGCGGGCGCTGGTCGCGCTTTGCCAGCTTTGCCCCCACACCGGCGCGCCTGCGCGCCTACCTCAAGGGGCACACGCCGATCGACACGCAGGTGGGCCACAACCCGCTGGGCGCGCTGTCGGTGCTGGCCATGCTGGCGGTGCTGTCGATGCAGGTGGGCACGGGTCTGCTGGCCGACGACGAGATCGCCTATGCGGGGCCGCTGGCGGCGCGCGCCTCCGAGGCGGTGGTCAAGCTGGCCAGCCGCTACCACACCGGGCCGGGGCAGGCTCTGATCCTGGCGCTGGTGGCCTTGCACGTGCTGGCCATCATCGCCTATGCGTGGCGCGGCCACGCGCTGGTGCGGCCCATGATCAGCGGGGACAAGACCATGGCGCAGGCGGCGGCCGTGGCCGTGTCTCGCGACACCGCGGGCACGCGCCTGTTTGCGCTGGTGCTGCTGGCCCTGTCGGCCGCGGTGGTCTACGCCGTGGTGCGCTGGGGCGATGCGGCTGCGCTGGCCTGATGGGCCGCATGCATCCGTCCATCCCTCATCGCTCGACTTCGCCCCCTTGATTTGCCATGCCGTCCGCTCCCCTCGTCGAAATCACCGCGGCCCACGCGCCGCAGCACCTGCTGGGCGCGCGTGCGCTGTTTCAGGAATATGCCGAGCAGCTGGGTGTGGACCTGTGCTTTCAGGGCTTCGAGGCCGAACTGGCCGCCCTGCCCGGAGACTACGCCGCACCGCGCGGCACCCTGCTGCTGGCCTGGGTGGACGGCGAACTGGCCGGCTGCTGCGCGCTGCGACCGCTGGACGACGCGCACTACCCGGGCGCGGCGGAGATGAAGCGCCTGTATGTGCGCAAGGCGTTTCGCGGCTTCGGCCTGGGCCGGCAACTGAGCGAGGCCATTTTGGATGCCGCCGTCCAGATCGGCTATGCCTGCGTGCTGCTGGACACGCTGGACGACATGGAGTCGGCACGCGCGCTCTACGCCGACCTGGGCTTTCAGGAGGTCGCGCCCTACTACCACAACCCGCTGCCGGGGGCGCATTACCTCAAGGTCGATCTGGCGTAGCCGCAGCGCCCGAAGATCAAAGGCAAATCGACCGCTGGCGCCCGCCAGTCAAGCGCAAACAGCTATCAATAATGTAGCTTGCCGGATGCGCCGCCGGCACTCTGGCGCGGCATCGCGCGCGACGGCGGCTTGGGTGCCCGACGGTCCGACAGACGCGCAGTGAGCTGCTGCCGCCGTGGTGCCGGGCTTGGCCCCGCCGCTGAGAACGCGCCAAGCGCCCGCAGGGGTTATTTCACCTGCGCCAGCAGCGTCGCGCCGTCGCTGACCTCAAATTTGCCGGGGCCCTCGATGTTGAGCGCGGCGACCTTGCCGTCCTTGACCAGCATGGAATAGCGGTTGCTGCGCAGGCCCAGGCCCTTGCCGGTGAGGTCCAGCGTCAAGCCGGTGGCCTTGGCAAACGCGGCGTCGCCGTCGGCCAGCATGCGGATCTTGCCTGCCGTCTTCTCGTCACGCGCCCAGGCGCCCATCACGAAGGGGTCGTTGACCGACAGGCACCAGATCTCATCCACGCCGGCGGCCTTGAGCGCATCGTGCGCGCTCAGATAGCTGGGCACGTGCTTGGCCGAGCAGGTGGGCGTGAAGGCGCCGGGCACGGCAAACAGGGCGATGGTCTTGCCCGCGGCCGCCTGGGTCACGTCCACCGGATTGGGGCCAATGCTGCACCCGCCGCCTTCCACCTCCGAATATTCGGCCAGCGTGACTGCCGGCAACGTGTCTCCAACCTTGATCATGAACGGGCTCCTTGGGATGAATTCGTGCGATTGTCCGCCAACCGCCGCAGCAACAAAAACGGCCCACATTGTGGGCCGTTTTTCAAATCCGTGCCGGCAGGCAACGGAGCGGGCGTGTGCGATCAGACCTGTGCGGCCTTTTGCACCAGGCGCGTGGCCACCCAGTTCTTGGTCTTGGACAGCGGGCGGCTTTCGGTGATCTCGATGGTGTCGCCCAGCTTGTACTCGCCCTTTTCGTCGTGGGCGTGGTATTTGCTGGAGCGCACCACGATCTTGTCGTAGATCGGGTGCTTGACACTGCGCTCGATCAGCACCGTCACGGTCTTGGCGCGCTTGTCGCTCACCACTTTGCCGATCAGGGTGCGTTTGAGGGAAGGTTTGGCTTGCGTCATGGTCACGTTCCTTACTTGGCCGCAGCCTGCTTCTCGGCCAGCACCGTCTTGGCGCGCGCCACGGCGCGGCGCGTCTGGGCGAGCTGCGCGGTGTTGTTCAGCTGCTGCGTGGCCTTTTGCATGCGCAGGTTGAAGTGGGCTTTTTGCAGCGCCTTCACCTCGGCTTGCAAACCGGCGACGTCCTTTTGGCGCAATTCAGCGGTATTCATGGTTTTCTCCTTCGCTTACTGGCCGATCATGCGGGTGACGAAGGTCGTGCGCAGCGGCAGCTTAGCAGCGGCCAGGGCAAACGCTTCGCGGGCCAGGGCCTCGGGCACGCCGACGATTTCGTACAGCACCTTGCCGGGCTGGATTTCGGCGACGTAGTACTCGGGGTTGCCCTTGCCGTTGCCCATGCGGACTTCAGCGGGTTTGGTCGAGATGGGCTTGTCCGGAAAAATGCGAATCCAGATGCGCCCACCGCGCTTGACGTGGCGGGAAATGGCCCGGCGCGCCGACTCGATCTGGCGCGCCGTGATGCGCCCGCGGTCGGTGGACTTGAGGCCGAAATCGCCAAAGGCCACGGTATTGCCACGGGTGGCAATGCCGGTGTTGCGGCCCTTGTGCTCCTTGCGGTATTTTCTGCGTGCAGGTTGCAGCATGCTTATTCTCCTTTGGCGCCGTCAGCAGCCGGCGCGGCCGCCTTGCGCACGCGGCGCGCGGCAGGTTGACCGTCAGCAGCGGCGGCTTCGGCGGGTTTGTCGCTGCCGTCGGCGGGCGCACCAGCGCCGCCGCGGGCATCGCGGCGCGGGCCACCCCGGCGATCGCCGCCAGGGCCGCCGCGGCCGTCACGGCGCGGGCCGCGCGGACCGCGGCGCTCTTCGCCCTCGGGGCGCGGCGTGCTGTCCAGCGAAGGCGCGTCGCTGCGGCCCAGGTTGTCGCCCTTGTAGACCCACACCTTGACGCCGATGACGCCGTAGGTGGTCTTGGCTTCGGAAAAGCCGTAGTCGATCTCGGCGCGCAGCGTGTGCAGCGGCACGCGGCCTTCGCGGTACCACTCGGTACGCGCGATTTCGATGCCGTTCAGACGGCCGGCCGACATGATCTTGATGCCCTGGGCGCCCAGACGCATGGCGTTCTGCATGGCGCGCTTCATGGCGCGGCGGAACATGATGCGCTTTTCGAGCTGCTGGGTGATCGAGTCGGCGATCAGCTGGGCATCGACTTCGGGCTTGCGCACTTCCTCGATGTT
>JAFEEB010000072.1 GCA_018241325.1 Pseudomonadota bacterium | reverse complement strand
GCGATCGCCTTCGCCGAAACCGGCCACCTGTGCATGGGCACATTGCACGCCAACAGCGCCAACCAGGCGCTAGACCGCATCATCAACTTCTTCCCCGAGGAGCGGCGCGCCCAGCTGCTGATGGACTTGTCGCTGAACCTGCGCGCCCTCGTCTCGCAGCGCCTGATCGCCAAGCAGGACAGCAAGGGCCGCACGGCGGTGGTCGAGATCATGATCAACTCGCCGCTCATCTCCGACCTGATCTTCAAGGGCGAGGTGGGCGAGATCAAGGACGTG
Organism: Pseudomonadota bacterium; assembly: GCA_018241325.1. GTDB lineage: Bacteria > Pseudomonadota > Gammaproteobacteria > Burkholderiales > Burkholderiaceae_C > Ottowia. The sequence continues at coordinate 13,284 of JAFEEB010000072.1, read as the reverse complement.
ATGCGGCGCAGCCGCGAGCTGGGCATGCAGACCTTCGACCAGGCGCTGTTCGACGCCTTCGAGGACAACCTGATCACCTACGAAGACGCGCTGCGCAACGCCGACTCGGCCAACGACCTGCGCCTGCAGATCAAGCTGACCAGCAAGCGCGCCAAGGACCGCGACCTGGCGGCGGGCACCGAGCATTTGCAGATTGTTTGAGCGCTTTCGAACAGCCGAACGCAGAGGACGCAAAGAATTCGCAGAGGGCGCAGAAGCACCCCAATTGTCGATGCCGCCTCATACGCTTGACCCGCTCGCCCTGAGTCGGTCGAACGGCGCAGGCCCACCCGGTCCAAACGGCGGCTGAGACGTCATAGGATGGGGTCACGCCCGCCATCCCTCACGCCAGCCAGCCGTCCCCTCGCGCCCGATCCATAGAATCGGCGGCATGAGCCCATCCATCACCACCAAAACCTACGAACCCTGCCCGCCGCACGCCGTGGCCTTTCTCGGCCTGGGTGTCATGGGCCATTCCATGGCCGGCCACCTGGCCGTCGCGGGGCACCGCGTCACGGTCTACAACCGCACGACGCGCAAGACCGAGGCGTTCTGCGCCGAATTCGCCGGCAGCCGGTTCGCGCCCACGCCGGCCTTGGCGGCGGCCGGCGCCGATCTGGTGTTCAGCTGCGTGGGCAACGACGACGACCTGCGCAGCGTCACGCTGGGTGACAACGGCGCATTGGCCGGCATGAAGCCGGGCGCCATCTTCGTCGATCACACCACCGCCTCGGCCGACGTCGCGCGCGAGCTCGATGCCGCGGCGCGCGCGCGGGGCCTGCATTTCATCGACGCCCCGGTATCCGGTGGCGAGGCCGGGGCCAAAAACGGCGTGCTGACGGTGATGTGCGGGGGCGAGGCGGCCGTCTTCGAGCGCATGAAACCGGTGGCCATGGCCTTTTCGCGCGCCGTCACGCTCATGGGGCCCAGCGGCGCGGGCCAGCTCACCAAGATGGTCAACCAGATCTGCGTGGCCGGTGTCGTCCAGGGCCTGGCCGAAGCCATCGCTTTCGGGCAACGCGCCGGGCTGGACATCGGGCAGGTGCTGGGCGTCATCGGCAAGGGCGCCGCGCAAAGCTGGCAGATGGACAACCGCGGCAAGACCATGGCCGAGGGACGCTTCGACTTCGGCTTTGCCGTGGACTGGATGCGCAAGGACCTGGGCCTGGTGCTGGATGAGGCCCAGCGCAACGGCGCGCGCCTGCCCGTCACCGCCCTGATCGACCAGTTTTATGCCGACGTGCAGGCCATGGGCGGTGGGCGCTGGGACACATCCAGCCTGATCAAGCGGTTGAAATGACCGGTCCGACCAACCACTGACCCATCTCGCCCGCAGCCGGCCGCGGAGCAGGCCAAGCCAGCGGACGCCGTGGAGCGGGCTTGGCCCGGCCACTGGCGGCGTCCCCCTGGGGGGAAGGCGCCGCAGGCGACGCAGGGGGCGTGTTATTTCACCGGGGGCAGCGGCCGCACCTCGACGGGCGGCTGCTGGATCACCGTGGGTTGGGTCACGGGATGGACCTGGACGGCCGGCGTGGCCGGTGCCGCGGGGGTGCCCGTCGATGGAACCGTGGTGACGGGCGCGGGCGCCGGCGTCTGGCCGCTGGCGTCATTGGGGTGCAGTGCGGCCTGCTCGCTGATGCGGTCGATGATGCGCACCACGCGCTGCACGCCCGGGGTGGTGCGCGCCACCTCGGTGGCCAGCGCCTCCTCGCGCTCGGTCAGCCGCCCCATCAGATAGACCGTGCCACGCTCCGTGACGACCTTGATGCTGTTGGAGGGCACGCCGTTGGCATCGATCAGCTTGGCCTTCACGCGCCCGGTGGTCAGCGTGTCTTCCGAGCGCTGCTTCAGGCTCGACTCGGGCATGACGGCCAGCTCGTTGATCACGCTGGCCACGTCGGGGGTAGCCGCCACGGCCGCCCCGGCGCGCTGGCGTGCGTCCTGCGTGGCCACTTCGCCGGTCACCAGCACCTTGCGGTAGTAGCTGGTGATGCTGACGTGGCCGCGCTTGTCGCCCAGCGCGTCGTTGACGGCGCTGGAGGCCCGCAGCTCGATGCCCTGGTCGGCCAGTTGCGTGGCCGAGCTGCGGCGGTCGGTGGCCACCACGCTGCCGGCTGCGGCCGCACCGCCCACCACCGCCACCGCGCAGCCCGTCAATTCGGTGGCCGCCAAGGCCAGGGCCAACAACGCGACACAACGGGTTGAAGTCTTCATGAAGCACTCTCCTCATCACCCAGCAACTGCTGGTCCAGCCCTTCGCACACGCAGTGCAGCGCGCGCAAATGGGCCTCGTGAACATGCGCCGCGCTCTCGCTCGGCACGCTGACATGCACGTCGGTGTCGCGCAGCTCGCGCGCCAGCGCGCCGCCGCCGGCGCCGGTCAGCGCCAGCACGCTCAGCTCGCGCTCGTGCGCGGCCTGCACCGCGCGCAGCAGGCCGGGGCCCTGCCCGTCGGCGCACAGCACCAGCAGCAGATCGCCCGCGCTGCCCAGGGCCCGCACCTGCGCGGCCAGCGCGTCCGGCGCGTCGCCGCGGCGCACGATGGCGGCCAGCGTCACCGCGTCGGCCCCCAGGGCCAGCGCCGGCAACTCGGGGCGCGGGCGGCCAAAGCCGCCCACCAGCAGCGCCGCCACATACTGGGCCAGCGCCACCGACGCGCCTTCGCCGCAGGTCAGCACCTTGCCGCCGCCGGTGACGCACGCCAGCAAGGCCTGCGTGGCCTGCGCAATGGGCCGCGCCAGCACCTCGGCCCACTGATAGCTCAGGTCGGCGCTGTCGATGAACCGCTGTTGGATGCGTTGCTCATGCATTGATAGCAATCATAGCAGCGCATCATCGATCGGTGGCGCCATCGGTGTTGCAACCGGTGTCGGGTCGCCCGCCGGGCCATTGCGTGTATCGTTGCACTCCCGCGGTGCGGCCGGCCATGGGCTGGTCGCGTCCGGGGCATCCCACAACCCGCACCCCCCCATGCGCATCCTGCTGATCGAGGACGAACCGGACGTCGCGCGCTGGTTGATGCGCGCGCTGCGGCAGTCGGGCATCGCGTCGGAGCATGCGCCCACGGCCCGGCTGGGCCAGGCGCTGGCGTCGGGCGCCGAGTTCGACGTGGTGGTGCTGGACCTGCAACTGCCCGATCAGCATGGCTTTGATTGGCTCAGCGAGATGCGCGCCAAGGGGCTGCGCACGCCGGTGCTGGTCCTGACCGCGCAAGGGGCCCTGCACGACCGCGTCGAAGGTCTTCATCGCGGGGCCGACGACTACCTGACCAAGCCCTTCGAGCTGGCCGAGCTGGAGGCGCGCCTGGCCGCGCTGCACCGCCGCAGCCAGGGTCGTGCGCAGGCCATGGTGACCTGCGGCTCCCTGCGGTTTGACAGCAACCACCCCAGCTTCTGGCTGGGCGACAGGCTGTTGGCGCTGACGCCGCGCGAGCACGCGGCGCTGGAGGCCCTGCTGGCCCGCGCGGGCACCCCGCTGGGCAAGTCGCGCTTGGCCGAGCGGGTGTTCCCGCTGGACAGCACCGTGGGGCCGGACGCGATCGAGCAGGTGCTGCACCGGCTGCGGCAAAAGCTGCAAGGCTCGGACCTGCGCATCGTCACCGTGCGCGGTCTGGGCTACATGCTGGAAGCCCAGGCGGCGTAGCCATGGGCCTGCGCACACGCCTGCTGCTGGTGCTGATTCCGGTGCTGGGCGCCCTGTTTGCCTTCGACAGCTGGAGCGACATGCGCTCCCTGGGGCGCGAGCTGCAAAAGGCCTACGACCAGAGCCTGATGGAGCCGGTGCAGGCCGTGGTCGATCACCTGGCCTGGGACACCGACGGCCGCCCGGCGGTGGCCGACGCCGCCCGCATCGTGTCGATGCTCAAGTCGGTGGGCGGCGCCGATGCCACCTTGCGCGTGCAGTGGCGCTCGCCGGACGGTCAGCAGCGCCGCGTGCTGCTGGGCCCGAGCACCTTCCCCGAGCCGCCGGCCACGCCCGGACGCGTCGCCCCGGACGTCCCGCGGTTTTACGGCGCCGTGCTCGGCCAGCAGCCGCTGCGGGTGGCGGCCATGGTGCACGAAGCGCGCGATGCCGCCGGCGCGCGCTGGCCCGTGCTGGTGCAAGCCGCGCGCGACACCCGCGCCATCGACCGCGCCGAGCGCGACTTTTTGCGGCAGTCCCTGTGGCGCGATGCCCGCATGGTGGCGGCGCTGCTGGCCCTGGTGTGGCTGGGCATTGCCTGGGGCCTGCGCCCGCTGCGCGCGCTGCAGCGCGCGGTGACGGCGCGCTCGCCCCACGACCTTCTGCCGCTGGCGGCGACCGCCGTCCCGGGCGAGGTCGTCCCGCTGGTGGATGCCCTGAACCAGCACCTGGCCCAGCAGCGCAAGGCGCTGGACGAGCAGCGCCAGTTTCTGGCCGATGCCTCGCATCAGCTGCGCACGCCGCTGGCCGTCCTGCACACCCAGGCCGGCTACGCGCTGCGCGAGCCCGATCCCGCCGAGGTGCGGCGCGCGCTGCAGGACATGCAGCAGCAGTTGCAACGCAGCCGGCGGGTTTGCGAGCAGTTGCTGATGCTGGCCCATGCCGGCCAGGCGCCTCAGCCGGGGGCGGGCGAGCCGCGCTGCGATGCCAATGCCATCGCCCGCCAGGTGGTGCTCGAATACCTGCCGCTGGCGCACGGCAAGCAGATCGACCTGGGCTGGTGCGATGCGCGCGGCCACGAGGCCGAGGACGACGAGGCCGCGGCCGTCGCACCCGTGCGTGGCACGCCCGAGGCCGTGCACGAGGCGCTGGCCAACCTGGTGCACAACGCCATCATCTACACCCCCGCGCAGGGGCAGGTCAGCGTGTCGGCGCGGCTGCGTCCGCCGTGGTGCGAGCTCTGGGTGCAGGACAACGGGCCGGGCATCGCCCCCCAGGACCGCCCGCGCGCCTTCGAGCGCTTCGAACGCCTGGCCGATCGGCGGACGGCCCGAGCGGCATCGGCCACCGTGCCCGGCTCGGGCCTGGGCCTGTCGATCGCGCAGGCCCTGGTGCAGCGCATGGACGGGCAGATCGAGCTGCTGGAGGGCGAACACGGCGTGGGCCTGAGCGTGTGCGTGCGCCTGCCGCTGGCCGCCTCGCCCAGCGCCTGAACGCCGCCCGCCGGCGACCCCGCCGGCTACGTATATCTACGTAATTTGCGGTCGGTGCGCGCTTTTGGCAGCCGATTGGCAGCTTGGCTTCCTAGACTGGATTGGCACATCCGGTTTCAGGAGACACGTCATGCATGCATCCGCCCATCCTGGGAGGCTCCCATGAGCGCCCCCTCGTTCAACAAGGACTACTACGGCGGCGCGCTGCTGATCGTGGTGGGCGCTAGCGTGGCCTACGTCTCGCAGAGCTACACCATCGGCACGCTGGCCCACATGGGACCGGGCTACTTTCCCTGCGCGCTGGGCGTGCTGATCGCGCTGTGCGGCGTGCTGCTCGCGCTGGGTGCCCGCAGAAAGCCGGACGCGTCGCAGGAGGCGGCGCTGGTGGGGCACAACCATGGTGTGCCGGACCTGCGCGGCACGGTATGCATCGTGCTGGGCACGGTGGCGTTCTACTTCATGGGCGAGTATTTCGGCCTGATCCCGGCCACGTTCGCCATCGTGTTCATCAGCGGTCTGGGCGACCGCAGCAACACGCTGGTGCAGGTCCTGCTTCTGTCGCTGGCGATGGTGCTCGTGGCGGTGGTGATCTTCTGGTGGGCGCTGCAGGTGCAGATGCCGTTGGTGAAGTGGGGGATCCAGCCATGATGCAATCCTTGCAAGACCTGTGGTTCGGCTTTGGCGTGGCGTTTCAGGGCCACAACCTGATGTGGTCGTTCTTCGGCGTGCTGGTGGGCAACCTGATCGGCGTGCTGCCGGGCATGGGGGCGCTGTCGGCCATCGCCATCTTGCTGCCGCTGACCTACACCATGCATCCGGTGCCCGCCATCCTGATGCTGGCCGGCATCTTCTATGGCTCGCAATACGGGGGCGCCATCGGCGCCATCTTGCTGAACCTGCCCTCGCACCCGCCGCATGCCGTGACCTGCCTGGACGGCTACCCGATGACCAAGAAGGGCAAAGGCGGCACGGCGCTGGGCATCACCATGATCTGCTCGTTCTTTGCCGCCTCGGTGGGCATCATCGTGATGATCTTCGCCTCGCCGCTGCTGACCGAGATCGCCTTCAAGTTCGGCCCGGCGGAGCTGTTTTCCATCATGCTGCTGGGCCTGCTGGCCGGCTCGACCATGTCGCGCGGCTCGCCGCTCAAGGGCGTGGCGATGACGCTGTTCGGCCTGCTGTGCGGCGTGGTCGGCACCGACGTGAACACCGGCGTCGCGCGCTTTTCCTTCAACATCCCCGAGCTGACCGACGGCATCGAGCTGGTGGCCGCGGCGATGGGCCTGTTCGGCATTGCGGACTTCATCCTCAACGTCAACCGCATGAAGACCATCACCGGCAACCGCAAGATGAGCATTCGCGACATGCGCCCCTCGCGCCAGGAGCTGAAGGAGGCGTTCTGGCCCATGGTGCGCGGCACCTGCGTGGGCACGCTGTTCGGCGCCATGCCGGGCACGGGGCCGACCATCACGACCTTCATCGCCTACGCCTTCGAGCAGAAGGTGTCGAAGACGCCCGAGAAGTTCGGCACCGGCGAGATCGCCGGCGTGGCCGCGCCCGAGGCCTCGGCCCACTCGAAGACCCAGGTGGACTTCATCCCCACCATGAGCCTGGGCATCCCGGGCGACGCGGTGATGGCGCTGCTGCTGGGCGCCCTGCTGATCCAGGGCATCCAGCCGGGGCCGCAGCTCATCTCCGAGCATCCCGACATCTTCTGGGGCCTGATCGCCAGCTTCTGGATCGGCAACGTGATCCTGATGGTGCTGAACGTGCCGCTGATCGGCGTGTGGGTGAAGATGCTGCAGGTGCCCTACCGCTACCTGTTTCCGTCGGCCATGTTCTTCATCGCCGTGGGCGTGTTCACCACGCAAAACAGCCTGTTCCAGATGTGGGAGGTGCTGGTGTTCGGCATCATCGGCGCGGTGCTGATGATGCTGGACTTTTCGGTGGCGCCCATCATGCTCGGCTTTGTGCTGGGGCCCATGCTGGAGGAGAACTTCCGCCGCTCGCTGCTGCTGTCGCGCGGCAACCTGGCGGTGTTCATCGAGCGGCCGATCAGCGGCACCTTCGTCGCCATCAGCGCGCTGCTGCTGCTGGGGGTGATCTGGTCGGCATGGCGCAAGGCCCGCGCCAAGCGGCTGCTGGGCACCATGCAGGAGCGCATGGGGCCCATGCCCGTGTCGGATCTCCCGTAGCGCAGGCCCTGGCGCGGCGGCGGGGCGCCCGCGCTGCTCACGCCATGGTCATCAGCTGGGCATTGCCGCCCGCCGCGGCGGTGTTGGTGCTGATCGACTGCTCGTGGCACAGCGCGGCCAGGTCGTAGCCGCGGCCGGCCTGCAACTCGTCGCTGCTGCGGCTTTCCACGCGCACCAGGGCGCCCTCGCGCGCGGCCAGCCGCGTGCTGACCTGCACCAGCGCGTCGCCATCGCCTTCGAACAGCAGCGCGGCGATGGTTTGCGCGGCGTCCTCCAGGCCGGGCGCCTCGGCCGCGTGCAGCCAGGGCGCGCCGGCATCACCGGCCGCGGTCCGCAGCGCCTGCCAGGCGGCGGCGCACGCGCTGTCGCCCTCGGGCAGCACGACGTGGCACGGGTTGCCTGCGGCCAGGGCGGCCGCCACCTGGTGCACCAGGCCCAGCGGCGTGCGCGGCAGCGCCCACACCGGGCCGCGCGGCAGCAGGCGCCAGCGGTTGGCTTCGCCGGTCGGGCCGGGCATCAGCACGCGGGCGTTCAGGCGCGACGCCTCGCGGGCCGCCGTCCAGGCGGCGCGGGCTTGCGCCGCGTCCACACCCGGCACCGCCGCGTCGGTCAGGCGCTCCAGCCCCTGCAGGGCGGGCGCCGGCCCTTCGGCGCGCGCCAGCCCGGCCAGCGCGGCATTGGGCAGGCCATGCACCAGGCGGTGCAGGTACAGCGGCCCGCCGGCCTTGGGCCCGGTGCCCGACAGGCCCATGCCGCCAAAGGGCTGCACGCCCACCACCGCGCCGATGACGTTGCGGTTGACGTAAATGTTGCCCGCGTGCACGCGCTCGCTCAGGTGGGCAATGGTTTCGTCGATGCGGCTGTGCACACCGAAGGTCAGGCCGTAGCCGGTGGCGTTGATGCCGTCCACCAGCGCGTCGAGCTGCTCGCGCTTGTAGCGCAGCACATGCAATACCGGGCCGAAGACCTCGCGGGTCAAGCGCGACGTGCTATCGATTTCGATGATGGTGGGAGCGACGAAGTGGCCGTTCAACGGGCCGTCCGAGCCCGCGGCGCCCCGTTCGACGCGCGTCACCTTCTGCCCCGCGGCCTGCATGCGCTCGATGTGGGCCTCGATCTGCGCGCGCGCCGTCTCGTCGATCACGGGACCAACGTCGGTGCTCTGGCGGTCGGGGTTGCCCATGCTCCACTCTTGCAGCGCGCCCTGCAGCATGGTCAGGGTGCGATCGGCCACGTCTTCTTGCAGGCACAGCAGGCGCAGGGCCGAGCAGCGCTGGCCGGCCGAGTCGAAGGCGCTGGCCAGCACGTCGGCCACCACCTGTTCGGCCAGCGCCGATGAATCGACCACCATGGCGTTTTGCCCGCCGGTCTCGGCGATCAGCGGGATGGGCTGGCCATGCGGCGACAGGCGGGTGCTGAGCTGGCGGTTGATCAGGCGCGCCACCTCGGTCGAGCCGGTGAACATCACGCCCGCCACCTGCGGGTGCGCCACCAGGGCTGCGCCCACGGTCTCGCCGGCGCCGGGCAGCAGTTGCAGCGCGCCCTCGGGCACGCCGGCCTCGTGCAGCAGGGCCACCATGGCGGCGGCGGTCAGCGGCGTCTGCTCGGCCGGCTTGGCCAGCACGGCATTGCCGGCCGCCAGCGCCGCGGCCACCTGGCCGCAGAAGATGGCCAGCGGGAAGTTCCAGGGGCTGATGGCCAGCACCACGCCCAGCGGGCGCTGCGCGGCGTTGTCGAAGTGCGCGGCCACCTGCGCGCCGTAGTAGCGCAAGAAATCCACCGCCTCGCGGATTTCGCCGACGGCGTTGGGCAGAGTCTTGCCGGCCTCGCGCACGATCAGGCCCATCAGCGGCTGGCTGCGCTGCTCCAGCAGGTCGGCGGCGCGCGCCAGCACGTCGGCGCGGGCGGCGGGCGGCGTGCCGGCCCAGATGGGGGCGGCCTGCGCGGCGCGCTCGGCGGCGGCCTGCACGTCGTCCACCGTGGCCTCGCGCACCCAGCCCACGGTGTCGGCCAGCTCGGCCGGGTTGGCCAGCGGGGCCCAGCCTTCGGCCCCCGCCGGGTCGGCGGGCAGCGCCACGCCCGGCGGCGCAGCGAACGCGGCGTGGCGCGTGCTGTTCAGGAGCGCCGCGGCCAGCGAGGCCAATTGCTGCTCGTGCGCCAGGTTCAGGCCATGGGAGTTGGCGCGCGCCTCGCGGCCCAGCTGCGCAAACAGCTCGCCGGGCAGGGTAATGCGCGGATGCGGCGCACCCAGGCGGCCTTCGTTGCGGGCGATGGCCAGCACGTCTTCCACCGGGTCGGTGACCAGTTCGGACACCGGCACCTTCGCGTCGCCGATGCGGTTGACGAAGGAGGTGTTGGCGCCGTTTTCCAGCAGGCGGCGCACCAGGTAGGCCAGCAGCGTCTCGTGGCTGCCCACCGGGGCGTAGATGCGGCACGGCCGCGCCAGCTTGCCCTCGGCGGCGGGGCCCGTCACCTGCGCATACAGCGGCTCGCCCATGCCGTGCAGGCATTGAAATTCGTATTGGCCGCTGTAGTAGCTGCCACCCACGCTGGCCGCCAGCTGGTAGATGCTGGCCAGCGACTGCGCGTTGTGCGTGGCGAACTGCGGGTAGATGGCGTCGGGCGCCTCCAGCAGCTTGCGCGCGCAGGCCAGGTAGCTCACGTCGGTATGGACCTTGCGCGTATAGACCGGGTAGCCGGCCAGGCCATCGAGCTGCGCGCGCTTGATTTCGCTGTCCCAGTAGGCGCCCTTGACCAGGCGCACCATCAGGCGGCGGCGGCTGCGGCGCGCCAGGTCGATCAGATAGTCGATGACCTGCGGGCAGCGCTTTTGATACGCCTGCACGACGAAGCCGATGCCGCTCCAGCCCTTGAGGCTGGGCGCGGCGCACAGGGCCTCCAGCAGGTCCAGCGACAGCTCCAGGCGGTCGGCCTCCTCGGCGTCGATGTTCATGCCGATGTCGTACTGCTTGGCGAGTTCGGCCAGGTGCAGCACGCGCGGCAGCAGCTCGGCCATCACGCGGTCGTACTGCGCGCGCGAATAGCGCGGGTGCAGGGCCGAGAGTTTGATGGAGATGCCCGGGCCTTCGAAGATACCGCGCCCGGCCGATGCGGCGCCAATCGCGTGGATGGCCTGCTCGTAGTCGCGCAGGTAGCGCTGCGCGTCGGCATCCGTCGCGGCGGCCTCGCCCAGCATGTCGTAGCTGTAGCGAAAGCCCTGCTGCTCGTATTTGCGGCTGTTGGCCAGCGCCTCGGAGATGGTCTGGCCGGTGACGAACTGTTCGCCCATCAGCTTCATGGCGCGGTGCACGCCCTGGCGGATCAGCGGCTCGCCGCCCTTGCCGATGACGCGCGTGAGCGCCGCCGACAGGTTCTTCTCGCTGCTGGTCGATGTCAGCTTGCCCGTCAGCACCAGGCCCCAGGCCGCGGCGTTGACGAACAGCGACGGTGAGCGCCCGACATGCGCACGCCAGTCGCCGTGGCTGATCTTGTCGCGGATCAGCGCGTCGCGCGTGGCCTTGTCGGGGATGCGCAGCAGGGCTTCGGCCAGGCACATCAGCGCCACGCCCTCCTGGCTGGAGAGCGAGAACTCCTGCACCAGCGCGGCCACGCCGCTGGTCACGGGCGCGTCGCGCAGGCCCTGCACCAGGCGGGTGGCCAGCTTGCGCACCTGGTCGGCCTGGGCCTCGTCCGGCGCGCGTGCCAGGGGCAGCAGGGCGGGCAGGCATTCGGGCTCGGGCCGGTGCCAGGCCGCCGTGATGGCCGCGCGCAGTTCGGTCTGCGGCAGGATGGACTGGGCAAAGTGCAAGAAAGGTTGCACCTCGTGCGCGGCACTGGGTTGCACCACCTCGACATCCACCCCCCCCTCGTCGGCCGCAAGCCCCCGCGCCAGCGTGATGCTGCTGGCGCCCCGCTCCAGCGCGTCCACGTACTGCACCACGGCCTGCTTGAGCAGCCAGTGCGGGGTGCGCCCCAGTTGCTGAGCCGTCGTGCGGATGCGCTCGCGCAGCGCGTCGTCAACCTTGATGCCGATGGTGGTGGACATGGAAACCTCGGGAAGTGGATGGCCGAGATTCTCCGTGAGGTTGCACCTTTTTGAAATAAGGGTTCACCCTAATAAGATCATCTCAGTTATCCATGGCGCCGAGCACCACCCGCAGCGCATGAAACCCAAAGAGCCGACAGGCCGCGGAGCAGGCCAGGCCCGCGATCGCCGTGGCCGGGGTCTCCCCGGTCACTGGCGATGCCCCCTTGAAGGGGGAAGGCGAAACATCGCGCAGCGAGTGGAGACTGGGGGTGTTTCATTTCAGTTATCCATGGCGCCGAGCACCACCCGCAGAGCATGAAACCCAAAGAGCCGACAGGCCGCGGAGCAGGCCAGGCCCGCGATCGCCGTGGCCGGGGTTCCCCCGGCCACTGGCGATGCCCCCTCGCAAGGGGGCTGAGGTCTGCGGCTCCAGACCTGCCTGCGCAGGTCTGGACAGACCGAAGGGCCGCCGCCTCTGGCGGCAAGCACCAGGCGAAACATCGCGAAGCCAGTGGTGACTGGGGGTTGCTCTTACCCCGCATCGAACGCCGCCCGCAACCACTCGATTCCCTCGCCGTCGATGCCCTCGCCGTCGATGGCCAGCACGTCGAAGCGGCAAGGCGGCAGGGTCGGCAGGCGCACCAGGTAATGCCGGGCCGCAAACACGATGCGCCGCTGCTTGACCGGCCCCACGCTGGCCGCCGCCCCGCCCTGCGTGCCCCGGGCCCGCGCGCGCACCTCGACGAACACCAGGGTGCCATCGCTCTCGCGCATGATGAGGTCGATTTCGCCGCCGCCGCGGCCGGGGGTTCGATAATTGCGCGCGAGCAGGTGCAGGCCGGCGCGCTGCAAGTGCGCCAGCGCCAGGTCCTCAAAGGCTGCGCCGCGCGCGCGCGTGGTGCCGCCCGCCGATGGCCCCCGATTCATCCACCCCATGACTGTGTGACCATCCCCATGTCCGATTCCGCCCCCGTCGGCAAGGCCGATTTCCGCCCCGCACTGGCCGCCGCGATGGCCGCCGCCGGGTCGCAGCATTATCCGGCCGGGGCCCTGTACGTGGTAGCCACGCCCATCGGCAACCTGGCCGACATCACGCTGCGCGCGCTGCACGTGCTGCATCTGGCCGACGCCATTGCCTGCGAGGACACGCGCCACACCGGCCTGCTGCTGCGCGCCCTGGGCATCGACGGCAAGCCCCTCGTCGCCCTGCACCAGCACAACGAGGCCGAGGCCGCGCTGGGCGTCATCGAGCGCCTGCAACAAGGCCAACGTGTGGCCTATGCCAGCGACGCCGGCACGCCCGCCGTGAGCGACCCCGGCGCGCGCCTGGTGGCCGCCTGCGCCGCCGCCGCGCTGCGCGTCGTGCCGCTGCCCGGGGCCAGCAGCGTGACCGCCGCCGTGAGCGCGGCGGGGCTGGCGGGCGAGGGGGGCTTTGTCTTTCAGGGCTTCTTGCCGGCCAAGCCGGGCGAGCGCACCGCCGCCGTGCAGGCCCTGGCCGCAGAGGCGCGCGCCGTGGTGCTGCTGGAAGCGCCGCACCGCATCGCCGCGCTGGCCGACGCGCTGGCCGCGCTGGGCCCGCGCCCCGTCACCGTGGCACGCGAGCTGACCAAGCAGTTCGAGCAAATCGCCACCCTGCCCTGCGCCGAGCTGCCCGCCTGGCTGGCGCAGGACGCACAGCGCCAGCGCGGCGAATTCGCCCTGGTGCTGCACCCCGCACTCACTGCCGCCACCGGCGGCGACACCGAACGCGTGCTGCGCCTGCTGCTGGCCGAGCTGCCGCTCAAAAGCGCGGTCAAGCTGGCGGCCGACATCACCGGCGCGCCGCGCAATGCCTTGTACGCGCAGGCGCTCCAGTGGCAGCGCGATGTTCCCTGACCAATAGTCAAATCAGGCTCTTCTCGCGAATGTT
>JAFEEB010000071.1 GCA_018241325.1 Pseudomonadota bacterium | reverse complement strand
CATCGGCACCAGCCCGCTGTATGCGTTTCGCGAAGTCTTCGCCGATGGGCGCGTGCCCTTCTCGCACGACCACGTGCTGAGCGCCACCTCGATGTTCATCTGGGCGCTGATCGTCGTCGTGGCGTTCAAGTACGTGGGCCTGGTGATGCGCGCCGACAACGACGGCGAGGGCGGCATGATGGCCCTGCTGGCGCTGGCCTCGCGGTCGGTGGGCGAGCGCCCGCGCCTGCGCGCCGGCATGCTGGCGGTGGGCGCGTTCGGCGTGGCGCTGTTCTTTGGCGACGGCGTGATCACGCCGGCCATTTCGGTGCTGTCGGCCGTCGAGGGCATGGAGGTGGCCACGCCCGCCGCCAAGCCCTACGTGCTGCCGATCACGCTCGGCGTGCTGGCCCTGCTGTTCATGGTGCAAAAGCACGGCACCGATCGCATCGGGCGCTTTTTCGGGCCGGTGATGGTGCTGTGGTTTTTGATCCTCGCGGCGATCGGCGCGCGGCAGATCCTGCTGCAGCCGCAGGTGCTGGCCGCGCTCTCGCCGCACCACGCGCTGCGCTTCGTGTGGGAGCAGCCGCACATCGCCTTCATCGCGCTGGGTGCGGTGTTCTTGTGCCTGACCGGCGCCGAGGCGCTGTACGCCGACATGGGCCACTTCGGCAAGCGCCCCATCCGGCTGGCCTGGTTCGCGCTGGTGATGCCGGCGCTGATGCTCAACTACCTGGGCCAGGGCGCGCTGGTGCTGGCCCAGCCCAAGGCGGTCGAGAACCCGTTTTACCTGCTGGCGCCGCCCTGGGCGCTGATCGGCCTGGTGGTGCTGGCCACGGCGGCCACGGTGATCGCCTCGCAAGCGCTGATCTCGGGCGCATACTCGGCGGCCAAGCAGTCGATGCAGCTGGACTTTTTGCCGCGCATGCGCATCGACCACACCTCCGAGGACGAGATCGGGCAAATCTACATCCGCGCCGTCAACGGGATGCTGCTGGTGGGCGTGGTGCTGACGGTGGGCCTGTTTCGCAGCTCATCGGCCATGGCCGCGGCCTACGGCGTGTCGGTCAGCCTGCTGATGGTCATCACCACGGGCCTGACCTTCTTCGTGGTGCGTCACGGCTGGCACTACCCGCTGCCCTTGGCGCTGGCGGCCACCGGGGTCTTTTTGGCCGTCGATCTGGTGTTCTTCGGTTCCAACGCGCTCAAGATCGCCGACGGCGGCTGGTATCCGCTCTTGATCGCGGCGCTGGTCTTCACCGTGATGGCCACCTGGCAGCGCGGGCGCGAGCTGATCCGCCAGCACAACCGCGCCCACGCGGTCGAGTTGCCGCTGTTCCTGGAGGCCGTCTTCGTGCACCCGCCGCAGCGCGTGGGCGGCACCGCCGTGTTCCTGTGCGCGGTGGCCGGCATCACGCCCAATGCGCTGCTGCACAGCCTCAAGCACTACAAGGTGCTGCACGCGCGCAACCTGTTCGTGAGCGTGCGCAACCATGAGGTGCCGTGGGTGGCGCCCGATCAGCGCCTGGAAATCGTCGATCTGGGCAACGACTGCTGGCGCATCACGCTGCACTATGGCTTCAAGGACCACATCGACCTGCCGGGCGCACTGAGCGGCGCCGTCGAGCAGGTGGGCCCGATCGACCCGATGCGGACCAGCTACTTCCTGTCGGCCACCACCATCGTGCCGCACTCCGGCGGCGGCATGGCGCTGTGGCGCGAGAAGCTCTACACCCGGCTGCACCTCAACGCCAGCCCGATGGCCGAGTTCCTGCGCTTGCCGGTCAACGCGGTGGTGGAGCTGGGCGCGCAAATCGAGATTTGACCCCCCTGCGTCGCTGCGCGCCTTCCCCCGAGGGGACAACGCCAGTGCCCGGCGCAGGTCCGGGCACGGCGTTCGCTGGCCTGGCCTGCTCCGCAGGCCGTCAGTTTGGGGCCGGTCAGCCCGCCGCGCTTCCTTATCCAATGATCTGGCGCTGGCGCAACTGCGCGATCTGCTCGGCGCCCAGGCCCATCTCGCGCAGCACCGCGTCGGTGTCCTCGCCCAGGTGCGGCGCGCTGGATCGCACGCCACCGGGCGTGGCCGACAGCTTGGGCACGATGCCGGGCACGGTCACGGTGTCGCCGTCGCGCGTGGCTTGCGCCAGCAGCATGTCGCGCGCCTGGTAGTGCGCATCCTCGGCGATGTCGCGCGCGGTGTAGACCTTGCCGGCGGGCACGCGCGCGGCCGTGAGCGCATCCAGCACCGCCTGCACCGTGCGCGCCTGCGTCCACGCGCCAATGGCGGCGTCGATCTCGGCCACGCGCGCCACGCGGCCGGCGTTGCTTGCCAAGTCGGGCGCTTGGCCCAGGTCGTCGCGGCCAATCGCCTGCATCAGCCGCTTGAAGATGCTGTCGCCATTGCCGGCCACCAGCACCCAGCCGTCCTGGCAGGGGTAGGCGTTGCTGGGGGCGATGCCGGGCAGCGCGCTGCCCGCGGGCTCGCGCACGGCGCCAAAGGCGCTGTACTCGGGGATCAGGCTTTCCATGCAGTTGAACACCGCCTCGTGCAGCGCCACGTCGATCACCTGCCCCGCGCCGCCGTGCGCCGCGCGGTGGTGCAGCGCCAGCAGCACGCCGATCACGCCGTGCAGCGCCGCCAGCGTGTCGCCGATGGACACGCCCACGCGCACCGGCACGCGGCCCGGCTCGGCCGTCAGGTGCCGCAGGCCGCCCATGGCCTCGCCCACCACGCCAAAGCCCGGCCGGTCGCGGTACGGCCCGGTCTGGCCATAGCCCGAGATGCGCAGGATGACGAGGCCCGGGTTGAGCGCGTGCAACTGCTCAGGCGCCAGGCCCCAGCCCTCCAGCGTGCCGGGCTTGAAGTTCTCGATCAGCACGTCGGCCTCGGCAATCAGCCGGCGCGCAATGTCCTGGCCCTCGGCTTCGCGCAGGTCGATGGCCACCGAGCGCTTGTTGCGCGACTGCACCTGCCACCACACCGAGGTGCCGTGCTGCAGCAAGCGCCAGTTGCGCAGCGGGTCGCCCGTGCCCGGCGGCTCGATCTTGACCACGTCGGCACCGAAGTCGCCCAGCGTCTTGCCGGCAAAGGGGCCGGCGATGAGCTGGCCCATCTCGATCACGCGCAGCCCGGCGAGCGGGGTGGTTTGGTGGACACTCATGCGGTCATTGTGCATTCGGCCGCCGCCACCATCTCCTTCAGGCTTATGCGTCGTTGGGCAAGGCTGCGGCTCGCCACGCCGCACCATCTCCTGTAAGCTTTGGAGTGATTCCTCCAGCTCTCAACGCCGCCATGTCGCTGCCTCTGCCCCAACCCCGTTTTAACGCACCTGCGTACCTGGCCTGGGAGGCTGGGCAGGCCGACAAGCACGAATACGTCGATGGCGAAGTCTTCGCCATGGCCGGCGCGTCCGACGCGCACGTCACCATCAGCCTCAACCTGGCCATGGCCCTGCGCCGCCACCTGCGCGGCGGGCCATGCAGCGTCTTCATCTCCGACATGAAGCTGCAGGTGGCCGAGGACAACGCTTTTTTCTACCCCGACGTGTTCGTCACCTGCGCCGAGGCCGACCGCGCGCAAAGCCACTACAAGAGCGCCCCCACGCTGGTGGCCGAAGTGCTCTCGCCCAGCACCAGCGCCTTCGACCGCGGGGCCAAGTTTGCCGCCTACCGCAAACTGCCCAGCCTGCGCGAATACGCCGTCATCGACCCCGAGCGCCTGAGCGTGGACCTGTTTCGCCGCGACAGCGACTCGGGCCACTGGGTGCTCTACCCCTTTGTCGCCGGCGACGAGGTGCAGTGCGCCAGCGTGGGCCTGAGTGTGCCGATGGCCGAGCTGTATGAGGACGTGCGCCTCGAGTCCTGAGAGTCAAAACCCATCCACCGGCGCCCAGCCCACCATGTTCATCTGGGCGTCCAGCAGCGCCACCCAGTCCAGCGTCTTGCTGCTGACCAAGGGCATGTAGCGCAAGCCGGCCACCGCGTGCCCAGTGCTTCGGGCGGCGTCCTGCAGCTTCTGCGCCGCCTGCGGACGGCGGGCGATCAGCTCGGCCAGCGGCTTGGCCCGTGCGCGCATCGCAGCACCTGCATCGCTCCATGGCGTCCACCAGTCGGGCTGCATCGCCGTCGAAAAGCCCGCCAGGCCCCGCTCCACATTGCGCATGAACTCTTCGTTGCTGGCCGCCTTGCGCGTGCCCGCCTTCAGCACCCCCGCCCAAGGCAACTGGCGCAGACCAGGCGGCGCCTTGGGCAGCGCATCTAGCTGAAGCTCATTGGCCGTCACCACCACCAACCGATCCACCTCGAACACCAGCGCCACCGGCCGCGCCACCCACACGCTGTGCATGCCATAGGCCAGGGCCGCCAGCTGAATCACGCCGATCAGCGAAAAATCCAGCCAGCGCTCGCGCCGCGACTTCTTGGGGCTGGCCAAAACCAGGGTCAGCAAGGGGCCGCACACCACGTCCACCGCCAGCACCAGCAGATAGATGTGTTCGACTTGAAGCAACTGCCGGTAGAGCGACAGATACCACAGGCCGAACACCACGGCCGCTGAGGTCAGTGCGATCAGCAGGGAAATCAGCAGATGGCGGCCAGCGTAGCGCGCGGCGAAGTTCAATCGTGAGCGGGAAATCATCGGTCGTGCTTGCGAGTAACCGAGTGCTCGGTCACAGAGGCGAAAAAGCTGCCTGACGGCAGAAAATTCTGGAAATCGTGGGATTTTTATCTGCCCCGTCAATCAATACTCTTGGCATCCATAACGATGCTCATGGAATTAATTTCTTTCCATAATTTCAATGTCCATCCGGGCAGCATGCCGATGAACGATCCATATCCGTATTTTTCAACCATGGTCGGTTCGTCCAGCAACAGATTCCGCCCCAGTCCAATCGCGTGCGCGTCAAACCCAAGCAGGTGTGCAAACGTGGGTGCCACATCGACCATGGTGGCAGGCCGGTCGATGACGCCAGCGCCGTCCCCGATGACGAACCAGAGATTTTCGCGACGAGGCGCCTGATTGAGTAAATCGTGCGCAGCGCCGGCAACTTGATAATGGTCGGAGCCGACAAAAATCAACAGATCTTCCGGCGCGTTGCGTTGCAGCCATTCAATCAGCTCAACAATCTGCCGATCGGAACAGTGCACCGCATTCAGTATCGGATTGTCGAACGGTTGCTGCGCCGCGCAGCCGGCGCTTGGAAATCCATCCGGTGGGTGCGTGGTCAAGGTCAAGGTCACTAGGCCAAAAGGACCGCCGTGATTTTTGAGCTTGATGAATTCGTCCTTGACTCGCCGGATCAAAACATCGTCGTTGACACCCCACAGATTGCGATCGGAGGATGGGCTATCAAAATCATCCGAACCGATCACGCTGGAAAATCCGTGCACTTGGTAGAGCTTTCCTTTCCCGCCAAACCCAAGGTCGGCACCGCCAACATAGCTCAGGTTGTATCCGTGGTTGGCAAGCAAGTTGCCAATGCACGACGCGCCGGGGATGTACGCGCCCCCTGGGGTCGCTACTTTCAAGGGTTCGTAAGGCACGCCGCACTGGCTGGCCGTCATGCCGGCCACCGTCCAATTCATGAACGGCGCGGTTTGGATGCCGTGAATGGACAAGTGGCTGGCTTCCAATGCCGCCAGCCCAGGGGCAACACTCGGAAATTCGTTTTGATCCAGGAACGTGCGCTCCAGGCTTTCCAGGTAAATGTAAACAAACGATTTGAGTTTTTCTCGCGGTGCGCCGACCCGCCATTGCATCTCGGCGGTAAGTGTGTCGTCCACAACGCTAGTGGCTTCCCTGAGTGACCACAAATCGCGCGTTGCCGGGTTGGCGGCCAGCGCCACCAGGCCAAGTGGCAGAACCAGCCAGCCCAGGAAGGGCCGTCGGATACCCGTCAGGCGACGCTTGAGCATCAAGCGCCAGCACAGGAAGAAGAAGGCTGCGAGCAGCAGCACAGTAGCCGCGACCGCCGCCATTGCCCACGGAAAGCGCGCCACGCCAAGCTGGTTTTGTTCCGCGTAGCGCAGGTGCATCAGCACCGCCAGCGTGACACCTTCGCCCGTGAAGTGGTCGGCAATGGCATAAAAAACGGTCAAGAGGCAGGCAGCTACCACGATGGTCGATGTCGCCGCCAACTGCCGCAGCGTGTGCGGCCATGTGGCACAAAAAACAAACGTGAGGAACAGGATGGCCAGGTACATGGCGTCAGCACCAGTCCACTTGGACATGCGGTCAGGCGCAAAAACGCAGCCCAGCTACCCGTGGCTGCGCCGCCACCGATGGTTGCGACAAACATCGAGCATGACTGCGGCTGGAGAAACGAAAACCCCCTCTTGAATGAGGGGGCTGGGGAACAGCTGAATCAGGCAATCAACCGCGGCAAGAGCCGGGCAGGTACTTTTCGGGCATGGCGGTAGCGGCGGGGCCAGGAGCACACACCCAATGGTGGATGAGGACGCCGACGTTCGTATTAGCAATCGCCGTTGAGGCGGTCGCATACGGCGTGAGCGTGATGGTTTTGGCCCGGGCATCAGTGGGCAAGTCGGCGGCGCTGGTGGACGTCACCGTGACGACCCCGGCGCTGTCCGTGCCGATGACATCGACATATTTTGTGCCAGCGCCAGTGGCGACCTCGCAGCCCCAGGCGCCAGCAGCCGGCAACGTGGACTTGGTCGTGCTTTGGATGGTTTCGGTGATGCTGGTGCGGCAGGAAGAAGCCGCCAGAACGATTTCTGACACCTTGGCGCGCACCGTGTAGTCCTTGTACGCCGGCAGCGCGACAGCAGCCAAAATGCCGATGATGGCCACCACGATCATCAGTTCGATCAGGGTGAAGCCTTGTTGCAGTTTCTTCATTTGTTTCATTGCCATTTCCTCGTAAAAAGTGAGTTGAACCTTGGAGAACCCTCGGAGACACTCCCTGAGTGGAGCCTCGTGCGTCAGCGCACACCCTGTCTGTTGCAGGGGGCGTGCCAAGCGGTCGCTGGGCGCTTTTGTGTCAATTTGCACGGATCGGCGCCGCCGGCGGGACGGCAAAGGCTGTCCCGCGTCCCGGCGGGACGCCTCTCTACGTCTCAAGCGGGTGTTTGAGAGGGCGGGCGATGTCCCGCCGCGTGGGGTGCGGCGGCTTTTAGGAAACCGCTGAACAATTCCATCGTGGCACGTGCATCCCGATCTCGAGCGCCTGCATCCGCGGAGAATTGTTCAGCGGCTCCTTAGAATCGGGCCGGCGATGAAAGGACGAACACCGTGAACTCGATCAGTCTGGATGCCGTGGCGGCCCTCACGGGCATGGGCCGCAGCACCCTGTGGCGCAAGGCGGCCGACGGCGTGCTGGCCAAGGGCGACAAGGACGCGCGCGGACGCGCCACGCTGGCCCTGAGCGATGTGCTGGGCTTGATTTGTGACAGCACCGGCGTGCCATTCAGCGACGACGATGTGGCCGTGCTGCTGCAGGCCGACGCCGGCGACGCCGAGGCACAGGCCGACATCGGCGCGCTGCTGTATGTCCACGCGGGGGGGGGGGTCGAGAGGCCGCGCTCTACTGGCTGCGGGCGGCGGCCGAGCAGGGCAGCGCCGAGGCCATGCAGTGGCTGGGCACGGCCCATGCGGCAGGTGGCACCGAGCGCGACGAGCAACTGGCGGTGATGTGGATCGCCAAGGCGGCGGCGCTGGGGCACCCGATTGCCAAGCGGCAGTTGGAGGGCCTGCTGCAGGGCGCGAAACCAATGAACTGAGCGCCGCTGGCGCGTTTGGGCGGGAATTGAATTTCAGCCCGCCGCATGGTTGACCGGCCGCGCCGGCCCGGTCACGCGGCCAGCTTGCCCCGGCGCACGGCCTCGCGCAGCACGCGGTTGACGCGGGTTTGCCAGCCGCTGCCACTGGCCTTGATGGCAGCCAGCACGTCGGCGTCCACGCGCATCGTCATGGGAACCTTGGGGTGTGCGACGGGTGGCCGGCCGGGCCGGCGCAGCGGCGCCAGGCGCGGCAGGTCAGCACGGGTGATCTCCATTGTGTCGGCGTCCTGCGCCAGGCCGGCGGCAATGGCGGCGTCCTCGTCGGCCGTGGGCAGCAGCAGGCCCAAATTTTTAGATCGCTTCGTCATACAGCTTCACCTCACGTCGGTTGGCCTTGCGCAGGCTGATGATGCGCATCATCTCGCCGCGCTGCACGAACACCACCACGTACAACCGCTCGTCGATCACGGCAAAGCCGATTTCTCGCAACTCGCCATAGTCGCACCGGCTGTCGGGCATGCACAGGACATCGGGCCAGCAAATGCGCTCGGCCAAGGCCATGGAAACGCCGTGTTTGGCGACGTTGGCTGCGTCCTTGACCGGGTCGAACTCGATGTCCATTTCATTATTGTACGTACATAAATAAATTCGTCAAGCACGGCAAATCACGTTGGCCATGGACTCCCGCCGTGCCCACGCCTGCGCGCGCACAATCGCCCGATGCGATTTTTCAAGGACTTGAGCCTGTCGGCCGCCAGCGCCGGCTTTGTGGCGGTGCTGGTGGGCTTTACCAGCTCGGTGGCGCTGGTGTTTCAGGCGGCGCAGGCCTTTGGCGCCTCGCAAGAGGTCATCAGCTCCTGGATGTGGGCGCTGGGCCTCGGCATGGGGCTGACCAGCGCCATTCCCTCGCTGATCCTGCGCCAGCCCGTGATGATTGCCTGGAGCACGCCAGGTGCGGCGGTGCTGGCCAGCGCGGGGCTGGGGTTTGATCTGGGCCAGGCCACGGGCGCCTTCATCGTCTGCGCGGGGCTGATCCTGCTGTGTGGCGTGACGGGCTGGTTCGAGCGCGTGATGAACCGCATCCCGATGGCGATTGCCTCCGGCCTGCTGGCCGGCGTGC
Source organism: Pseudomonadota bacterium (assembly GCA_018241325.1). Classification (GTDB taxonomy): domain Bacteria; phylum Pseudomonadota; class Gammaproteobacteria; order Burkholderiales; family Burkholderiaceae_C; genus Ottowia. The sequence continues at coordinate 24,848 of JAFEEB010000071.1, read as the reverse complement.
TGGTCAACTTCGGCATGGCGGCCTTCAGCGCGGCGCACACGGCGCTGCCGCTGGTGCTGGCCATGCTGGCCACCTATCTGCTGGGCAAGCGCTGGCTGCCGCGCTACGCGGTGCCGCTCACGCTGCTGGTATCCATCGCGGTTGCCGCCGCGCAGGGCCACATTGCCTGGTCGCAGGTGCAGTGGGAATGGGCGCGGCCGGTGTGGACCACGCCGCATTTCACCTGGCAGGCCACCGTCAGCGTGGCGCTGCCCCTGTTCGTGGTGACCATGGCCTCACAAAACGTCCCGGGCGTGGCGGTGATGCGCGCCACGGGCTACCAGATGCCCGTGAGCCGCCTGATCAGCCTGACCGGACTGGCCACCCTGGTGCTGGCGCCCTTTGGTGGCTACGCGCTCAACCTGGCGGCCATCACCGCCGCCATCTGCATGGGCCCCGAGGCGCACCCCGACCCGGCGCGGCGCTACACGGCGGCCGTGGTCAACGGCGTGATCTACGTGGGAATCGGCCTGTTTGGCGCCGCCGTGGCGGGGCTGCTGGTGGCCTTTCCGAAGGAGCTGGTGGCGGCCATTGCCGGGCTGGCGCTGCTGTCGACCATCGGCGGCGGCCTGGTCGCGGCGCTGCAAAACGAGGCGCACCGCGAGGCGGCGCTGATCACCTTCCTGGTCACCGCCTCCGGCGTCACGCTGGGCGGCATCGGCTCGGCCTTCTGGGGCGTGGTGGCCGGCGCACTGGCGCTGCTGGTGACGCAGGCAGGACGAAAGCCCGGCCCCAAGCAGGATGGCGCGCGATAAGGCACCATCGAACCCGCCACCGTTGAACCCCTGCCCATCATGAACCTGCTGTTCATCGCCGACCCGCTCGAACACTTCAAGGTCCACAAGGACACCACCTTCTCGATGATGCGCGAGGCCCAGCGGCGCGGCCACCGCATCGCGGCCTGCGGTCCGCAGGATGTGCATTGGCAAAGCGGCGGCGTGGTGCGCGCGCAGGTGCGCCCGATCACGCTGACCGGACGCACGCCCGACTGGTTTGCCGAAGACGCCGCGCAGGACGTGGCGCTGGCGGATTTCGGCGCCGTGCTGATGCGCAAGGACCCGCCCTTCGACGCCGAGTACATCTACGCCACCCACCTGCTGGAGCAGGCCGAGCGCGAGGGCGCGCACGTCATCAACCGGCCCGCGGCGCTGCGCAACCACCCCGAGAAGCTGGCCGTCATGGAGTGGCCGCAGTTCATCGGGCCGACGCTGGTGACGCGCTCCGAAGACGAGGTCCGCCGCTTTCACGCCGAGCACCAGGACATCATCCTCAAGCCCCTGGACGGCATGGGCGGCATGGGCATCTTCCGCGTCAAGGCCGACGCGCTCAACCTGGGCTCGATCATCGAGACGCTGAACGCCGGCGGCACGCAGACGCTGATGGTGCAGCGCTTTCTGCCCGAGATCGCCGCCGGCGACAAGCGCATCCTGATCATCGACGGCGCGCCCGTGCCCTTCGTGCTGGCGCGCATTCCGCAGGGCACCGAGGTGCGCGGCAACCTGGCGGCCGGCGGCCTGGGGGTGGCCCAGTCCATCACCGACAGCGACCGCGCCACGGCCACCGCCATCGGCGCTGCGCTGGCGCCGCGCGGGCTGCTGCTGATCGGGCTGGACATCATCGGCACGCACGTGACCGAGATCAACGTCACCAGCCCCACCTGCTTTCAGGAGATTCACGAGCAGACCGGTTGCGACGTGCCGGCGCTGTTCGTCGATGCGCTGGAGCGCGCCGTCGCCCGCCGGTGATCGGCCGGCGCCCGCGCGCCCGCGCAGCGGCTGAAGTGTTTGGAGTTGTTGGCGCACGTGAGCCGAGGTTGTGGATCGGCCGCAAGGCCAACCTCTTGTAACCTGCGGCCGAACCATCGCGTCGATACTGCGACGCCCGGCCGCGTTGCGGCGCGCCGGGCCCATGGGCGACGTGTCGCAACCCGCGCCCCCAGTGAAGTCATAGGAGGTCCGATGTTGAAGACCCACGGGTTCGCCTTGCGCTACAACCCCGCGCTGGATGGCTTGCGTGGCGTGGCCATCGCGCTGGTGATTCTGTCGCACGCCCACGTGCCCTTGTTCGACGGCGCGTTCTTCGGCGTCGATCTGTTCTTCGTGCTCAGCGGGTTCCTGATCACCTCGCTGCTGCTGATGGAACTGCAAGCGCAGGGCCGGATCGACTACTGGCGCTTTTATCGCCGCCGGCTGCTGCGGCTGATGCCGGCGCTGCTGTTGTTCCTGGGGGTGTACGTGGCGGTGGCGCCGCTGCTGTGGCCGGGCATCGACGACGCGCTCTCGGACGCGCTGGTGTCGGGGCTGTACCTGGCCGACTACGGCATCGCCTTTTTCGACAAGCCCTCCACCTTGCTGCACATGTGGTCGCTGTCGGTGGAGGAGCACTTCTACCTGATCTGGCCGCCGCTGCTCGCGCTGCTGGTGACGCGCTGCAAACGCGGCCGCTTGTGGCAGGCCATTGCGGTGCTGTGGCTGCTGGACACGCTGTGGCGCGTGGCGTGCGTGGCGGCCGATCAGGCGTTCTACCAGGTGTTCTTCCGCTTCGACACGCGCGCCTCGGGCCTGCTGGCTGGCGCGCTGCTGGCGGCCTTGCTGCACGAGCAGCCCGAGCTCATCGCCCGCGCGCGCCGCCACCTGCACCACGCGCTGTGGCTGCCGCTGGCGGTGCCGCTGCTGATGGGACTGGGCTGGGACAGCAGCGACGCGCTCTCCTGGGGCATTCCCGCCGTCGAAGGCGCGGCCGTGGTGGTGCTGGTGGCCGTGCAACGCCAGCGCGGCGTGGTCTGGCAGATGTTGAGCGCGCCGGCGCTGGTCAAGCTGGGGCAGCTGTCCTACGGCGTGTACCTGTGGCACTACCCCGTGGTGCGCTGGCTGCGCGCCGACCTGCCCTGGCCGTGGGTGGTGGTGCTGGGCGGCGCCATCTCGGTGGCGCTGGCGGCGCTGTCCTACTACAGCATCGAGCGCTGGGCGCTGCGCTGGCGCGACGGCCACCGGGCACCGGCGCACAAGCGCCCGCCGGTGTCGGCGCCGGCGCACTGAGCGGCGCTGGGTCGCAGCGCACGATTTCAAGACAAATCGGGCTGTAGCCCTTGCCAATCAAGCGCAGACAGCTATTGATTGCATAGTGGCCGGAGCGGCGGCGCACGCCACGCGCCGCCGCGCCACTATGATCGGCGGGCCATGCCCGACTCCCAGCCGCACCCACCCGCCGCGCCGATCGCCGACGAAGACCTGGACCCGCTGGCGCCGTTTCGCCACCGCGTCTTCACCCTGCTGTGGAGCACCTGGCTGATCGCCAACCTGTGCATGTGGATGAACGACGTGGCGGCCGCCTGGCTGATGACCACGTTGACCGACCAGCCCAACTGGGTGGCGCTGGTGCAAACGGCGGCCACGCTGCCGGTGTTTTTGCTGGGCCTGCCTTCGGGCGCGCTGGCCGACATTCTCAACCGCAAGCACTTCCTGTTCTTTACCCAGCTGTGGGTGGCGGTGGTGGGCGCGCTGCTGGCGCTGGCGGCGTTTGCCGGGGTCATCACGCCGTCCTTGCTGCTGCTCCTGCTGTTTTGCAATGGCGTGGGGCTGGCGCTGCGATGGCCGGTGTTCGCGGCCATCGTGCCCGAGCTGGTGCCGCGCGCCCAGCTGCCGGCGGCGCTGGCGCTCAACGGCGTGTCGATGAACGCGGCGCGCATTCTGGGCCCGCTGATCGCCGGCGCGCTGATCGCCAGCCTGGGCAGCGCCTGGGTGTTCCTGCTCAACGCCGTGCTGTCGGTGGCGGCGGCCATCGTCATCTCGCGCTGGCGGCGCCCGCACACGCCGCACCCGCTGGGGCGCGAGAGCCTGCGCGGCGCCATGCGCGTGGGCCTGCAGTACGTGATGCAGTCCTATCACCTCAAGGGCGTGCTGCTGCGCATCGGGCTGTTCTTCTTTCACTCCACCGCACTGATCGCGCTGCTGCCGCTGGTGGCGCGCGAGGTGGAGGGCGGCAACGCCGGCACCTTCACCGTGCTGCTGGCTGCCATGGGCGCGGGTGCCATTGCGTCCACCTTCGCGCTGCCGCGGCTGCGCCAGGCCTTCCCGCGCGACCGGCTGGTGCTGGCCGGCGCCATCACGCAGGCACTGATGATGGCGCTGATGGCCGTCACGCGCAGCCTGTGGCTGGCCGTGCCGGCCATGCTGCTGTGCGGCGCGGCCTGGCTGACTACGGCCAACTCGCTGTCCGTGTCGGCGCAGGTGAGCCTGCCCGACTGGGTGCGCGCGCGCGGCATGTCGATGTACCAGATGGCCATCATGGGCGCCACCGCCCTGGGCGCCGCCGTGTGGGGCCAGGTGGCCACCTGGAGCAGCGTGCCCATCACGCTGGGGCTGGGCGCGGCCAGCGGCATCCTCACCATGGTGATCGCCACCTGGCGCTGGCCCGACCGCGGCATGATCGACGACCCGACCCCGGCCGGCCCGCTGCCGCGCCCGCAGGTCCACACACCGCCGCCCGAGGGCCGCGTGGTCGTCACGGTCGAATACCAGATCGACCCGGCGCGCGCACCCGCCTTTCGCGCGCTGATGGAGGAAAGCCGCCGCTCGCGCCTGCGCGTGGGCGCGCTGGCCTGGGAGCTGCTGTCCGACATCAACGAGCCGGGCCGCTTCATCGAGGTGATCGAGGACGCCTCGTGGACCGAGCACCTGCGCCGCTTCGAGCGCACCACCGCCGCCGACGTGGCGCTGCGCGAGCGCAAGCTGGCGTATCACATCGGCGCCGAGCCACCGCGGGTGCGCCGCGCGCTGCGCGAAAGCACGGTGCGCGCCGCGCCCGCGTTGACCCCCTCTCCCCCTGGGAGAGGGTTGGGGTAAGGGCCAGCGGCCGACCCCAAAGCACACAGATTTTTAGATGATATCGGCCTCCAGCGCCCGCCCACCAAGCGCAAGCAGCTCCGATATCAATAGCACTTCAAGTCAGCGTCCGTCGCCAGCACCCGCCGGCGCCCCATCCACGAACACCTTCAACTCCCCCGGCGCAAACGCGGTCCAGGCCTCGTCACAGGTCAGCGGCGTGGTGGCCACCACGGCCACGCGGTCGTGCGGCGTGGTGTGCTCGGCGAAGTTGATGGCCAGGTCTTCGTCGTGCAGCCGCGCGCGGGCAAAGGGGTGCTGGCGCACGATCCAGCACAGCTTGGTGGAGGCGTGGGCCCACAGCGCCTGGCCGTTGGACAGCAGCATGTTGAACGTGCCATGGCGTGCCACGCGGGGCAGCAGCTCGGCCAGGGTGCGCGTCAGCTCATCGACGGGCGGCACGCTGGCGTGGGACTTGGCCAGCTCCTGCATCAGCCAGCAGAAGGCCCGCTCGCTGTCGGTGTCGCCCACCGGATGAAAGTGCCCGTGCAGGCGCGGGTGGTAGTCCTTCAGGTCGCCGTTGTGCGCGAACACCCAGGTGCGGCCCCACAGCTCGCGCTGGAAGGGGTGGCAGTTTTCCAGCAGCACGGGGCCCACGGTGGCCTTGCGGATGTGGGCGATGACGTTCCTGCTCTTGATCGGATAGCGGCGGATCAGCTCGGCGATCGGCGAGTCGGCCGCCGCGCCGGGGTCGAGGAACACGCGCGCGCCACGCCCCTCGAAAAACGCGATGCCCCAGCCGTCCGAATGGTGGTCGGTGCGCCCGCCGCGCTGCGCGAAACCGGCAAAGCTGAAGCTCACGTCGGTGGGCGTGTTGCAGTTCATCCCGAGCAGCTGGCACATGGGCATCAGTATGCAACGGCGGCGTCAACCCACAAATCAGTGATCCATGGCGCTGCCCGCCACCCGCAGCGCATGAAACCCAAGGAGCCGAGAGGCCGCGGAGCAGGCCAAGCCAGCGATCGCCGTGCAAGGGCTTGGCCCGCCCGCTGGCGATGCCCCCTGCAAGGGGGTGGGCGAAACATCGCGCAGCGAGTGGAGACTGGGGGTGTGCTTCATTTCAAGCCCAGTCGAATTGCGCGGTGAAATGGCGCAGAAACTTCGGCTGCTTGGTGATCTTCACGCCGCGAATGTGGGCGGCCTTTTGCTTGACTTCGGCAATCACCTCGGCGGCGTAGTCGAAATGGCTTTGCGTGTACATGCGGCGCGGAAAGGCCAGGCGCACCAGCTCCATGCTGTGATACGTCTCCACGCCGTCGTCGCCGCGCTTGCCGAACATGACCGAGCCGATCTCGACGCCGCGAATGCCGCCCTCCAGGTACAGCGCGTTGCACAGCGCCCAGGCCGGGTAGTGCGCCACCGGCATGTCGGGCAGCACGGTGCGCGCGTCGATGTAGACGGCGTGCCCGCCCGTGGGCTTGACGAAGCCGACACCGGCCGCATCCAGGCGCTCGCCCAGGTATTCGGCGGTGCGCAGGCGGTAGCGCAGATAGTCTTCGTCCAGGCCTTCTTCCAGGCCCACGGCCAGCGCCTCCAGGTCGCGCCCGGCCATGCCGCCGTAGGTGGGAAAGCCCTCCATCATGATCAGGCCGCTGCGCACCGCGTCCAGCCATTCATCGCTGCGCAGCACGATGAAGCCGCCGATGTTGACCATGCCGTCCTTCTTGGCGCTCATGGTGGCGCCGTCGGCGTAGCTGAACATCTCCTGCGCAATGGCTTTGACGGAGGTGTTCTCGTAACCCGGCTCGCGCATCTTGATGAACATGGCGTTCTCGGCAAAGCGGCACACGTCCATGATGAAGGGCTTGCCGTGTTTTTTCAGCAGCGCGGCGCAGGCGCGGATGTTGGCCATCGACACGGGCTGGCCGCCGCCGGTGTTGTTGGTCACGGTGAGCATGCCGAAGGGGATGCGCGCGCCGTCCTGGCGCAGCACGGCCTCCAGCCGCTCCAGGTCGATGTTGCCCTTGAAGGGGTGCAGGGTGGCCGGCTGCAGGCCCACGGCGGCCACCAGGTCCAGCGCCTGCACGCCCATGGATTCGAGGTTGCCGCGCGTGGTGTCGAAGTGGCAGTTGTTGGGCACCACGTCGCCCGCCTTGCAGACGGCCGAGAACAGCACCTTCTCGGCCGCGCGGCCCTGGTGCGTGGGCACGAAGTGGGGCATGCCGGTGATGTCCTGGATGACTTTTTCCAGCCGATAAAAGCTGCGCGCGCCGGCGTAGCTCTCGTCGCCCTCCATGATGGCGCCCCACTGGCGGCTGGACATGGCGCCGGTGCCCGAGTCGGTCAGCCAATCGATCAGCACGTCCTCGGCGTGCAGCAGGAAGACGTTGAGGTGCGCGGCGGCCAACAGCTGCTCGCGGTCGGCGCGCGTGGTCACGCGGATGGGCTCGATGCTCTTGATGCGAAAGGGCTCGATCAGGGTCTTGGGCATGGGGTGATCCTCGGGTTTTTGCACAAGCCGCAAGGGTGGCACCAAGCTGCGGGCCGTGGTGTCGGTTCATTCCAACAACAGGGTCTTTCGGCCGATCGACGGCCGTTGCCGACACCGCCCGCTCAGGGCGGCGGCGGCGGACTCTGCGCGCCCAGGTGGCGCGCCGCCAGCATGGCCACGGCGCACAGCACGGCCAGCATCAAGAACACCTCGTCGAACGCCGCCAGCCGCGCCGCGCTGGGCGGCCCGCTGCCCAGCGTCACGCCGTGCGCGGCCAGGCGCCACTCCAGCGCGATGCCGCACAGGCCCACGCCGGCCGCACCGCCCAGGGTGCGCACGAAGTTGATGACGCTGGAGCCTTGCGAGATCAAGTCCTTCTGCAGCCCGCGCATGGCCCCCAGGTTGAGCGAGGGCAGGATGAAGCCCAGGCCGATGCGCCCGACGATGCTCCAGGTCATGAGCAGCCACAGGCTGGCCGACAGGCCAATGGTGACCATGGCCGCAAACGACAGCGCCAGCAGCGACAGCCCCATCATCACCAGGCCGCTGGCGGGCGTGCGGTCGGCCAGGCGCGCCACCACGGCAATGGCGCCGGCCAGCACCAGGCCCGAGGGCATCAGGATGCCGCCCACGCTGGAGGCCGACAGGCCCAGGCCCATCTGCATGTACACCGGCAGCAGGTAGGTGGAGCCAAACAGCGCCGTGCCGTAGATCAGCGCCACCAGCGCGCCCATGGCAAACGGCCGCCAGGCAAACAGGCGCAGGTTCATCAGCGGTGCCTGGCCGCGCCGCGCGCGCCGGTGCTGCCACAGGGCAAAGGCGGCAAAGCAGGCGCCGGCCAGCGCCAGCAGGCCCGCCGCCTCCCAGCCTGGGCCGCTGCGCACCGACACCAGGCCGTTGAGCAGGCTGAGCGTGCCCGCGCTGGTCAAAAGCAGCCCCAGCGCGTCCAGCGCCTCGCCGCGCTGCGCCGCCCCGCCACCGGGCGCGCTGGTGGGCACGTAGCGGTGCGCCATCCACAGGGCGGCCGCGCAGAACGGGCCGACCATGAAGAAGATCGAGCGCCAGCCGAACCAATCCACCAGCACCCCGCCGATGGACGGCCCCAGCGCCGGCGCCAGCACCACGCCCATGCCGAACATGCCGCTGGCGCGGCCCTGCTCGTGCGGCGCGAAGGCACGCATGATGATGATGGCCGGAATGGGCTGCACCACGCCGGCGGCCAGGCCCTCCAGCACGCGCGCGCTCAGCACCAGCGGGTAGTTTTGCGCCAGGCCGCCCAGCGCGCCGCCGGCCAGCAGCAGCCCCATGCAGCCGTCGTAGGTGGCGCGATAACCGAAGCGCGCCAGCAGCCAGGGCGTGGTCAGCATCGACACCGTCATCGCCACCATGAAGCCGCTGGTCACCCACTGCGCGCGCGCCTGCCCCAGCGCGAACTGGTGCGACAGCCCCGGAATGGCCACGTTGACCACGGTGGAGGACATGATCGAGGCCATGGTGCCCACCATCACGGACAGCAGCAGCCACCAGCGGTAGTTGGGCCCGTGGCGTGCGCTCAGCGCGGCGCCCGAGTCGGCGGGCCCCTGCGGTGCCGATGCGCTCACGGCGCCGCGCCTTCGGCGGCCGGTTGCGCGCAGGCCCGGCAGATGCAGGCGCGGCCCCGGGCCGCCGCCGGCACCTGCGCCCGCAGCGCCGGCGCAAATGTGGCCTGCGTGCACCAGCACGGCGCCTGCGGCTGGCCGCTGGCGCGCTCAGCCTCCATCGCGCACGCATTGGCCCCGCCGCAGAGCGGGCAGCGGGTGGGGTCGATCGGGGCGGGCGCGGGCGTCATGGCGGTGCTATTCTGCGGCACAGGGCGCCCGGCCGTTGGCCGCTGGCGCCGCCCCATCGTCCGTCGGAGATCCCCCATGAGCCACGCACTGACTGCCGCCGAGCGGCAAGAACTCAAAACCCTGTTGCTGGCCCGGCGCGACGAGTTGCAGGCGCAGATGACGCAAAACCGCGCCAACCTGGCGCCGGCGGAGAACACCGCGGGCAGCGTGTCGCAGGACGAAAGCGGACGCCTGGCCAACCAGACGCGCGAGGTGGACGCCGCACTGACCACGCTTGATGCGGACGAGCTCGCCCGCATCAAGCGTGCCCTGGAGCGCATGGCCGACGACACCTACGGCCAGTGCGACGAATGCGGCTGCCCGATCCCCTTCGAGCGCCTGAAGGCCGAGCCCATGACGCGCCACTGCGTGGCCTGCAAGTCGCGCTTCGAGCAGGCGCAGCGCGCACGCGGCTGAGGGCGCGTCGCGCGGACGCGATCCGATCGCATTTCGGCCGACTTCACCAAAGAGCGCCCAGCGCCGCTGCATTCATTGGCTTGAATGCTATTTATTGCGTAGCATTCAGGCATTGGCGCTGCGGCACGCCGTGGCCACGCGCCCGCTGGCAATAAACAACAAATCGATGTAATTGATTGGCACATCGCGTCTGCGAACGTGCCAAATCGACCATCGAGGTAACTCTGGATCGTGCATGCCGCGCCAGCGCTTGCATTTGGACAAGCACCGATCCGCCACGGGGAAACGCCGGTTTGCCGCTCGCGCGCACGGGTAATTGCAACAGCCCGTGAAGTCACATTCACCCACAGGTAAGCACGGGGCAGGCCCCTAGAGTTCGGCGCATGGATGGCTTTGTTCCAGGCGCCGAACGCACAACCCGTGTTGGCGGCGCACGAACCACTCGACCATGAAACCGACCCTCAACGTTCACGCATTTTTCCGTCTCGCCGCGCTGGCCGCCATCGGCCTTTGCGCGCCATGGGCGCTGGCCGACAACCAGCAGGTCGTGCGGGCCAGCGGCGGCATCGTCAACAGTGCCGTGACCGGCGGCGCCGCCGTCATGAACATCTCGTCGACCAAGGGCATTCCCGTGCCACCCGGCAACCGGCAGATCACCGACGTCAAGGGCGCGGTGATCAACGCAGCCGGCGCTGGCGGCTATGCCGAATTGAACATTGCGTCCAAGACGCCCGCGGGCTCCTCCGGTTCGCAGGTGATCTCGATCAACGGGCCGGTGGTCAACCAGGCGTTTGGCGGTCGCGCCAGCGTCATGAACATCGGCAGCTCGCGCTGACGGCGTGGGCGTCAGGAATTTCCAGCCCCGCACCGGGACCGGGAATGCGTGCCCTCATGGGGAGGGCGATTGTGCATTGACAACCGAAAGGAACCATCATGAAAAAATCTTCCCTGCTGATCGCGTGCACGCTCGCGGCCTACACGCTCGGCGCACAGGCCGACATCAAGATTGGCGGCAACAACAAGCAGTCCGTCAAGGTCGAAAACGGCGCCGTGGTCAACATGGCCAACGGCGGCCTGGCCACCGCCAAGCAGAACCTGGCGTCCAACAAGGGCAACGTCAAGATCGGCGGCAACAACCAGCAAAGCGTCGACGTGAAGAACGGCGCCGTGGTCAACATGGCCAACGGCGGCCTGACCAAGGCCGAGCAGAACCTGGCCTCCAACGACGGCACCAAGTAAGGGCGCGTCCGGCAGCACGCGCCCGGCGTCCGCGTCGGGCGCGTGCGTTCTTTCTGCAATCAATCGGGAGGCCCACATGGCAAACGCCCTTCAACTTCTCGCGGCAGCAGGGTGTCTGGCCTTGTGCGCTGCAGCCGGCGCGGCGCAAAAGCCGCCGGCCGAGCGCGCCGGCATGGATCCGGCCTCACGCAACAAGGTCACCAGCGTGCTGGCGCGCAGCCAGATCGAGGAACCCGCAGCCCGCGCGACGGTGGAGCGCCAGCGCGTCACCACGCCGGGCGGCCAGGGTGGCTGTGTCACCAACATCGGCACCCCTCCGGTCACCAGCGGCACCGAACGCATCGGCAACCGCTTTGGCGCCGGCAACAACGACCAGGTCATCGTGGTCAAGGGGCCTGTGGTCAACGTCTGCAAATAACAAGAACCTCCGCGCGGCCGCACGCATCGGCCGTGCTTTTTTCCTCGGGCTCCGCTCCGACCACCCCGCATGCTCCCCACAACAACAAATCGAAGAATCTCGGCGCTGCTCGCGCTGTGCACTCTGCTGTCTGCCTGTGCCATCAAGCCCACGGTGGTGGAGCACAAGGATGTCATCGACCTGGCGCCGACCGAACAGACGCCGCTGGTGACGCCAACCAAGTCCGCCTCGGCCATGCGCGAAGCGCTGGCCTGCATGGACCGCATGCTGAGCGCCGAGCAGGTGCCCAGCACCCTGGTCGCCGTCAAGACCATCCCCGACCCATCGGGGCTGTTCGCCACCGGCACCAAGGAGATGATCATCACCGCGCTCTCGCGCATGTCGCGCACCAGTCAGGCGTTTCGGGTGGTCGACTACGAGATCGACGTGCTCAAGCAGGACACGGTACAGACGCTCACCACCTTGCTGCTCAACAACGGCCAGCTCGAGTTGCGCAAGCCGCAGATCTATGTCTCCGGCGCCATCAGCTTCGGCGACAAGACGGTGGTGAGCAAGCGCAGCAACATCGGCGTGTCCACGGCCAACACCGACGCGGCCTTCAGTTGGGACGTGCTGGGCACCATGGTGGGCATGGACCTGCACCTGGGCGACATGAACTCGCGCACGCTTCTGCCCGGCGTCGATTCGGCCAACGAGCTGGTGGTGGCCTCGGGCGGCAAGGCCATCGAGCTGGGCGGACGCGCCACCGGCCTGCCGCGTCACATCTACCAACTGGGCGTGCAGTTCGAGCGCGCGGCCGACAACAACCAGGGCGCCGGCGCGGCCGTGCGGCTGCTGGTGGACCTGGCCACCATCGAGCTGGTCGGCAAGTGGGCCAAGCTGCCGTATTGGAACTGCGTGGACTACGAGCAGAACCACCCCGAGTTCAAGCGCCAGTTGCGTACGTGGTACGACGACCTCGCGCCGGCCGAGCGCATCACGCTGGCGCAGCGCGTGCTGGCCTCGCAAGGCCTGTGGGGCGGCGCGGTCGACGGCCAGGACAGCCCCGCGCTGCGCCGGGCGCTGGCAGGCTACCAGTCGGCCATGGACCTCACCCCCATCGGCACCGTCAGCTTCGAGACCTATGCCCGGCTGATGAGCGGCTACGTGGGCATGTCGGCGGCCGACCGGCTCGAACCGCAGCAGGCGCGCGCGCCGGGCGCCGACCTAGCACCGCGCCCCGCCGGCCTGCCCGACAACGAGCCCGGCGCGCGCAGCATCGCGATGGGCATCGTCGGCCACCGCGATCCGGCGCTGAACGTGGGCGACAACATCGTGCTGCGCATTGCGTCGGCGCGCACCGGCTATCTGTACTGCTACTACCAGGATGCCGGAGGCGCCGTCACGCAGATCTACCCCAATCCGCAGCAGACCGCACCCGCGGTGCAGGGCAAGACCGCGCTGCTGGTGCCGGACATCGGCCAGGCCGACAGCTTCCTCATCCAGGCGGCCAAGCCCGGCGCCGAGCAGGCTTGGTGCGCCAGCACGCAGCAGCCCCTGGTGGGCAAGGTGCCCGAGGCCCTGACCGCGGCCAAGCTCTCGCCGCTGGCGGACTACGCCGACATCGGCGCCGTGCGGCAGGCCCTGGAAGGCAGCGGCCTGGTGGTGGCCAGCCAGGCGCTGTCTTGGCAGGTGAACGCTCCGGCAAGCGCCGCGAGCAGCGGCGCGAAAGGCACGAGATCGTGATGCCCGTGGGCGCCCCGATCGCCCCGCGGCGCCGTCGCGTCGCTGCGACGCTGCTGCTGGCCGGCTGGCTGCGCCCGGCCGCCGCCGCCATCGTGTTGCCGCCGCGGGCCGCCGCGCCCGAGCCTTCGGCGCCAGACGCGGACGCACCCCCGGCCCGCTCCATCGTGATACCCGAGCCCAGCGCCGACGAAGGCGGCGCGCCGGCGGAGCTGACGCAGCGCGCGCAAGCCGGCGACGTGGGCGCCATGGTGGCGCTGGGCTACTACCACTACCGCCATCCGAGCGAGCCGCAGGCCGCGGCGCTGACGCAGCGCTGGTGGCAGCAGGCGGCGCAGGCAGGCGACGCGCGCGGCATGGCGGCCCTGGGCTATTTTCTGGCCACGCGCGGCGGCGGCACCAGCAACATGCCGCTGGCGCGCCAGTGGCTGGAGCGCGCGTCGGCGCTGGGCCTGACGCGCGCGCTGTACCTGCGCAGCGTGGTCGAGCGCCGCAGCACGGGCCCGCGCGCGGCGCAACAGGCCACGGCGCTGCTGGAGCAGGCGGCGCGCGAGGGCGACGTCATGGCGCTCAACGACCTGGGCGTGGAGCGCGAACTCGCCGGCAACACCGGCGCCGCCATCGATCTGTACCGGCGCGCCGCGCAAGCCGGGCTGGATGTGGCGCGCCAGAACCTGACCCGGCTGGAGCGCCGCGAGCAGCCGTCCGGCGACGCCGTGGCGCGTCTGCGCACGCTGGCCAACGAGGGTGACGCCGACGCGCTGCTGGCGCTGGCCCAGCGCTACCACCGCGGCGACGGCGTGCCACGCGACTACGCGCGCGCCATCACGCTGTACCAGCGTGCGGCCGACGCCGGCTCTTCCCGCGCCCGCGAGATCCTGGGCCTGATCTTCAGCCAGTCCAGCAGCGGCAGCGATGTCAGCGGCGCGTGGATGGAACAGCTGGCGGGGCGCATCAGCGTCGCCTCCGACTGGGGCCAGGCGCGCCGCGCGCCGGCCCTGAGCAGGCCCACGCGCGTGAGCGATCCGCTGGCCGACTGGATCAAACCCCTGAATACCCCGACCATTGGCAAGTAGCAAGGCCGCCCTGCGCGCCTTCAACGTTCAAAGGAGCCCGACCATGAAACCCCTTCGCACCCCCATTCGCCCCCGGCTGCACCATCTGGCCGCGCTGGCCCTGCTGTCCGCAGGCGCGCTGGCGCTGGCGCAGACCAGCCGCATCGACCTGGGCAACGGCACCTCGGTGCGCGCCGACGCGGGCGAAGGCTCGACCGTCCGCCTGAACGGCAAGGTCATCAATTCGGCCTCGGGCCCAGGCGCCGTGGCCGAGACCAACATCGGCTCGCGCACCATCACCTCGCGCGGCAAGGGTGACCAGAGCTCCACCGTCACCATCGACGGCAACGGCACGACGACCACCGTCACCACCAGCAGCAGCACCGGCACCGCCGCGCCGCGCGGCCGCGCTGGCGCGGGCGGTCGCGACTTCGTCAATGCCGACCTGTCGGGCCGCAACTTCGCAGGTGCCAACCTGGCCGGCCGCAGCTTCACCAACGTCGATCTGAGTCACGCCAACCTGGAAGGCGCCGACCTGCGCGGCGCCGTGCTCACCAACGTCGACCTGACCGGTGCCAACCTGAGCCGCGCCAACCTGACCGGCGCGCGCCTGGTCAACACCGACGTCAGCGAAGCGGTGACCGCCGGCATGATCTGGGACCGCCGGCGGTGAGGCCCACGGCGCGACCCGGCCCGCTCAAGCCCCCGCCTTGACCTTCTGCCGCCAGGCGTGCAGCAGCGGCTCGGTGTAGCCGCTGGGCTGCTCGATGCCCTTGAAGATCAGGTCGCTGGCGGCCTGGAAGGCGGCGGAAGTGTCGAAGTGGCCGTGCATGGGGCGGTACAGCGGGTCGCCGGCGTTTTGCTGGTCCACCAGGGCGGCCATGCGCTGCAGCGTGGCGCGCACCTGGCCTTCACTCACGACGCCGTGCAGCAGCCAGTTGGCGATGTGCTGGCTGCTGATGCGCAGCGTGGCGCGGTCTTCCATCAGGCCCACGCCGTGGATGTCGGGCACCTTGGAGCAGCCCACGCCCTGGTCCACCCAGCGCACCACGTAGCCCAGAATGCCCTGGCAGTTGTTGTCCAGCTCCTGCTGGCGCTCGTCGGCGCTCCACTTCGCCTCGGGCACCACCGGAATGGTGAGCAGGTCGCTCAGCAGTTCGTCGCGCAGCGCGCGGACGTCGGCCTTGGCCAGCTTGGCCTCCATGGTTTTTTGCACGTCGCTGACCAGCACCTGGTGGTAGTGCATGGCGTGCAACGTGGCGCCGGTGGGGCTGGGCACCCAGGCGGTGTTGGCGCCGGCCTTGGGGTGGCCGATCTTCTGCTCGAGCATGGCGGCCATCAGGTCGGGCATGGCCCACATGCCCTTGCCGATCTGCGCCTTGCCACGCAGGCCGCAGTCCAGGCCCACCAGCACGTTGTTGCGCTCATACGCGGCGATCCAGGCGCTGGTCTTCATGTCGCCCTTGCGGTACACGGGGCCGGCCTGCATGCAGCTGTGCATCTCGTCGCCGGTGCGGTCCAGGAAGCCGGTGTTGATGAAGGCCACGCGGCTCTTGGCGGCGGCGATGCAGGCCTTGAGGTTGACGCTGGTGCGGCGCTCCTCGTCCATGATGCCCAGCTTGACGGTGCTGCCTTCCAGGCCCAGCAGCTCTTCGACCCGCGTGAACAGCTCGCTGGCAAAGGCCACCTCGGCGGGGCCGTGCATCTTGGGCTTGACGATGTAGACGCTGCCGGTGCGTGAGTTGCGAATGCCGTCCGCGCCCTTGCCTTGCAGGTCGTGCAGGGCGATGGCGGTGGTGACGACCGCGTCCAGGATGCCCTCGGGAATCTCGCGCGCGCTGCCGTCGGCCGCGCGGTACAGGATGGCCGGGTTGGTCATCAGATGGCCCACGTTGCGCAGGAACATCAGCGAGCGCCCGTGCAACTTGACGCTGCCCTTGCCGGCCGGCTTGGTGTAGAGGCGGTCGGGGTTCAGGCCGCGCGTGACGGTGTGGCCGCCCTTGTCGAAGCTCTCGGTCAGCGTGCCGCGCAGGATGCCCAGCCAGTTGCGATAGGCCAGCACCTTGTCCTGGGCGTCCACGCAGGCCACCGAGTCTTCCAGGTCGAGGATGGTGGAGACGGCGGCCTCGACCACCAGGTCGGCCACGCCAGCCGGGTCGGCCCGGCCGATGGGCGAGGCGGGGTCGATGCGGATGTCCAGGTGCAGGCCGTTGTGCACCAGCAGGATGCTCGTGGGCGCCTTGGCATCGCCCTGATAGCCCACCAGCTGGTCCTTGTCCAGCAGCTTGCCGCGCTTGCCGCCGGCCAGCTTGACGACCAGCTTGCCGTCCTTGATCTGGTAGCCCACCGAATCGACGTGCGAGCCCTTCTTGAGCGGCGCGGTGCGGTCCAGCACGTGGCGCGCCCACTCGACCACCTTGGCGCCGCGCCGGGCGTTGTAGCCCTTGCCGCGCTCCAGGCCCTTGGCTTCGGCGATCACGTCGGTGCCGTACAGCGCGTCGTACAGGCTGCCCCAGCGCGCGTTGGCGGCGTTCAGCGCGTAGCGCGCATTGGTGATGGGCACCACCAGCTGCGGGCCGGCCTGGCGCGCCAGCTCGGCATCGACCTTGCGGGTGCTGACCTTGACCTTGGCCGGCACCGGCACCAGGTAGCCGATGCCTTCCAGAAAGGCGCGGTAGGCGCGCATGTCCTTGATCGGGCCGGGGTTGGCGCGGTGCCAGGTGTCCAGCTCGGTCTGCAGGCGATCGCGCTCGGCCAGCAGGGCGGCGTTCTTGGGCGCCAGCTCGGTGACGATGGACGAAAAGCCCTTCCAGAAGCGGCCGGAGTCGATGCCGACGTCAGGCAGCACCTCGCGGTTGACGAAGTCGTGGAGCTCGGCGGCGACCTGCAGGTCGCCCACGTTGATGCGTTGGGTCATGTCGAATCCGCTTGAAGAATGCAAACGCGCCGCCCGGCACGGACGGCGTTCAAAAAAGCACACTGTATTCGATTTGTTTTGGGTGACAAATGGGTTATTTGCTGCGAAACCAGTGACTTTTTTGCACAGATGATTCGAGGGCGTTGGGGCATGTGCCGAGAGGTCGCACGTCTATTGCCCAGGCTCGAGGAGACCATGGGGCAAGAAGCTGCGGCGAGCAATCCGTCCGCCACCGGCAATGTGCGCCTTTCTTTCTCCCTTGCCCCTGTGGGAAGAGGGTTGGGGTGAGGGGCTTTCTGGCGTTGGAATCGTTGACGTCGTTTGCTTCATCGCTGACTCTGCAAGCCCCCGCTGGCCGGGATGTGCGCCCGGCGGCGCACCTCCTTTTCTTGTACGCACAAGAAAAGGAGGCAAAAGAAAGCGCCCCCACGTCTGCGACCCCTGCGCTTCGCTTCGGGGCAGACCTGCGCCGCAACGCTTGCGGGGTGCGCGGTGGAACTCGCTGCGTTCGCTGCGCTCTCTTCGCTCAAACAACCCCCGCGAGCCAGTTGACGAAGCGCGTGCATGCTGCGCTGCACGCGCCACCCCGCAAGCGCCGCGCCGCAGGCGCAGCCTCAAGGGGGTGGAAAACCCACACGGGCCATCGCTGCGCTCGGCCCGGGCAAAAGCCAACACTGGGGCCGAGCGCAGCGATGGCCCGGGTTGGAGTTGAACTCCCCTCTGGCCGTGCCGAGAAGCGCAGGGCGTGGGGCGGGCATGGGCAGCGCAGCATGCCCATGCTTCGTGGACTGACTTGCTGCGGCTGTTTGAGCGAAGAGAGCGCAGCGAACGCAGCGAGTTCCGCAGCACCGCCCCAGGCGCGAGCATCGCAGGCTGCCCGCAGCGCAGCGAAGGGACACGGCCAGTGGGGTCGCCTTTCTTTTGCCTACTCTTCTTTGGCGACGCAAAGAAAAGTAGGTGCGCCGCCGGGCGCGCATCCCGGCCAGCGGGAGCTCGCAGGGTCAGCCACCCATCGAACCACAGAAAACACATCCAGCACCGCAGCCCTTCACCCCAACCCTCCCCAAAGGGGCGAGGGAGCAAGACCTCATCCCAGCCCCCGCCCCAAGGAGGTGTGTAAGCAAGACCTCAGGCGGCCGGTTACCGACGCGTCTCAGGCCTGCTCGCGCACCAGCAACGCGGCCTTGCGCTCCACGCCCCAGCGGTAGCCCGACAGCGCCCCGTCGCTGCGCACCACGCGGTGGCAGGGGATGGCCACCGCCAGCGCGTTGGCGGCGCAGGCTTGCGCCACGGCGCGCACGGCGCGGGGCTGGCCGATGCGCTGGGCGATCTCGGCGTAGCTCACGGTCTGCCCCGCGGGCACGGCGCGCAAGGCCTGCCACACGCGCTGCTGAAAAGCGGTGCCGCGCACGTCCAGCGGCAAGTCCAGGCCCAAGCCGGGTTGCTCGACAAAGCCGATCACGCGCGCCACGTGCTGCTCGAAGGCGGCATCGCCGCCCGTCAACTGCGCGTTGGGAAACTGGTCCTGCAACTGCCGCACCAGCGCCTGCGCATCGTCGCCCAGCGCAATGGCGCAAATGCCACGCGCGCTTTCGGCCACCAGGATGGCGCCCAGCGTGCACTGGCCGACGGCAAAGCGGATGCTCTGCCCGCGCCCGCCGGCGCGAAAGGCGCCCGGGGCCATGCCCAGGGCCGCGTCGGCCTGGGCGTAGAAGCGGCTGGGGGCGCCAAAGCCGGCGTCGTACACGGCGTCCGTCACGCGGGCGCTGCGGGGCAGGGCCTGGCGCAGCGCGTCGGCCCGGCGTGCGCGCGCCCAGGCGGCGGGCGTCAGGCCGGTGGCGGCCTTGAACAGGCGGTGAAAGTGAAACGGGCTCAGGCCGCTGGCGTGCGCCAGTTCATCCAGCGCGGGCGCGGGCTCGCCGGCTTGCACGCAGGCCTCGATGCGGTGGCAGGCGGCCGCAATGCGCGCGGCATGCTCGCCCGCGGGCGCGGCGCGGCGGCTGGGTCGGTAGCCGGCGGCCTCGGCGGCGGCGGGGGTGTCGAAGAACTCGACGTTGCCGGGGCGCGGGCGGCGCGTGGGGCTGCTGGGGTGGCACCACACGCCGGTGGTGCGCACGGCATACACAAAGCGGCCGTCGGCGCGGGCGTCGCGCGCCAGCACGGCGGTCCAGCGCGGGTCGGCGGGGATGGGGAGCGCGGCAGGTGGGGTCATGGCGCCACTGTAGGCCGCCCGCGCGTGCGCTGCATCCCGCGGCTTGCGCTGCAATTCGCGCGCCGGCGCGGCACCGGCACTACCAGGCCGGCACGCGCTCGTGCTTGAGCGTGCCGCGCCGCTGGGCGTAGTCGGGCAGCACCTCGCCCACGTGCTGCCAAAAGCGCGCGCTGTGGTTCATCTCGCGCAGGTGGGCCAGCTCGTGCACCACCACGTAGTCGATCAGCGCTTCGCTCAGGTGGATCAGGCGCCAGTTCAGGCGGATCGAGCCGTCGGCGCTGGCGCTGCCCCAGCGCGTGCGCGCGGCCGTGAGCGTCAGGCGCTGCCAGCGCACGCCCAGCTGCGGGGCAAAGTGGTCCAGCCGCGCGGCGAACAGGCGGCGCGCCTGGCCGATCAGCCAAGCCTGGGTGGTGTCGCGCAGGCGCTCGGGGGCGGCGTCCTGGGGCAGGCCCAGCCACAGGGTGCTGCCTTCCAGCACCGCGCCTGCGCCGCCGCGCCCGTGGCGCTGGCGCGGGTCCAGTTGCAGCGCCAGGGGCTGGCCCAGGTAGGGCACGGGGGCGCCCGCGCGCCAGTCGATGCGCGTCAGGGTTTCGGCGGCCTGGCGCTCGCGGGACTGCGTCAGCTTGTCCAGCACCCAGCGGCTTTTTTGGCGCAGCAGGGCCTCCACCTCGGCCAGCGGGGTCCAGCGCGGCGCGGCCACCGTCAGGCCTTCGGGCCCCACGCTCAGGCCGATGGTGCGCCGCGCGCCGCGCCGAAAGGCGTAGGCCACGTGGGCATCGCCCAGCACGATGTGGCGGCTGGCCTGCGGGTGGCTGAAGGTGGCGGGGGGCAGCGCCTGGCGCAGATCGAGCGGGGGCGCAAGCAAAAGCGCTTCTGTTTCAGGAGCGCTTTGCGCCGGTGGGACGGGCGCTGCCGGCTTGTTTGGCTTTGTATTTGCAGCGGTGTCACCGATGCCGAGCCAGTCGAACAAGAGCTGCTGCATCACGGCACGCACCCTACTGGCTGGGCCGCACGGTGGAGCGCGGGGTTTCGGGCGTGGGATAGGCCTCGGGGTCCAGGCGGCGCATCTCGGTCTCGATCCAGGTCTCGACCTCGCGCATGACCTCGTGCGCCTTGCGCCCGGTGGTGGCAATCGGCGGGCCGATGGAGATGTCCACGATGCCGGGCTTCTTGACGAAGGCCTTGCGCGGCCAGCAGCGCGCCGAGGTGACGGCGATCGGGATCACCGGCGCGCCGCAGTCGATGGCCAGGCGCGCGCCGCTGCTCATGTAGGCGCCCTTCTCGCCGCGCGGGATGCGCGTGCCCTCGGGGAACATGATGACCCACGCGCCCTCGCCCAGCAGGCGCTGGCCCTGCTCGATGACCTTGCGCAGCGATTCGGTGCGCTGGCCGCGGTCGATGTAGATCATGTCCATGCGGCCGATGGCCCAGCCGAAGAACGGAATGCGCAAGAGCTCGCGCTTGAACACGTAGGCCAGCGGGCGCGGCATCAGCGGGGGCATGCAGAAAGTCTCCCAGGCCGACTGGTGCTTGACCAGCAGCACGGCCGGCGCGCGATCGCCCTGGGGCAGGTGCTGCATGCCGCTCACGCGGTTGTGGATGCCCATGATCCAGCCGCCCGAGCGCATGGTCAGCCCCAGCCAGGCGCGGCACACGCGGTACACGGCGGCCTTGCTGGCAAACGGCGCCATGAGCACCACCACCGTGGCATACGGGATCACCGTCAGGCCCATCCACAGCAGGTGCAAGAAGGAGCGGATGGCGTTCATGGGGCGGGCGTCGGGAGCGCGGCGAGCGCGGCGGCGGCTTCGTCGGCGGCGATGCGGGCGGCGGCGAAGGCAGCCAAGTCGGCATGCACCTGCACGCCGGGTGGAAACTCGGGCGGCAGCGGCTCGGTGTGCGCGGGCGCGCCCTTGCCGGTGAGCACCAGATGCGCGATGCAGCCCGCCGCGTGCGCGGCCTGCACGTCGCGCGCGCTGGCGCCCACGGCGTGCACCTGCGCCAGGTTCGTCTTGTAGCGCTCGCCGATCTGGCGCAACAAGCCCGGCTGGGGCTTGCGGCAATCGCAGGCTTCGTCGGGCGCGTGCGGACAGAAGAACACTGCGTCCACGCGCCCGCCCACGGCCGCCAGTTGCTTGCTCATGCGCGCCTGGATGGCGTTGACGGTGGCCATGTCGAATTGCCCCTGACCCAGGCCCGGCCAGATGGCCGAGACCGCCACCTGGTAGCCGGCGTGGTTGAGCTGGGCGATGGCCTCCAGCGCGCCAGGCTGCGCCTGCCAGTCGTCGGGCGAGCGCAGGTAGCCCTCGCGCTCCACGCACAGGACGCCGTCGCGCTCGATGATGACCAGTCTCATGGCGGCGATTATCCGCGCGGCGCCAAGCGCCCCCAGCGCCCCCACCAGCGCCCCGCCTCGGCGTGCAGCTGCGCGCTGCTGCCGGGCTTGAAGCGCTCCAGCGCCAAGCCCTCGGCCAGCAGGCGCTGGGGCTCGGCGGGTGTGCTCGGCGCTTCAAAATAAACCTCGGTGCCGCCCACGCTGCGCTCGCTGGCGGGCACGGCGCGCGCCAGCAGCACGCGCACGGTTTGCTCCGGCAGCGGCTGGCGCGCGCTGCGGTTGAGGTGATCGGCCAGCAGCCACCCGCCCAACGCCAGCCAGAGCAGCACCCACAGCCTTGCCAACCACGGTTTGGCGCGCGCCCAGCCCAGGCGGCGCAAGGCCAGGCGCAGGGCCAGCGCGAGGGCGACCAGCGCCAGCACGGTAAAGACAAATGGCCGCGCCGCCACCCACAGCGCTTGCGCGGGGTCGCTCACCAGCGTGGCGGCGTGCAAGGCGTGCAAGTCGCCCAGATGGGCACCCCCGCTGGCCTGCAGCGCGGCGCGCAGCAGCAGCACGGCAATGACCGGGCCGATGGCCCAGGCCAGCGTGCGCCAGGCGATGGGCGTGGGTCGCGTGCTCACGCCGCCAGGCGAGATAGGTCGGCCACGCGGTTCATGGCCTGGTGCAACTGGTGCAGCAGCGCCAGGCGGTTGGCCTTGAGCGCCGCATCGTCGGCGTTGACCATCACGCCGTCAAAAAAAGCATCGACTGGCGCGCGCAGCGCGGCCAGGGTTTGCAGGCTGGCGGTGTAGTCGCCCGCGGCAAACTGCGCGTCGGCCTGCGGCAGCACGGCTTGCATGGCGGCGTGCAGGGCCTGCTCGGCGCTCTCGTGCAGCAGGGTGGGATTGAGGGCCGCACCGGCGTCGCCTTCGGACTTCTTGAGGATGTTGCCGATGCGCTTGTTGGCAGCGGCCAAGGCGGGCGCTTCGGGCAGAGCGGTAAAGGCGCGGACGGCGTCGAGCCGTGTTGGAACATCGCGCAACAAGGTTGGCTTGAGGCTGAGAACTGCATCCACCGCCTGCGGACTGTGACCACTGTCCTTCAGCATCACCGCCAGCCGATCGAAAAAGAAACCCATCACGGCGTCTTCGGTGTCCGGTGCCATCTGCCGTTGCATCTGTGCTTGCGCACCGGTGCCTTGGCTGATGGTGTCCAAAACGTGCAGAACCCTCAATGCGGAGTCATCATGGATCTGACGTGCCGCATGTACTATTCCCAGCAGATCAATCGGCAACTGCTTTTCGAGCAGCATCCGAATCACCCCCAGCGCATGCCGGCGCAGCGCAAATGGATCGCGGTCGCCGGTGGGCAGGGCGCCGATGCCGAACAGTCCGACCAGCGTCTCCAGCTTGTCGGCCAGCGCCACCACGGTGCCCACGCGCCCGCGCGGCAATGCGTCGCCGGCAAAGCGCGGCTTGTAGTGGTCTTCGATGGCCAGCGCGATGTCTTCGCTCAAACCGTCGTGGCGCGCGTAGTAGCCGCCCATGACGCCTTGCAGCTCGGGAAACTCGCCGACCATGTCGGTCAGCAGGTCGGCCTTGGCCAGCAGCGCGGCGCGCTCGGCGGCCTGGGCCAGCGCCGGCCCGCCGATCGCGCCGCCGATGCGCGCCGCGAGCGCGCGCACCCGCTGCACCCGCTGGCCCTGCGTGCCGAGCTTGCCGTGGTAGACCACCTGGTCGAGCTGCGGCACGCGCGACGCGAGCGTGCGCCTGCGGTCCTGGTCGAAGAAGAAGCGCGCGTCGGCCAGCCGCGGGCGCACCACGCGCTCGTTGCCTTCGATCACGCGGCTCGGGTCTTCGGGGCGGATGTTGCTGACCACGAGGAAGCGGTGGGTCAGGCGGCCCGCGGCGTCGAGCAGCGGGAAGTACTTCTGGTTNNCTGGTTGGCCTTCATCGTCAGGATCAGGCACTCCTGCGGCACCGCGAGGAATGCCTCGTCGAAGCGGCAGGCGAGCACGTTGGGCCGCTCGACCAGCGCGCTCACCTCGTCGAGCAGCGCGTCGTCGTCGATCGGCCGCAGGCCGCCAGCCGCCGCCTGCAACTGCTGCTCGATCTCGGCGCGGCGCTCGGCGAAGGAGGCGATCACCGCGCCTTCGTCGCGCAACTGCTGCGCGTAGTGGTCGGCGTCGCGCAGCTCGATCGGGTCGACCCGCGCCTCGAAGCGGTGGCCGCGCGTGCTGCGGCCGGCCTGCAGCCCGAGCACCGACACCGGCACGACTTCGGCGCCGTGCAGCGCGACCAGCCCGTGCGCCGGGCGCACGAAGTGCACGCTCGTCCAGCCCGGCTGGAAGCCCTCGCCCTCGCCCTGGTGCAGCTGGTATTGCATCACCTTGGGGATCGGCAGCTTCGCCACTGCATCGGCCAGCGCCTGCTGCAGGCCCTCGGCCAGCGTGGCGCCGGCCACCGTGCTGTGCAGGAACAGCGTCTCGGCCTTGCCCTCGCCCTGGCGCTGCAGCTGCGGCAGCACCGACGCATCGGCGCCGAGCGCGGCCAGCTTCTTGAGCAGCGCCGGCGTCGGCGCACCGGCGGCGTCGAGGCCGACCGCCGCCGGCATCAGCTTGCTCTGCACCTGGCGGTCGGCCGCGCGCGCCGCCACGCCGCGCACGTGCACTGCGAGCCGGCGCGGGCTGGCGTAGGCGGTCACCGCCGCGTCGGCCGCCGCCAGGCCCTGCGCGCGCAGGCCGGCGGCCAGCTCGTGCGCGAAGGCCTCGCCGAGCTTCTTCAGCGCCTTGGGCGGCAGCTCCTCGACGAAGAGCTCGACCAGCAGGTTGTTCATCAACGCATCCATCGTCAGGCGGCCTTCGCGGCTGCGGCTTCGGCCAGCTTGCGGCCGACCTCGTCGGCCCAGGCGCGCGGCGCGAGCGGGAAGCCCAGGCGCGCGCGGCTGTCGAGGTAGGCCTGCGCGACGCTGCGCGCCAGGTTGCGGATGCGGCCGATGTAGGCGGCGCGCTCGGTCACGCTGATCGCGCCGCGCGCATCGAGCAGGTTGAAAGTGTGCGCCGCCTTGAGCACCTGCTCGTAGGCGGGCAGCGCCAGCTGCTGCGTCATCAGATGCCGGGCCTGCTGCTCGTGCGCGCCGAAGGCGGCCAGCAGGAAGGCGACGTCGCTGTACTCGAAGTTGTAGGCGCTCTGCTCGACCTCGTTCTGGTGGTAGACGTCGCGGTACTTCAAGCCGTCGGTCCACACCAGGTCGAACACGTTCTCCACGCCCTGCAGGTACATCGCCAGGCGCTCGAGCCCGTAGGTGATCTCGCCGGTGATCGGCTTGCAG
>JAFEEB010000070.1 GCA_018241325.1 Pseudomonadota bacterium | reverse complement strand
GTCTTGCCGCGCCTTGTGCGGGCCGCGCGTGAGGGTCGGGCCCCAGGTGGCGAGCCGTGCCACGTCGCCCGGCCAGCAGTGCTGGATGGGCAGCCGGGCCAGGTCCACGTCGCTGCCCTCCCACACCACCTCCTGGCAAGGCGGGCGGCGCACGGTGGCCGGCGCCATGCTCCACAGCGTCTTGAGCAGATCGCGCCGGCCCCACAGCTCCTTCATGCCGCCGGGGGGCGCGGGCTCCTTCAAGTCCGCCAGCACCTCGCCGAAGGCGCGGATCTCAGGCAAACCCGCCACGCCCAGCGCGCGCGCCACGCGGGCGGGTGTGCCAAACAGGTTGGCCAGCACCGGCATGGCGTGGCCCGTGGGGTTTGCAAACAGCAGCGCCGGGCCGCCCGCGCGCAGCACGCGGTCGGCGAGCGCCGTCATCTCCAGGTGGGGCGAGACGCTTTGGCTGATGCGGCGCAGCTCGCCCGCGGCCTCCAGCTGGGTGATGAAGTCGCGCAGGTCGCGGTGGGGCATTTTTATGTCGGATCGGGCTGTAGCGCCCATCCATCAAGCGCAGTCAGCTATCGTATCAATAGTAATCTCAAGCCTGCGCCGCCAGGCCGGGCCAGCGCGTGTCCAGCTCGTGCTCGATGCCCAGTGCGTCCAGCGCCCGCGCCACGCTGTGGTGGACGATGTCATCGACGGTCTGCGGGCGCTTGTAGAAGGCGGGCACGGGCGGGCTGACGATGGCGCCCATTTCGGTCACCGCGACCATGTTGCGCAGGTGGCCCAGGTGCAGCGGCGATTCGCGCGCCAGCAGCACCAGGCGGCGGCGCTCCTTGAGCGTCACGTCGGCGGCGCGCGTGAGCAGGTTGTCGGCCAGGCCGTGGGCGATGGCCGCCAGCGTGCGCATGGAGCACGGCGCCACCACCATGCCGAGCGTGCCGAAGGAGCCGCTGGCGATGCTGGCGCCCACGTTGGCCAGCTCATGCACCACGTCGGCCAGGGCGTGGACCTGGGCGCGCTCCATGTCCAGCTCGTGGCGCAGGGTGCGCCAGCCGGCGTCGGACACGACCAGGTGCGACTCGATGCCCCCGACGTCACGCAGCGCCTGCAGCAGGCGCACGCCGTAGATGGCGCCGCTGGCGCCGGAGATGCCGACGACGAGGCGGCGTGGCGCGGCGCTCATCGGCGTGCCGCGTCGTGGGCCCGGCCCGACCTGCGGCCGAGCCCGCCGGGCGCCAGCCGCCCCAGCACCGCGCGCGGCGCCCAAGCCTGCGCGTCGAACACCGGCAGCTCCAGCGCGTCGAGCGCGTTCTTGACCACCAGGCCCAGCTCGGTGTCGCCCTCCATCACCAGGCGGCGGTTGAAGAACAGCGTGTCCGGGTCTTGCCGGCGCTGGGCCAGCAGCCAGAAGTCCTGCGCGTTGGCGCGGATGGCCAGGTCGGGCTCGGCCTGCGGGCGGCTGGGCACAAAGCGCCGGCCGTCCCAGCAAAAGTCGAACGCCAGGCGCGCATCGCGCACGCGGATGGCCAGGCGCTTGCCCTGCAGGATGTCTTTCACGCCCTGCGGCAGCTGGCGGGCCAGGGCGGCGTTGAGCGCCGTCACCAGCAGCAGGGAGCCGGGCCAGGCCGGCAGGCGGCCCAGCACGGCCCCGACGGGGCGCGGCAGGGTGAAGGCTGTGGGTGGGGTGGTGGTCATGGCATCCCTTTCAAAAGCGTTCAGGCCAGCGCGGGCTCGACCAGCTCCAGGCCCGGCTTGCCGTGCCAGTAGCCGTTGCAAGGCGCCGCGGGCATGAGAGGGCCCATGGCTTGCAGCGCGCCGGGGTCGGGCCGCGCGGCGCGGCGCGCGGCGTCGAAGGCGGCGATGATCTGGTCGGTGTGCTGCGATTGCGGCGAGATGCGCAGAATGTCCACGCCGGCGGCGCGCAGCGCGGGCACATCGCCCACCAGGTTGTGCACCCGGGCGGACTGGGTCTGGATGCCGTTGATGACCAGGAAGGATTCTTTCTCGCGCGTTTGCAAGAGCTGCCCGTCGGGGTGCTCGATGCAGCGAAAGCCGCAGTCGTCCTTGGGCAGGTTGTAGTGGCGCGCCGTGAAGCAGCGCGCCGAAAACGCCAGCGGCATGCGGCCGTAAGCGAAGACCTCGGTTTGCAGGCCGGCGGGCGGGTCTTGCAGCAGCACGGCCAGGTCGCTGCGCTTCATCTCCAGCGGCATCACCCAGCGGCTGGCGCCCAAGCCGGCCATCCAGGCCAGCGTGTCGGCGTTGAAGATGTTGAGCTGCGGTCCGGCCACGAACGGGCGCTTGCCCGCCAGCTTGTGCACCGCGCCCATGTCGTTGGCCTCGATCAGGAATTCCTCGTCACGCACGATCTTGTGCATGTCGGCCACGTCGCTGGTCGATTCGAGCAGCACCAGGGTGGACATCACGGGTTCCTTTCCCGCATCACGCAGCATGCGGGCGATGTCGATCCAGTCGCTTGCGCGCAGCTCGTGGCGGCGCGAGCACACCACCTCGCCCAGGTAAACGATGTCCACCGGCGTTTCGGCGATCGCCTGGTAGAAGTCGAAGACGGTGTCGCGGTGCCAGTAGTACTGCAAAGGGCCGAGGGAGAGCTTCATCAAGGTGCTTTCAATGGATTGACTTGGCGCTGGGGGTGACCGCGATCGCATGCAAGGGGCACGGCCCCGGCCAGCGGACGCCGCGCAAAGGCCGCCCCGCAGCGCTGGCGTCGTCCCCCTTCCCGGAGCGCGAAGCGCGCAGAGAGAAGGGGGAAGCCGCGCAGCGGCGCAGGGGGTTGTGCCTCATTTCCAGGGGCGGTGGTAAGCCCCCAGCGTGTGCTGCTGCCCCTCGGCCACCTGGTCCAGGCTGGCCATCCAGGCGGTCTTGGGCGCGTACAGGTGGCCCTGGGCCATGCAGTGGTCGATGGCCTCGCGCCAGACCTGGGTGACCTGCGCCACGTAGGCGGGGCTGCGCTGGCGGCCCTCGATCTTGAAGGCGCGCACGCCCATCTTCACCAGCTGCGGCAAGAGCTCCAGGGTGTTCAGGCTGGTGGGTTCCTCCAGCGCGTAGTAGTTGCTCTCCTCGCCCACGTCGAAGCGCCCCTTGCACAGCGTGGGGTAGCCGGCGTTCTCGCCTGCGCCGTAGCGGTCGATCAGCACGCCGTTCAGGCGCGACTCGACGCCGGCAGGCGTTTCCTTCCAGCGCACGAACTTGGGCGGCGAGCACACGCCATGCGTGTTGGGCGACTCGCCCGTAGCGTAGGACGACAGGGCGCAGCGCCCCTCCACCATCACGCACAGGCTGCCAAAGCCGAACACCTCGATCTCCACGCCGGTGCGCTGCGCCACCTGCTTGACCTGCTCCAGCGACAGCACGCGGGGCAGCACGGCGCGCTGAATGTTGAACTGCTGCTGGTACAGGTTGATGGCGTCGGCATTCGTCGCCGAGCCCTGCACCGACAGGTGCAGGCGCAGCGCGGGGTGGCGGTCACAGGCGTAGCGCATCAGTCCCGGGTCGGCCAGGATGACCGCGTCGATACCCCAGGCGGCCGCGCGGTCCAGGGCCGAGCGCCAGGGCGCGGGGTTGCTGGCCTGCGGGTAGGTGTTGAGCGCCATCAGCACCTTGCGGCCCCGGTCGTGGGCGTAGGCGATGCCGGTCTGGATGGCGGCCTCGTCGAAGTTCAGGCCGGCGAAGTTGCGCGCGTTGGTGGCGTCGCGCAGGCCCAGATAGACGCAGTCGGCGCCGTGGTCGATGGCGGCTTTCAGGGCCGGCAGGCTGCCGGCGGGGCAGACCAGCTCGGGGGCCGTTGCGCTGGCGGTGGCGGGTGATGGGGGGCTGGCGGTGGCGGTCACGGCGGCTTTCTCGACAAAAGGCACGGGCGGCGCCCGTTGGCGCCACGAAACCCACCGACCTTAGGCGGCTTGGAAAGACCATGATCTGACTTCGATCAACGGACGGCGCAATGACGCGGGTTGGGCCGCAAATGCAGCCATGCCGCCGGAATGCGGCGCGTTCACAATCCGGGCGTGTCTCGCAACCCTCCCCCACCCGCACCATGACCCGCCTGATCGCCGGCAAGAGCCTTCACGCCTGGCAGCGCGACCTTCCGCTGCTGCGCACGCTGCAGGATATGAAGGAGACGAGCTGGTTCAACCCCGCCCTTCAGCCCGCGGCCCAGGCCTTGCCGGCGGTGGGGCTCACCGTGGCCGACATCGACGATGCGGCCGACCGGCTGCGCCGCTTCGCCCCCTATCTGGCGCAGGTGTTCGCCACCACGCGGGCGAGCGGCGGCATCATCGAGTCGCCCCTGGTGGCCGTGCCGGCCATGCAGGGCTTGCTGGCGCAGGCCCAGGGCCTCGACCTGCCGGGGCAGCTGTGGGTCAAGCGGGACAGCGCGCTGCCGATCAGCGGCTCGATCAAGGCGCGCGGCGGCATTTACGAGGTCTTGCAGCACGCCGAAGCGCTGGCCTTGGCCGCCGGCCTGATCGACCCGAACGAGGACTACCGCCAGTTCGCCGCGCCGCGCCTGCGCACGTTTTTCGGGCGCCACAAGATCGCCGTCGGCTCGACCGGCAACCTGGGGCTGTCGATCGGCATCATGGGCGCGCAGCTGGGGTTTGAGGTCAGCGTCCACATGTCCAGCGACGCCCGCCCGTGGAAGAAGGAGCGCCTGCGCCGCCACGGCGTGCGTGTGGTCGAACACGCGAGCGACTATTCAGCGGCCGTGGCCCGGGGCCGCGCCGAGACGGCAGGCGATCCGATGAGCCACTTTGTCGACGACGAGAAATCGCCGAGCCTGTTTCTCGGCTACGCGGTGGCCGCGCGCCGCCTGGCCGGGCAGTTGCAGGCGCTGGACGTGCGCGTGGACGCCGAGCACCCGCTGTTCGTGTACCTGCCTTGCGGCGTGGGCGGCGGGCCGGGCGGCGTGGCCTTTGGCCTGAAGACGGTGTTTGGCGACGCCGTGCACTGCTGGTTCGCCGAGCCCACGCACGCGCCCTGCATGCTGCTGGGGCTGGCCACCGGGCGCCACGACGACGTCAGCGTGCAGGACTTCGGCATCGACAACCGCACCGCCGCCGACGGCCTGGCCGTGGGGCGCGCCTCGGGCTTTGTCGGGCGGCGCATGCAGCACCTGATCGACGGCTGCTTCACGGTGGACGACGACACGCTGTTTCGCAGCCTCTCGATGCTGCACGACAGCGAAGCGATCGACGTCGAGCCCTCGGCCGCGGCGGGCTTGCCCGGCCCCGCGCGCGTGCTGGCCGACGCGGCCTACCGCCAAGGCCTGGGCCTGTCCGACCCCCGCATGGCGCGCGCCACCCACATCGTCTGGGCCACCGGCGGCAGCATGGTGCCAGCCGAGGAGATGGCCCGCTACATCGACCGGGGCGCGGCGCTGCGGGGCGGCGGCTGACGAATCGGGGCGGCTTTCAGCGCGCCAGCTGGGCCACCACCGCCTGCCCGATCGCCAGGCAGCTGGTCAGCCCCGGCGACTCGATGCCCAGCAGGTTGACCAGCCCCGCCACGCCGTGCGCGCGCGGGCCCTGAATGACGAAGTCCGCCGCCGGCTCGCCCGGGCCGGTGATCTTGGGGCGCATGCCGGCGTAGCCCGCTTGCAGTGCGCCCGCGGGCAGGCCGGGCCAGTAGCGGCGCACCTCGGCATAAAACACGTCGGCGCGCGCGGGATCGACCTGCAGGTCATCCGGCGCATCGACCCACTGCACGTCGGGGCCGAACTTGGCCTGCCCGCCCAAGTCCAGCGTCAGGTGCACACCCAGGCTGGGCGAGTCGCGCTCGACCACGGGGTAGATCAGGTGCTTGAAAGGCGCGCGGCCACTGAGCGTGAAGTAGTTGCCCTTGGCCCAGCGCGTGCGCGTTTGCGGCAAGCACGCCGGGGACAGCCCCTGCGTGCGGTGCGCCAGCGCGATGGCGCCCAGGCCCGCCGCGTTGACGACCTGGCGGGCGTGCAGACGCGTGCCGTCCGACACTACTATTTCAATAGCTGCCTGCGCTTGTCCACCAAGCGCTGCAAGCCGATTTGCCTTGGAATGCGTGGCCAGCACGCCGCCCGCGTTCTCCACGTCGCCCAGCAGCGAGAGCATCAGGGCGTGGCTGTCGATGATGCCGGTCGAGGGCGAGCGCAGCGCGGCCTGGCAGTCGAGCTGCGGCTCCAGCGCCAGCGCCGCGTCGCGCGAGAGCCATTGCAGGTCGCGCACGCCATTGGCCAGGGCGCGCGCCTCGATCGCGCGCAGCTCATCGACCTGCGCGGCGTTGCCCGCCACGATCAGCTTGCCGCAGCGCCGGTGGTTGACGCCGCGCTCGGCGCAATAGGCGTACAGCAGGTCGCGCCCCGGCACGCACAGGCGCGCCTTCAGCGAGCCGGCCGGGTAATAGATGCCGGCATGGATGACCTCGCTGTTGCGCGAACTGGTCTGCGTGCCGAAGGTCTCGGCCTGCTCCAGCACCAGCACCTCGCGCCCGGCCAGCGCCAGCGCGCGCGCCACCGCCAGGCCGACCACGCCGGCACCGATGACCACCGTATCGACCTGTTCCGCGCTCACGATTCGAATCCGGCGAGTACCGCCGCCGCGTTTTGCCCCAACTCGGCCGCCGCGTAGCCGCCTTCCAGAACAAAAGCGGTGGGCAGACCGAGCTGCTCGAGGCGTTCGCCCAGGCGCCTGAAATCGACCGCCTGCAGCGCGAAGGTGCTGATGGGATCGCCCGCAAAGGTATCCAGCCCCAGCGACACCACCAGCGCGTCCGCGCCGTGCCGGCCGATGCGCGCGCAGGCCTGCTCCAGTGCGTCGAACCACGCGGCCACGCTGGCGCGCGCCGGCAGCGGCAGGTTGAGGTTGAAGCCCTGCCCTGCCCCGGCGCCGGTCTCGTCCGCATGGCCCAGGTAAAACGGGTATTCGGTGCGCGGGTCGCCGTGGATGCTGCAAAACAGCACGTCGGCGCGCTCATAAAAAATGGCCTGCGTGCCGTTGCCGTGGTGGTAGTCCACGTCCAGCACGGCCACGCGCGCGGCGCCGCCCGTGCGCAGGGCTTGCGCGCACACGGCGGCGTTGTTGATGAAGCAGTAGCCGCCCATGAAGTCGGGCCCCGCGTGGTGGCCGGGCGGTCGGGTGGCGCAAAACGCCGCGCGCTCGCCGGCCTGCAACGCGTGCGCGGCGCTGGCCGCCGCGTCGGCGCCGGCCTTGGCCGCCGCCCAGGTGCCCGCCGCCATGGGGCTGCCGTTGTCCATCGAATAAAGCCCCAGGCGCGCCACGAAGTTGGCCGGCTCCACGTCGCTGCGCAGCGTGCGCACCGGCCACACGCTGGGAAAGGGCTGCACATCCGCGTTGGCGGCATCCAGCGCCAGCCACTGGTCCCAGGCTGTGCGCAGAAAGTCGAGGTAGCGCGGCGCATGCACCTCACCCAGCAGCGGCGCGCTGTCCACCGTGGGCGGGCGCAGCGCGTGGCCGTGGACGCGCAGGGCGTCTTCCACGAACCGGGCGCGCGCGGGATTCTCGAAGCAGGGCACGCGCTGGCCGCGAAAGAACTCGTGCGCGGGCGCATGCAGCGCCTGCTCGGTGGTGGTAAAGCAGATCATGGTGACAACGATGAACCCGGTTTGCGTGCACGGCGGGCATGGCCGATGGCCTCTGCGCCGAACCGCGCCGCGCGGCCTCTCGACCGCCATGATAGAGGCCGACACCGTGCGCATCGTGTCGGCGGCCGGTTGCAAGGCCGCGGGCGCACACCGGCGGATACAGATTTTGTGATTCGCGCGTTGACAGCGCACCGCCGTGGGGCCACTGTGAGCCGTGGCGCATCCGATGCACGCGCCAAGGCACGCGAGAAAGGAACGCCCCATGGTGCGACAACATCCTGCGGCAAAAGGCGCCCCGCCCGCCACTGCCATCCATGCGCGAGCCTTGGGTGCTTGCGATCCGACCGAACGCTTCGAGGTCGTGCTGACGCTGCGCCGCGCCGACGAAGCGGGTTTTCGCAGCCTGGTGAGCCGCTTGGAGGCGGGCGAGCCGGGCGCCCGCCCCGTGTCGCGCGACGAGTACGAGCAGCGCCACGGCGCCGCGGCGCAGGACGTGCAGCAGGTGCTCGGATTCGCCCGCGCGCACGGCCTGCGCGTGCTGCGCCAGGACCCGGCCTCACGGCGCGTGGTGCTGTCGGGCACGGTGGCGCAGTTCAACACCGCCTTCGGCGTGCAGCTGCAGCGCTTCGAGCAGCAGGACGGCGCGGTGCTGCGCCACTTTCGCCAGCATGCCGGCGCGGTGCGGTTGCCGGACGCGCTGCAAGGCGTGGTCACGGCGGTGCTGGGTCTGGACGATCAGGCCAAGGCGGCGCCGCACTTTCGCCTCGGCCCGCCGCTCGGTCCCGCTTTCAGGCCGGCCCGCGCCAGCGCGCAGAGCTTCACGCCGCTGCAACTGGCGCAGCTCTACCGCTTTCCGCCCGGCGACGGCAAGGGGCAGTGCATCGGCTTGATCGAGCTGGGCGGCGGCTATCTGGCGTCCGACCTCGCGGCCTATTTCGCGCAACTGGGGGTGCCGGCGCCCCAGGTGGTGGCCGTGTCGGTCGATGGTGCCCAACCCGACGCGGGGGGCGACCCCAACGGCCCCGACGGCGAGGTGACGCTGGACATCGAGATTGCCGGCGCCCTGGCGCCAGCCGCCACGCTGGCCGTGTACTTCGCGCCCAACTCCGAGGCCGGCTTTGCCGATGCCATCAGCCAGGCCCTGCACGACAAGACGCACCAGCCCTCGGTGCTGTCGATCAGCTGGGGCGCGCCCGAAGCCCGTTGGTCGGCGCAAGCCCTCGGCGCGCTGGACGACGCGCTGCAAACCGCGGTGGCCCTGGGCGTCACGGTCTGCGCCGCGGCGGGCGACAGCGGCTCCGGCGATGGCGTGGGTGATGGCGCCAGCCATGTGGACTTTCCGGCCTCCAGCCTCCATGCGCTGGGCTGCGGCGGCACGCGGCTGACGGCCACCGCCGGGCGCATTGCCCGCGAAACGGTGTGGAACGACGCCGGCGGCGGCGCCACCGGCGGCGGCATCAGCGCCAGCATGCCCCTGCCGCCCTGGCAGCGCGGCCTGGCGGTCCACGGCGGCGGCAAGACCCAGGCGCTGACGCGCCGTGGCGTGCCCGACGTGGCCGCCAACGCCGACCCGAGCACCGGCTATGTGGTGCGCATCGGCGGCACCAACATGCCCATTGGCGGCACCAGCGCGGTGGCGCCCCTGTGGGCAGCGCTGATCGCGCGCATCAATGCGGCGCGCGGCCAGCCGGCGGGCTTCGTCAATGCAGCGCTGTACGCCCACGCGCAGGCCTTCAACGACATCACGCAGGGCAGCAACGGCCGCTACGCCGCTGCCGCCGGCTGGGATGCCTGCACCGGCCTGGGGTCGCCGCGCGGCATGCAGGTCGCGGCGGCGCTGGGCGCGCGGCAGCCGGCGGCCACCGTCGCGCCCGCCCAACCGCCCAAGAAGGAGAACAACATGAGCAGCACCACACCGTCCGGCTCCAGGGACCAACCCCTGTTCGACCCGACCGCCTACGGCAACGGCCCCGACGACGCCGTCACCGACACCAGCGAGAACGCGGCCGTCACCCACCACAGCGTGCGCATCGGCGGCCAGACCGTCGCCTACGTGGCCACAGCCGGGCACTTGGTGGCGGTGGACCCGAGCAGCTCGCAGCCCAGCGCCAAGTTCTTCTACGTGGCCTTCACGCGCCCCGGGCTCAAGCCCGAAACGCGCCCCCTCACCTTCTTCTACAACGGCGGGCCGGGCTCGTCGTCGGTGTTCGTGCTGCTGGGCTCGTTCGCGCCGCGGCGCATCAAGACCTCCATGCCCAGCTTCACGCCGCCCGCGCCCTACACCATGGAGGACAACCCCGACAGCCTGCTGGATGAAAGCGACCTGGTGTTCATCAACCCGGTGGGCACCGGCTATTCGGCCGCCGTGGCGCCCCGGCGCAACCGCGAGTTCTGGGGGGTGGACCAGGACGCCGATTCGATCAAGCAATTCATCAAGCGCTACCTGACGGCCAACGACCGCTGGAACTCGCCCAAGTTCCTGTTCGGCGAGTCCTATGGCACCGCGCGCAGCTGCGTGCTGGCCTACCGGCTGCATGAAGACGGGGTGGACCTGAACGGCGTGACGCTGCAGTCCTCCATCCTCGACTACACCCAAGCCGGCAACCCCATGGGCGCGCTGCCCACCGCCGCGGCCGACGCCTTCTACCACCACCGTTTGGGCCTCAAGCCGGCGCCCACCGATCTGAGCGCCTTTGCCGATCAGGTGGCGCAGTTCGCCCGCACCGGCTACGCCCAAGCGCTGCGCAAATTCCCGGCCCCCGGTAACGCGGCGGTGGCGGCCGCACTCAAGCAGATGGCGCAATACACCGGCATCGACACGCAGACCCTGGGCAGCTGGAGCATGGACATCGCGGCCTACGACAACCGCGGCCATTCGCTGTTCCTGATCACGCTGCTGAAGGACCAGGGGCTGGCCGTGGGTGCCTACGATGGCCGCGTGACGGCCGTGAACACCGGCATCGCCGGCAACATCGACCCCAATTCGGGCGGCAACGACCCCACCATGACGGCGGTGTCGGGCGTGTACACAGCCATGTGGAACCACTACCTGAACGACGAGCTGAAGTTCACCTGCAACTCGTCCTTCACCGACCTGAACGACCAGGCCTTTCAGAACTGGGACTTCGGTCACATCGACCCCACGGGCGCGCAAAAGGGCGTGGACGCCCGGGGCAACGTCATCCTGTACACCGCCGGCGACCTGGCGGCGGTGATGTCGCTCAACCCCGACCTCAAGGTGCTGTCGGCCAATGGCTACTACGACTTCGTCACGCCCTTCTACCAGACCATCATCGACCTGCAGAAGATGCCGCTTCAGAGCCAGGCCATCCGCAACAACCTGAACGCCACCTTCTACCCCTCGGGCCACATGATCTACCTGGACGGCGGCTCGCGCACCGCGCTCAAGGCCGACCTGGCACGGATGTACCGCAGCGCCGTCGCCAACCGGCCCGCGCTGGCGCGCGTGCGCGCGCTGCAGGCCAGGCAACGGCTGGCCGTCGTGGCGGGTTGAGGCCGGTCGCCGGCGCGCCCTGCGGAAGTCTTCTGGCCGCACGTGGGTGGGCGCGCCCGGCGCGTTTCGCGTTGGCGCGCAAGTCGCCCCCGCCGAAGCGCCCGTGAAGCCGCGGCCGTAGGCGCAAGCCGACACGCGAATCGGCGCCCACCTGACAGCCGCAACCGCGGTGCGTGCCTACATTCTGGCTACGGCGTGTGCGCCAACCCCGGCGCCAACCGCCCGTATGCAAAGGAACGTGATGATGACCCCACTTCGCCCCACCCTGCTGGCTTTGCTGACCGTCGGCTTCATGAGCGGCAACGCTCTGGCCATGACCAAGGCCGAGCACCAGAGCGCCCAGGACCAGATTGCGACGCAATACAAATCCGACAAGGCTCAATGCGATTCCCTCAAGGGCAATGCCAAGGACGTCTGCGTGAAGGAAGCCAAAGGCAAGGAGTCTGTCGCCAAGGCCAATCTGGAGGCCGAATACAAACCGACCGAGAGCACGCGCATGAAGGCCCGCGAGGCCAAGGCCGAAGCCGACTACGACGTGGCCAAGGAAAAATGCGACGACCAGAGCGGCAACGCAAAGGACGTTTGCAAGAAGGATGCCAAGGCCGCCTACGTGACCGCCAAGGAAAACGCGAAGGTGAGCCAGGCGGCCGAAACACCCAATGCCAACAGCACGCAGAAGTCGGCCAACGTCGCCGAAACGCGCAAAGAGGCGACCGAGGAGAAGAACGAGGCCAATTACGACGCGGCCAAGGAACGCTGCGACGCCATGTCGGGCGCCGCCAAGGACAAGTGCGTGGCCGATGCCAAGCTGAAGTTCGGCCAGAAGTAAGCACGAGGCGCCGGTGCCGCTCAACCCGGCACCGGGCTTCGACGCGTCAACGGTATCGGTGCTACGCAGCTGCTCAGGACTCGATCACCGGCGCCGGCGGACAGCAGCGGTATTCCTGCGATTGCTCCAGCAGCGCGATCTGCTTTTGCAGCAAGGCGTTCTCCAGTTGCTTGCGCTCGATGTCGAGTTCGATCGATTGCAGGCGTGCGGACTCGCACACGTTGCACTCGTCCAGGCAGCCCTTGACCAGCACGCCCGGCGTGGGCAGCGAGGACTGGCGCGTGAACGAGTAACTCTTCTGCGCCTCGGCCGACACCTTGCCGCTCGAATCGAGCAGCCCCGCCTTGACCAGGTCGCCGCGCACCTGCTTGAGCGCCTGCGCCCGTGTGGCGATCGCCAGCACCGGAATCTGCTGGCGCAGGGCCGCGCCGGCGACTGACCGGTCACTGCCCTCGACGCGGGTGACTCCTTCGAGGTAGCTCGCGCGGCGATTGGCGTCGGTCGAAAGAACACTGTTGGACAGCACGCCGACGCCGGTGCTGGGGTCCAACGGGAGAGCCGCGACGCGCGTGAAGTCGCTGGCCGGGTCGGTGTCCATCATGGCGCGCAGGTCCACCGATTCGAGCGTGTAGCTGATGGTCTGCGTCTTGTTGATCTGGTAGAAGTAGAACGTGAGGGCGTGGCAGTCGTTGCCGTTCTGGAACTCGCGCGAGGCCGACTCGTAGTGGTCCTGCGATTCGCTCTCGGTGTGGGTGCGGCTTTGCGCCTCGCCGATCGACACGCTGGAGGCCTTGCGCACGCCCATTTCGGCGGCACGTGCGGACGAGTGGGCGTGGGCGCTGTGCTCGCCCAGAAAGTCCGACACCGAGTTGGCGTCGAAGTTGCCGCTCATGCTGGCGGAGCCGCCCAGACCGAAGATGTTGACCCCGGCGTCGGCCTTGCCGTCCACGTGCGAGTGCGACTGGTTGCTGGAATGCGCCGTGTCGCGGGAGTTGACGTCGAACAGCGAGTCGCTCATCTGCTGCATGAAGAAGGACTCTTCCGACGACTGCGAATTGCGATAGCCGAACTTGCTTTCACTGTCGAAGGTGAACTTGCTGCGGCGGTCCGAGGTGAACAGGCGCACCTTCTCGCCCGGCAGCAAGGTGGTGGTGTAGAGCAGGTCGCCCAGCGCCAGCGGGCCGCGGCAGCGCTTCAGGTGAAAGTGCAGCTTGACCTCCACCGGGATCGGCGCCGGCGCGACGGTGCCGGGCCGCCCCGCCACCGTGGTCCACGAAGTCAGGCGGTAGAAAAAGTCGAGTTCGTCGCAGACACCGTCTGGCGCCAGGTCCGGGCAGCAGGCCACGGTGGGGAGTTTGTCGTCGGTCGAGGTGGCCATGGTGTCGCTCCGGTCATGCGATGAAAGGACACGCGCCGCAAATGCGCGGCGCGCTGCGGATGTGCGCTTCAGAAAATGATGGGCACCGAAACCACGCGGCAACGCCAGTCGTACGAGACGCCCGGCGCCGGGGCGCCGCCTGGCTGCCACGCGTACACGGTGATCTGCAGGTCCGTGTTCAAGGTGCCGGGCGCGGGGCCCACCGTGTGGTAGTCGGTGGTCAGGAAGAACGGGCTGCCGCCCCGCGCGGTGGCCACCACGTTGGCCGGGTAGGCAAAGACAAAGCTCGACCAGCACAGGACGTCGCTGAGCAAAAAGGTCTGCTGGCCATTGGCGCCCGTCCAACCGGCACCGTCCACGTCCAGCAGGTTCGCGTCGCTGCAGCTCTTGCCCGGAAAGAAGATGCTGCGCCAGGTCGTGCTGCCGTCGGCGGAGGTGCTCGAGCTGACCGGATAGCGGAACTTGATGATCTGCTGCGGGCTGGCATCGATCTCATGCCCCGCCAGCGCCTCCAGCTGCTTCTTGAGTTCGGCCATTTTCTTGGGGTCGTCCAGTTTCGTGCTCATGACTTTCTCCTTCAACCGCCACTGCGGAAGATTCCTTTTTTCAACAGGCCCGGCAGGTCGCGCGCGTCCACGGGCTGGGTGTTGCGGCTGCCGGCAAACGAATAGGCCGCGCCGGTGACGGGGCCGCGCACCACGATGGGTGCGGCGCCCAGGTAGCGCAGCGGCACGCCCGCACGGGGCGGCGGGATCGCACGCGCCTGCACACCGGGCCAGGTCCGTGCCGGCGCGGTCGCGGTCGCTGCTTGACTAGTTTTCAGGGCCATCCGGCCTTGTCCGCAACAGCTCATGGTTGTTCTCCGGAAAATTCGGGGGATCGCCCGGCCACGGCGGGCGCCCCGCGCCGATGCGCTCGAGCAGGCAGGCCGCGCCCGAAAGCGCCAGCCAGGCCAGAACCCACCCGGCCACCGAGTGCGCGAGGACCAAGGCAAACGGCATGGCCACCCACAGCGACAGGCACTGAAAGCAATCCATCAGCGCGCCCACGCCGCCGGCCCCCAGCCGCATGCGCAGCCGCAGCACCAGCGCGCCCGGGCCGTCCTCCTCGGCCAGCAGGTGCGTGACCCGCCAAGTCGCGAGCACCGCCATCGCCAACGTGAGCCAGGGATCGACCATGGTGACGTCCGTCGTTCATCGCGGGGTTGTGCCGGTGGTCTGCCTTGTGCGTCATGGCGCGTTGTCTCCAACGGCGCCGAGGGGAACGCGCGGCGGCGGGCACAGGTCCGGGCACATTTCGGGGCGCAGCACGGTAAAGGTCAGCTCGAACTGGTTGACGTGCGTCACCGTCGGGTCGGAGCAGCCGTTGGTGGTGCGTTTCCAGGCCCACAGGCGCAGCAAGTAGGCGCAGCACAGCGGAAAGTCCGACCCATGCAGCGTGACCTTGAAGTCGCCGCCATACCAGTGCGGGCGTGGTGCGCCCTGCGCCAGCGCCTGGCTGTAGCCGGGGCCGAACTCGGGCGTCGGATCGCCCGCCAGCGTGCCCACGCCGCCGCCGGCTTCGACGATGTAGAAGGCCTGGCTGGCACCGTACTCGGCACGCAGCCAGTAGCCGCCCAGGTGGCCGTCTTGCACGGTGGCCGGGCAGGTCACGCTGAAGTGGATGGTCAGCGTGTCGGTGGGCTCCAGGCGCACGATGTCGCAGGCCGCGACGCAGCTCTGGCCGGGCTGGCCCTCGTTCTTCCAGATCTCGCGGATGTAGCAGTCGGGCTCCACCGTGTACTGGTGAATCAGGCCACAGGACAGCGTCACGGGGTTGCAGTCCAGCCCGTGCGGGATCTTGCACGGCCCCCCCAGCGACGGCGCCGGGTGCACGCGCGCCTGGTTGTCGATGCGCAGGTCCACGCGCTCGGCCGTGTCCTGGCCGCAGGTGGGCAGGATGCGCTCGCTGGCGGCGATCAGCTTGTCGGCGGCGTCGGCCGCCCAGCCGACAAAGCGCAACGCGTACAAGCCGTCCGGCGTCAGGCCCGGCTGCGTGCTGTCGAAGTAGAACAGGGTGTCGTAGTCGTCCCACAGCACCTGCCCGCCAAACTGCGGCAGCCCGGGGTTGAGCTGCTCGTAGTGGTGACGGGTCATGATGACCGTCTGGCCGCTGTTGTTCTTGGGCGAAAAGTCGATGTAGGGCGAGAAGCCGCCGCCCGTCCAGTAGCGGCGCGCGTAGCCGGCGAACGCGGGCACCGGCAGATCGACCCAGGGCGCGCCGTCCCGGGAGATCTGCACCTTGAAGTAGTCCACGTCCCAGCCCACTCCGCCGCGAATTTGCAGCGAGCCATAAAACGGGTTGTCCTTCCAGGGGTCGGCATCGGCGACGGCCACGCGGGCGTAACCGCGCAGGTCGGGCGGGCCCGCGTTGGTGCTGATCAGATCGACCGGCGTGCAGCCGACCCACGTGAGCGTCAGGCATTCCGGGCATTCCGGGTCACGGCAGCTCGGCAGGCAGCAGGCCTGGTCGTTGGCGATCAGCGTCACGTTCAGCGTGGTCGGAATGTCCCAGCGCGTCTGCGCGTTGGACTCCTCGTAGATCACGCTGACGCGGCCGTCGCAGCGCTGCGTGGCGCGAAACACCACGTCCGGTGCGCAGTCGTCCCACTCCCACCATGGCCACACGCGCAGCGCCGCCAGTTCGGGCGATGCCGGCAGCAGCGCGCGCAAGGCTTGTGCCGACAGCGTGGCGGCTGGCTGCTGCACCGCGGGCAAGCCTGCCGTGCCCTGCGTGGCCGCGGCGAGCAAGGGCCCGGGCAGGCTGGCGGCGCCGCCCAGCAGGCGCTGGAACACCATCGGGTCCGGGTCGGGACCGGGCGGAATCGAGGGCAATGGCAGTTGGGCTGCGGCCAGCAGCTGCTGGATGCGCGCCAGGATTTCCGGGTCGATCGCCGGGTTGGGCCGCAGCCACGGCCGCCAGCGCAGGCAGCACCAGCGAAAGGTCATGTGGAAGTTGCCGTTGACGTCGGTCACGGCGCTGGCGATCTCGTCGCGCCAGCTCCACCACCAGAAGCGATCGACGTCCCAGGCCTCGACCATGGCGCCGGGCACGGGCTCGTCGCAAAAGCCCCAGCGACGGCGCCGCGGATCGTATTGCCAGTGACGGCAGACGATGCGGCCGTTGATGGTGTAGGTGCGACAGCAGAGCAACCAGCAGCGGTAGATGGAGGCGTCGACCGCGACCGCGCCGATCTTCAGCGGCGCCGTCGTCGCGGCCGCAGCCCGGGCGGCAGCGCGCTCAGGCGCCGCGCCCAGGTCCACCACGTGGCGCACGGTGTCCAGCGCCAGGAATTCGCGATCGGCCAGGTTGGGACCGGCCAGCAGCACCACCGGACACGGCCGGCGCGCGCCGGGCAGCAGCGGCGGCGTGAACTCCACCTCGAAGGGCAGGCGCCGTTGCTTGGCGCCGGCCGGCTTGAGCACGACCGACCCGAGGACGCTGTCCTCGCGTACGACAGCCACGCGCAGTTCCAGTTCGGGCTTGTACTGCGCATCCGGGATCTGGCTCAGATCCAGTTCGCCGACGATCTTGGTCATGCTGGGCTCCTCGGGCACGCACCCCATCGATGATTCGACGGGACGCGCATGTGAACGGAGCCGCCAGCTTGCCGCTTCGCCGGCGTGTCGCGTTAGCGCTGACCTGCGCTTGACTGGAACGATTCTGCGCAGGCCGGCACCGCCGCGACAGCCTGCGCCTGCAGCCTTTGCTGGAAATGAGAGGCGGGCACGCCGACGATGCGCCGGAACACGCGCCCAAAGTACGACAGGTCGTTGAACCCGACCTCATAAGCGACTTGCGATACGGAAGCCAGGGGCTCGGCCAGGAATTCGCGCGCCCGGTCGATGCGGTAATGCAGCAGGAAGCGCAGATACGACACGCCGTGCTCGCGATGAAAGGCGCGGCTGAACTCGGACTCGGACAGGTGGCACAGATCGGCGACGGTCTTGACCGGGCACGGCTCGGCATAGTGCTCGCCGATCCAGGCCACCGCCGCCGCGGTGCGCGGCGCCGCCGTCAAAGGCCGGCGCAGGTGCCCGGCCGGCGCCAGCAGGCCGGGTGGCAGCGCCGGCGCGAACCAGCCTCCGTCCAGCGCCACGCGGCGGACAAAGGCGCCCGCGGCCTGGATCAGCCGCACCAGCGTGTCGGCGCTGACGGGCTTGACGCGGTAGTCCCACACCCGGCAGCGAAAGGCCCAGATCGCCAGCGCCTCCGTGTGGTATTCGGTGAACATCAACAGCGGCAGCGCCGGAAACTCGCGCCGCAGCAGCGGCACGGCGGCCAGCCGGGTGCGGTCGGGGTAGTCGAATTCGAGGCAGGCAAACTGCGGACGCTGGCGCGCGACGGCGCCGCCCAGGTCCGCCAATCGGGTGACGCGCACCCAGTCAGCATGCGGCGCGGCGTCCGGCCACAGACTGCGTGCATCGGGTTGGCAGCGCAGGTCGATCCAGACCGCGCGCGCCGGCTGCGGCGCGGGCCCGACGGGGCTCGGGCATGCAAGGGATGGCGTGGCCATGTCCGGCTTCTTTCTTTTGTCCGTCGGCCCCGTCATGCGCCGGGAGGCCTGCGTTGGGCGCCACCCCCGCAGCCGCTTGGCGTGCCCGCCGCACCGGCGAAACCGACAATGCGATGGTAAGACGCCGGATGCCCGTTTGTGTACTTCTTCAGGCGTATGTGACGCAATACATCGGTATCAAGTTACATCTTTCGGCGTCAATATCCGCGCCAGATTGCGCCGCCCTGCAGGGCGTTCAACGCCGCTCGCGCAGCACCATGGGACGCGGCGCGAAGCCGTGATCGAGCGGCCCCACGCCGTGGCCGGTGCACACCGGCGCGCCTGCGATCAGCGCCGCGCGCACATACTGCCGCGCCGCGCGCACGGCATCGGGCAGCGCCAGGCCCAACGCCAGGTGGGCTGCCACGGCCGACGACAGTGTGCAGCCGGCCCCGTGCAGGTTGCGCGTGGCGATGCGCGCATCCAGCATGCGCAGTGGCGGCTGACCGGCGATGGCCAGCACGTCCAGCACCTCGTCGCCCGGCAGGTGGCCACCCTTGAGCAGCACGGCGCGCGCGCCTTGGTCGATCAGCGCTTGCGCGGCGCTCTCCAGCGCGTCCGCCTGGGTGATGGGGTGGCCCAGCAGCAGCGCCGCCTCATCCAGGTTGGGGGTGACGAGGGCCGCGCGCGGAAACAGCTCGCGCACCAGCGCCTGCGCAGCCGGCGGCTCGATCAGCGGCGCGCCGGTGGCCGAGACCATCACCGGATCGAGCACCACGGGCGCCATCGCATGGCGGTCGATGGCGGCAGCCACGGTGCGCACGATCTCGGGCGCATGCAGCATGCCGACCTTGACCGCATGCGCGCCGATGTCGCCCATCACCGCATCGATCTGCGCCGCCAAAAAGTCGGCCGGCGCGGCGTGGATGGCGGTCACGCCCTGCGTGTTTTGCGCCGTCAGCGCGGTGATGGCGCTCATGCCGTAGCAGCCCAGCGCGGCAAAGGTCTTGAGGTCGGCCTGAATGCCGGCGCCGCCGCCCGAGTCGCTGCCGGCGATGGTGAGCACCCGAACGTATTGCTGCGTCACACGAGAGTCCGGTCTACTT
Organism: Pseudomonadota bacterium; assembly: GCA_018241325.1. Lineage (GTDB taxonomy): Bacteria > Pseudomonadota > Gammaproteobacteria > Burkholderiales > Burkholderiaceae_C > Ottowia. The sequence continues at coordinate 13,648 of JAFEEB010000070.1, read as the reverse complement.
GACAAGCGCCAGCGGATTGGCTGGCACCGACGCGGATTCCGAGCGCTTCATGCATATCAACGATTCGAATTCGGCGATGTGCATTTGCAGACTTCTCGGTGTGAACGCGCTGAGGTGAAACATGTTCTCGACCTGGCCGCCAACCGCGCGACCTTCTCGCGCATGGGGCTCGGCATCGACTGGATTTTCGCATCAGCGCAGCCTCGCAGTCGGCCCGACGCCGCCGTACAGCACGAACGGCGCCCAGTACACCGGGCGGCGCAACTTCTCGCCAAACGCACCGGTGGCGAAATCGCGCTTGGTGGCGGCGAGCGCGACGTCGGTGGCCTCGCCCAGGTTCAGGCGCTTGAAAAATGCTTCCATGAATTTGGCCGTGCTTTCGTCGTTCACCTGCCACAGCGTCATGACCGCGCTGGTGTTGCCGGCCACGTACAGCGCGTAGGGAAGGCCCATCACGCCCTCGCCCTGCACCACCTTGCCCAAGCCGGTTTCGCAGGCCGACATGACGACCAGGTCGCTGCGCAGCGTGTAGCCCGGCCATTCGGCGGCGGTGATGTAGCCGTCCACGTTCGGCGGGTTCGCATCCTGGCTGAGCACCAGCGCGCTCAGTGCGGGCACCGCCGGACTCAGAAATCCGTGCACCGAGAACAGCAGGCGCTCGTACTTCGCCAGCTCGCCACGCTGGTCAAGGGCTTGCAGCCGCGCCTCGGACGCCTGCTCGCCCAGCAGCGTGTCCACCCGCCCGCGGCGCACGGCGCCGCGCACGGCAGCCACCTCCCGCGCAGTGCCCGGCAGCTCGTCCCAATCGGCTTCGCGCAGCAGTCCGACGGCCTCGTTGACGTTTTCGTCCGACTCGGCCAAGGCGCTGGCCGCGGTTTCGCGATTGACGCTGGCGCCGCGCAATGGCGCCGTTGCATCGTTGCCCACCGCGGCCACATTGGCCACGCCCGTCGGGCGTTCGGCCCGATAGACGGGATTGCCCACGGCCAACAAGGCCCGTCGGGCCGGCAGCCGCTGATATTGCGCGCTGCGTTGCTGCAACAGTCCGAGCATCGACAGAGACTGGACATAGGTCACGCCATGCGACTCGGACAGCCAATGCGCGCCTCCGGGCCCCTCGGCAAACGGGAGCGCCTCGAACGGGAGCGTTGCCAGCGCGCCGTCGGGCGAGATCAGCAGCCGCCGGTGCCTGCCGATCTCCGCCTGCAGCGGTTGCAGCAAGTGCGCGCTCAGCAAGCGTCCGATGGGCTGCGCGTCGGTTACTGCCACGGCGCCCTCGGTCGGCGGCTGGTTGCGCGGGCCCACCCGATAGTGGTCGGGCGCGACCTGCCAGACGAGCTGCCCGTCGGCCAGCGCATCGCCGACCAGACGCCGGTAGGCGTCGATCGTTTCGCCCAAACCGACCAGTGCCGGCAGCTCGATGGCTTGGCGCAGCCCGGTCGCGTCGATCGCGAACGCCATGACACGGTCGTGCGTGACGAGGTAGCTGACAAACAGCGTGTCGGCCGGCAGCCAGCGCCGCGCGTCGGCCAGGCTGGCCTGCGGCGGCGCGGCCAGGCGCGCGTAGCGCGGGTGCCGTGCGCGCAAGCCAGCGGTGGTGTCGGCGTAGGCGCGCACCTCGCGATTTCGCTCGGCCTCGAGTGCCTGGCGGCGGTCGGCCTGCGTGGTCGCGTCGAGGTCGCGGTCGATCTGGGCCAGCCGCGCCTCGTGGCCGTCCACTTCGGCTTGCGCTGCGCGTGGCAACACGCCCGAGCGGTTGGCCTGCTGAAGCGCCGTACTCTCCAGCAAGGTCCGCGCCTTCGACCGTTCGGCCAGCGCGAACGCCGACTCGCCCTCGCCCGCTCGAACGTTCGAAAGCGCCTGCATTCGATAGCCGTCCACGTAGCGCTCGAACAGCGTGCGGCGGCTCTTGGGGCTGAGGCCGTGCTGCGCGCGCAATTGCTCCACGCCAGTCTCGAACGCCTTCATCCAGCGCCGCTGATCGCCCAAGCTGCCGGCAGCCAAAGCCGCTTCCATGCGGTCGAGCAAAACCAGCAGGGTGTCGGGATGGTTGTCGCCAAAAACGCGGCGCATGCCTTCGTGCGTGCGCTCGAACTCGAGCAGCGCTGCGTCGGCGTCGCCGCCCATCAAGTGCGCGCGGCCCACGCTCTGGCGCGCGCGAAGCGCCAGCGGGTGGTCTTCGGACGTCACCCATAGACGCGCGGCGAGAGCCGCCTGCGTCACACGCAGCGCTGCCGGCGCGTCGTCCAGCAGCAGCAGGATGCTGCCGTGCACGTTCATGGCCAGCAGGGTTTCGGGGTGGTTGGCGCCACTCAGCTCGGCCAGCATCTGCCAGGCCGCCAGCGATTGGTTGCGCGCCTCACCCAATCGACCGACGCGGCGCAGGGCCAGCGCCAGATCGGTCTGCGCCGCCGCCGCGGCCGGGTGGCGCTCGCCCACCGCCTGGCGCGTCAACGCCAACACGCGTTGGAACGCGGCAATGGATTCACGGTGGCGCGACAGCAGGCCGTAGGTGAATCCGACGCTGCGCAAGGAACTGAGCGTGTCCGGCGCCGTCGGCCCCAGGACCTTGGCCCGCGCCTCGTGAATTTGCTCGTGCAAGGTCAGCGCGTCGGCATAGCGACCGAGTTCGGCCAGCGCAACCGCGACGCCGTTCTTGAAGCGCAGCGTCATCGGATCGGTCGCGCCCCACAGCCGCTCGGCCTGGGCCGAGATCTCCTGCTCGATCGCGAGCGCTTCGGCGTGGCGCCCCAGGTCGCTCAGGCTGGTGGTCATGTTGTGACGCGCCACCAGCGTATTGCGGTGCTCGGGCCCGCGCTGCGCCAGCGTGTGGCGGTAGATGGCTTGCTGATCGGCCAGCGCGTCAGCGCAGCGTCCGACCTTGCACCACTCGATGGCACGCGCGTTGCGAACCGCCAGTGTCGCCGGCTCGTCAGCGCCCCAGAACCGGGCTCGCACCGCCACTCGCTGCTCGATCCAATCGACGCGCGCGGTGTCGTCGAAACGCGCGCCAGCGTTCTCGGCCAACAGGAACAAGACATGGTCGCGCGCCAGATATTCACCCATCCGGTCCTCGCCATCGTCCGGCACGGCCCGCAAGGCCGCTTGCAGCTCATGCCCGGCTGCAACCCAGTCGGACTGTTGGGTCAACCCGTGGGCGCGCTCCAGCGCCGCACGACTGAGCTCGAAGGCCGGACCCGACGGCACCGCCGTTCGTGCCGACTGGCCATTGGCTGACGCGAAAAAACCAATCGATACACAAAAAACCGACACAAGCCAGAAATTCGCCGTGCGCATTCAACCCCCTCCGATTTGCATGTCTAGAATCCTGCGGGCCAAGGAACAAGGCCTCTCCGGTGAGGCGCCGCCCCTATTTTCTTCGACAGGAAAACCATGAAGCCGTATTTGATTGTGGCCCCCGCGGCCGCGATGCTGTGCGTCACGAGCGCGCTGGCGCTGGACCTCATCACCGATGCCGAATCCAAATTGCCTTCGGCCTACCAGGAGGTCAAGCGCGCCGGCGTGACGCGGGGACCCGGCATCGATGTGACCAGTCCATCGGGCAGCGTGAAGAAGGACGGCGTGGCCATCAAGGTCGATTTCAAGTCACGCGGCGGCGTGCCGATCGACCCCAAGACCGTCAAGGTGACCTACATGAAAAACCCAGCCGTCGATCTGACCGAGCGCGTGCGCGCGGGCACCACGGGCAGCGGCATCGCGCTGGAAGGCGCCACGGTGCCGGCAGGCGAGCACCAATTGCGGGTGGAGGTGTCGGACGCAGAAGGCCGCTCCAGCAGCCGGCTGGTGAACTTCAGCGCCCAGTGACGAAGGCGCAGCAGCGTTGAGCCAGCCGATGCCCGCCGTCGCCGCCCTGCCGGCCGACACCATGACCTGCCCCTATTGCGCCGAACGCATTTCGGCGCTGGCGGTGGTGTGCCGGTACTGCCAGCGCGATCTGCAATTTTTCACCCCCGTGCATCGCGAGTTGCGTGCGCAGGCCAAACGGATCGACGCTCTGGAGACGCAGAACGCGCGCCTTGCCGCTCTGCTCTCGCGCCATTGGAGCGGCCTGCCGTTGCCGCGCGAAGAAGGAATCCGCGACGCCGAATCGGGCAATGGCGAGGACCAAGGTCCGGCGGCACCTGCGGACAAGCCCGGCGCAGCCGCCCCGGCCACCGGGCCGAATGCCACGGCGCTGGGCTGGTTCAGTGGCCTTGCGCGCGTCGCCGTGCCGGTCTTGACCCTGGTGCTGGCGCATGCGCTGATTGTGCTGGGCCTGGATCTGAACCCGTTGTGGCTGCGCATCGTCTCGATTGCGCTGCCGCTGGCCTTCGGTCTGGGCTTTGCGCTGCGCTACCGCGCGCCGCTGGCGGTGCATGCCCTGTGCGCGGTGCTGGTGGCGGTGCTGGCCGTGGCCGCGATGACTGCCGTCATCGCCCGCATCGACGGCGTGCCGTTCTGGCCGCAAAACACGCCCGAATGGCGCGAAGTCGCCTACTACATCACCAGCATCGCCTCGGGCGACCTGACAGGCGTGCTGCTGGCGCACCTCATCCAGCGCCAGCGCGCAAACGCCGCCCATCGCGTGGCGCGGGAGTTGGCTGAACTGGCCGGCGGCGCACCTTTGCGCACGGCGGCACAGCGCGCTCGCCGGCACACCGAGGCGCTGCGTGACTTGATCGCACTGCTCACCCCCATCGTCACCGCAGCAGTGTCGATCGTGACGGGCGTGGCTGCGTTCTTCAAGTAGAGACGGCTCGACCCAACGCGCGCGCGATCTCGGGGCCTCCCGCATGCCGAACTTGACCGCGTGCGCGCGGATGTGTTGACCGCATGTGGGCCGACCTCGCTGCCGGCGATGGTGCGCACCCGAACGGAGCGCGATGTCATCGTGTTCATGGCCAAGATGAGTGCTGGCGCCTGTCCATGAAGCGCCGCCAGCTATTGATTCAGGAGTGACGGATGCGGCAGCGCGGGCACCGGCAGGCGCGCCAGCTCGCGGCCCGCCGCCAGCGCCGCCTGCCATGCGGGCACCGTGTGCGCGGGCTGGGCGCCCAGGCCGCGCACCACGCACACGCCGGCCGCGCCGCTTTGCGCGGCCTGCACGGCCTGCTGCTCTTGCAGGATGCCGCCGATGGCCACCACCGGCACGCCGGCCATGTGCACCCACCAGGCCAGGTTGTCCAGCCCTTGCGGCTGCCAGGGCATGGCCTTGGTCAGCGTGGGCCACACCGGGCCGCAGGCCACGTACCAGGGTGCCAGCGCGCGTGCGCGGCACAACTCCCACAGGCTGTGGCTGCTGATGCCCAGGCGCAGCCCGCTGGCCGCCAGCTCGAGGCGACCGGCCGCGCCCAGGGCCAGCAGGTCTTCCTGGCCCAGGTGCACGGCCAGTTGCCGGCGATCACCACCAGCCAGCTCGGCCGCCAGGCGCCAGTGGTCGTTGACGACCAGGGTGGCGCCGGCCGCACGGCATGCTGCCAGCGACTGCACGATGGATTCGCGCAACGCGGCACGCCACGCCGCGTCGGGCGCATCGGGGGTCTTGATGCGCAGTTGCACCGTGCACACGCCCGCCTGCACCACCTGGCGCACGCGCTCGGCCGTATCCACGATGGCGTACAGGCCGATGGGCTCGGATTTTGATGAAACCAGGCTTTGGCGCCCGCCCAGCAAGCGCGAACAGCTATCAAAATCGAAGTTTTCGTCCCAAGCCATGAGCGGCAGCCGTGCGGGCAACGCGCCAAAGCCGGCACCCGCGGCCACCGGTCCCGCGCCCTGCCCGGCCGCATGGCCGCCGTCGATGGCGTGCGCGGTCGCCATCTTGGCCAGCACCAGCGCGTCGGCCGCCGCAAAGCCCAGCGCCAGCGCGCAGGCGGCGCTGGTGGCGAAGGTGCAGCCGGTGCCGTGGGTGTGCCGTGTGGCGATGCGCGGCAGCGCCAGCCAGCCGCGGGCGTGCGGCGTGTCGATCCAGTCGAGCGCCAGGCCCGGCGCGTGCGCGCTGTCACCGCCGGTGATGGCGACGGCTTGGGCGCCTGTCGCGCGCATGGCTTGCGCGAGTGCGGGGATGGTTGTCTCGGTCGGTGCTTGATCCGCCGTGCCCCTCACCCCAGCCCTCTCCCCAGCGGGGAGAGGGGGCAAGTCGGACGCACCGACCGTGCCCCCTCGCCCCTTTGGGGGGAGCAAGTCCGGCGCGTCGGTATTCCTCCCTCGCCCCTCTGGGGAGAGGGCCGGGGTGAGGGGCCGCGAAGCATCACCCTCCCCCACGTCACCAACCAGCCGCCGCGCCTCCCGCTCGTTGGGTGTGACCAGCGTGGCGCGCGGCAGCAGCAACTCGCGGTAGGCGCGCAGCACGGCGTCGTCGGCAAACGCGGCGCCCGTTGTCGCGCCCACCACCGGGTCGATCACCAGGGCCACCGGGCCGCGCGCGCGCAGCCGGTCGATCCAGCGCGCCACCACGGCCACGTTGTCGGCGCTGCCCAGCAGGCCGGTCTTGACGGCCGCCGGCGGCATGTCGTCCGCCAGCGCGGCCAACTGTGCATCCAGCACGTCCGGATCCACGGGAGCAACGCGCGTCACGCCGACCGAGTTCTGCGCCGTGATGGCAGCCACCACCGGGCACAGGTGCACGCCGAAGGCAGCGGCCGCGCGCGCATCGGCACTCAAACCCGCGCCGCCGCCGCTGTCGTTGCCGGCGATGCTCCAGACGATGGGCGGCCTTGCTCCGATATCGGGAGCACCTTGCGCTTGCTGCATCGGCGCCACAGCCTTATCCGATCAAAAGAGGGTTGCCCGTGACCGGTGTGCTGGCCACGGCGAAGTCCTGCCGGGCCATCACGCCGGCGCGATACGCCGCGCGGCCCGCCTCGATGGCTTGCCTGAAGGCGCCCGCCATGCGCACCGGGTCGGGTGACTGGCTGACCGCGCTGTTGAGCAGCACGGCGTCGTAGCCCAGCTCCAGCGCCTGCGCGGCGTGGCTGGGCGCGCCGATGCCGGCGTCCACGATCAGCACCACGCCGGGCAAGCGATCGCGCAGCAGGCGCAGCGCAAAGGGGTTGACCAGGCCCTGGCCCGAGCCGATGGGCGCGCCCCAGGGCATCAGCAGCGGGCAGCCGGCGTCGAGCAGGCGCTTGCATGTCACCAGGTCGTCGGTGCAGTACGGGAACACCGTGAAGCCGTCCTTGGCCAACTGCCGCGCGGCCTCCACCAGCTCAATCGGGTCGGGTTGCAGCGTGTAATCATCGCCCACCACCTCCAGCTTGATCCAGGGTGTGTCGTACAGCTCGCGCGCCATGTGGGCCAGTTGCACCGCCTCGCGCGCGGTGGTGCAGCCGGCGGTGTTGGGCAGCAGGCGCGCGCCCTGCGCCTGCATGGCGGCGCGGATGATGTCGACAAAGCCGTTGTCGCCGCCCGCGGCCAGCTGGCGCTTGAGGCCCACGGTGACGATCTGCGTGCCCGATGCGGCAATGGCATCGCCCAGCACCTGCGGCGATGGGTAGCCCGCCGTGCCGAGCAAAAAGCGGCTGCGCAAACTCACCTCACCCACATGCCAATCATCATCGTGCACCGAAAGCTCTTTCAATCGTTCAGACATCGTCACACCTGCGAAATTTCGCGCACCATCGCGCGCACGTCATGGAGCCACTGGGCGCGCTGCGCGTCGCTGCTGTTCGCCATGGGGCCAACCATGCTCCGCTTGACGCTGCTCACCCCGCACAGGCCAAACACCGCCGTGCGCCACAGCGACTCAAGCGGGTCACCAAAAACGGCGCGCTCGCGCACCGGTGGCGTGTTCGACGTGTTGAACACCAGTGCGTGCTGCGCGCGCAGCAGGCCGCGCGGCACACCGTCCAACGCCACGCCAGCGGGATATTCGTAGGCCGTTCCCAGCCGAAACACCCGGTCGATCCAGCCCTTGACGATGGCCGGCGGCTGGCTCCACCAATTGGGGTGAAACACGAGGATGAGGTCCGCTGCGGCCAAGTCAGTGCAATGTGCCTCGACCAATGGGTCATCGGAGGTCACGTTGCCGCTTTCAGGCACCGACTGCAGCGGATTGAAGCCTTCGGCGTACAGGTCGTGCCAAATGCAGCGCCAGCCGGCGCCCGTAAGCACTTCACGCGCCGCATTGGCCATGGCGTGGCTGAAGCTGCCGGCGGCTGGATGACCAATGACGAACAGAGCATTCATGCCACAAGCCCCCGCGCCGCAGCGCACACCCACCAACGATGGGCTGCATCAGCAACACCGCGTCGCCTCAAGCGACCGCGCGCGTGCGCGCCACTGTCAAGGTGGATGCCGATCGCCTCAGCCGCGTCATCATTGGACGTCGTCGTTTCAAGTGTTTTCATGCTCCAGACCTTACCCGTCAAGCGCGACGAGCTATACAAATAGCAGCATCACAGACTCAACCAGCCTTGGCGCAAGCCCAGCGCCGCCACGCCAGCGGCCAGCACCAGCAATCCAAAGCCCGCCCATTCGCGGCGCGAAAACACCGCCCGCCCATGCTCGCGCCGCGCCCAGGCATACAGCAGCGCGCCGGGCGCATACAGCAGGCAGCCCAGCAGCAGATACTTGACGCCGCCGGCATACACCAGCCACAGCGCGTACAGCAGCGCGAGCGCCGACACCGCCGCATCGCGCCGCCGGCGCTGGCCTTCGCCCACGTGATAGCTCTCGCCGCGCAAGGCCACGTTCAGCGCGTGGCCGGCGGCGCCGGTGTAGGGCAGCAGGATCATGGCCGTGCCCAGGTTGACCAGCGACAGGTAGGTCGATTCGCTGACCAGCGTCACCAACAGGAACAGCTGCACCGATGCGCTGGTCAGCCACAGCGACGCCGCCGGCGCGCCGCGGGCGTTCTCGCGGGCCAGCCAGGCCGGGGCCGCGCCGTCGCGCGCGGCCGAATACAGCGTCTCGGCCGACAGCATCAGCCACGACAGCAGCGCGCCCGACAAGGAGATGAACAAGCCCACGCTGATCAACGCGGCGCCCCAGGGGCCGACGGCGCGCTCCAGCACGTAGGCCATCGACGGATTCTTCAGCGCGGCCAGCTCGGGCTGCGCCATCACCCCCATCGACAGCAGGCTGACGGCCACCAGCAGCGCCAGCACGAACAAAAAGCCCGTGAGCGTGGCGCGCCCGACGTCCACCCGACGCCTGGCGTAGGCCGAATACACGCTGGCCCCTTCCACGCCGATGAACACCCACACCGTGACCAACATCATGCCGCGCACCTGCTCCAGCACGCTGCCCAGCCGCGGGTTGGCGCGGCCCCACACGTCGGCCTGAAAAACGCCAGGCTGAAAGGCCAGCGCCACCAGCACCACGAACAGCAAGAGCGGCACCAGCTTGGCGGCGGTCGTCACCTGGTTGATCAGCGCCGCCTCGCGCACACCGCGCAGCACCAGCGCGTGCGTGCCCCACAGCATGACCGACGCGCAGGCCACCGCCACCCGCGTATTGCCATCGCCGAACACCGGCCAGTAGTGGCCCAGGGTACTGAACAGCAGCACGTAATAGCCCACGTTGCCCAGCACCGCCATGAACCAATAGCCCCAGGCCGAGCTGAAGCCCACGAACGGCCCGAAGCTGGCGCGCGCATAGGCGTAGATGCCCGAGTCCAGCTTGGGCTGGCGCAGCGCCAGGTTGACGAACACGAAAGCCAGCGCCAGCATGCCCACGCCGGTGATGCCCCAGGCCAGCGCCGTGGCGCCCACGCCCGCGCTGGCCGCCGTGTTCTGCGGGATCGAGAAAATGCCCCCGCCCACCATCGAGCCCACCACCAGCGCGGTGAGCGCGCCCATCCCGAGTTTTTTTCGATTGGAATCCATCGCGTGTCTATCCACCGACGATGGGCTGAAACAGCAGCACCTGATCGCCGGCCTGAAGCACGCGATTTTGCCGTGCCGCCCGCGCCACGAACTCGGCGTTGACGGCCGTGCTGACGGCCTGCGGCGCGTGGCCCAGCGCATCGACCAGTTGCGCCAGCGTGGTGCCCGCAGCCACCTGGCGCGCGGCGCCATCGACCTGGATGGCCACAGTTTGGGACGAGTCCAAGTCGCTCATGCGAGCTCCGTTGGTGCGGTCATCGGCAGCGCCCAGCCGGTTTGCTGCAAGGCTTGTTCCACCAGCGCCGGCGCCAGCAGCCAGCCGTGACGAAACAGGCCGTTGATGGCCAGCGTGCCGCGGGTGTGAACGATGCGCGGGTTGTTGTCGGGCAGCGCGGGGCGCAGGTTCACGTCCAGGCGCACGATGCGCGCCTCGGCCAGGGCCGGCAGCACGCTGTGCGCGGCCGCCATCAGCTCGACGGCGCTGCGCAGGCTGACGGGCGAGCGGTCCTCGCTCTCGATCTCGCTGGCGCCCACCAGCAGCCTGGCGGGCGAGCGCGGCACGATGTACACGCGGTGGCGCGGATGCAGCAGCCGCACCGGGCGCGTCAACCCGTGGCCGGGGCAGTCCAGCCCGATGATCTCGCCGCGCACGCCGCGCACCGGCATGGGCCCTTCTCTCGCCTGCAGGAGAGGGCTGGGGTGCGGGAGCTCCCTCCGCCGCTGGGGGAGGGTCGGGGTGGGGGCCAGCGGCGTGAGCCCAACCAACGCAGCTGGCCCCTCACCCCCACCCTCTCCCCAAAGGGGCGAGGGAGCAAGACGACCCGCGCCGACGCCGCGCACGTCGATCGCGGCATCAAACGCCACAACCCGCCCATTCGCCAAAAACAGCGCCGCACCGCCCTCGCCGGCCTGCACGCGGGCCACCGGCGCGCCCCAATGCCAGCGCACGCCGGGCGCGTCCGCGTGCAGGGCGGTCATCGTCGCCACGGTGTCGATGTGTCCCTCGCCGGGCAGCAGCCAGGCCTGCGCCGGGCCCTGGATGGCGGGCTCCAACTGGCGCAGCCCATCCATGGGCAAGGCGGTGGCGGCGCCGTGCCCGCCAGGCCACTCGGGCGAGCGCGCGGCATGCGCCAGGCGATCAAGCACGCGCTGCGCCGCACCCGCATCGCCCCGGTGCGCCAGCAGCATGCTGCCTTGCACGGACAGCAGAGGTTGCGGCGTGGGCAAGGCGGCCACGATCTGCCGCCACAGTTCAATCGAGCGCCAGCCCAGCGCCGCCACCGCGGGCTCGGCGTTGTCCAGTTCGGCGATCGGACTGAGCATGCCCGCTGCCGTAAAGCCAGCGGCGGTGGGCACATGGCCGACGTCCGGCGCCTGGCTGCGAAACACCGGGCCGGGGCCGATGGCCGCATCGAACACCTGCACCGCATGTCCGGCGCGCGCCAGCCGCCAGGCCAGCAGGCGCCCCAGCAGGCCGGCGCCGGCAATGCCGATGTGCAGCGATGGTGTCATGGAGTCACTATGAAATAGATAGCTGTTCGCGCTCATGTGGCGGGCGCAACCGGTCGATTCGGTTTCAAACCTTGGTGATCGGAATGTAAAACTCGCCGCCCCGCTGGGCGAACTCCGCGGACTTCTCGTCCATGCCCGCCTGCAGCGCCTCGGCCTCGGAGAGGCCTTTGGCGGCGGCGAACTCGCGCACCTCCTGCGTGATTTTCATCGAGCAGAACTTGGGGCCGCACATGCTGCAAAAGTGCGCGCTCTTGCTGCTGTCCTTGGGCAGGGTTTCGTCGTGAAATTCGCGCGCCGTGTCCGGGTCCAGTCCCAGGTTGAACTGGTCTTCCCAGCGGAACTCGAAGCGCGCGTGGCTGATGGCGTCGTCGCGGGCGCGGGCGGACGGGTGGCCCTTGGCCACGTCGGCGGCGTGCGCTGCGATCTTGTAGGCGATGATGCCCTGCTTGACGTCGTCGCGGTCGGGCAGGCCCAGGTGCTCCTTGGGCGTCACATAGCACAGCATGGCCGTGCCCATCCAGCCGATCATCGCGGCGCCGATGGCCGAGGCAATGTGGTCGTAGCCGGGCGCAATGTCGATGGTGAGCGGCCCCAGGGTGTAGAACGGCGCCTCGTGGCAGTGCTTCAACTGCTCGTCCATGTTGGCCTGGATCATGTGCATGGGCACGTGGCCGGGGCCTTCGATCATGGTTTGCACGTCGTGCTTCCAGGCCACTTGCGTCAGCTCGCCCAGGGTGCGCAACTCGGCAAACTGGGCCTCGTCGTTGGCGTCGGCGGCGCAGCCGGGACGCAGGCCGTCGCCCAGGCTAAAAGCGACGTCATACGCCTTCATGATGGCGCAGATGTCTTCGAAGTGCGTGTACAGAAAGCTCTCCTGGTGGTGCGCGATGCACCACTTGGCCATGATCGAGCCGCCGCGGCTGACGATGCCCGTCACGCGCTCGGCCGTGAGGTGGATGAAGGGCAGGCGCACGCCGGCGTGGATGGTGAAGTAGTCCACGCCCTGCTCGGCTTGCTCGATCAGCGTGTCGCGAAAGATCACCCACGTCAGGTCTTCGGCCACGCCGCCCACTTTCTCGAGCGCCTGGTAAATCGGCACGGTGCCGATGGGCACGGGCGAGTTGCGCACGATCCAGTCGCGCGTGGTGTGGATGTTCTTGCCGGTGGACAGATCCATCACCGTGTCGGCCCCCCAGCGGATCGACCACACCAGTTTCTCGACCTCTTCCTCGATGCTGCTGGTGACGGCGCTGTTGCCGATGTTGGCGTTGATCTTCACGCGGAAGTTGCGACCGATGATCATCGGCTCGATCTCGGGGTGGTTGATGTTGGCCGGGATGATGGCGCGGCCGCGCGCCACTTCGTCCCGCACGAACTCGGGCGTGATCACGTCGGGAATGGTCGCGCCCAGCGCGTTGCCGCGGCGGCGCATCTCGCGTCGGGCATCGCCCAGCAGCTCGCGCGTCCACTCCAGCCGGCCGTTTTCGCGCAGGGCGACGGACTCCATCTCGGGCGTGACGATGCCCTTCTTCGCGTAGTGCATCTGCGTGACGTTGGCGCCGCTTCTGGCGCGGCGCGGCGGGCGCTGCAGGCCAGCGGCATCGGCGCGCAACTGGGCGATGCGCTCGGCCTCGCGCCCGGCGGCCAGACGCGCGCCGTCATCCAGGATGTGGGCCAGGCGGCCGTTGTAGCTTTCGGTGTCGCCGCGCTCGGCGATCCAGCCCGCGCGCACCGGCGCCAGCCCCTTGCGCACGTCGATGTCCACCCCCGGGTCGGTGTACGGCCCCGAGGTGTCGTACAGCGACACCGTGCGTCCGTTGGTGAGCCGCACATCGCGCACCGGCACCTGGATGTCCGGGCGGCTGCCGGCGATGGCGCTCTTGCTGGACGCAGGAAAGGGCGCGCGCGTGAGCGCGAGCATCTGCTCGATCTTGTCGGGTGCATTCATGGCGGGTCTCCGGGTTGTGCCAAGCATCTGGCTCCGGGCCGCCGGCTGCGCAGGTGCCCTGATTGGGGGCCTGGCGCGTGGGCTGCTGCTCATCCTTACGCCGGTACTAACCGGATCAAGTTGACGGGTTCGGCCACAGTGGCCATCTCAGCTCGCGCGCAACGCGGGCACCCCGGAGTCGGCGCGATGATAACGCACCGCGCAGGACAAGGGCGGCAAAAATGCGAAAACCCCGCACACCTTGCGATGTGCGGGGCCTTGCATTTTGGCTCCCCGACCTGGGCTCGAACCAGGGACCTACGGATTAACAGTCCGGCGCTCTACCGACTGAGCTATCGGGGAACAAGCCTCAAATTATAGC
>JAFEEB010000006.1 GCA_018241325.1 Pseudomonadota bacterium | reverse complement strand
GTGCCCATGCTGCGGCCGGGCTCGTAGGCGTCTTCCAGGCCGTCGAGCATCATGTGGTCGAAGATGCGGTCGTGCCCCATGCGGTAGCCCGCGCGCCCCTTTTGCAGCAGGTAGGGCGCGCCGGTCATGCTCTCCATGCCGCCGGCCACCAGCACCTCATGGTGCAACGGTGCCCCCACGCTCCCCGCTGCGCGTGGTTCGCTGCCCCCCGAGGGGGCCGCGCCTTGCTCGGGGCGGCCCATCGCGGTGGCCGCCACCAGCATGTCGTGCGCGAACATCGCCGCGCGCATGCCCGAGCCGCACATCTTGGACAGCGTCACCGCCCCCGCACTCTTGGGCAGCCCGCCCTTGAAAGCGGCCTGCCGCGCCGGCGCCTGGCCCTGGCCGGCCATCAGGCAGTTGCCGAACAGCACTTCGGTGACCAGTTCGGGCTTGATGCCTGCACGCTCGACGGCGGCCTTGATGGCCACGCCGCCCAGGTCGTGCGCGGCCAGGTTGGCGAAGTCGCCCTGAAAGCTGCCCATGGGGGTGCGGGCGGCGGAAACGATGACGATGGGGTCACTCATGGTTTGGCTCCTGGTTCAAAAAGGCTTTGATCTCGTCGATGGAATAAGGCGGACTTCTGAAGTGTGCGACGGCGTGGCAATTGGCGCACAAGGGGCGCATTTCAGCAACCGGGTTGACGGCTGCGTCGAAGCCGATTGAAGCAACAGGATTCAAGTGATGAACTTGAATGTAGTGCTCGGCAACTGCACCGTAGGTTCTGCCGAAACTGAACCCGCAGGCCGCGCACAGATAGCCATGATGCGACAAGCATGCACGTCTCGCAGCGGGGCGCCGTTCGTACCTCGTTGTCTGAATGGAAATGGGACGTCCCTCGAAGTATTCGGGTCGCTCCTCACCATCAGAAGCGGGTTCGTCGGCGCCTTCGATGGGTGGTGATGGTTCGGTGGGTTGCTCACAGACTGCTCTCGCGTACTCAACCAGACCGGGCGAATGCGTGCGCTTGAACGCGGTGTTGGTTCTTGCTCGCCCCGAAGGTGTTTGCAATGCCAATTTGATGTATTGGTGATGCGCATCTCGCAGCTCGTCGAACCATTCCCGCAGGCGCACCGCGTCATCGGCAGTCATTGCAACCGCATGCTGTGGCAAAGCGACACTCTTGTAGTTTGCTGGACGAATTTCAAGCTCGTCCGCCTCTCGGGCGCTTGCACTGACCATGCTCTCGGGAATTGCGCCCTGGGTCAGAATTTTCAAGATTGGAGGGCCGTTCTCTGAATTTGGGAATGGCCAGCTCTCGCAAACGCAAGTGAGCGCCTCCACGGGCCCCACGTTCAACCGGAATCCGTTGGGAAACAGGGTGACCGCCCACGCTCCCGGGGCGATGCGTTCAGCGAACGCAATTGAATCCAGAAGGCAACGGAGGATTTCCCGGCGAGCGTCCTCATCAGGACACATGGCAACCATCACGGCCTCGGCGTCGACTGATGAGTTTCTGTCAATCGGATTTTCGGGTGACTTCATTCTGGCGACGTCCTTACGATCATCCGTGCCATGGGGCTCGATTGGGTGGCGGGTGTTGTGAGGCTGATTGCGACGGGGCAGTCACTTCATGCGGGCGGGTCACGCCGCGGTGACGCGCAAAACCTCGCATGCGGTGAATCGGCATCAGTGGACCTGCGGCAGGTGTTGCGCACTAAAGCGCTCGGCCAGAGCGCCGTTGTGGCGCCGAAAGTGATCGACCCACACGCTGGTGTCGACCACCACGCCGGTCATGCCGGCGCGCGCTCGCGGCGGCGCGGAATGTCCTTCATGTCGGGCCGGGTGGCGCCCAGGGCGGCCAGCCGCTTGGCCGATTGCACCCGCACGAAGGTTTTGATGGCCTCGCGGAACAGGTCCGCCTTGTCCATCTGCGGGTCGGCGACTTCGAGCGCTTTTTCGTACAGCGCGTCGTCGATGGTGACCGTGGTTCGCATGGGGGCTCCTTCAATAGTCTTGTCAATGTAGACCCTGTCATTCCGACGGCTCTATCGCCGTGGCCGGAGCCGTGGTATCCGGCCGATCCGCGGGCGTTTCAACGCTGGCGGCGCGCGGGTCGGGCAGCTCGGGGGCGCCCCAGGCGCCGCCGTTGAGGTCGAAGCGCCGGTGCGCGCCGTAGGGATAAAAATCGATCACCTCGCCGCGCTGGATGCGCTCCTTGTTTTGCTGCCAGAACTCGGGCGTGAGCAAGTCGGCGTGGTGGCGCATGAAGGCGGCGCGCACGCGCGGGTTGCCCAGCAGGAAGGGGGCGAAGGTCTCGGGAAAGACGTCGCCCCTGGCCACGGGGTACCAGGGCTCGCCGCTCAGCTCGTCCTCTTCGGTGCGCGGCGGGGGCACGTGGCGAAAGTGGCAGTCGGTGATGTATTCGATTTCGTCGTAGTCGTAGAACACCACCCGCCCGTGGCGCGTGACGCCGAAGTTCTTGTAGAGCATGTCGCCGGGAAAGATGTTGGCGGCCACCAGGTCCTTGATGGCGTTGCCGTATTCGATGACGGCGTGCTCCAGCTGCGCCTGCGCGGCGGCGTCGTGATCGCCGGCGTCGAAGGCCTCCTGCAGGTAGAGGTTGAGCGGGATCATGCGCCGCTCGATGTAGGCGTGCGCGATGATGACCTCAACCTGGCCGTCGCCGTCGCGGTCGGAGACTTCGAGCTGGCTGGGCGCGTGCTGCGCAAGCTCGGCAATCAGCTCGTCCTCGAAGCGCGCGCGCGGAAAGGCCAGCAGCGAGAACTCCAGGGTGTCGGCCATGCGGCCCACGCGGTCGTGGTGCTTGACCAGCTGGTACTTGGCGCGCACCTGCTCGCGCGTGGTGTCCTTGGGCGGCGCGATGCGGTCGCGGATGACCTTGAACACGTAGGGAAAGCTGGGCAAATCGAACACCAGCATCACCATGCCCTTGATGCCGGGGGCGATGCGAAAGCGGTCGGTGCTGTGCCGCAGGTGCCACAGCAGGTCGCGATAAAACAGGTTTTTGCCCTGCTTGGCCAGGCCCAGGGTGTTGTAGAGCTCGGCGCGCGGCTTGCGCGGCATCAGGCTGCGCAGAAACTGCACGTAGGCCGAGGGGATCTCCATGTCCACCATGAAGTAGGCGCGCGAGAAGCTGAACAGGATGAGCAGGTCTTCTTCGCCGAACAGCGCGGCATCGACATACAGCGTGCCCGGCTCGCGGTGCAGGATGGGCAGGGTGAACGGGACTTCGCGAAAGCCGTTGATGATCTTGCCGACCAGGTAGGCGCCCTTGTTGCGGAAGAACAGGCTGGTCAGCACCTGGATCTGGAAGTTGCTGCGCGGCTTGTCGGCGCCCAGCTCGCGGCGCATGGCGGCGGCCACGTAGCCGGCGTCGCGCGCGATGTCCTCGAAGCGGCAGCGCAGCTCGAACGATTCGATCACCGCGCGCACGGTGTCCGCCAGCGCGTCCAGCCGCGGGTAGAAGGCGCGAAAGGTGGGGCGCGCGCGCGGGCCTTCGGTCTCCATGTACTCGGTGCTGATGGCCGGGCGCACGAAGATGAAGTCGTTCTGGAAATAGCTGCGGTGCAGGATCTTGGTGGTGACCGAGTTGAAGAAGGTCTCGGCCAACTCGGGTTGCGGGTGCGTCACCAGCAGGCCGATGAACAGCAGCTTGGCCTGGTGCCAGACGGGCATGGGCTGCGCGCCGGCGGCGAACTCGCGCTCCAGCCGGCGCGTGCATTCGCGCACCCGCAGGTCGTAGAACTCGATGCGCTCGCGCTGCGCGCGCTGCTGGCCGTGCCAGTCGCCGGTCTCGAAACGGTGCTTGGCGCGTGCGCTTTCGGTGCGAAACAGGCGGTAGTGGCGGTTGAAGCCGTCGATCATCGCGCGCGCCAGATCGTGCGCCAGCGCGGCTTGCTCGGCGGTCAGCGCCGGGGTCATGGGCTCAGGCCACGTCGGTGTTCACGGGCTGCCTTGGGTAGCGCTTGATGGCGTCGCTGTACACCTGCACCACGTGGTCGGCGCGCGACATGGTCACGCCCAGGTTTTTCACCAGACCGTCCTTCAGGCCGTAGCACCAGCCGTGCACGGCCAGCTTCTGGCCGCGCGCCCAGGCGTCCTGCACCACGGTGGTTTCGGCCACGTGGCCCACCTGCTCGATCACGTTCATCTCGCACAGCGTGCTTTCCTGGTCGGCGGTGCACAGGTGCATCCAGCGGCCGCGGTGGCGCTGCTTGACGTCGTGCACGTGGCGCAGCCAGTTGTCGCCCAGGCCGATGCGCTGCTCGCGCAGCACCGCCAGCACGCCGCCGCAGCCGTAGTGGCCCACCACCATGATGTGTTCGACCTTGAGCACGTCCACCGCGAACTGGATGACCGACAGCGCGTTCAGGTCGGAGCTGACTACCACGTTGGCCACGTTGCGGTGCACGAAGACCTCGCCTGGCTCCAGCCCCGTGACCTGATTGGCCGGCACGCGGCTGTCGGAGCAGCCGATCCACATGTATTTGGGGTTTTGCTGCTGCGCCAGCGTCTGGAAGAAGCCCGGCTGCTCGCGCTCCATGCGGGCGGCCCAGGCGCGGTTGTTGTCGATCAGGTGTTGCAGGGAGTCGGGCATGGTGGGGCTTTCAACGAGACAGGTTGGGCAAGACGGCTTGTTGCTGCGTGAAGATGCGGGCAATGGGCTCCGGCGTCACCGAGACGCCGCCCGAGAACGGGCGGTCGTTGGTGGCGATCATGTAGACCAGCGAGCCATAGCTGAAGACGAACAGCGTCATGGCCATGATCCGGTTGCGACGGTGGTGCACGGTCACTTCGATCATCACGGCCGCGCAGCACAGCAGCAGCACGGCAACGATCATCCATTGGGGGTTGTCCATTTTGCCCAGCGCCAGTTGCGAGCGCTGGGTGCGCAGGCGCTGCAGCTCGCGCAGCTGCGCCTGGATGTTCTCGACCACGCCGTCGCCCACCACGCGCGTCGCGCGCGCCGGTTGCAGGGCGGCCAGGCCGACGCCGATGCGGATCAGGGCCGGCGACAGTCCCAGCGGCACCTGCGCGCGCTGCAACTGCTCCCATTCGCGCGACAGGTCCTGCGTCACATAGTGCGCCAGCTCTTCCTGCAAGGCCGCCGACGCCGTGGCCGGCAGCTCGGTCAGGGCGTGCTGCAAGGTCGCGACCGTGCGGGCCTCCTGCATGACGTTGTCCTGGGCCTCGTTGTAGCGGCGCGAGACGTCGCTGGCCATCAGCCCGATGACCAGCGAGGTCGGCAGCGCGATGGCGGTCACCAGCCCGGGCGGAAAGCTGGACGCCTGCCGGTCGCCCGCATACCGGCGCACCGCCGTCAGCGCCAGCCCGACCAGCAGGGCCAGCAAGGTCGTGGCGAGCAGGCAGGCGGCATAAAGGGCGGGCTCGCTGAGGTTGTAGACCCAGTGGTACCAGAACGGGGCGGAATACATGAACGGCGGGTCGGTCGATGGGGTGGCTCAGCAGGTCTCGGCAAACAGCTCGCGGCCGATCAGCATGCGGCGGATTTCGCTGGTGCCGGCGCCGATTTCGTAGAGCTTGGCGTCGCGCCAAAGGCGCTCGACCGGAAACTCCTTGGTGTAACCCACGCCGCCCAGCGCCTGGATCGCCTCGCCGGCCATCCAGGTGGCCTTCTCGGCCGAATAGAGAATGGCGCCGGCCGCGTCCTTGCGAAAGCTGCGCGCGTGGTCCGCATGGTCGGCGGCGCGGCCCACGGCATAGACATAGGCACGCGTGGCCTGCCAGGTGCTGTACATGTCGGCGATCTTGCCCTGCATGAGCTGAAACTCGCCGATGCTCTGGCCGAACTGCTGGCGCTCGTGCACGAAGGGCACGACGGCGTCCATGCACGCGGCCATGATGCCCAGCGGCCCGCCGGAGAGCACGGCGCGCTCGTAGTCCAGCCCGCTCATCAGCACCTTGGCGCCCATGCCCTCGCCGCCCATCACGTTCTCCGCCGGCACCTCGCAGTTGTCGAAGAACAGCGGGTAGGTGTTGCTGCCGCGCATGCCCAGCTTGTCCAGCTTGGTGCCGGCGGAAAAGCCCTTGAAGCCCTTCTCGACGATGAAGGCCGTCATGCCCCGCGCGCCCATCTCGGGCTCGGTCTTGGCGTAGATCACCAGCGTGTCGGCGTCGCCGCCGTTGGTGATCCACATCTTGCTGCCGTTCAGCACGTAGTAGCCGTCCTTCTTGTCGGCGCGCAGCTTCATGCTGACCACGTCGCTGCCGGCGTTCGGCTCGCTCATGGCCAGCGCGCCCACGTGCTCGCCGCTGACCAGCTTGGGCAGGTACTTCTTCTTCTGCGCTTCGCTGCCATTGCGGTGAATCTGGTTGACGCACAGGTTGGAGTGCGCGCCGTACGACAGCCCCACCGAGGCCGAGGCGCGCGAGACCTCTTCCATCGCGATGATGTGCGCCAGATAACCCAGCGCGGTACCGCCGTATTCCTCCTTCACCGTCATGCCGTGCAGGCCCAGCTCGCCCAGCTTGGGCCAGAGCTGGTGCGGAAACAGGTTGTCGCGGTCCACTTGCGCGGCCAGCGGCGCGATTTCTTCGGCGGCAAAGGCGCGCACCGCCTCGCGCAGGGCGTCGATGTCTTCACCCAGGTGAAAGTTCAGGCCGGTCAAGTTGCTCATGGTGAGGGTCTCCTGAAAAGTTGAATCAATACGCCTTGGGCACGGCCATCAGCGTCTGCTGCATCAGCGCGCAGGCGCTGGCCCTGCCGTCGCCCGCCACGTGCGTGATCTCGGCGCTGGTGACGATCAGGCGCTTGCCGGGCTTGACCACGCGGCCCACGGCGCGCAGGCCGCCGCCCCGGTCGTTGCCCAAGAAGTTGATCTTGTACTCCACCGTGACGACTTCCA
Organism: Pseudomonadota bacterium; assembly: GCA_018241325.1. Classification (GTDB taxonomy): domain Bacteria; phylum Pseudomonadota; class Gammaproteobacteria; order Burkholderiales; family Burkholderiaceae_C; genus Ottowia. The sequence goes on along the minus strand of JAFEEB010000006.1, from coordinate 17,863 downwards.
TGCCCTCGGGCGCGACCGTGAGCCCCGCGTAGCCGCCGGCGATGTCGGCCAGCGCGCCGATGGCGCCGCCGTGAAAGCCGTCCTGCTGCTGCGTCACCTTGTCCGAATAGGGCAGCCACAGCTCGACCTCGCCCGGCGCCACGCGCAGCAGGCGTGCCTGCAGGTGGCGCATCAGGCCCTGGCGGACCAGGCTGTCGGCCACGCGCTGGTGCAGGGCAGGGTGCGGGATGGGGGGCGCTTCGGCGGTCATGGGCAGGGGCGATTTTGCGGGGACGAATGGTTCAGGCGGACGCCGGCGTGGCCCCGCGCCGACCGGCGGCCTGCGGCGCCAGCCGCGCCAGCAGGGCGCGGGCGTCCTTCTCGTGCTGGCTGATCTCGCCCAGCGTGGCCTGCAGCTCGGCCAGCTGCGCCTCCAGCTGGGCGCGGTGCTGGCCCAGCACCAGCAGAAAGCGCTCCAGCTGCGGACGGGTATCGCGGGGGCTGTCGTACATGTCGATCAGCTCGCGCGCCTCGATCAGCGACAGGCCCAGGCGCTTGGCGCGCAAGGTCAGCTTCAGGCGCGTGCGGTCGCGGTGGCTGTACACGCGCTGGCGCCCGCCGGGGCCGCCCCGCTCGGGCTGCAGCAGGCCCATGTCCTCGTAAAAGCGCATGGCGCGCGGCGTGAGGTCGAACTCGCGCGCCAGGTCGCTGATGGTGTAGGTGGCGGTGGGCATGATGGCTTGCTGTCGCGCGCGTGCTGTGCAGGCGGGGCGCGCTGTTTCTACAATGCTCCGTTCACTTGACGTTCACGTCAACTGCACCGCGATCCTACTCCACCCACGAGTCCCTTCCATGTCCCTTTCCGCCGAACTCGAACGCGCCCTGCATTACCCGCTGGCCGACCAACTGCCCGCGCCGGGCCGCGCCATCCTGCTGGCGCCGGGCGTCAAGTGGCTGCGCATGGGCCTGCCCTTCGCGCTGGACCACATCAACCTGTGGCTGCTGCGCGATCGCTTTCAGGGCCGCGAGGGCTGGACGGTGGTGGACTGCTGCATCGACCACGCCGAATCGCGCGCGCTGTGGGAGCAGGTGTTCGAGCACGAGCTGGAGGGCCTGCCCGTGGTGCGCGTGCTGGTCACCCACATGCACCCCGACCACATCGGCCTGGCGCACTGGCTGTGCGAGCGTTGGCAGGCGCCGCTGTGGATCAGCGCCACCGATTTCCAGACCGCGCGCTACGCTTGCCAGGTTGTCAACAGTTTTGGCGGCGAGCGTCTGGCCGAGTACTTTCGCAGCCACGGCATGGTGGGCGCGGATGATCTGGAAAAAATCCGCAACCGCAAAAGCTACTACAGCAACTTGGTGCCCGCCGTTCCGCCCAGCTATGCACGCCTGATGGACGGCGCCAGCGTCACCATCGGTGGCCACGCCTGGCGCTGCATCGCCGGCTACGGCCACGCGCCCGAGCACATGGCCTTGCACTGCGAAGGGCTCGGCGTTTTGATCAGCGGCGACATGGTGCTGCCGCGCATCTCCACCAACGTCAGCGTCTACGAGATGGAGCCCGAGGCCGACGCGCTCACGCTGTTCCTGGACTCCATCGACCGCTTCAAGCCGCTGCCGCAAGATACCCTGGTGCTGCCCTCGCACGGCAAGCCCTTCAAGGGCCTGCACACCCGCATCCAGCAGTTGCACGAGCACCACCGCGACCGCCTGGCCGAGGTGATGGAGGCCGCGCGCGCCAAGCCCGTGAGCGCCTACGACATGCTGCCGGTGCTGTTCAAGCGCCCGCTCGATTTGCACCAGACCACCTTTGCCCTGGGCGAATCGGTGGCGCACCTGCACCGGTTGTGGCATGGCGGGCAGCTGGTGCGCACGCGCGATGAGCAGGGCGTCTGGCGCTTTTCTCCCGCTTGACCATTCAAGCCGAATCGACCTCTGGCGCTTGACTGGCAAGCGCAGACAGCTATTCAATTGATCGTATCGGAGCCTGGCCCATGATGAACATCGAGAACCTGTTTTCGCTCCAGGGTCGCAGCGCCCTGGTCACCGGCGGCTCGCGCGGCATCGGCTGCATGATCGCCGAGGGCTTTCTGCGCGCTGGTGCGCGGGTGTACATCTCGGCGCGCAAGGCCGAGGCCTGCGATGCCACCGCGAAAGAGCTGTCGGCCATCGGCCCCTGCGTGTCGCTGCCGGCCGACGTCTCCACGCTGGAGGGTATCCACGCCCTGGTGGCGGCCTATCAAAAGCACGAGCCGACGCTGGACATCCTGGTCAACAACGCCGGTGCGGCCTGGGGCGCGCCCTACGCCGAGTTCCCGGAGAGCGGCTGGGACAAGGTGGCTGACCTGAACATGAAGACGCCGTTCTTTTTGACGCAGGCGCTCACGCCCATGCTCAAGGCCGCCGCCACCGACCACCTGGCCAAGGTGATCCACATTGCGTCAATCGACGGCATCAGCGTCAACCCCTGGGAGACGTACTCCTACGCCGCCAGCAAGGCCGGCCTGATCCACCTGACCAAGCGCATGGCCATGACGCTGGCGCCCCAGCGCGTCATCGTCAGCGCCATCGCGCCGGGGCCGTTCGCCTCGGAGATGAACAAGAGCGCGCGCGACCATGCCGACGAGGTGGCCCAGCGCACGCCCGCCGGCCGTATCGGCACGCCCGAGGACATGGCGGGCGCGGCCATCTTCCTGGCCTCGCGCGCCGGCGACTACGTCGTGGGCAGCACGCTGGTGGTGGACGGCGGCGTGGCCTGGGCCCGGTAGTCGCACGCGCGCGCCTGGCGCTGCCGCGCGGGGATCACGCCGACGCCGGCGCGCACAGCGCGGCCAGCCCGCGCCCGTGGGCCGCGGGGTCGGCGTCGTGCACGATGGCCGACTGCACGACGAAGCCGACGATCAGCGACAGCAGGGTCTGCGCCACGTCCTGCGGCGGCGCGCCGGCATCCAGCGCGCCTTCGGCTTGCCAGCGCCGCACGCGGTCGGCCAGGCGGTCGCGGAAGGCGGCGTAAAAGTCGCGCATCAGCCCGCGCAGGCGCTCGTTGCGCTGCGCCTCGCTCCAGCCGTGCAGCGCGATGCGGCACAGGTTGAAGCCGGGACGCTCCGAGAACGACTGGATGGCCGCGGTCACCTGCTGCAACAGCGCCGGCACGCTGCGCTGCTGCGGTGCCTCGAGGATCGGCTCCAGCAGCTGGCCCAGGCGAGAGAGCGAGCTGCTGATGGCCGCCACGATGATGTCGTCCTTGCCGGCGAAGTAGCGGTACATCGCGCTGGCCGACAGGCCCGACTCGGCCATGATCTGCTCCATGGTCGTGGCCTGCACGCCCTGGCGGTAGAAGCAGCGCCAGGCGGCATCCAGAATTTGCGCCTGGCGCGCGGCGCGGTGTTCGTCGCTGATCTTGGGCATTCGGGCATGGTAGCAAAAAGGAATGAATGTTCCTTGACAGGATCGATCGGGCGGCGTTTTAATCGGGAACGTCCATTCCTTTTCGGAGATTGCGCGATGAGCTACGCCCGACTGCGCGTGCACCACCTGAACTGCGCCTGCATCCAGCGCTTGGACATCGGCGGCAAGCAGCTCGGCTGCCACGTGCTGCTGGTGGAGACGCCCGCCAGCGGCCTGGTGCTGGTCGATACGGGCCTCGGCACGCTGGACTATGCCGACATGACCTCGCGGCTGACCAAGTCCTTCGTCTACGGCTACGCGCGGCCCAAATGCGACCCGGCGCTGGCCGCGCTCAACCAGATTCGCGCGCTGGGCTTCGACGCGGCCGACGTGCGCCACATCGTGATGACGCACATGGACCTGGACCACGTCGGCGGCCTGGCGGACTTTCCCAAGGCCAGGGTGCACCTGCACGCGGCCGAGCTGAAGCAGTGCACCGAGCGGCGCACGCTCAAGGACCGGCACCGCTACCTGCCGGCGATGTGGGCCCACGGGCTGGATACCGAGACCTACGAGGCGCAGGGCGAGCCGTGGTTCGGCTTCGAGGCGGTGCGCCAGCTGCGCGGCCTGCCGCCGGAGATGCTGATGGTGCCGCTGTTCGGCCACACGCGGGGCCACTGCGGCGTGGCGGTGCAGGCCCCCGGGGGCTGGCTGCTGCACGCCGGCGACGCGTATTTCGATCCGCGCGAGGTCAAGGGCGAGCGCCGCCAATGCGCCTGGAAGGTGGGCCTGTTCCAGGCCCTGGTGCAGACCGACCGCGCGCTGCGCCTGCACAACCAGGCGCGGCTGCGCGCCTTAACGGCCGAGCACCCTGAGGTCGAGGTGTTCTGCGCGCACAACCCCTGGGAGCTGGAGGCCGCGCAGCAGCGCGGCGGGCGCCATCCGGTCGAGCACGCCAGCCCGACCCCGACGGGGCCGGTGCTGGCTTGAGGGGTGGCGGTCGGCGCAGGCCGCCGGCGCCGCGCGCCGCGCGGGTCAGGAGCCGCTCTTGTGGCGTCCTTCGCGCACGCCGTCGCGCACTTCCTGCATGGTGCCCAGCATGTTGCGCAGCGTGGCCGCTTCGCTCTTGATCCAGTAGTCCACCTGGCCCACCTGGTCGGCCACCAGCTGGTCGATGCGGCTTTTGAAGGTCGCGGCGGGCAGGCGCAGGTGCGCTTCGCTCTCGCTGCCGGAGCGTTCGACCACGGCGCCGGCATTGCGCACGATCTTCAGCATCGCGGTGTTTTCGCTCAGGGCGTGGATGTACAGCGTGTCCACCCCGTGATTGACGGCGTGGATGGCGGCACGCTCGAACAGCAGCTTGCCGTAGCCGCGCCCGCGCGCGTGCTTGGCCACCGACACGCCGAACTCGGCAAAGCCGGCCTGCGTCAGGTCGCTGGGGTAGGCCAGGTGCGCCATCGCGATCATGGCCAGTTTGCGGTTGAAGATGCCGAAGACCTGGTCGCGCTCGAAGTCCAGGCCGTCCACGTACTGGCGAATCTGCTCGTCGCTGGCGGCGTAGCCAAAGCGCAGGTAGCGGTCGTGCTCGTCCAGGTCCAGCAGGTGGCGGGCGATGCGCGCGCGGTAGCGCACGCCGATCCCGCGGATCGGCACGATGGTGCTGGCCACCGCGCGGGGCTTGGCGGGCCTGGCAGGGGCGACCGTAGGGCTCACGGCCGGCGCAGGGGCTGCGGGGCGGGAGGGGTCGAATGTTTCCATGCCTCGAATCTTAGGGTTTGTCCCTAGGGTTGCCAGTCCAAAGTGCCGGGAACTTGCCAAAGCGGTACAAATGGGCACTCCGAAGGCCGCGCAGCCGGCCATGCACGGGGCACCCGTGGCCGGGGTCTCCCCGGCCACTGGGTGCGCCCCCTCAAAAAGGGGGGCGAAACATCGCGCAGCGAGCGCAGGCCACGAGCAGGGAATTCGCCAAAGCCGTCCAAGTGGGCACTTTGAAGGCCGCGCAGCCGGCCATGCACGGGGCACCCGTGGCCGGGGTCTCCCCGGCCACTGGGTGCGCCCCCTCGAAGGGGGGAGGCGCAACAACGCGCAGCGTGTGGAGACTGGGGGTGAGCCTATATCGGCAGGGCCGTGGTGGACTTGACCCGATCCATCACGAAGCTGGTCTTGCAGTCCTGCACGGCCGGGTGGCGCAGCAGCGTGTCCATCATGAAGCGCGAATACGCGGCCATGTCCTGCACCACCAGGCGCAGCAAAAAATCCATTTCGCCCGTCAGCGCCGCGCATTCGACCACCTCGGGCCAGTTCTGCACGCTGGCGCGAAACTCGTCCATGGGGTTGCGCTTGGCGCCGCCCTGGTGCTTTTCCAGGCGCACGTTGACATAGGCCGACAGGCCCAGGCCCACGGCCTCGGGCTTGAGCAGTGCCACCGTGCGCTCGATCACGCCGGCGTCCTCCAGCCGTTTCACGCGCCGCAGCACGGCGCTGGCCGACAGGCCCACCTGCTCGCCGATGGCGTCGCAGGGTTCGCGCCCGTCCGCCTGCAAGCGCAGCAAAATCGCCCGGTCGAGCTTGTCGAGTGCGCTGGCCGTCATGATGACGCAATTTTACGGCTTGAATCGCCAAAATTCGGGCCAGAACAGGCTTGCTTTTTGATCTTGTGCAAATAAAGTGCATGAAACGGACGATTGAATCCAGTTATTGGCGCCAACGCGTTCTTGAGGCCAGTCAAACGCCGAAAAACCGCCCGCCGCCGGGCCTACAGTGAGGGCTTGGCCGTCCCGGCCCGATTCTTTTGGAGACACCCATGCCCGCAGAGAAAAACGCCACCCCCGCCACCTGGGACAATCCCATGGGCACCGACGGCTTCGAGTTCATCGAATACGCCGCACCCGACCCCAAGGCCATGGGCGCGCTGTTCGAGCGCATGGGCTTCACCGCGGTGGCCAAACACCGTCGCAAGAACGTCACGCTGTACCGCCAGGGCGAGATCAACTTCATCATCAACGCCGAGCCCGACAGCTTTGCCCAGCGCTTTGCGCGCCTGCACGGGCCCAGCATCTGCGCCATCGCCTTTCGCGTGGGCGATGCCAAGGCCGCCTACGAGCGCGCCATCGGCCTGGGCGCCTGGGGCTATGCGGGCCACGCCAATCCGGGCGAGCTGAACATCCCGGCCATCAAGGGCATCGGCGACTCCATCATCTACCTGATCGACCGCTGGCGCGGCAAGGATGGCGCCAAAGAGGGCGACATCGGCAACATCGGTTTTTACGACGTCGATTTCGAGCCGCTGCCCGGCGTGCACGGCAGCGCGGCCATCAGCCCCGAGGGCTACGGCCTGACGGTGGTCGATCACCTGACGCACAACGTGCACAAGGGCCGCATGGACGAGTGGGCGGGCTTTTACGAGCGCCTGTTCAACTTCCGCGAGGTGCGCTACTTCGACATCGAGGGCCAGGCCACGGGCGTCAAGAGCAAGGCCATGACCAGCCCCTGCGGCAAGATCCGCATCCCCATCAATGAAGAGGGCAACGACCAGAAGGGCCAGATCCAGGAGTACCTGGACATGTACCACGGCGAGGGCGTGCAGCACATCGCGCTGGCCAGCAAGGACATCTACCACGCCGTCGATCAGCTGGGCATGGCGGGCGTCAAGCTGCTGGAGACCAGCGACACCTATTACGAGCTGCTGCCCAAGCGCATCCCGGGCCTGAAGGAGCCGATTGCCGAGCTGCAGTCGCGCAACATCCTGGTCGATGGGGTGCAAAACGAGCTGCTGCTGCAGATCTTCAGCGAGAACCAGCTGGGCCCCATCTTCTTCGAGTTCATCCAGCGCAAGGGCAACGAGGGCTTCGGCGAGGGCAACTTCAAGGCCCTGTTCGAGACCATGGAGTTGGACCAGATGCGGCGCGGGGTGCTGAAGGCGAGCTCCTGAATGCGGGTACCGGACGCAGAGGACGCGAAGGAATCGCAGAGGACGCAAAAGAATACCGAAAATTTGCTTGAATCGCTGTGAAACGCTTGTGTGACAAGCGCCGGAAGCTATCAAATTTCAAGTGACTCAATCCGGTTTCTTTTTTGCGCCCTCTGCGTCATCCTTGCGTCCTCTGCGTTCGGCTGTTGCAATTTCAAGGCCCGCTTCCAGATACCGTCTCCCGCCGCGGCAGCCCAAACGCCAGCGCCCCCAGCGCGCCCTGCGCCAGGCCGTAGATCACGCACTCGCCGCATCGTCGATGCGTTCGAGCGCCCGGCGCAAACCGTTGACCTTGACGAATACCCGCGTTGACTGCCAAGCGCAGTCAGCCCGACAAGTCCCCGTTATGCCCAGCGGATCTCGAACCCCTCGCGCGAGGCTCGCACGGTCGGCGGACGTCGGTCCGTCAAGATCGAGACTGCCATGCCTCCGCCGGTTACCAGAGCAAGGCAGCCACTTGCTACCAGGAGCCACAGCTTGCTCGTGGGCTCTGGATCGACTATCGCTAGGCGAATCAACCAGATGCCTGCACCGCTAAGCCCAAGCGCGACTAGTACTCCAGCCCAGTCTTCCGCCGACAGACTTGCACGCTGTCCCATGTCGAAGAGAGAGTGCGTAGACGGGTCGATACCAAGGCCAGCATCGTCGATCAACCCGGCAGGTTTCCGCGACTCGTACGCCTTTGCCAATTCCTTGAGCCACACCGGGCTCGAAGTCCTGAATTCTGCTTGGTGCATGGATCACCCCCGGCTCGCGTGAAGTGGAGCGGCGTAATTCATCAGCGTTCTTGCAGCCACCAGACCGACGCCATGAGACGAGAGGCGGCGCAAGCCTGATTCCAAGTTTGCGCGAGCGCGTCGATCACTGGAAGACGTGGAAATCGGAACGAAATCTCCCGTGTCAGCATGGACGACACGAAAGTGGCGAGCACCATGTTCAAGGCGGAGCTTGGGATCACGGTCAAGCGCGCGGCGCACAATGGGCCGCAGGTCGCGGTCGAGATGTTTCATGTATAGATTCCTAGTAAAAATTTATAAACCCACTACAAATTTGTGATGGGCAGACGCATTCTGCAGCATTCCATCTTTTTTGTCAACTAGTTGTTTTTATGTAGACAATGTGACATCTTGCGCTAGACTACTCGGTCTTGTCACCACATGGAGGACTACATGACAACCACAGCCGCTCGACGACACCAGGTTCGACTTGCCCTGAGCGCGGTAAGCGTGGGTGTCGCTGCTCTCAGCGATGACGCATCCAGCGATGATTTGGTCGAGCGCACGCTCGCGTGGCTTGATTTGACGCAGGCGCAAATTGCGGCCTTGCTGGCGGTGTCGCCCCAAGCGATCTCCAAAGGCTTTCGCGAAAAGGGAATCGACTATCTTGATGAAGACAACAAAGCCAAGTCGTTGTACTTGACATTGACCCAGATCGGCGGGGACCGCTACTCAACCGCCGCAAGTAGTCTCAAAAAACTAGCGATAGCACTGGATTGGAAAAACATCGAAAGCAGCACCGAAGAAATCACATCACCACAAGACCTATATGCTTACGTCGATGAGCTTTGGGTCCTCGCAGACAACCCTTCTGCAATTCTTAACTGGGAGTCGCTTAGAGCACAGATCATGACATCGCTGCGACGAACGGCTGAGCGAGTAGTTGTGTTCTTTACTCGAACCCTTGAGGGCGCGGAGCGCTGGGCCGAAGTTTTGGAGCGCGAATTCGCACGTGACGCAATTCAAGACGGATTCCTGGAGCCAGAAAAAACAGCTGTCGCGAATTCCTACATTTACATTATCGTCACAAATGCACTCTCTTTTTCGCAGGATCACGTGATTGCCAATCCTGGGTCGCGATGCATGGGTCTCGGTACGACTACCCGTGCGCCATCCGTATACTTCTGGAATGGAAATGACTACTGTCGCATTGCAACGCCAAACCTTGACTTCATTCGCTTAGCGCAGGGCCTTGGGCTGGGAACTACGAGCCAAAAAGTGAATTTCTTTCCTCGCGGCATGCAACTTAAGTCAGAAGTTTTGGAATTCAAGCATGCGTTTATCGACGCACTCTTTGCAGTTCGCGGACCCACTACCGATGAAGATGAAACAGACTCAGGCGAGGGACTGGCTGGCGGCGTATTTCGTACCGTGATGGGTCGATCTTCGCAGACCCATGTATTCAACAAGCGCACTAAGTTCACGCCCGTCTTCATCCTGACCTATAAGAGGCGGCCTGGTGATGGAATGAACAAGAACCCTAACAGAACCATTCGAATTCTCCAAGATGAATTGGCCCGGAACTCTGAAGCGCGAGTTGACCTAGATACCCGACTGCAGCAATCTCCGGACTTCTGGTAAAAAAAGTTGGATTGAAGGATCAACGTCGCTGGTGTTCATGGCTTTGCCCCTGGCGCAAACACGGTTGCGCCATGCTCCAAAGATGGGGGCTCGGAGACGAACGAAAAAATCTATCACCGGGTAATTCGATCTGATTTTTTCTCCTCTGCGTAATCTTTGTGCCCTCTGCGTTCGGCTGTTTCAAGGTCCGTTTCCAGATACCGGTGCCCGCCGCGGCAGCCCAAACGCCAGCGCCCCCAGCGCGCCCTGCGCCAGCGCATACACGCCGTAGATCAAGCCCACGCCCACGGCCGCGGGCGCTGCCACGCCGAATGGCGCCAGCGCGGCCACGGCGGCGGCCTCACGCGTGCCCCAGCCGCCCACGCTGACGGGCAGCGCCGCCATCAGGAACACCGGCGCGATGGCCCAGGCCCAGACGGCGGCGGGCAGTTGCAGGCCCAGCGCCAGGCCGCCGCCGGCCAGCGCTGCGGCCGACAGCGCCTGCACCGTCGCCGAGGCCACGGCCTGCCCGGCCCACTGGCGCGCAAAGTCCGGCCGCAGCGCCGCCGCGCGCAGCGGCGCCAGCCAGCCGCGCGCGGCCCGGTCGTGGCGCAGCAGCACCGGCACAGCCCAGGGCAGCGCCAGCCACAGCACCGTGCCTGCCAGCATCAGCACGGCGAAGGCGCCCGGCGGCAGCCCCAGCCAGGGCGCCAGCACGCCGGCGCAGGCGGCCGCCCCCAGGCCGCCGATGGCGCACAGCATCCACAGGCCGCTGGCGCGGTCCAGCACCACCGACCAGCTCGATGCGGCGGTGTCCTGCCCGGCGCGGCGCAGCACCACGGCGCGGTACACGTCGCCCCCCACCACCGCGCCCGGCAGCAGCGCATTCAGCCCCATGGCCTGAAAGTACCAGCGGCAGGCGTCGCGCACGCCGAGCTCGGCGCCCAGCCAGCGCGCCAGCACGCGCCAGCGCAGCGCCGACACCGCGTTGGAGGCCACGGCCGCCGCCAGCCCCGCGGCCAGCCACAGCGGCTGCGCCCGGCCCAGCTGCGCGGCCACGCGCGCGGGGTCGGCCAGCGCCAGCACGGCGCCCAGCACGGCCAGCCCCAGCAGGCCCCGCAGCACGAGCTTGGGCACGCGCTTCACGCTATTAAATTGGTATCTGCTTGCGCTTGATCGACGGGAGCTACAGGCCGGTTTGCCTCATGAACATACTCCTGCGCATGAAACTGCGGGGCACCGCCGGCCTCGTGGTAGATGCGCATCAGCAGCTCGCCGATCAGCCCCGCCGCGATCATTTGCACGCCCATCAGCACCAGCATCACGCCGGCCAGCAGCAGCGGGCGCCCGCCGATGTCGTGGCCCATCAGCTTGTCCGCCAGCAGCCACAGCAGGATCAGCACGCCGGGCACCGCCAGCCACAGCCCCAGCCCGCCGAAGGCGTGCAGCGGGCGCTGGCGGTAGCGCATGAAGAACACGACCAGGATCAGATCGAGGATGACGCGGAAGGTGCGGTCGATGCCGTACTTGGACACGCCGCGCGTGCGCGCGTGGTGGCGCACCGGCACCTCGGCGATGCGCGCGCCCGCCTCGCGCGCCAGCGAGGGGATGAAGCGGTGCAGCTCGCCATACAGCCGGATGCGGTCGATGATGGGCCGCCGATACGCCTTGAGCGCGCAGCCGTAGTCGTGCAGGTGCACGCCGGTGGCGCGCGAGATCAGCCGGTTGGCGATGCGGGACGGCAGCTTGCGCGAGAGCTCGGCGTCCTGGCGGTCCTTGCGCCAGCCGCTCACCATGTCCACGTCGGGGTCCGTTTCCAGGCGCTCCAGCAGCAGCGGGATGTCGCCGGGCTCGTTTTGCAGGTCGGCGTCCAGCGTCACCACGTAGCGTCCGCGCACGCGGTCGAACCCGGCCTGCAGCGCGCTCGACTGGCCGTAGTTGCGCGCCAGCAGCACCGGCCGCAGCCAGGCCCGCGTGGCCGCCAGCTCGCGCAGCCGGGCGCGACTGCCGTCGGTGGAGCCGTCGTCCACCGCCAGCAGCTCGAAGGCGAGCGGCTGGCCGGCCATCGCCTGCGCGATGCGCTCCACCAGATCGGGCAGGTTATCGACCTCGTTGTAGATCGGCACGACGATGGAAACATCGGGCGGGTGGGTTGCAGGCATGGGCGCGGATCGTGCACGGATAATCGAGCGGCCATTGTGCCTGCCGCGGCTGCGCGACAGCGCCACGTTTCGCATGTCCGTGTCGTCCACCGCCTTGCCCCCGCATCCGGCGCCTGCCGCCGGCGTGCTGCCGTCCGTCATGCGCCGGCCGCTGCCGTGGCTGCTGGCCTGGGCGGCGGCGCACGTGGCGCTGCGCGTGGCCCTGTCGTCCGCGCTGCGCTGGGACGAGGCCGAGCAGACGCTGTGGTCGCAGCACCTGGCCTGGGGCTACGGCGCGCAGCCGCCGCTCTACACCTGGCTGCAATGGGGGCTGAACGCCGTGCTGGGGCCCAGCGTGCTGTCGCTGGCCGTGCTCAAGCATCTGCTGCTGGCGCTGACCTACCTGTTCATGGGCCTGGCCGCACGCGCCCTGCTGCCGCCGCGCACGGCGTGGTGGGCGGCCGCCAGCATGGTGATGCTGCCGGCGCTGGGCTGGTCCTCGCTGCACGACCAGACGCATACGGTGCTGGTCACGGCCGTCACCGCCGGCACCTGGTGGGCGCTGATCGGCCTGGTGCAGTCGCCGCGCCCGGCCCGTTATGCGCTGCTGGGGTTCATGCTGGGGCTGGGCATGCTGTCGAAATACAACTTCGCGCTGTGTGCCGCCACGCTCGGCCTGGCGGCGCTCAGCGTGCCGGCGACGCGCGCGGTGTTGCTGGCGCGCGGGCTGTGGATCACGGCGGCGGTGGCGCTCGCGCTGGTGCTGCCGCACGCGCTGTGGCTGGCCGACCACTGGCTGGCCACGGCCGTCGCCATCACCGACAAGCTGGAAGTGCGGCCCGCCGGCGGGCGCATCGACGGCCTGGGCGAGCTGCTGGTCACCCTGCTTGCGACCCTGCTGCTGTGGACCTTGCTGGCGGCCTGGGCGTTTCGCGGCGCCTGGCTGCGCGCGCTCTCGGCGGGCGCGGCGCCATCGACGTCCGCGGCGCCGTGGGCAAAGCCGCTGCTGGCGCGCTACCTGGCGGGGGTGCTGGCGGTGTTCGTCGGCATGGTGCTTTTCGGCCACGTGACCGAGTTCAAGGAGCACTGGTTGCAGCCGCTGTTTTGCGTGTGGCCGCTGGCCGCGTTCGTGTGGCGCCCGCAACTCGAATCGGCGCCCGGCGGGCGGCGCTTCACCGGCGCCGTGCTGGGTGTGGCGCTGCTGTTCTTTCTGGCAACCGCCGCCTACCCCTGGGTGGCCGGCTGGCGTGGCCGGCCGGGCGAGCTGAACCAGCCGATCAGGGCGCTCACCGAGCAACTGCGCGCGGCGGGCTACGACGGCCGCAGCCCGGTGATCGCCGCCGACCACATGCTGGCCGGCGCGCTGCGCACGCGCTTTGCCGCGGCGCCGGCCGCCGTCTGCGACGGCGACGCGCAACCGGTGGCCGCCTGCGTGGCCCGGCAACTGGCCGCCGCGCGTGCCGCCGGCGGGGGCTGGCTGCTGATCTCGCGCGACGACCGCCTGCCGACCGGCTGGTGGGCCGATGCGCAGACCGTGCTGCCCGCAGGCAGCGCGCCGCGCGTGCTGGCGCTGCCGCGCCGCTACGTGCCCGAAGGCAGCGCGCCGGCGTACTATCGCTTCATCTGGTTCCCGCGGGAGGGGTGATCACCGTGATTGTGCTGACCGGCTGCGCCGGCTTCATCGGCATGCACTGCGCGCAAAAGCTGCTGGAGCGCGGCGAGTCCGTGGTGGGCGTGGACAACCTCAACGCCTACTACGACGTGCGGCTGAAGGAGGCGCGGCTGGCCCGCTTGTGCGCATACCCCGGCTTTCGCTTCGAGCGCCTGGATCTGGCCGACCGCACCGCCGTGGCCGCGCTGTTCGCGCGCGTGCGGCCCACCCGGGTGCTGCACCTGGCGGCGCAGGCCGGCGTGCGCCACTCCATCGACGCGCCCGACGACTACACCGACAGCAACCTGCTGGCCTTTGCCAACATCCTGCAAGGCTGCCGTGCGGTGCGCGCGCAGCACCTGGTGTTCGCCAGCAGCTCCAGCGTGTACGGCGGCAACACCAAAACGCCGTTTCGCGAAAGCGACGCGGTCGATCACCCCATCAGCTACTACGCCGCCACCAAGAAGGCGGGCGAGGTGATGGCGCACAGCTACGCCCACCTGTACCGCATCCCCACCACCGGCCTGCGCTTTTTCACGGTGTACGGGCCCTGGGGGCGGCCGGACATGGCGCTGTTCAAGTTCACCCGCGCCATGCTGGCCGGCGAGCCGATCGACGTGTACGGCGAAGGCCGGCTGGTGCGCGACTTCACTTACATCGACGACATCGTGACCGGCGTGCTGCGCGTGCTGGCCAAGCCGGCCACGCCCGATCCGCTGTTCGATGCGGCGGCGCCCAGCCCGGCGGCCAGCAGCGCGCCGTATCGCCTCTTCAACATCGGCGGCGGCGCGCCCACGCGGCTGCTGGACTACATCGCCGCGCTCGAGTCGGCGCTGGGCATCGAAGCCGTCAAGCGCCTGCTGCCGATCCAGCCCGGCGACATGCACACCACCGCGGCCGACACCACGGCGCTGGCGGCCTGGGTCGGCTTCACGCCCGCCACCCCGGTGCGCGAGGGGGTGGCGCGCTTCGTGCGCTGGTACCGGGAGTTCTACCCATCATGAGAGTCACGATTTTCGGCACCGGTTACGTCGGCCTGGTGCAAGGCGCGGTGCTGGCCGAAGTGGGCCACGATGTCGTGTGCGTGGACGTGGACGCGGCCAAGGTGGCGGCGCTGCAAACGGGCCGCGTCCCCATCCACGAGCCCGGCCTGCAGCCCATGGTGCAGGCCAACCAGGCGGCCGGCCGGCTGCGCTTTTCCACCGATGCCCGCGAGGGCGTGCGCCATGGCGAGCTGATCTTCCTGGCCGTGGGCACCCCACCCGACGAGGACGGCAGCGCCGACCTGCAGCACGTGCTGGCGGTGGCGCGCAGCGTCGGCGCGCACATGACCGAGCCCAAGATCATCGTCAACAAATCCACCGTGCCGGTGGGCACCGCCGACCGCGTGACGGCGGCGGTGGCCACCGCGCTGGCCGAGCGTGGCGTGGCGCTGGCGTTCGAGGTGGTGTCCAACCCCGAGTTCCTCAAGGAAGGCGCGGCCGTGGCCGACTGCCAGCGGCCCGACCGCATCCTGATCGGCACCGCCAGCCGCGTGGCCGAAGCGCGGCTGCGCGAGCTGTACGCCCCCTTCAACCGCAACCACGACCGCATCGTCGTGATGGACGTGCGCAGCGCCGAGCTGACCAAGTACGCCGCCAACGCCATGCTGGCCACCAAGATCAGCTTCATCAACGAAATCGCCAACCTGGCCGAGCGCCTGGGCGCCGACGTCGAGGCCGTGCGCCGCGGCATCGGCAGCGACCCGCGCATCGGCTACCACTTCATCTACGCCGGCCTGGGCTATGGCGGCAGCTGCTTTCCCAAGGATGTGAAGGCGCTCGTTCACACGGCGCGCGAGGCGGGCGTCGAGCCGCTGGTGCTGAGCGCCGTCGAGCAGCGCAACGTGGCGCAGCGCCGCGTGCTGGGCGAGCGTATCGCCGCGCACTACGGCGAGGGCCTGCGCGGCAAGACCATCGCCGTGTGGGGCCTGGCCTTCAAGCCCGAGACCGACGACATGCGCGAGGCCCCCAGCCGCACCCTGCTGGCGCAGCTGTGGGCCGCCGGCGCGCGCGTGCGGGCGCACGACCCGGCCGCCATGGACGAGGCGCGCCGCGTGTTCGGCGAGCGCGACGACCTGGCGCTGTGCGACTCGCCCACGCAGGCGCTGCAAGGCGCCGACGCCCTGGCCATCGTGACCGAATGGAACGTGTACCGCGTGCCCGACTTCGCGCAGCTGGCGCAGCGGCTGGCCGACCGCATCGTGTTCGACGGGCGCAACCTGTACCAGCCCCGGCAACTGGCGCGCCACGGCCTGACCTATGTCTCCATCGGGCGGGCGACCAGCCACCCCGACGCCGAATGAACCCCCGGCGCGCGTGCCTGGCGGCGCTGCTGGCCGGGGCGCTGGCGGCCTGTGCCGGGCCGTGGGATGGGCCGCGCGAGATCACGGTCTCGCGCCAGCGCCTGCAAGAGGCCATCGCGCGCGCCTTTCCGGTGCAGCGCAGCCTGGCCGGCCTGGCCGAGCTGAGCCTGCAAGCGCCCACGCTGACGCTGCTGCCCCAGACCAACCGGCTGGGCCTGGCGCTCGACTGGGTGCTGGCCGAGTCCCTGGACGGGCGGCGCCTGACCGGCCGCATGGCACTGGACTTCGCCCTGCGCTACGACGCCGAGCAAGGCGCCATCCGGATGGTGGACGTGCAGGTGCGGCAGCTGGACGCCGACGCCCTGGGCCCGGCGCAGCGCGCCTGGGTGGCGCGGCTGGCGCCGCCGCTGCTCGGTCAACTGCTGTCCGGGCAGGTGCTGTACCGCGTGCCCGCCGAGCCCCTGGCGCAGGCGCGCCAGCGCGGCTTGCAGGTGCGGGCGCTGCAGGTGCTGCCCGATGGGCTGCGCATCGACCTGGATTCGGGGCCCGCGGGCTGAGCCGCCCGTCCAACGCTTGATTTCAAGCAAAAATCGACCTCGGCGCCCGGCTGATCAGCGCAGCCAGCTATGAAAAACATAGTCGTTGCAAGGTCATGACTGCGCGTAACATCGGCACATGGGCCGGCGACGGCGCGCCCGCGACACCGCGGGCCGCTGTCGGCCACAAGCGCTCCGGCCCACACCCAGGCAACCACCCCGAACCGAGCCCACAGGAGTTTTCGCGCATGAGCACGCCGTCCACCATCATCTACACCCTGACCGACGAGGCGCCCGCGCTGGCCACGGCGTCGCTGCTGCCCATCGTGCGCACCTTCGCCAAGGCGGCGGACATCGACGTGCAGACCAGCGACATCTCGCTGGCCGCGCGCGTGATGGGGCAGTTTCCCGAAGCGCTCACGCCCGAGCAGCGCGTGCCCGACAACCTAGCCGAGCTGGGCAAGCTCACCTTGAAGCCCGAGGCCAACATCATCAAGCTGCCCAACATCAGCGCCTCGGTGGCGCAGCTCAAGGCCGCCATCAAGGAGCTTCAGGCCAAGGGCTGCAAGCTGCCCGAGTACCCCGAGAACCCGACGACCGACGCCGACAAGGACATCCGCGCGCGCTACAACAAATGCATCGGCAGCGCCGTCAACCCGGTGCTGCGCGAGGGCAACTCCGACCGCCGCGCGCCGCGCGCCGTCAAGGAATACGCGCGCAAGCACCCGCACAGCATGGCCGAGTGGAGCCAGGCCTCGCGCTCGCACGTCTCGCACATGCACCACGGCGACTTCTACGGCGGCGAGAAGTCCATGACGCTGGACAAGGCGCGCGACGTGAAGATGGAGCTCATCACCAAGTCGGGCAAAACCATCGTGCTCAAGCCCAAGGTCAGCCTGCAAGACCGCGAGGTGATCGACAGCATGTTCATGAGCAAGAAGGCCTTGCTCGCGTTTTACGAGCAGCAGATCGAGGACGCGCGCAAGACCGGCGTGATGTTCTCGCTGCACGTCAAGGCCACCATGATGAAGGTCTCGCACCCCATCGTGTTCGGCCACTGCGTGCGCATCTTCTACAAGGAGGCCTTTGCCAAGCACGCCAAGCTGCTGGCCGAGCTGGGCGTCAACGTCAACAACGGCATGGTCGATCTCTACAACAAGATCGCCAGCCTGCCCAAGAGCGTGCAAGACGAGATCAAGGCCGACATTCACGCCTGCCACGAACACCGGCCCGAGCTGGCCATGGTCGATTCGGGCAAGGGCATCACCAATTTCCACTCGCCCAACGACGTCATCGTGGACGCCTCCATGCCCGCCATGATCCGCAACGGCGGCAAGATGTATGGCGCCGACGGCCGGCTGAAGGACGTCAAGGCCGTGATGCCCGAGAGCACTTTTGCCCGCATCTACCAGGAGATGATCAACTTCTGCAAGTGGCATGGCGCGTTCGATCCCAAGACCATGGGTACCGTGCCCAACGTCGGCCTGATGGCCCAGCAGGCCGAGGAATACGGCAG
>JAFEEB010000069.1 GCA_018241325.1 Pseudomonadota bacterium | reverse complement strand
ATGTTGCCGGTGACGATGACGTCGAAGGCCTTGGGCGCCTTGACCAGCTGCATGGCGGCGTTGTCCACGTACATGTGCTGCAGCTCGACGTCGGGGTAGTCCTTGTGGGTTTCGATGACCACGTCCTTCCAGAACTGGAAGGTTTCCAGCACGTTGGCCTTGTCGACGCTGGTGACGCGCTTGGAGCGTTTGCGCGCTGCCTCGAAGGCGACGCGGGCAATGCGCTCGACTTCGGGGCGCGAGTAGCGCATGGTGTCGAAGGCTTCCTCGCTGCCCGGAAAGTGGCCGTCGGCGGCGGTGCGCTTGCCACGCGGCTGGCCGAAGTAGATGTCGCCCGTCAGCTCCCGGATGATGAGGATGTCCAGGCCCGCGACCAGCTCGGGCTTGAGGCTGGATGCGCCGACGAGTTGCTCGTAGCAGATGGCGGGGCGGAAGTTGGCGAACAGGCCCAGGTGCTTGCGCAGGCCCAGGATGGCCTGCTCGGGGCGCAGGGGTCGATCCAGTTTGTCGTACTTCCAGTCGCCCACGGCGCCGAACAGGATGGCGTCGGCGCTCTTGGCCAGGTTCAGGGTGGACTCGGGCAGCGGGTGGCCCGCGGCTTCGTAGGCGGCGCCGCCGACGGGGGCGGTTTCCATCTCGAACTTCAAGTCCAGGGCCTGCAAGACCTTGACGGCCTCGGCGACGATCTCGGTGCCAATGCCGTCACCGGGGAGAACTGCGATTTTCATGACTCGATTACTATTAAAATGATAGCTGTTTGCGCTTGATGGAAGCGCGCTGGGGGCCTGTTTTGCTTAAAAAATTTCGATGGGGCGCAAGCGGTCAAGCGCGGGCGACTGGCCTGCCCGTGCCGCCGCGCTGGCTTAGCCGAGGGTGCCGAGCGTATGCGCCAGCCAGGGCTTGCTGGCCAGGCGGCGCGCCTCGAAGGCCTTGATCTCGTCCTGGTGGCGCAGCGTCAGGCCGATGTCGTCCAGCCCGCCCAGCAGGCAGTGCTTGCGAAATGGCTGCACGTCGAAGGCGATCTCGCTGCCGTCGGGTTTGACGACCACCTGGCGCTCCAGGTCGACGGTGAGCTGGTAGCCCGCAAACGCGCTGACTTCGTCGAACAGCTTGCCGATGACGGACTCGGCCACCACGATGGGCAGCAGGCCGTTCTTGAAGCAGTTGTTGAAGAAAATGTCGGCAAAGCTGGGGGCCAGGATGGCGCGAAAGCCGTATTGCTGCAGCGCCCAGGGTGCGTGCTCGCGGCTGGAGCCGCAGCCGAAGTTCTTGCGCGCCAGCAGGATGGAGGCGCCTGCATAGCGCGGCTGGTTGAGCACGAAATCGGGGTTGGGCTTGCGCGTGGCCGCATCCATGCCCGGCTCGCCGTGGTCCAGGTAACGCCACTCGTCGAACAGGTTGGGGCCGAAGCCGGTTTTCTTGATCGACTTGAGGAACTGCTTGGGGATGATGGCGTCGGTGTCGACGTTCTCGCGGTCCAGCGGGGCCACCAGGCCCTTGTGTACGGTGAATTTGTCCATGGCGGGGTGACGGCCTCTTATTTGTCGGCGGCGCGCTCGATGGCGCCGCCGGCCTTTTGCACGTCCTGGCCCATGCCCTTGACGGTGTTGCATCCGGCCAGGACGAAGGTCAGCGCGAGGGCGAGGAGGGTGGCGGTCTTGGTCATCGTGGGCTCCTTGGGTTGGGGGTCAGGCGAACTGGCGAATATCGACGAAGTGGCCGTGCACCGCTGCGGCGGCGGCCATGGCCGGGCTGACCAAGTGGGTGCGTCCGCCCGCGCCCTGGCGGCCTTCGAAGTTGCGGTTGCTGGTGGAGGCGCAGCGCTCGCCGGGCTCCAGCCGGTCGGCGTTCATGGCCAGGCACATGCTGCAGCCGGGTTCGCGCCACTCGAAGCCGGCGGCGGTGAAAATTTTGTCCAGGCCCTCGGCCTCGGCCTGCTTCTTGACCAGGCCCGAGCCCGGCACCACCATGGCCAGCTTGACGTTGGCCGCCACCCGGCGCCCCAGCTTCTTGACGACGGCGGCAGCGGCGCGCAGGTCTTCGATGCGGCTGTTGGTGCAGCTGCCGATGAAGACCTTGTCGATCAGGATGTCGCTCATGGCCTTGTTGGGTTGCAGGCCCATGTAGGTCAGGGCGCGCTCGATGGCGTGGCGCTTGCTGGCGTCCTTTTCCTTGTCGGGGTCGGGTACGCGGGCGTCGATGCCGACGACCATCTCGGGGCTGGTGCCCCAGCTGACCTGCGGCACGATGGCGCGCGCGTCCAACTCGACCACGGCGTCGAACTTCGCATCCGCATCGGAGTGCAGCGTGCGCCAATAGGCCGCGGCCTGGTCCCACTCGGGGCCACCGACGAACTTGCCGCTGACCGGATCGGTGCCGGGCGCCATGGCGCGGCCCTTGACGTAGTCGATGGTCTTGTCATCGACCGCCACCAGGCCGGCGCGCGCGCCCGCCTCGATGGCCATGTTGCACACCGTCATGCGCCCCTCCATCGACAGCGCGCGAATGGCCTCGCCGGCAAACTCGATGGTGTAGCCGGTGCCGCCGGCGGTGCCGATCTTGCCGATGATGGCCAGCACGATGTCCTTGGCGGTGATGCCGGGCGCCACATGGCCGTTGACGCGCACCAGCAGATTCTTGGCCTTCTTGGCCAGCAGGGTCTGCGTGGCCAGCACGTGCTCGACCTCGCTGGTGCCGATGCCGTGCGCCAGCGCACCGAAGGCGCCGTGCGTGCTGGTGTGGCTGTCGCCGCACACCACCGTCATGCCGGGTAGGGTGGCGCCGTTTTCGGGACCGATAACGTGCACGATTCCTTGGCGCTGGTTGAGGAAGGGAAAGTACGCTGCCGCGCCCACGCTCTGGATGTTGGCGTCCAGCGTGACGATCTGCTCCTTGCTGATCGGGTCGTCGATGCCGTCGTAGCCGCGCTCCCAGCCCGTGGTGGGCGTGTTGTGGTCGGCCGTGGCCACCATGCTGCTGGTGCGCCAGACCTTGCGGCCGGCCTGGCGCAGACCCTCGAAGGCCTGCGGGCTGGTGACCTCGTGCACCAGGTGGCGGTCGATGTAGAGGAGGGCGGTGCCGTCCTCCTCGGTGCGGACGACGTGTTCGTCCCAGATTTTGTCGTACAGCGTGCGGGCGGTCATGGTGGACATGCTTTGCAGGGGTTGTGGGAATTTTAGAGGGAGCCGGCGGTGGCGGCCGGTGGCTGGGCCAGGTGATCCACCAGCGCGCGGGCGGTGGCCGGCAGCGAGTCGAAGTCACGCGCCACCAGGCTGATCTGGCGTGTGGCCCAGGCGTCGCGCAGGGGAATGCAACGCAGGTCACTGCGGCCATGAACGAGCTCGAAGGCACGCACGGGCATCACGCCCACGCCCAGGCCACCCGCGATCATGCGGCACATGGCATCGAGCCCCGTGACGCGAAAGCGCAGGCGTACGGTCTGGCCGCATTGCGCGGCCGCTTGATGCATGGCCAGGGCAATGGAGCTGCCCGCGTTCAAGCCGACGTGGTCAAAGCCCAGGGTGTCTGCGAAATCGATGCTGCGAGGCGCCTTGCGGATGAGCGCGGGCGGGGCGATCAGGGCCAGTTGATCGCACCGATACGGGCGGGACTGCAAGCCGCCGGCGGCGTGACCGAGGTTGCAGATGCCGAAGTCGGCAGCGCCCTCGGTCACGGCACGCTCGACTTCGGATGAGAGATGCTCCTCCAGATCGATCCGCACTTGCTCATGCGTGCGCACGAAGCGGCCCAGGTCCTCGGGCAGGAACTGCACGATGGCCGACATGCTGGCATGCACGCGCACCGAGCCGCGCACGCCCTGGGCGTATTCGCGAAGGTCGCTGTGCAGTTTTTCCACTCCGTGCAGCACGCTGCGCGCGTGCTGAAGCAGGCTGTGACCGGCGGATGTCAGGCGAACGCCGCGCCCCTGGCGCTCGAGCAGGGCGGTGCCGACGGCGGCTTCCAGCTCGGTCATGCGCTTGCTGACGGCGGAAACGGCAATGGCCTCGCGCTCGGCCGCGCGCGCAATGCCGCCTTCTTCCGCCACGGCCACGAACAGCGCAAGCGAAGTCAGGTCCAGCCGGCGCGCCGGATGGGGCGCGCTGCCGGGGGGGCGGTTGGGGAGTGGCTGATTCATCGTCGATGGATAAGCGATGTCGATGATTATCCTCTAAATCGTTTATCTATTGATATCGTTTGGAGAACGATCGATGGCCGCTTGCGAATCATGCGCGGGCGTGCGCGGAGCGCGGTGCAATTGTCCCCGCACACTGTGGGCCGACTTGTGGAAAAGTCATTGAACAAGGCGCGCAAGCCGCGTCCTGCTTGGGCCTGCGGGCCGTGCTTGTTTTTTCAGCAGACCGGCGCCGTGGCGGGAGCGCGCGGGGGTCGCGGCACAGGGGCGATGGCTGTTCAGCCCAAATCCGTCAGCTGAATGCGCCCGTCGGTGCCTGCGGTGCTGGCGGGTGCATAGCGCTCTCACCCCATCGGTGAACGGGATCGAAGCGAAAAAACCCAGTGTTCAGGCGCCGTTCCAAACGTTGACCAGCGGTCAACTGCCGGATTCAGGATGGGCCGTCGCAGGTGAGATCGCCGCGCAACAAGCGCTTGCGCAGCACGCGGTCGGCCTGATAGGCCTGCAACAGGTTTTGCATCAACTGCTCGGCCTTGGCGGAGTTGTCGCCTGAGAAGTTGCACACATAAATGTCCAGCGTCACGTTGCCGAGCTCCGGCCACGTATGAATCGCGACATGAGACTCGGCCAGCAGCACCACGCCGGTGACTCCGCCGCGCTGGCCGCCCAGACCCGGAAACGTGACCCAGCGGTCGGCCATGACGCTGAGATCGCAGTCATCGGTCAGGGTGCAGCACAGCAGCGCGATGGCCTGCGCATCGTCCAGCAGCGCGGCGTCGCAGCGGCAACCGTACAGGTCGGCCGTCAGGTGCAGGCCTTGCACGCTCGGGTGTCCGTGGCGGGGCGGGCGGTGGGCGCTGCTGCCCCGCGATTTGAAGCGCTCAGGCCGTCACGCCTTGGGCCACCTGGGCGTATTCATCGATCTGGTCGAAGTTCATGTAGCGGTAGACGCTGGCCTTGTCCGCATCGATCACGCCCATTTCCTTGAGGTACTCGTCCCTGGTGGGCAATTTGCCGATGCGGGACGCGATGGCGGCCAGCTCGGCCGAGCCCAGGAACACGTTGGTGTTCTTGCCCAGGCGGTTGGGAAAGTTGCGCGTGGAAGTCGAGATCACCGTGGCGCCCTCGTGCACCTGGGCCTGATTGCCCATGCACAGCGAGCAGCCGGGCATTTCGGTGCGCGCACCGGCGGTGCCGAAGGCGGCGTAGTGGCCTTCCTTGATGAGCTCGTTCTGATCCATCTTGGTGGGCGGCGCCACCCACAGCTTGACGGGGATGTCGCGCTGGCCGCCGAGCAGCTTGGCGGCGGCGCGGAAGTGGCCGATGTTGGTCATGCACGAGCCGATGAAGGCCTCGTCGATCTGGGTGCCTGCCACTTCGGACAGGAACTTGGCGTCGTCCGGGTCGTTGGGGCAGCAGACGATGGGCTCCTTGATCTCGTTCATGTCGATCTCGATCACGGCGGCGTATTCGGCGTCCTTGTCGGCTTCGAGCAGCTCGGGCTTGGCCAGCCAGGCCTCGACCTTCTCGATGCGGCGCGCCAGGGTTTTGGCGTCGGCGTAGCCGTCGGCAATCATGTTCTTCATCAGCACGATGTTGGACGTCAGGTATTCCATGATCGGCTCGGGGTTCAGCTTGATGGTGCAGCCGGCGGCGCTGCGCTCGGCCGACGCGTCCGATAGTTCAAACGCCTGCTCCACCTTCAGATCGGGCAGGCCCTCGATTTCAAGGATCTTGCCCGAGAAGATGTTCTTCTTGCCCGCCTTGGCCACCGTGAGCAGGCCTTGCTTGATGGCGTACAGCGGAATGGCGTGCACCAGGTCGCGCAGGGTCACGCCCGGTTGCAGCGCGCCCTTGAAACGCACCAGCACCGATTCGGGCATGTCCAGCGGCATCACGCCGGTGGCGGCGCCGAAGGCCACCAGGCCGGAACCCGCCGGGAAACTGATGCCGATCGGAAAGCGCGTGTGCGAGTCGCCGCCGGTGCCCACGGTGTCGGGCAGCAGCAGGCGGTTCAGCCATGAATGGATCACGCCGTCGCCCGGGCGCAGCGCCACGCCGCCGCGGTTGCTGATGAACTGGGGCAGCGTGCGGTGGGTCTTTACGTCCACCGGCTTGGGGTAGGCGGCGGTGTGGCAGAAGGACTGCATCACCATGTCGGCGCTGAAACCCAGGCAGGCCAGGTCTTTCAACTCGTCGCGCGTCATCGGGCCGGTGGTGTCCTGGCTGCCGACGGTGGTCATCTTGGGCTCGCAGTAGGTGCCGGGGCGGATGCCCTGGCCTTCGGGCAGGCCGCAGGCGCGCCCGACCATCTTTTGCGCCAGGGTAAAGCCGGCCTGGGTCTCGGCGGGCGCTTGCGGCAGGCGGAAGGCGGTGGAGGCGGCCAGGCCCAGGGACTCGCGCGCCTTGGCGGTCAGCGCGCGGCCGATGATGAGGTTGATGCGTCCGCCGGCTTGCACTTCGTCCAGCAGTACTTCAGATTTGAGAGCAAAGTCCGCAATCTTGGCGCCGGCCTTCTCGATTTTTCCCTGGTACGGGTAGATGTCGAGCACGTCGCCCATCTCCATCTTGCTGACATCGACCTCGATGGGCAGCGAGCCGGAATCTTCTTGCGTGTTGAAGAAGATCGGGGCGATCTTGCCGCCCAGCGTGACGCCGCCAAAGCGCTTGTTGGGCACGAAGGGAATGTCCTGGCCCGTGGCCCAGATGACCGAGTTGGTGGCCGACTTGCGACTCGACCCCGTGCCCACCACGTCGCCCACATAGGCGACGACATGGCCCTTTTTCTTCAGGTCTTCGATGAACTGCATGGGGCCGCGCACGCCGTCCTTCTCGGGCTTGAAGGCCGCGTCCGGGCGTGTGTTTTTGAGCATCGCCAGGTAGTGCATGGGGATGTCGGGGCGCGTGGTGGCGTCGGGCGCGGGCGACAGGTCGTCGGTATTCGTCTCGCCGGGTACCTTGAAGACGGTGACGGTGATTTTTTCATCGACCTTGGGGCGCGACGTGAACCACTCGGCATCGGCCCAGCTCTGCATCACTTCTTTCGCCTTGGCGTTGCCCGCCTTGGCCTTGGCCGCCACGTCGTTGAAGTAGTCGAACATCAGCAGCGTCTTCTTGAGCGCATCAGCAGCCACGCCAGCCACCTCGGCGTCGTCCAGCAGTTCGATCAGCGGGTGCACGTTGTAGCCACCTACCATGGTGCCCAAAAGCTCGGTGGCGCGGGCCTTGCTGATCAGTGCGACCTGGATGTCGCCGTGCGCGACGGCGGCCAGGAACGACGCCTTGACCTTGGCGGCGTCGTCCACGCCCGGAGGCACGCGGTGGGTGAGCAGGTCCAGCAGAAACTCGGCCTCGCCGGCGGGCGGGTTCTTGATCAGCTCGATCAGATCGGCCACTTGTTTGGCGTCCAGGGCCAGGGGAGGGATGCCCAGGGCGGCGCGTTCAGCGGCGTGGGCGCGGTAGGCTTGCAACATGGCGTGTTCCGGATGGGTGGTGAGGGGTGGTCGGTGCGCGCACACCGTGGTTGGGCGCGTGCAGTCGCGCTTGAATCAGCGCTTGGGTTCGTCGAACAGCGTCGCCTGCGGCTTGAGCTTCAACTGGGCAGCCACTTCGCGCTGCTCCGGCGTGGTGCATTCGTCGGCAATGCGTTGCCCCAGTTTCTGGTTCATCAGCATCGACTTGTTGCCCAGTTGCAGCCACATGGCGCCTGCGCGGTTGTCTTCCATGCGTACGGCACCCGTGCGGCTCTCCACCGGGTGCATGTAGTAGTGCTGCTTGCCCGACGACACGCGGAAGAAACCCGGGTTCTTGTCGTCCGCCGTGACGGTGACGTGGGCGCCCAGCTCGCAGGCAATCTCGCCGGTCTGGATGGTCTTGGCAATGGCCAGTTCATCATCCGTCAGGCGATCGCTCAGTGACTGCACGGGCGTCTCCGTTTCAACGGCCTTGGCGGTCTTGGCCGGCACGCCCTTCTTGGTCACGTGCTTCTTGGCAACGACCTTCTTGGCGGCAGGAGCCGACTTGGCCGACGCCGCCGGTTTTTTGGGGGTGGTCGTCGCGCTGGATTGGGCATGGGCCATTCCCATGGACAGGGACAGCACGCCGAGGGCAATGATCGATAGGGACTTCATGATTTGCATCCTTGAGGGAGTCGGTCTGAGAAGGGAAGGGATGAACGGGCCCTGGAGGGTTGGTCAGAACCAGGCCAGAGTGGATGCCGGCAGGGGCCGGCCCGTGGCGTGGGCACGTACCAGCACTTGCCAAAAATGGCGGTAGCTGGCGCGGTCGTGCAAGGCGCCGCCATGGCTGATGGGCGCCCAGTCGGCTTGTGCGGCGGCCAGCAGGATGGCGGCTGCCGTGTCGATCTGCCGCTCGTCGGGGGCAAAGGCCTCCAGGATCGGGCGGATCTGGCTGGGATGAATGCTCCACATGCGGGTGTAGCCGAAATCGCGCGCGGCCCGCCGGGCCGCCATGCGCAGCGCAGCGGTGTCGCTGAACTCGGTCACCACGCAGTGCGAGGGCACTTTGCCGAAAGCGTGCGCGGCGGAGGCGATCTCGAGCTTGGCGCGCACCACCAGCGGTTGCGTGAACTGCGCCTGGGCGCCCATGCCCTCGGCCGCAATGGCGCCGGCGTGCGCCGACACGAAGTCCATCAGGCCGAAGCTGAGCGACTGCACGCGCGGATGGGCGGCGATGTCAAAGGCGCGATGCACCGCGTGCGGCGATTCGATCAGCACGTGCAGGGGCAAACCGGCAGGGCAGTGCTGCAGCAGCGTTTTTTCGGCCTGCTGCACGTCGGCCACCGATTCCACCTTGGGAATCATGATGTGCGTGAGGCGGTGCCCGGCCTGGCCGGCGATCTGGCGCAGGTCCGCGTCGAAAGCGGGGTGATCCACCGGATGCACGCGCACGGCCACCCGTGCACCCGCGGGTGCGGCCAGGGCCAGTTCGGTGACCAGCGCGGCATGCTCGGCTTCACCGCCGACCGGCGCGCCGTCCTCGCAGTCGAGCGTGACGTCGAACACGCAGGTGCCGAACTCCGCCGTCATTTCGGCTTGCAGCTGCAGGCTTTTGCGCATGCGCGCCTCCACCCCGCTGTAGTGGTCGCACACCGGCAGCACCACGGCGCCGGCCTGCGCGCCTTGCAGCACGTCGCGGGGGTGGGAAGAGGTGGGCTGCATGCGGTGGCGCGGTCAGCGAGGGTGGCGGATCAAAGCAGGTGCTTGACGCCGTCTTTTTCGCCCTCGAGCTCGGCCAGCGTCTTGTCGATGCACTTCTGGCTGAAGGCGTCGATGGGCAGGCCCTCGACCACCTTGTACTCGCCGTTTTCACAGGTGACGGGAAAACCGAACATCGTGTCCTTGGGAATGCCGTACCAGCCCTGCGAGGGGATGCCCATGGTCACCCACTCGCCACCGGTGCCCAGCGCCCAGTCGTGCATGTGGTCGATGGCAGCATTGGCGGCGCTGGCGGCCGACGACAGCCCGCGCGCGTCGATGATCGCGGCGCCACGCTTGCCCACGGTGGGCAGGAACACGTTCTCGTTCCAGGCCTGGTCGTTGATCAGGTCCTTGACGTTCTGGCCGCCCACGGTGGCAAAGCGGTAGTCGGCGTACATGGTGGGCGAGTGGTTGCCCCACACGCACAGCTTGCGAATGTCGGCCACGGCCTTGCCGGTCTTTTCGGCGACCTGGCTGAGCGCGCGGTTGTGGTCCAGCCGCAGCATGGCGGTGAAATTTTTGGCCGGCAGATCGGGCGCCGACTTCATGGCGATGTAGGCGTTGGTGTTGGCCGGGTTGCCCACCACCAGCACCTTGACGTTGCGCGAGGCGACGGCATTGAGCGCCTTGCCCTGGGCCGTAAAGATCTGCGCGTTGGCGGCCAGCAGGTCGGCGCGCTCCATGCCCGGGCCACGCGGGCGGGCGCCCACCAGCAGGGCGTAGTCGATGTCCTTGAAGGCCGTCATCGGGTCGCTGTGCGCCTGCATGCCCACCAGCAGCGGAAAGGCGCAGTCCTGCAATTCCATCATCACGCCCTTGAGCGCTTTCTGGGCCTTCTCGTCGGGGATCTCGAGCAGTTGCAGGATGACGGGTTGATCCTTGCCCAGCATTTCGCCAGAGGCAATGCGAAACAGCAAGGCGTAGCCAATCTGACCTGCGGCTCCGGTGACGGCCACGCGAACGGGTTTTTTGCTCATGGAAAACTCTCCAGACGATGGATGAAAGAAAGCCGATGTCGCGGCCGTTCGCGCCGCGGGGTAAACCCGTAGACGCGCCCGTGCGAACAACTGTCAAGTGTAGCGTCGAATGGGTGACCTGGTCAATTGATCTTATGTCTTATATAAGATATGATCGACACGTTCTTACACATCAGAGACGCGTCTCGTCCCCTCGTCATCATGGCCGCTGTTTCTCATTTGTCTCCCGTCCTGGCCGCCGAGGCGCGCAGCGATCCGGACGGCGCGGCCATGGCGGGGCCCGCGCCTGCCTTCAGCCCGCTCTACCAGCAGATCAAGCAGCTTATTTTGCAAGGCTTGCAGCGTGGCGAGTGGCGGCCGGGCGAGGTGATCCCCAGCGAGTTCGAGCTGGCCGCGCGCTACAAGGTCAGCCAGGGCACCGTGCGCAAGGCCGTCGATGAATTGGCTGCCGAGCACCTGCTGGTGCGGCGCCAGGGACGCGGCACGTTCGTGGCCACCCATGCCGAGCAGCAGGTGCAGTACCGCTTTCTGCGCCTGCATCCGGACCAGGGCGCCGTCGATGGCGAAGGCCCGGCGCAGCGCGATTTCGTCGATTGCCGGCGCGCGCGCGCCAGTGCCGACGTGGCCCGTGCGCTGGGCCTGCGCACCGGCGACTCGGTGCTGCAATCGCGTCGCCTTTTGCGCTTCGGGGGCGTGCCCACCATTCTGGAGGACTTGTGGCTGCCGGGCGGCCCTTTCAAGGGGCTTACGGCCGAGCGGCTGATGGACTATCACGGTCCGATGTACGCGCTGTTCGAGGCCGAGTTCGGTGTGCGCATGGTGCGGGCCGACGAGCGCATCCGCGCGGTGTTGCCCGATGCGGCGCAGGCGCGCTTGCTTGCGGTCGATGCATCGACGCCGCTGCTGAGCGTGGAGCGCATTGCCTACACCTACAACGACGTGCCGATGGAGTTGCGCCGCGGCCTGTACCGGACCGACACGCACCACTATCGAAACCAGCTCAACTGAGCATGGCTTGGGCGCGCCTGCGACACCGGCAAGCGCAGGTGCTTGCTGCATTGCAATAGAATTTGCCCACCCCACCGTCAGAAATTACAACGCAGTTACACCATCGCACGAGGGTATCCCATGAGTGAAGTCTCCAAACCCCGCCCCCAATACCGCAACCTCAACCTGTTCACGGACGTGCGAACCTATCGCTTGCCCCTGGCAGGCCTGGTGTCCATCCTGCATCGCGTCAGCGGCTTTCTGATGTTCTTGCTGCTGCCCTTCATCATCTGGTTGTTCGACAAGTCGATTTCCTCCGAGATTTCGTTCGGCCAGTTCAGCGCCGCTTTCAGCGCCGGGCTGTGGATTTTTCCGGGCTGGTTCGTCAAGCTGGTCGTGCTGGCACTGATCTGGTCGTACCTGCATCACCTGTTTGCCGGCGTGCGCCACCTGTACCTGGATGTCTCGCATCGCACCACCAAGGAGTTCGGCCGCCATTCGGCCGCGACGGTGCTGGTGGCCAGCATTGCGCTGACCCTGATCCTGGGCGCCAAGCTGTTTGGTTTGTATTGAGTCACGAGAGCAAGGAAGAACGACATGTCTGCAACCTATGGCTACAAGCGCACCGTGGTGGGCGCGCATTACGGTTGGCGCGATTTCCTGGTGCAGCGCTTGAGCGCGGTGCTGATGGCGGTGTTCACCCTGGTGCTGCTGGTGCAGGTGCTGTTCACCAAGGGCCCCATCGGCTACGACGTCTGGGCCGGCATCTTTGCCGCGCAGTGGATGAAGGCGCTGACCTTCGCCGTCATCGTCGCCCTGATCTGGCACGCCTGGATCGGCATGTGCAGCATCTGGTACGACTACGGCAAGCCGGCCGGTCTGCGCCTGCTGCTGCAGGCGGCGACCATCGTCTGGCTGGTGGCTTGCGGCGGCTGGGCGGTGCAAGTGCTGTGGCGCTCGTGATGTGCGCTTGACGTCGTCGGCCCCGAGCGGCCACCCCTGAATTCACCAAGACTGCAAAACCATGAGTTACACCAAGGAAAACACCGCCGTTCGCAAGTTCGACGTCGTCATCGTCGGCGCGGGCGGCTCGGGCATGCGCGCCTCGCTGCAACTGGCGCGCGCCGGCCTGAACGTCGCCGTCCTCTCCAAGGTCTTTCCCACCCGCTCGCACACCGTGGCGGCGCAGGGCGGCATCGGTGCCTCGCTGGGCAACATGAGCGAGGACAACTGGCACTTTCACTTCTACGACACCGTCAAGGGTGGCGACTGGCTGGGCGACCAGGACGTGATCGAGTTCATGTGCCGCGAGGCCCCGCACGTGGTCTATGACCTCGAGCACATGGGCATGCCCTTCGACCGCAACGCCGACGGCACCATTTATCAGCGCCCGTTTGGCGGCCACACCGCCAACTACGGCGAGAAACCCGTGCAGCGCGCCTGCGCCGCGGCCGACCGCACGGGTCACGCCATGCTGCACACGCTGTACCAGCAGAACGTGGCCTCCAACACCACCTTCTTCGTCGAGTGGATGGCGCTGGATCTGATCCGCGACGCCGAGGGCGACGTGGTGGGCGTCACGGCGCTCGAAATGGAAACCGGCGACGTCTACGCACTGCACGCCAAGGCCGTGATGCTGGCCACCGGCGGCGCCGGGCGCATCTTTGCCGCCAGCACCAACGCCTACATCAACACCGGCGACGGCCTGGGCATGGCCGCGCGCGCCGGCATTCCGCTGCAAGACATGGAGTTCTGGCAGTTCCACCCCACCGGCGTGGCCGGCGCGGGCGTGCTGCTGACCGAAGGCTGCCGCGGCGAAGGCGCCATCCTGCTCAACAGCAACGGCGAGCGCTTCATGGAGCGCTATGCGCCCACCC
>JAFEEB010000068.1 GCA_018241325.1 Pseudomonadota bacterium | reverse complement strand
GGCTCGGCGCCGAACACCGTGATCGCGTAGCGGTCGGGCGCGATCTTCAGCAACTCCTCCAGCGTGCGCACGCCCGCCATGCCATTGCCCACCATCACCAGTCTGGATTGCGTCACCATCATCTCCCCGGGGCACGACCCCGAACAAGCACGAAGCCACGGCGGGTGCCGTGCTCGCACACACACTCCAGCAACTACCGTGCCAGAGCGGGTATTTGAGGATGATTTTGCTTTGTGACGGGGCTGCAACGCCCGACAGATCAGCGCACGATGCTATGAAAACAGGAATTGACGCAATCGGCCGCCAGCGCACCCCCATCCACTTGGGGTGCACCGATGTGGTGCGCAGGGGCGCGCGATATCGGGCCGTGCAGGATCGGCGCCCAGGCCTCGGGCGCGCGATCGTGGCCACCGGCTGCGCGCCGAGCCTGCGCCGGCCCGGGCGTTGGAACCATAATGGCGCGGGCCGGTCAACCGGCTCATCTCAACCGGCCCGGGTGTCAAGGGCTCAGGTCTGACGATCGCTGGGGCGTTCTTCCTGGTCTTCGGACGATTCCCTGGGCGGCAACTCGCCCTTCTTGCGCCCCGAAAACATGGTCCACCAGATCATCAGCACAAACAGCAGCAGCGCGCCCAGCGCTTCCAGAATCAACAAGGTCATGACAGGCGTGTTTCGGTTTCTCGGGTTCGCCCTCATTGTAGGAATGCTGGCCAGCTGCGCCGTCAAGCCGCCCACGCCGCCCGTACCCGCACCGCCCGCCGGCACCGAAGCGCCCTTGCCCACCCTGGGCGAAACGCCCGACACGGCCCCCACCGGCCCCGCCCTGCAGCGCGCCCACAGCCGCTGGGTGCCGGTGCGCTGGGCCGACTTGCCGGGCTTCGACGCGGACGCCACCAACGAGGCCTGGAACGCCTGGATCAAGAGCTGCGAGCGCCCGCCCGCCACCTTCAAGCCCCTGTGCAGCGAGGTGCGGCGCCTGTCGCTGGCCACGCCCGAAGAGCAGCGCCAGTGGATGCGCCTGCGCCTGCAACCCTACCGCGTGGAGCCGCTGGACGGTGCCACCGAGGGCCTGCTGACCAGCTACTTCGAGCCCGTGTACGAGGCCATGCGCCAGCGCGGCAACGGCTTCGAGGTGCCGATCTACCGCGTGCCACCCGGCCTCACGCCGCGCAAGCCCTGGTACACGCGCCAGGACATCGACACCCGGCCCGACGTGCGCGCCCAGCTGGCCGGCAACGAGATCGCCTGGATGGCCGACCCCATCGACGCGCTGATCCTGCAAATCCAGGGTTCGGGCCGCGTGCGCGTGACCGAGCCCGACGGCAGCCAGCGCCTGCTGCGCCTGGCCTTTGCCGCCACCAACGAGCAGCCCTACCGCAGCCCCGGCGCCTGGGCCAAGTCGCAGGGCCTGAC
The DNA here is from genome assembly GCA_018241325.1 of Pseudomonadota bacterium. Taxonomy (GTDB): domain Bacteria; phylum Pseudomonadota; class Gammaproteobacteria; order Burkholderiales; family Burkholderiaceae_C; genus Ottowia. Next base: position 18,203 of record JAFEEB010000068.1, on the reverse strand, counting down.
GGGCGACACCACCTGGCCCGGCATCCGCGCCTGGCTGGCGGCCAACCCCACGCGCTTGCAGGATTTTTTGTGGAGCAACCCGCGCGTGGTGTTCTTCCGCGAGGAGCCCCTGAGCGAGCTGGACACGCAATTCGGCCCGCGCGGCGCGCAGGGCGTGGCGCTCACCCCCGGGCGCTCCATCGCCGTCGATCCGCAAAGCATCCCCTACGGCACGCCGGTGTGGCTGGCCTCCAGCGGCCCCGTGGCCCGGCTGCAGCGCCTGGTGCTGGCGCAGGACACCGGCAGCGCCATCACCGGCGCCGTGCGCGCCGACTACTTCGCCGGCTGGGGCCCCGAGGCGGGCGAGTTTGCCGGGCGCATGAAGCAGCCGCTCAGGCTGTGGGCGCTGTGGCCGAAATGACGCACCCCCCTGCGTCGCTGCGCGCCTTCCCCCCAAGGGGGGACCACGCCAGTGGCCGGCGCAGGTCCGGCCACGGCGTTTGCTGGCATGGCCTGCTCCGCGGCCTTCTGAATACGGCCCTGCGCAGGCGCCGCCGGGGCGCGATGAGCCCCGCGCGCGCCAGACGCCGGGCGCGTGACGGCGCGGCCCTGCTGGCGGTGCTCGCCCTGGCCGGCTGCGCCGCCGTGCGCGACGCCCCGCGCCTAGCCTACCAGTGCCCCAATGGCCTGAGCTTCGAGGCGCGCCTGTACGAGGACATGGCCATGCTCGACGGTCAGCGCGGCCATGTGGTGCTGGAGCGCCTGCCCCACCAGCATGCCGACGAACTGCTCTACCGCGACCCCACCCTCATCGCCGACTTCGGCCTGGGCGTGGACCGGCGCCTGGTGCGCCTGACCTACACCAACATCCCCGAGCCCGTCACCTGCACGCGCGTGGCGCCGGCCGACGACCAGCCTCATGCTCCCGTGCGCGCCGCGCCCCGCCCGGGCCCGCGCAACCCGCCGCCCTATGACCCCAACGCGCCGGTCGAAACCAACATCCGCACGGGCGAAGGCCCCATCGGGCCGGGGTAGGGCGCGGTGCTGCCATGCCGCATCGCCTTGACCGCTCGCCCCATCTTCAAAACCCCGCATGAGCGGTGAGTTTCGCGGCTTCGTTCATCGTCGCCGGTCAGGTGGGCGCGTCCAGGAGCCTGGGCGGCAGAAGGCGTCGAAGCGAAACGTGTGAAAAACGAGGACAGCGTGGCGATACCAGCAAGCCCATAGCCGAGCTATGGGCGCAGATGGGAGCGCCGCGATGGACCGTTTTCTCGCGCGTTGCAGCCGATGCAGCTTCTGCCGCCCAGGCTCCTAGGAGTGTGGGCGGCAGAAGGCGTCGATAGCGAAAATGGGCCCCAGCGAGGACAGTTTTTGCCGGATTCGCAGGCCCATAGCTCCGCTATGGGTCAAGAAGCCGGTGAAAAATGGACGGCTGCGGCACATTTGCAGCCGACGTCCCTTCTGCCGCCCACGCTCCTAGCGACCGCTTTCGGGATAATTCCGCCCATGCCCCTGTCTCCCCGTGCGGTCGGCACCCTGGCCGCCGTCGTCACGGTGGCCCTGTGGACCGGCTTCATCATCGTCGGCCGCGCCTCGGCGGCGCACACGCTGTCGCCGTTCGACCTGGCGCTGGTGCGCCTGCTGGGGGCCGCCGTGGTGCTGCTGCCCTGGGGGCTGTGGCTCACGCGCCGGGGCGGGCCGGCGCATGGGCGGGGTTCGCTTTGGGGCCTGTCGCCCCTGCCATTCAAGCCGACTGCGCTCACGGGCCTTTTTGGCGGTCTGCTGTATTCGGTGCTGTGCTATGCCGGCTTCTTTTTTGCGCCCGCCGCCCACGGCTCGGTGCTGATGCCGGGCAGCTTGCCGCTGTGGGCGGGTTTTCTGGCGGTGCCGCTGCTGGGCGAGCGCCTGACGCGCATGCGCGTGCTGGCGCTGGCCTGCATCGCACTGGGTGGCGCGGTGGTGGGCGGCGCCGGCCTGCTCACGGCGCTGGACGGCGGTGCGGTGTGGAAGGGCGACGCGATCTTCGTCTGCGCGGCCTTTTGCTGGTCGATGTACAGCGTGCTGGCGCGCCGCTTTGCGCTCGATCCGGTGCCCGCCACCATCGCCATCACCGCCTTCGGCGTGCTGTGCTACGCGCCGCTGTTTGCGCTGGGCGCGGGGCTGGGCTGGCTGCCCTCGCACCTGCGCGCCGCGCCCTGGGGCGAAATCATCGGTCAGGCGCTGTTTCAGGGCGTGGGCGTCGTCGTCGTCGCGGGCATCACCTTCGTCGCCATGATCCAGGCGTTCGGGCCCGTGCGCACCACCATGCTCACGGCCCTGGTGCCCGGGCTGTCGGCCCTGGGCGCGGTGGCGCTGCTGGGCGAGCCGCTGGGCTGGAACGGGGTGGCCGGGCTGGTGCTGGTGACCGGCGGCATCCTGTTGGGGGTGCGCGCGGCGCCGCCCGTGCCGCCGCCGGCGGCAAGCGGCGAAAATGCGGTGACATGAACCTCCTGGCCTTTGATACCAGCACCGAGCAGATGTCGATCGGCGTGCAATGCGGCGATCGGCAGTGGCTGCATGCGGGCGCGGGCGGCGCGCAGTCCTCGGGCACGCTGATCCCGGCCGTGCTGCGCTTGCTGGACGCGGCGGGCCTGACGCTGGCCGAGCTGGAGGCCATCGTCTTCGGGCGGGGGCCGGGCTCGTTCACCGGCCTGCGCACGGCCTGCGCGGTGGCGCAGGGCCTGGCGTTTGGTGCCGGCGTGCCGGTGCTGCCCATCGACACCTTGCTGGCCGTGGCCGAAGAGGCGCGTCAGGCGCAGGGCGGCACGCAGGTGCTGGCGCTGCTGGATGCGCGCATGGACCAGGTCTATGCCGCGCCCTGGGCCTGGGCCGAACCCGCGGGCTGGCAGGCTGCCGGCGAGACGGTGGTGTGCGCCCCCGAGGCGCTGGCCTTGCCGCCCACCGCTGCGGCCGGCGGCTGGGTGCTGGCCGGCAATGCCTTTGCCGCCTATGGCGCGCGCCTGCCCAGTGCCGTGCACGCCTTGCCCCGCGTGGCCGCCCTGCCCACGGCGCGCGCGCTGCTGTCTTTGGCGCCCGCCGGGCTGGCCGCCGGCCAGGCCGTGGCGGCCGATCAGGCGCTGCCGCTGTACGTGCGCGACAAGGTGGCGCAAACCACGGCCGAGCGCGCAGCAGCGGCGGCGACCCCGCGATGAAAGCCCGTTGCCGCCCATGAGCGCCCTGCCGTCCGCCATCCACGCCGTGCACGCGCACTTCGAGCCGATGGGCGCCGCGCACCTGGACGCCGTGCTCGCCATCGAGCAAAGCGCCTACAGCCACCCCTGGTCGCGCGGCAACTTCAGCGACAGCATGGCGGCGGGCTATCAGCTGCAATGCCTGGTGGGCGGGGCCGATGTGCTGGGTTACTTTGTCGCCATGGCCGGCTATCGCGAGGTGCATTTGCTCAACATCACCGTCGCGCCCGCGCACCAGCGCCAGGGCTGGGCGCGCGTGATGCTGGACGCGCTGGCCATCTGGTCGCGCGGGCAGCAGGCCGAATGGCTGTGGCTGGAAGTGCGCGCCGGCAACACCCGCGCCCAGCAGATTTATGAGCACTGCGGCTTTGCGCCGGTGGGGCTGCGCAAGGGCTACTACCCCGCCGGCCAGGGCCAGCGCGAGGACGCGGTGGTGATGAACCTGCGGCTGGGGGCGCCATGAGCCTGGCGCTGGACGCCCGCCAACGCGCCATGCTGGCTGAAATGGGCGTGCGGCTGTGGGCGCCGCGTGCACCAGCGGTGGCGGCGCCGACCCCGGCGCTGCCGCAGCCGCAGCCGCAGCCCGAGCAAGCCGCCCCGGTCGCCGCCAGACCGGCGAGCGCCGCGCCCCCCGTGGCGGCCCCGCCGCCGACCAAGGCCGCCGCAGCCCGCCCGCGGGCGCCAAGCGCCATACCGGCGCCGCCGCCAACACCGGCCCGCGCCGCGCTGGCGCCCCTGCCCCCCGGCATCGACGCCATGGACTGGCCCGCCCTGCAAGCCGCCGTGGCCGCCTGCCGCGCCTGCGGCCTGTGCGCCGGGCGCACGCAGGCGGTGTTCGGCACCGGCAGCCGCACGGCCGACTGGATGGTGGTGGGCGAGGCGCCGGGCGAGACCGAGGACCGCGTGGGCGAGCCCTTCGTCGGCCCGGCCGGACAGCTGCTGGACAACATGCTGGCGGCCATCGGCCTGTCGCGCCGGGTCGATACAACTACTAAATCAATAGCTGCCAGCGCAAATCCAGAAAGCGCTGGTGGCCAAAACAGGCAAAAATCCGGCGTCTACATCGCCAACGTCATCAAGTGCCGGCCGCCGGGCAACCGCAACCCCGAACCCTTCGAGGTGGCGCAGTGCGAGCACTACCTGCGCCGCCAGGTGGCGCTGGTGCAGCCGCGGATCATTCTGGCGCTGGGGCGCTTTGCCGTGCAGTCGCTGCTGGGCAGCGCCGAGCCCATCGGCCGCCTGCGCGGGCGCGTGCACCACTACCAGGGCGTGCCGGTCATCGTCAGCTACCACCCGGCCTACCTGCTGCGTGCCCTGCCCGACAAGGCCAAGGCCTGGCAGGACCTGTGCCTGGCGCTGGCCACCGTGCAAGCCGGCGCGCCGACCCGCGACGCGCCATGACCACGGCGGCGCCCACGCCCGCGACCGACCCCCGCCAGCGCCGCTGGGTGCTGGCCGGCCTGATGGCCATGATGCTGCTGGCCGCCATGGACACCAACATCGTGGCCACCGCCATCCCGCAGATCGTGGACGATTTGGGCGGCCTGGCGCTGGTGAGCTGGGTGTTTTCCATCTACGTGCTGGCGCAGACGGTGACCATCCCGATCTACTGCAAGCTGGCCGACCTGCTGGGGCGCAAGCCGGTGCTGATTGGCGGCGCCCTGATCTTTCTGGCCGGCTCGGCGGCCTGCTCGCTGGCTTGGGACATGCACGCGCTGATCGTGTTTCGCGGCCTGCAGGGTCTGGGCGCGGGCGCCGTGATGGCCACCGTCAACACGCTGGCGGGCGACTTGTACGCCGTGCAGGAGCGCGGCGCCGTGCAAGGCTGGCTGTCCAGCATGTGGGGCATGGCGGCCATTGCCGGGCCGCTGCTGGGCGGCGCGTTTGCGCAGTACGCCAGCTGGCACTGGATCTTTCTGGTCAACCTGCCGATCGGCGTGCTGGCGCTGGGCCTGATCGGGCGCTTTTTGCACGAGCGGCGCCAACTGCGGCGCCCGCGCATCGACTGGGCCGGCGCGGCGCTGGTGCTGCTGGCGCTGGGCGCGCTGATCGTGGCGCTGCTGCAGGGCGGGCAGGCTTGGGCCTGGGGCTCGGCGCCTTCGCTGACCCTGCTGGCCACCGCCGCGCTGGCCCTGGCGGCGCTGGTGTGGGTGGAAGGGCGCGCGGCCGAGCCGGTGATGCCCGGCTGGCTGTGGCGCGACCGCGCGCTGGCCGGCTCCAATCTGGTGATGATCGCGATGGGCCTGGCCATGATGGCGCCCAGCATCTACCTGCCCACGCTGCTGCAGTCGGTGCAGGGCCTGGGTGCCATCGCCGCCGGCCTGGTGCTGGCCAGCCTCAGCCTGGGCTGGCCCGCGGCCTCGGCGTTGTCGGCGCGGCTGTACCTGCGCATCGGCTATCGCGACACGGCGCTGCTGGGCGCCGCGCTGGCGCTGGCGGCGGCGCTGGGTTTTCGGGCCCTGCCGCAGCCGCAGCCGGTGTGGGCCGTGGTTCTCGATCAGCTGGTGCTGGGCGCGGGCTTCGGCCTGCTGTCCACTGCCTTGCTGGTGGGTGCGCAGTCGGTGGTGGGCTGGCAGCAGCGCGGCGTGGTCACCGGCGGCAACATGTTTGCGCGCTACCTGGGGCAAAGTCTGGGCGCGGCGGTGTTCGGCGCCCTGTTCAACCACGCCATGGGCCAGCGGTTGGCGCAGGCGCCGCAGGCGCTGCGTGCCGAACTGCCCGCCGGCGTCGACTCGGTGCTGGCCCGGTTGCAGGGCGGCGCCGCGTCGGCCGCGGTGCAGGCTTGGCTGAAGGGCGCGCTGGCGGCGGCCACCAGCGAGTTGTATGTCGGCATGGCCGTGGCCGCCGTCTTCATGGCGCTGGTGCTGCTGGCGGTGCCGCGGCGCTTTGCCATGGACGGCGCCGCGCCGCGCTCAGGCTGAGGGCGGCTGCGGCGGCGGTGACACGGACGAAGCGGGCGGGGTGATCAGGCCCAGCTCGGCCAGTTGCGCCAGCACCTCTTCGGTGGCCGCGCGCCCGCCGGCGATCGCCTCGTCGGCGCGGTGAAAGTCCAGCAAGCCCAGGTGCGACAGGCGCGGCGCAATCACCGCCTCGGCCGGGTCGCCCGCCATGCGGCTGCGCGTGATGCGCACCTGCATCACCTGGATGCTGTCGGACAGCACGCTGAGCAGCGAGGGCAGGGGCAGCGCCGGTTCTTCGATGTCCTTGGCGGCGTCCTCGGCCGGTGCGCCGCCGTGCGGCCACAGCGCGCCCAGGCCCTGCTGCAGCGACTGCACCCAGGCGCTGCGCGGCGCCGGCGGCTCGGGAGCGTTGGAGTTGCTGCGAAAGTAGCGCCCCAGCTTGTCGTGGTTCAGGTCCACCGCGATCACCACGTCGGCGCCCAGCGCGCGCGCCAGCGACACCGGCACCGGATTGACCAGGCCGCCATCGGCCAGCAGGCGCCCCTCGCGCCACACCGGGGTGAACAGCCCGGGCAGCGCGAACGAGGCGCGCACCGCATCGGCCACCGAGCCGCTGCGCAGCCACACCTCGTCGCCCGAGTGCAGCGCCGTGGCCACGGCGGCGAACGGCGTGGCCAGCGCCTCGATCGGCCGGTCGTCGAAGTGCGCGCGCATGAAGGCCACCAGCCGCTCGCCCTTGAGCATGCCGCCGGCGAGCTTGAAGTCCATGTACGACATCACCTTGCGCCGGTCCATGCTGCGCACCCAGGCCTCGAAGCGGTCCAGCTCGCCCGTGGCATAGGCCGCGCCCACGATGGCGCCCACCGAGGCCCCGCACACCACGTCGGGGCGGATGCCCGCGTCCAGCAGCGCCCGCAGCACCCCGATGTGCGCCCAGCCGCGCGCCGAGCCGCTGCCCAGGGCGAGGCCGATGCGGGGGCGGCGGGGCAAGACGGTCAAGCGGTGCGGGGGCTCAACCCAACTCCAGTATGGCCTGCCCAAGGAGGTGCGCGTTCACACCGGATGCCGAGTGATTTTTGTAGGTGGCCCAACTCGGGTGGTAGTCGTCGGCCTGGTTGCCCCAAGTGGTCCAGCCGGGGCGCGAACCCCGCGCAAACAGTTCCAGAAAGGGCCCGGGGCTGCAGGCTTCGACGATGTCGTAGAACTCGTCGGGCTTGCGCGAGTGCTCGCGTTTTTGGGTCTTCAGGATATTGACCTGGCGCCGGCCCGGCGCCAGCGTGCGCGCGTTCTTGCCACGGGTGCCGAACAAGACCAACTCGGTCGTGTTGCGAAAGTAAAACCCCACACCGCGGCCATCGGGGCCGCCATCCTTGCGGACCTTGTGCCACACCAGGTTGGATTTGTACTGAAAGCCCCAGGCCGCCATCACCGCCAGACCTTCAGGCAGCAGGGCGTTGGGAACCCACAGATACAGATGCGCGGTGTCGAGGGCGGCATCGGCAATGGGCAAAGCCTTGATGTCGTCCAGCGTCATCGTTGAATACCGAGACAGACGCCGATGCTCGGGCGCAACCTTGCCAGTGCGGTTTTGAAATTGCCAGGGCGGATCGGCCAGCAGGGTGGCGAACTGGCGGCCGTTGATGCGCGCCATGAAATCGTCGGCGGCCGAGTGCGCGATGGTGGAAGGGTTCATGGCGTGTCCTCTTCATAGAGTTTTGGGGTGATGCCGAACACCAGAATGGGGCAGCCACCCCCGCCACCGCCTTCGATGCGTGGCAGCAGTTTGGCCATGTGGGTGGTGGATGAGCCGTAGCTGGAGCCGCGCCCGAGGCCGTCGAAGATGCCTTGCAGGGCATCCGTTCGCGTGATGATGACCCCCACGCTGATGGCGCGAAGCTCGAACAACAGGCGGAAGTTGTTCAGGTCGCGATCGAAAAACGGGTCCTTGTTGTTCCACTCGATCTCCAGCGCCACGCGGCTTTTGACGCAGTCCACCTTGTGCGTTGGCGTGTCGCGCGTGGCCTCGTCCACCCGGATTTGGGTCGTGAATTGCTTTTCCTGCCAGCCGCGTGCATACAGGGCGTGGTCGATGTGCTCGGACACCTGGCTCTTGCGGCCGCCGCCGACGGTGATCCAGCTCTTGCGCAACCGAAATTGCGTGAGCAGCGCGCAAATGTCTTGCCATTCATTCGGGAAGTCTTGGCGAAGAATGGCGCAAGCGTGCTTCCATTCATGCACTTCGTAGTGGTCTCGAACGAAAGCGGGAAGAAGGTCAACGCCCATGACAAATAACTGTTAATAGATCCAGTTTAATGGAGGTGGGCGATGGTGGCAAGGTCGTCGTCAAGTCAAATGCCCCCCCACGACCCCCGCCAGCTTGAACATGCCCACGCTGTCGGCGCCGAACAGGGGTCGCAGCTTGTCGTCGGCGCGGATGGTGCGCTTGTCCTGCGGGTCTTGCAGCTTGTTGGCCTTGATGTAGTCCCACAGTTTTTTCATCACCTCGCCGCGGCCGAAGGGGCCGGCGCCGATGACGGCTTCGAGCTGGGGGCTGGGCTTGAGCGTGCCGGCGCGCGGGGCCTTGGCGGCCCTGGGCGTCGCCGCCTTTTTGGCGGGCGCCTTTTTTGCGGCAGCCTTTTTGGCTGGAGCGCTTGCAGGACTTGCGCTGGCAGCTACTGATTTTGCTGCAACGCCGGCGGTCTTGCGCGGCGGGTATTTGCGCGCGCCCTCACGCGGCTCGAAGGCAAAGCCGACCTTGCCTTCCTCGGCGCTCCAAGCCAGGCGCGCCTTGAAGGGCCGGCGCGTGCGCGCGCTGACAAAGCCTTCCAGCACGTCGGTCTGGCCGCTGCTCAAAAGCTTGCCCATCTGCTCGGGGCTGACGGCCTGCTGCAGGATGACCTGGCCGCTCTTGAAGTCGCAGCTGGGCACGGGCTGGGCGGCGGTGGGCACGCTGCGCTCGCACACGTAGCTCTTGCCGAAGGGCTTGACCGGGCCACCGCACTTGGGACAGGCGCCCAGGCTGCTTTCGTGCGACAGGTCCACGATCTCGCCGGTCTGCGCGGCGCGCGCTTCTTCGCCAAAGTCGAACTCGAGCTTGAAGTTGCCGCTCTCCGCGTCTTTCACCAGCGCCAGTTCGGCCACGAAGGGCCAGCCGGCCTTGCTGCGAAAGCCCTCCAGCGGGCCGATGCGGCGCTCGCGCAGGAACGCTTCAGCCTCGTCGGTGGTGAAGGTGCGCCCGCCCGGCGTCTTGGTGAAGGAAAAACCGCAGCCCTCGCCGTCACCCCCCGGGCCGGTGCAGGCATAGCGGCGGTAGTTTTCCTTGACCACGCCGCCGCAATGCGGGCAGGGCGTATGCAAGGTCACGTAGTCGCCGGGCACGCTGTCGCGGTCGAACTCCTTGGCCTTCCGGACGATGCGCTCGGTCATGGCGGCGATCTCGCGCATGAAGGCATCGCGGCTCAGTTGCCCCTTTTCCATCTGCGCCAGCTTGTATTCCCACTCGCCGGTCAGCTCGGGCTTGCTGAGTTCTTCCACCTCCAGCCCGCGCAGCAGGGTCATCAGCTGAAAGGCCTTGGCCGTGGGGATCAGCTCGCGACCTTCGCGCAGCAGGTATTTTTCGCTGATCAGGCCCTCGATGGTGGCCGCGCGCGTGGCCGGCGTGCCCAGGCCTTTTTCCTGCATGGCCTCGCGCAGTTCGTCGTCGTCGATGGTCTTGCCCGCGCCTTCCATGGCACCCAGCAGCGTGGCCTCGGAGTAGCGCGCGGGCGGGCGGGTGTGCAGCGCCTTGATCTCGGTGGATTCGTGCTGGACCTGCTCACCCGGGCGCACGGCGACCAGGGATTTGCCCGTGTCGCCGTCTTTCTTCTCCACCTCGTCATCGGCCTCCTTGCCATAGATGGCGAGCCAGCCGGGCTTGACCAGCACCTTGCCGTTGCTCTGAAAGTTGTAGCTCTGTCCTTGATGTTCGGCCGTCGTGATGCGGGTCGTGACCTGGTATTCGGCGCTGGGATAGAACACCGCCATGAAGCGGCGCACCACCAGGTCATAGAGCTTGCGCTCGGCCTCGGACAGCGCGCCGGGCTCTTGCAGCGTGGGGATGATGGCGAAGTGGTCCGACACCTTGGCGTTGTCGAAGATGCGTTTGCTCGGCCGCACGTAGCCCTCGGCCAGCGCCTTCCTGGCGTGCGGCGCCAGGTGGCTCTGGTGGCCGCCGGCCAGCATCTCGAAGGTCTTCTTGGCCACCGCCAAATAGTCCTCGGGCAGGTGGCGCGAGTCGGTGCGGGGGTAGGTCAGCGCCTTGTGCCGCTCGTACAGGCTTTGCGCCAGCGCCAGCGTGGTCTTGGCCGAAAAGCCGAAGCGCCCGTTGGCCTCGCGCTGCAAGCTGGTCAGGTCGTACAGCAGGCCGCTGGCCTGGGTGCTGGGCTTGCTTTCTTCACGCACGCGGCAGCGCTGGCCCTGCACCGCCGCGGCAATGGCCTGGGCCTGCGCGGCCTGCCACAGGCGGTCGGCGCGCTGCTCGGCGTCCTCGGGGTTCTTCTTCCAGGCCGGGTCGAACCACTTGCCCACGTAGCTGCCGGCCTCGGCGGCAAACGTGGCGTGTACCTCCCAGTAGTCGCGTGCCACGTGGGCGCGGATTTGCTCCTCGCGCTCGACCACCACGGCCAGCGTGGGCGTTTGCACGCGCCCGACGGTGGTCAGGAAGAAGCCCCCGCCCTGCGAGTTGAAGGCCGTCATCGCCCGCGTGCCGTTGATGCCCACCAGCCAGTCGGCCTCGCTGCGGCTGCGCGCGGCGTCGGCCAGGCCCTGCATCTGCCGGTCGCTGCGCAGGTGCTCGAAGCCATCGCGGATGGCCTGTGGCGTCATGCTTTGCAGCCACAGGCGCTGCACCGGCTTGTCCAGCGGTTTGGCGCCGCCCGCATATTGCTCGATCAGGCGAAAGATCAGCTCGCCCTCGCGCCCGGCGTCGCAGGCGTTGATCAGGCGATCCACGTCCTTGCGCCGCGCCTGTTTGACCACCGCGTTCAGGCGCGTCTTGGTCTTGTCCACGGGCTTCAGGTCGAAGTGCGGCGGAATGACGGGCAAGTGGGCGAAGCTCCACTTGCCGCGCTTGACGTCGTGGCTTTCCGGCGCCTGAATCTCCACCAGATGGCCGACGGCGCTGGTGACGACGTACTGCTCGTTTTCAAAGTGTTCGTCGTGCTTGTCGAACTTGCCCGCCACGGGCGTGAGGGCGCGCACGATGTCTTGGGCGACGGAGGGTTTTTCGGCAATGACCAGGGTCTTCATGGGGCTCTTTAGAATTCGGGGTCCTCGCGTGCGCGCGCTCGCGCACGCATGCGTACGAATTCAACATAGCAAAGTTTTTCCGTGACCCGCAAAACCCCCACACCCCGCACGAGCACCCCCGCCGCCGGCCGGCGCATCCAGGTGCGCCGCTCGGGCGTGCATGGCAAGGGCGTGTTCGCGCTGGTGGACATCCCGCGCGGCACGCGCATCATCGAATACGTGGGCGAGATCGTCAGCTGGGACGAGGCGCAGCGGCGCCACCCGCACGACCCGCAGGACCCCAACCACACCTTCTACTTTCACATCGACGAAGACCGCGTGATCGACGCGCTGCACGGGGGCAACGCCTCGCGCTGGATCAACCACAGCTGCGCGCCCAACTGCCTGGCCGACGAGCAGGACGGCCGCATCTTCATCAAGGCGCGCCGCGCCATCAAGGCCGGCGAAGAACTGAATTACGACTACGGCCTGGTCATCGACGAGCCGCTCACGCCCGAGCTGATCGCCGACTACCCCTGCCGCTGCGGTGCCCGCAACTGCCGCGGCACGCTGCTCTCGTCCGATCTGGAAACGGCCGAGCGCGCCGACCGCAAACCGTCGGCGCGCAGCAAGGCTCGCAACCGTCGCTGAACCGATGAGTGCCGCCCGGCCGCCCGAAGGCGCGAACGCCCCCCTGGGGGGCAGCGCACCACGCGAAGCGGGGGAGCGTGGGGGCCTTCATTTCACTTGGCCGGTACAGGCCTTGCGCGCGCAACTGGCGCCCCTGCTGCCGGGACTGGACGTGGAGGTGGCGGCGCAGATCGACTCGACCAACACCGAGCTGATGCGCCGCGTGCGCGCCGGCCGGGCCACGCCCATGCTGCTGGCCGCCGAGCGCCAAAGCGCGGGGCGCGGCCGCCTGGGGCGCGCCTGGGACGGCGGCGATGCGGGTGCGACCCTGGCCTTTTCCCTGGCCCTGCCGCTGGCCCCGCACGACTGGTCGGGCCTGTCGCTGGCCGTGGGCCTTGCCGTGGCCGAGGCCCTGCACCCGGCCATCGGCCTGAAGTGGCCCAACGACCTGTGGTGGCAAGACCGCAAGCTGGCCGGCATCCTGGTGGAGACCACCGGCGGCGCGCAGGTGCCGGACGAGCGCTGGGTGGTGATCGGCGTCGGTCTGAACCTGGCGCCCCGGGCGCTGGCCGGCGTCTCGACGGCGCCGGCGGGGCTGCGCGAGCTGTTGCCCGACATCGACGCGCCCACCGCCCTGGCGCGCATCGCGCAGCCCCTGGTGCAGGCGGCCAGGGCTTTCGAGCAGGACGGCTTTGCCCCGCTGGTCGCGCGCTTCAACGCGCGCGACGTGCTGGCGGGGCGGCCCGTGCGCCTGTCCGACGGCACCGAGGGCGTGGCGCGCGGCGTCGGCCCCGACGGCGCTCTGCAGGTGGACGCCGCGCATGGCCGGCGTGCCATCCGCAGCGCCGAAGTCAGCGTGCGTCCGCGTGATTCGCGGCCCGGTTCGGAGGACGCACGCTGATGCTGCGCGCGCTGGTGCTGGCCTTGCTGGTGGCCAACGCGGTGTTCTGGGGCTGGTCGCACGGCGCCCCGGGCGCCTTGGGCTGGGCGCCCGTGCGGCCGGACGAGCCCGAGCGGCTGGCGCGCCAGGTGCACGCCCAGGCGCTGCATCTGGCGCCCGCGCCGGGCGATGCCGCCCCCGCGCCGGCGCGCGCGGCCAGCACGCCCGACACCGCGCCACAGGCCGCTGCCGCATTGACCGGCGGCGTCTGCCTGCAGGCCGGCCCCTTCGACGAGCGCCAGGCCGGTGTGCTGCGCAGCGCCGCGCAGGCGCTGCCGGCGGGCCACTGGCGGCTGGACGGCACGGCGCTGCCCGGGCGCTGGATGGTGTACATCGGCAAGCTGGCCGACGCGGACGCCGTGCGCGCCAAGCGCGCCGAGCTGCGCGAGCTGGGCGTGGACACCGACCGCCCCGGCGCGGCACTGGAGCCCGGCATTTCGCTGGGGCGCTTTGCCAGCGAGGACGCGGCCACGCGCGCCCTGACCGAACTGGGCCGCAAGGGCGTGCGTTCCGCGCGCGTGGTGCCCGAGCGGCGCGACACCCCCGCCTTCGTGCTGCGCCTGCCGCAGGCCGACGCCGCCCTGCGCGCGCAGGTGCTGGCGCTGGGGCCCGCGCTGGCAGGCAGGGACCTGCGCGCCTGCGACTGAGCGCCGCGCCGGCGGCTGAACCGGCCCCTGCGCACGTTATGCTTGACGGCCCCGTCCCGACCCATTCCGTCACCGCCCGCCAGGAGACCCGCATGTCCCTCAAGCTCTACTACGCCAGTGGCGCCTGCTCGTTCGTGCCGCACACCATGCTCGAGCTGGCCGGCGCCACCTTCGAGCCGGTGGCCGTCAAGCTGCACAAGGACGAGCAAAACAGCCCCGAATACCGGGCCGTCAACCCGCGCGGGCAAGTGCCGGCGCTGGTGGTGGACGGGCAGGTCATTACGCAGATCATGGCCATCGTCGCCTGGATCGACGGCCAGTTCCCCGAAAGCGCCTTCATCCCCCGGGATGCACTGGCGCGCGCCCGTTTCGTCGAGGCGCTGGCGTGGATGAACAACACCGTCCACCCCACGTTCACCCACATCTTCATGCCATACAAGTTCACCGACGACGCGCCCGCCCAGCAAGCCATCAAGGCGCATGCGCGGGCGCAATACCCCGCGCTGCTGGCCGAGTTGCAGGCGCGCGTGCAGGATGCGCGCGCCACCGGCCACGACTGGCTGGGCGGTGCGCACTGCGGCCCGCTCGATGCCTATGCGCTGACCCTGCTGCGCTGGGGCTCCATCGCCGGCATCAACCCCGAGGACACCCCCGCCCTGTGGGCCCACGCCCAACGCACGGCCCAGGTGCCCGCGGTGGCGCGCGCCATTGAGCGCGAACGATTGCAGCTGAACCTGTACAAGCCGGCGGGCTGACCTCGACTTCAAGAACAGCCGGACGCAGGCGGCGCCAAGGATTCGCAAAGGGCGCAAAAAGGACAGTTGCTGGATTGCTTTTGAAACGATAGCGCTTCGCGCTTGCAGGGTGCGGGCTTGAACCCTGTTTCTTCAGAATGTCGGCGTTTTTGCGTCCGCTGCGTCCGGCGGTCGTCACGGGTGACGGGACAACTCCAAGGCCGATGCGAAGCGCACCGTGAATCGCGTGCCCGGCGGCTGCTCGCCGGGGTGGGCATCTTCGATGCCCACGCTGGCCTGGTGCTGGCGCGCGATTTCCTCCACGATGGGCAGGCCCAGGCCCGAGCCGTCCACGCCGTTGCCCAGCACGCGGTAGAACGGTTGCAGCACATGGGCGCGCTCGGCCGGGGCGATGCCGGGGCCGTTGTCCTCGACCTGCAGGGTCAGCGTGCCTTGCGCGTAGTCGCCGCGCACGCGCGCCGTCACCACCCCCGCGCGCTCGGCGCTGGAGGGGGTGTACTTCAGCGCGTTGTCCACCAGGTTGCGCGCCATCTCGTGCAGCAAAGTCGGGTTGCCGCGCAGCTGCACCGCGCGCTGTCCGGGCTCGGGGCCGTCGTAGCCCAGGTCGATGCGCCGCTCCAGCGCGCGCGGCACCGCCTCGCGCACTGCTTCCTGCGTGATGCGCGCCAGGTCGCAGGCCTGACGCGCCAGCTCGGCGTTGCTGCCCTCGGCGCGCGCCAGCGACAGCAGCTGGTTGACCGTGTGCGTGGCGCGCATGCTGGCGCGGCCGATCTGCTGCAGCGACTGCTTGAGCTCGGCCTCGCTGGCGCCGGGGCGCTGCGCCAGATCGGCCTGCATGCGCAGGCCCGCCAGCGGGGTCTTGAGCTGGTGCGCGGCATCCGCCAGAAAGCGCTTCTGGATGGCGATGGAGTCCTTCAGGCGCGTCAGCAGATCGTTGACCGAGTCCACCAGCGGCCCCACTTCCTGCGGCACGGCGCCTTCGTCCAGCGGCGACAAGTCGTCCGGACGGCGCTTGCGGATGCGCCGCTCCAGCTCGGACAGCGGGCGGATGCCGCGCACCAGCGCCAGCCACACCAGCAGCACCGCCAGCGGCAGGATGGCGAACTGCGGCAGCATCACGCCCTTGATGATTTCGGCGGCCAGCACGCTGCGCTTGTCGCGCGTCTCGGCCACCTGCACCAGCGCCGACCCCGAGGCGCCCTCGACCGGCACCCGCAGCGCGGCCACGCGCACCGGCAGGCCGCGGTATTCGGCATCGCGCAGCTGCGGCTCGCCCGGGCGCAGGCTGGCCTCGGGCGGCGCCGGCAGCGCGCGTGCGCCGGACAGGAACTCGCCTTGCGCGCCCAGCACCTGGTAGTACACGTTGTCGGCCTCGTCGGCGCGCAGCAGCTCGCTGGCCGGTTGCGGCAGCGCAAAGTGCAGCCGGTGGTCCGCTCCGATCTGCACGTACTGCGCCAGCACCTGCGCGTTGTCGATCAAGGCCCGGTCGAAGGGCTTGTTGGCCAGGTTCTGCGCCACCAGCCAGGTCAGCGCCAGGCTGATGGGCCACAGCAGCAGCAGCGGCGTGAGCATCCAGTCCAGGATCTCGCCGAACAGCGAGCGCTGGGTGCGCTGGAACAGTTTCATGGGAATGAGCTACCCCCAGTCTCCACACGCTGCGCGTTGTTTCGCCTCCCCCCTTGAAGGGGGCTGAGCCTGCACACAAAAGGTCCGGTGGACCTTTTGTTGGCTGGCGAAGAGCCGGGCCCCTGGCCCGGCGCGGCCTGCAAGGCTCGCCAGTGACCGGGGAAACCCCGGCCACGGCGATCGCTGGCATGGCCTGCTCCGCGGCCACTGGTCTCTTTGTGTTTCATGCGTTGCGCATGGGCAACCCAGATGCTTCCAAATCAATAGCTTACTATTCAGGTTCTATATGGACACAAGCCCGTTCAGCCTTGTATTTTTTCGAGGCAGTAGCCCAGCCCCCGCACCGTGGCAATGCGGATCGGCCCCTGCTCGATCTTCTTGCGCAGGCGGTGGATGTACACCTCGATGGCGTTGTGGCTGACCTCCTCGCCCCACTCGCACAGGCGCTCGACCAGCTGCTCCTTGCTGACCAGCCGGCCCGAGCGCTGCAGCAGCACCTCCAGCAGGCCCAGCTCGCGCGCCGACAGATCGATCAGCTTGCCGTC
Organism: Pseudomonadota bacterium; assembly: GCA_018241325.1. Taxonomy (GTDB): domain Bacteria; phylum Pseudomonadota; class Gammaproteobacteria; order Burkholderiales; family Burkholderiaceae_C; genus Ottowia. The sequence goes on along the minus strand of JAFEEB010000068.1, from coordinate 1,686 downwards.
GATGTGGGCCACGTGGCCGCTCTGGTCGTACTCCAGCGGGCCGTGGCGGATCACGGCACTGGCCGCGCCCATGCCGCGGCGCGTGAGCGCGCGCACGCGCGCCTCCAGCTCGTTCAGCGCAAAGGGCTTGGCCATGTAGTCGTCGGCGCCCAGGTCCAGCCCCTTGACGCGCTCGTCCACGCCGTCGGCGGCCGTCAGGATCAGCACCGGCAGCGTCTGCCCGCGCCCGCGCAGGCGGCGCAGCACCTCCAGGCCATGCATCTTGGGCAGGCCCAGATCGAGGATCAGCAGATCGAACTCGCTGTTGGCCAGCAGCGCCGCCTCGGCCTCCGAGCCGTTGGCCACATGGTCCACCGCGGCGCCGGTCCCGCGCAAGCTGCGCATCAGGCCATCGGCCAGCACCTGGTCGTCTTCGGCAATGAGGATGCGCATGAGGGCTCCTGCGGCGAGGTTCGGGATGTCTCCGCTGTCATTCTAGGGCGGCGCATCACGCGCCCCCCGCGTACGCCTCCAGCCCCAGAGCCACCACCGTGGCCACGTCCGCCCCCACGGCGGCGCGAAACTCGGCCTCGGCCTGCGTCACCGCCGCCTGGAAGGCCGCCAGCCAGTCCAGCCCCGCGGGCGTGAAGGCGATGCGCCGCGCGCGGGCATCCAGCGGGTCGGCGCCGCGCGTGACCAGGCCCCAGGCCTCGCACTGATCGACCAGGTCGCCCATGGACTGCTTGGTCAGGCCCGCGGCCTGCGCCAGCTCGGTCAGGCGCGCACCGTCCAGCGGCAGGTGGCGCGTGATGTGGATGTGCGCGGCGCCCACCTTGTCGCGCGCGGCCAGGTTGGACAGCGCCAGCGGCGCCTGCGCGCTGGCGGCCATCAGCTGCAGCACGCGGGTGTCAAAGCGCCGCATGGCGTGGCCCAGCAGGCGGCCCAGGTGCGTCTGGCGCCAGCGCTCGTCGGGGGTGTGCTCTTCCATCATGGTTCAAAACAGCTGAACGCAGAGGGCGCGAAGATCATGCAAAGGACGCAGAAGAAGAAAAATCCTGGATCAATTCAAGGTTTGACCTTATGCGACAGGCGCAAGAAGCTATCAATTCAATAGTATTTGAATGGGTCTTTCTGCGCCCTTTGCGATTCCTTCGCGCCCTCTGCGTTCGGTTTTCAAGTTGTCGATGCGTCCAACCCCAAATGGTAAGTCAAACTGACTGAAAAATCGATTTACTCGGAATAATGGATTGATATACAGTCATGTTCAGGCATCCAGTCATTTGCCGTTCATCGCGGCAATTCATTGATTCACAAGGAGAACACCATGGACATGGCCGTCACCGACAAGAGCGAAAAAGCCAAGGCCTTGCAGGCCGCGCTGGCCCAGATCGAAAAGCAGTTCGGCAAGGGCACCATCATGCGTCTGGGCGAGGGCGAGACGATCGAGGACATCCAGGTCGTCTCCACCGGCTCGCTGGGCCTGGACATCGCGCTGGGCGTGGGCGGCCTGCCGCGCGGGCGCGTGATCGAAATCTACGGCCCCGAGTCGAGCGGCAAGACCACGCTCACGCTGCAGGTCATCGCCGAGATGCAAAAGCTGGGCGGCACCTGCGCCTTCATCGACGCCGAGCACGCGCTGGACACCGCCTACGCGCAAAAGCTGGGCGTCACCCTCTCGGACATGCTGATCAGCCAGCCCGACACCGG
>JAFEEB010000067.1:50010-59065 GCA_018241325.1 Pseudomonadota bacterium | reverse complement strand
GATGAGCGAGACCGGCTTCGACGAAACCCCCGAGGTCACCAGCCGCCTGCTGCACGAGTTTGCCGCCGAGGGCCTGGTCAACATCGTGGGCGGCTGCTGTGGCACCACGCCCGACCACATCGGCGCCATCGCGCGCGCCGTGGGGCCGCTGGCGCCGCGCGGCGTGCAGGCGGCGGGGTTCTACAAGGAGGCGGCTTGAAGATTCAAGCCAAATCGGCCTTTCGCCCGCACCAATCAAGCGCAAAACGCTATTGAATAAATAGTATTCGAGACGAGCTGCGGGCCCGTTTTCCGCTTGCCGCCTCAGCCCATCGCCTTCTGCGAAAACGCCGTCGGCGTCAGGATTTCGATGCCGTGAAACGGGTGCAGGGCCAGCAAGTCCCGGTCACCGGTCACGATCAACTGCGCCTGGCCTGTGAGGGCGACGTCGAGAAATTTGTCGTCCTTCTGGTCGCGGCATGCGCGCACGCACTGCGTGACGATGACCAAGCGAACCACGCCGCCGAGCTGGCGCAGAAACTGCTGGCGCTCGGCGCGCGATACCCAGCGGTCGAAGCGCGGGCGCGACAAAACGTCGGCCAACTCGGCCAGCGTGGCTTCGGACATCAGCGGCATGCCCCATGCCAGGCCGTGGTCGACCGCGCGGGCCGCCGCGCCACCGGGCAGCAGCAGGCGGCTGATCCACAGGTTGGTGTCGATGACCAGCCGGCGCTCAGTCGTCACCCAGCAATTCCTGCAAGACCTGCTCGTTCATGCCGGCGGCCTGCGCATCGTGGCCGACCTGGTCGCAAAAGCGTTGAAACTCCGACACGTTCAAATGCACCAGTCGCTGGTATTCGTCGGCCGACATGATGACCGCCACATCCCGTTTTTGCCGCTGGATCAGCACCGGCCCGCGTCGGGTCGATTCGATGACCTGCGCAAACTCGTTTCGCGCTTGACTGGTGGTGATGGTTTGCATGGCGGTTACGTACTATTTGTACAAATTGAACATATTGTACGTAAAACGCATCGCCGGGTCGATCGGGCTGCCAAGCACGCCCACCACGCACGGCGTTCAGAAATCCACCAGGCTCAAGCCGATCGAGAACACGGTGCGGCGGAAGTTGTAGTCCAGCAGGCTGTCGCCGTAGCCGTGGAAGACGGCGGTGTACAGGCGCAGGCCCGAGAAGCTGTTGCCCCAGCCGTTGCCCAGCGAGCGCGTCCATTCCAGCCGCGTCGATCCGTATTTGTTGAGCGAGCCGGTGTAGGTGGCGCGCAGCGTGTTCTTGCTGTCGATGTTCCAGCCCAGCGTGATGTCGCCGCGGCCGATGTAGCGCACGATGTCGGGGTTGTTGTCCTTGGCGCTGTTCTCGCGCAGGCGCTGCCACAGGCGCAGTTGCAGGTTCAGGCGGTTGTCGTGTTCGAACCCGGCCATCAGGTAGGCCCGGTTCCAGCTGCGCGACAGCGGGTCGCTCTGGCCGTTGGACTGGTGCACCAGGCCGGCGCCCGAGTAGCGCCACAGCCAGCCGCCGGGCAGCTTCAGGGTGGTCGGATAGACGTAGATGACTTCAGGCGAATGGTCGGTGTTGCGAAACGGCCGCGACAGCGCGCTGTTGAACACCTGCCAGTACGACTGCTGGGTGTAGCCCACCCACAGCGAGTCGCGCAGCGTGCCGTCCGCGGGCGTCAGCAGCCCGCTGGCCAGCTTGGTGCGCACCGACAGCGACAGCCGCATCTCCTGCTTGCCGTAGGCGATCGGCGTGGTGGCGCTGTTGACCGGGTTGGGCGAGCTCGGCTGGTCGTTCATGCGGTCGCCCGCGGCCAGCGACACCGTGGTGGGGTGAAACGAGCGCAGGCCGAAGGTCGGGCAGCTCGAGCCGGACTCCAGCTCCCAGAAGCGCGACAGGTCGGAGAACTGGCGGTCGCGGCAGCCCTGCTCCAGCCCCACGCCGACGATGCCGGCCGAGCCCGAGGCGGTGACGCCGGGCGCCCGCTCGGGCTGGGTGGTGGCCAGCGCGGCGGCCACCTCGCCGCGCACCGCGGCGGCCTGCGCGCTGGGCGCCTCGTTGCGCGTGGGTGAAGACTCGACCGAGCGCGCCTTCTCCTCGATGGCCGTGATCAGCGCCTGCTGGCCGCGCGCCCAGGCGTCGAAGCAGCCCAGGCGCTCGGAGTCCGGCTGGCCGAGGCAGGCCTGCCAGGCCGTGGCCGCGTCCAGCCGCGCGGGGACATCGGGCGCGGCGGCCGGCGTTTGCGCGCCCGCCAGGCCGGACAGCAGGGCCAGGAGCGGGGCAGCGCCCTTCAGGGGCGATCGGGTCATGGTCTTGGGGGCGTGGCCGCGGGCTTGCCGCGTGGGCAGCGCCGGCCATGGCACGAGAGAGAACGAGGCGCCATTGTGCGGGAGATCGCCCGCGGCGCCGGCGGCGCTTGCATCCGGATGTGTCGGGGCCGCCGCGCCCGGCCGGCGCGGGGTCAGCCCGGGCGATCGGGCGCGGCGGGCCGCCACGGCGCGGCGGGCAGGCCGTGCCAGCGGGTGTGGGCCGGTATCTGCTCGCCCTTCATCACCAGCGTGAGGGGGCCCAGCTGCGCGCCGTCGCCCACCTGCGCGCCGTAGAGCACGGTGCAGCGCGGGCCGAGGGTGACCTGGCGGCCGATGCGCACGTGGTCGATCTTCATCACGCGGTCTTCGAACAGGTGGGTCTGCGGGCAGCAGCCGGCGTTCATCTCGCTGTTCTCGCCGATGTGCACGCAGTCGAACTCGGTGATGTCGGTGGTGTCCAGATAGACGCCGCGGGCGATGTCGGCGCCCAGCAGCTTGAGCGCGTCGTTCAGCCACGGCGTGCCGCGCAGGTAGCGCAAAAACCAGGGCACGGCCACGCCTTCGTACAGGTTGGTGGCGGCCTCGGACAGCCAGACGAAGGGCGTCCACATGGGCACGGCGCGCTGGCCGTAGCGGCGCACGGCCAGCCACTTGAACAGCCACACCACGCCGAAAGCGCTCATGCCATACAGCACGCCGCCCACGGCCAGGTCCAGCGCCACCGCGCCCCAGCGGCCGTCCTCGGCCAGCGGCATGGCGTCCAGCACGATGGCGTAGCCCACCGCAATCACCAGCGCATGCGGCACGGCGATGCGAAAGGCCTCGACCAGGCCGCGCGCCCCCTTGCGCCAGGGCGAGGGGGCGAAGGTCAGGTGCTCGGGAAAGCCCGCCACCACCTCGCGCGCCGGCAGCAGCAAGGGCGGCGCGCCCAGCCAGGTGTCGCCGGCTTGCATGCTGGCGTTGCGCGGCACGCTGCTGAGCACGCCGATCAGCACGTTCTCGGGCACGGTGGTGCCGTCGGGCACGTAGGCGCCGTTGCCGACAAAGCTGCGCCGCTCGATCACCGTGGGCTGCACGCTCATCCAGCCGCCGTCGATGTGCTCGTCGCCCAGCATCACCGCGTCGGCGATGAAGCAGCCGTCGCCCAGCGTCAGCATGTCGGGCACCACGCCCAGGGCGGTGGACAGCTCGGTTTCCTTGCCCACCCTGGCGCCCAAAAGGCGATACCAGCTGGCCGAATACACCGTGGCATACAGGCCGTGCAGGACGGCCAGGCTGCCCTCCTGGATCTGGTTGACCAGCCACTTGGCCAGGTAGCGGTTGCTGTGGATGGGCCAGGTGCCGGCCGTCATGCGCGGCAGGAAGGCCCAGCGGATCAGCGCCGACAGCAGCACCGTGGCCAGGATGAACACCAGGCTGGCCGGCAGCGCCAGCACGAAGAACTTCAGCAGCCGCAGCCCGAAGGCCTGGATGGCGCTGATGTCGCCCTCGTCCAGCAGCGGGCGCACCGAAATCTGCGGCACGTCCAGCCAGTCGATCGCCATGAAGGTGGGAAACACCGGCATGAAGAACAGCACCGCCACCGCCAGCGCGCCCAGCACGAACACGGCCAACTCGCACGCGTGTCGCCGCGCACTGACGGGCGGGCGCGGCGCCAGCGTGGCGGGGTCGAACGGGCCGCGCGCGCGCGCCGGCGAGCCGTGCCACACCTCGCGCGCGGGCACGCGCTGGCCCGCGGCCAGTGCCGACTGGCCTTCGACGTGGCCCCACTCGCCAATGGCCGTGTCGCCCTCGATCACCACGTAGGAGCCGATGCAGGCATTGGCGCCGATGTCGATGCGCCCCAGGTGCAGGCGCCCGCCTTCGACACGGGCGTTCTCCAGATTCACGCCGTTGCCGATGCTGGTCCCCGCGCCGATCGTGACCAGGTGCGGCACGCGCATGGTGGTGGAGCCCAACACCACCTCGGGCCCGATGCGCGCGCCCAGCCCGCGCAGCCAGGCGCGCTGCAGGGGCGAGCCGGTGATCATGTAGACCGGCACCACTTCCAGCAGCCGGTCGGCCAGCCACCAGCGCCAGTACACCCAGCCCCACAGCGGGTAGCTGCCCGGCCGCAGGCGCCCGGCCAGCAGCCAGCGGCCCGCCCACGCCAGCGCAAAGCCCAGCGCCGTCGCTGCCAGAAAGGCACCCACCGACATGGCGACGGCGCGCACGATCGAGTCGCCCGGATCGCCCGTGTAGAAGTGGTAGGTGAAAAACGGCGCCAGCCATTGCGCCATGTTCAGCAGCACCAGCGGCGGAATGACCAGCGCCTGCGCGATGCCGCAGCGCCAGCGCCGCCAGCGGCTGTGCAGCAGGAAGGGCCGCTCGGCCGCGGGCGCGCCGGTGTCGATCATGCCGGCCTGCAAGGCCTCGGCCATGGCGCCGACGCGCCGGTGGGTGTAGATGTCGCTCACCCTGGCCTGGGCAAAGCGCGCATCCTGCCGCAGCGCCGACACCAGGCGCGCGGCCAGCAGCGAGTGGCCGCCCAGGTCGCTGAAGAAATCCTGCGCGCGGCGGATCGGCTGGCCCGCAAACAGCTTGCCGAGCGCGGCAAATAGCGCTTCTTCGGCGGGCGTTTCGGGCGCATCGCCGCCCTCGGCCGGCGCGGCGGCGGCCAGCGGCAGGCCCTTGAGCACCTTGCGGTCGATCTTGCCGCTGGACAGGCGCGGCATGGCCGCCAGCGGCTCGAAGCGCGCCGGCACCATGTAGGGCGGCAGCTTGTCGGCCAGGGCGGCGCGCAGGGTTTTCGTTTCGGGGGGTGTGCTGCCCGCACTGACGTAGAACGCGATCAGTTGGTCGATGCCCTCGTCCGGCCGCAACACCACCGCCGTGGTGCCCACGCCGGGCTGCGCGGCCAGCACGGCCTCGATCTCGCCCAGCTCCACGCGAAAGCCGCGCACCTTGACCTGGTCGTCGGCGCGGCCCAGGCATTGCATCTGCGGCGTGCCATCCGCTTTCAGCTCCACGCGCGCCAGGTCGCCCGTGCGGTAAAGCCGCGCTTCATTGGCATTGCGTGCCCAGGGGTTGGGCAAAAACTTCTCGGCCGTCAGCTCCGGCCGGCCCAGGTAGCCGGCGGCCACGCCGGGGCCGGTGATGCACAGCTCGCCGGTCTCGCCAAAGGGCAGCAGCTGGAGCGGCGGCATGCGAGCATCGACAATGCTGTCCGGGTCGATCACCTCGATCACCATCAACCCATAGTTGGGCAGGGCCTCGCCGATCGTCACCGGCTCGCCCGCGTGCAGTTCGGCCAGGCTGGCCGACACCGTGGCCTCGGTGGGGCCGTAGGTGTTGAACAGCTGCCGCCCGGGCGTGGCCCACTGGTCCACCAGCGCCTGCGGGCACATCTCGCCGCCCAGGTTGATGAGGCGCAGGCCGGGCACGTCCTGCGCGAACAGCGCCAGCAGCGTGGGCACGGCGTGCAGCACGGTGATGTCGTTTTCGATCAGCGCGCGCGGCAGCGCCTCGGGGTCGCCGGCGATCTCCTTGGGCGCGATCCACAGCGTGGCGCCCACCAGATAGCTGATCCAGATCTCCTCGAAGCTCATGTCGAAGGCGGCCGAGAAGCCCTGATAGACCCGGTCGTCCTCGCGCACCGCCAGGCGCGCGTTCTCGCTGCGCAAGAAGTGGCAGATGCTGCCCTGCGTGACGGCGATGCCCTTGGGCTTGCCGGTGGAGCCGCTGGTGTAGATGACGTAGGCCGTGTGCTCGGGGTGCGCGTCCTGGCGGCGGCGCAGCGGCGTGTCGGCCGGCAGCGGCGCCAGCAGCGTTTGCGCCGTCATGATCTGAGCCGAAATGCCCGCTTGCGCTTGTGCAGCGGGCGCAAGCAGCTCTGAAATCAATAGTGCCTTGGCCTGCGCATCGGCCAGGCACACCGAGATGCGCTCGGTGGGCACCTCGGCGTCGAAGGGCAGCCAGGCGGCGCCGGTCTTGGCGATGCCCAGCTGGCACACCAGCAGCTCGATGCCGCGCGGCAGCCACAGGCCCACCCTGTCGCCGGCGCGCACGCCGGCTTCGATCAGGCGGTGCGCCACGCGGTCGGCGGCCGCGTTCAGCTCGCCGTAGCTCAGGCGCTGCAGGCCGAAGATCAGCGCGGTCTTGTCGGGCACCCGCGCGGCGGTGGCTTCGAACACATCGGCCAGGACTTCGGCGCGCAGCAGCTCGGGCCGGTCGGGGCCGTGCAGGATGGGAAGGGGGGTGGACATCAGGGGCAAACACGGCACGCGGCCAACGACACGCGGCATTGTCGGGCATGCGTCGGCTACATTGCCCCGGATGTCTGTGCATTCTTCTTCGGCGCCGCCGCTTTTTCGCCAGCTGCAGGGCCCGTGGCGGCGCGTGGTTTTCGTCACGCTGTACGAGCTGATCGCCATCGTGGTCGCGACGCTCGGTTTCATGGGGTTCACGGGCGCGGACGCGGGGCATTCGGGCGTGATCTCGGCCATCTCGTCGGCCATTGCCGTGGCCTGGAACCTGGCTTTCAACGCGCTGTTCGAGCGCTGGGAAAGCCGCCAGGCCCGGCGCGGGCGCGGCCTGGCGCGGCGCGCGGCGCACGCGATCGGCTTCGAGGGCGGGCTGGCGCTGATCCTGGTGCCGCTGCTGGCGTGGTGGTTCGACGTCAGCCTGTGGCAGGCGCTGGTGATGGATTTGGGGCTGATGCTGTTTTTTCTGGGCTACACCTTTGTCTTCAACTGGGGGTTCGACCGCGTGTTTGGACTGCCCGCAGCAGCCCAGTAGACAGGCGCACAATCGCCCCATGCTGACCCTGACCGACATCCAACAAGCCGCCGCGCGCCTGCCCGGCCACGTGCTGCGCACGCCATGCGTCGAGTCGCGCACGCTCTCGGAGTTGACGGGATCACAGGTGTTTTTGAAGTTCGAAAACCTGCAGTTCACCGCCAGTTTCAAGGAGCGCGGTGCCTACAACAAGCTGGTGCAGCTGACGCCCGCCGAGCGTGCGCGCGGCGTGATCGCCATGAGCGCGGGCAACCACGCGCAGGGTGTGGCCTATCACGCCCAGCGGCTGGGCATCCCGGCCACCATCGTCATGCCCAGCTTCACGCCCGGTGTCAAGGTGGCGCGCACCAGCGGCTTTGGCGCGCAGGTGATTTTGCACGGCGCCACGCTGGAGGCGGCGTTTACCCATGCGCGGCAGCTTGCCGATGAAAAGAACCTGGTCTTTGTCCACCCCTACAACGACATCGCCATCATGGCCGGCCAAGGCACGGCGGCACTGGAAATGCTGGCCGAGCAGCCGGATCTGGATGCGCTGGTCATCCCTGTGGGCGGCGGCGGCTTGATTGCCGGCATGGCCACCGCGGCCAAGGCCATCAAGCCCGGCATCACGGTGGTGGGCGTGCAGACACGGCGCTTTCCGGCGATGGTCAACCTGATGCAGGGCACGCAGCTGGAGCAGGGCGTGAGCACCATTGCCGAGGGCATTGCCGTGGGCGCGCCCGGCCCGCTGTGCGTGGAGGCGATTCGCCGCGACGTGGACGATTTTTTGCTGGTGGACGAGGGCGACATCGAGCAGGCCATCGTGCTGCTGCTGGAGATCGAAAAAACCCTGGTCGAAGGCGCGGGCGCCGCCGCCCTGGCCGCCCTGCTGCGCCACCCCGAGCGCCTGGCCGGCAAGAAGGTGGGCATGGTGCTGTCGGGCGGCAACATCGATCCGATGCTGCTGGCCGCCATCATCGAGCGCGGCATGGTGCGCTCGGGCCGGCTGGTGCGCGTGGTCGTCAGCACGCGCGACGTGCCGGGCTCGCTGGCGCGCATCACGGCGCTGGTGGCCGAGTGCGGCGCCAACGTGGACGAAGTGCACCACCAGCGCGCCTTCACCCTGCTGGCGGCGCAAAACGTCGAGATCGAGATGGTGCTGCAAACGCGCGGACACGAGCACGTCGCCGAGCTGATCGAGCGCCTGCGCGGCGCGGGCCTGGAAGTGCGCCTGGTGCAGTGACCCTGCGGCGGCGCGCGCCGCGCGAGGCCGCTTAAAATCAAGGGTTCAGCCGCCAAGGAGCGTTGCAGCGGGCCCGCCAGATGAATCTGGCGCGCCGCCCGTCAGGCTTGGCGCGTGGTTCTTGATTTGCAACGACGCTCACCTGAACGCGCCCTGCCGCAGGTGAGACCATGACCGCCCCCACACCCGAAGTCCCCCCGATGAAGCTCTCCGGCCTGGAGCCGGTGACCATTGGCGCGGGCCATCTGTTCGTCAACATCGGCGAGCGCACCAACGTCACCGGCTCGGCCGCGTTCAAGCGCCTGATCATGGCCGGCCAGTTCAGCGAGGCGCTCAGCGTGGCGCGCCAGCAGGTGGAAAACGGCGCCCAGGTGGTGGACGTGAACATGGACGAGGCCATGCTCGACAGCCAGGCCGCGATGGACAAATTCTTGAAGCTGATGGCCAGCGAGCCCGACATCGCGCGCGTGCCGGTGATGGTCGATTCGAGCAAGTGGAGCGTGATCGAAGCCGGCCTGCGCTGCCTGCAAGGCAAGGGCATCGTCAACTCCATCAGCATGAAGGAGGGGGTGGAGGAGTTCAAGCGCCAGGCCATCCTGGTCAAGCGCTACGGCGCCGCCGCCGTGGTGATGGCCTTCGACGAACAAGGCCAGGCCGACACCTTCGAGCGCAAGACGCAAATTTGCCAGCGCGCCTACCGCATCCTGGTCAATGAAGTGGGCTTTGCGCCCGAAGACATCATCTTCGACCCCAACATC
>JAFEEB010000067.1:0-49937 GCA_018241325.1 Pseudomonadota bacterium | reverse complement strand
CGCGGCAACGACCCGGTGCGCGAGGCGATTCACACCGTGTTTCTGTACCACGCCATCCGGGCCGGCATGGACATGGGCATCGTCAACGCCGGCATGGTGGCCGTGTACGACGAGCTGGAGCCCGGGCTGCGCGAGCGCGTGGAAGACGTGGTGCTCAACCGCCGCCCCGACGCGGCCGAGCGCCTGCTGGAGATCGCCGAGCAGGCCAAGGGCAATGCCAAGGACGACAGCCAGAAGCTGGCCTGGCGCGCCGGCACGGTGGAGGAGCGCCTGTCGCACGCGCTGGTGCACGGTGTCACCGACTTCGTGGTTGAAGACACCGAGGAGTGCTATCGGAAGATCATCGCCGCCGGGGGGCGCCCGCTGGGCGTGATCGAAGGCCCGCTGATGGACGGCATGAACGTGGTGGGCGATCTGTTCGGCGCCGGCAAGATGTTTTTGCCGCAGGTGGTCAAGTCGGCGCGCGTGATGAAGCAGGCCGTGGCCCACCTGCTGCCCTACATCGAGGCCGAGAAGGCGCTGCTGAAAGCGGCGGGCGGCGACGTCAAGAGCAAGGGCAAGCTGGTGGTGGCCACCGTCAAGGGGGACGTGCACGACATTGGCAAGAACATCGTCACCGTGGTCTTGCAGTGCAACAATTTCGAGGTCACCAACATGGGCGTGATGGTGCCCTGCCACGAACTGCTGGCCAAGGCCAAGGAGGTGGGCGCCGACATGGTGGGCGTGAGCGGCCTGATCACCCCCAGCCTGGAGGAAATGCAGCACGTGGCCGCCGAGATGCAGAAGGACGAGTACTTCCGCAGCCGCAACATCCCGCTCTTGATTGGCGGCGCGACGACCAGCCGCGTCCACACCGCCGTCAAGATCGAGCCGCACTACGACGGCCCCGTCATCTACGTGCCCGACGCCTCGCGCAGCGTGGGCGTGGCGCAAAGCCTGCTGGGCGATGGCGCGGCCAAGTTCATTGCCGACACGCGCGCCGACTACCAGCATGTGCGTGAACTGCACGCGCGCAAGAAAAAGCAGCCCATGTGGCCGCTGGCCCAGGCCCGCGCCAACAAGGCCGCCATCGACTGGGCGCACTACACGCCGCCGGTGCCCAAGTTCATCGGCCGGCGCGTGTTCATGAACATCGACCTGGCCGAACTGGTGCGCTTTCTGGACTGGACGCCGTTTTTCCAGACCTGGGATTTGGCCGGCCACTTTCCGGCCATCCTCACCGACGAGGTGGTGGGCGCCGAGGCCACGCGCGTCTACAACGACGCCCAGGCCATGCTCAAGAACGTCATCGAGCACCGCTGGCTCAGCGCCAACGCCGTGATCGGCTTCTGGCCCGCCAACAGCGTGCGCGACGACGACATCGAGCTGTACGCCGACGAGTCGCGCAGCGAGGTGGTGCTGACCTGGTACGGCCTGCGCCAGCAGACCGAAAAGCAGGAAGACGCCGAAGGCCACATGCGCCCCAGCCGCTGTCTCGCCGACTTCATCGCCCCCCGCTCCCCACTCCCTCTCCCGCTTGCGGGAGAGGGTGGGCGTGAGGGCAAGAGCGCATCCATCGCCAAGGATTACATCGGCGCCTTCGCTTGCACCGCCGGCATCGGCGCGCGCGAGAAGATCGCCGAGTTCATCGCCGCGCACGACGACTACAGCGCCATCACCTTCGAGGCCCTGGCCGACCGCCTGGCTGAGGCCTGCGCCGAATGGCTGCACCACCGCGTGCGCACCGACCTGTGGGGCTTCGTGCCCGACGAGCACTTCTCCAAGGAGGAGATGATCGACGAGAAGTACCAGGGCATCCGCCCCGCCCCCGGCTACCCCGCCTGCCCCGACCACCGCATCAAGCAACCGTTGTTCAAATTGCTGGGCGCGCCCGACGTCGGCATGCACGTCACCGACAGCTTTGCCATGCAGCCCGGCGCCAGCGTCAGCGGCTTTTACTTCAGCCACCCGGCCAGCACCTACTTCAACGTCGGCCCCATCGACGAGAGCCAGGCCGCCGACATGGCCGAGCGCAGCGGAGCGGACCTGGGCAGCGTCAAGCGGGCGCTGGCGCCGAATCTGGGCTTGTAGTCGCCAGCGGCGGGATCATCGGCGCGCGGTGAGGCGCGGCCGTCGGCTGTAGGGGCACGCCGACCCGCGGATCGTCCCCGGTCCTACGCGGCGCGGACGCGCTGGCCCTTATGGTTGAGTCTCAACAGGAGATCACCATGCAAAGCAATCTGGAAACCACAGGCCTCATTTCGTCGGACAAGGTGGGTGGCACCAACGTCTACAACACGGCCGGAGAAAAGCTCGGGTCGATCGAGACCGTCATGATCGACCGGGTGAGCGGCAATGTTCGCTATGCCGTGCTCGAGTTTGGCGGCTTCCTGGGGATGGGAACCGACCGTTACCCATTGCCTTGGAGCGCACTCGAGTACGACCACGAACGCGATGGATACGTCGTTCCTCTCGACAAGGAGCGCCTGAAGGACGCCCCGCGCTACGGCAGCGGCGAAAATCCCAACTACACCGACGCCTACGGCCGCGAGGTCTACGACTACTACGGCGCGCGGTGGGACATTTGATGCAGTAGCCGAGTCCTTGCTCATAGAAGAAGGGCTCGCTGTCACACATGGCGGTTCGCCGGGAGGCGCGCCGCCATTGCGCAAGGCGCTCCAGCCTGAAGCCCGCGGGGTTCGCATGGGCGGGCGAATCCCAAGCCATCGGGACGGCGCACGGACAGGCCAGGGATCGATCCGCAGAGCCTCGCCAGGGCGATCGGCCTGAAGGCTCGTGGCGACGCCCTGCGCGCACCGTCAGGTCAGTTGCCCTTGGGCGGAATCACCTGGCCGCGAATCTCGCCGTTGGGGTGGTCCTTGCTGTGAACGTTGATGTACATGTCCCCGGCGGCGAACATCTTGGCGTCGTCCGCGGACAAAGTCGCCTGCCCGTTGATCGGGCTCTTCGGCTCCATGCCCTTTTCGGAGATCCAGACTTTCACGCCGGCGTTTTTTCCGGCCACGGCGGGACCGTGAAAGTGCGCCATCGTGGCAGGACTGGACAAGTTGCTGAAGCTGATGCTCCAGGTCACGACCCGCGTATCGGGGTCGTATGTCAGCTTGGCCGAGCCACTGCCCGCGGTTTGCACCGCCGGAACCTGTTGGTCGCCTGACAACGGCACATCGAACGAGACGGGGGACGCCAGCGCCAAGCCCAGCGTACCCGCCAAGGCCAGGCCACCAAGCATCTTGACGGTGCGCTTCAGGAAAATTTGCGACATGGTTTTCTCCTTTGAGGTTTGCCCTTGCTGGCAGCTCACCCTGAATCGACGGAGCCAAAACACGACGTCGGTCCGGCTGCCCGCCGGCGAGGTCTCACGAGCATAGTCCCAGACGGCCGGCGTGTCTGTCAGTCCACGCCTCGACGTGAGCCCGGCCCGCGCCACCCGGACGCGCTGCCTCGCGGGCGATGGCGGCACGCACCGATGCGCGATGCATCCAAGGCCGCGCGGGCTGCGTATGCAAGGCTGTCTGGTTGGCCAACAAGCGTTTCGAACCGTTTGGCGATCCAGGCCCGTTCGGAGCCGCCGCATCGCCATGCGACGGCTTTGAAGCCCAGCCCGTCGGCCGCGCCGACTGTTCAAGGCGCCATGCGCCCAAGGAAATGCATCATGACCCGGATCACCATCACCCTCGCCTCCACCTGCGCTGCCATTTTGGTGGCCAACACGGCTTTCGCAGCGGGCCCGGCAGCGGGCGAATACCCGCAGTTCACGCTTTTCGATGCAGCGCACGGCGTCGAGAGCATGACGCCGCGGGATGCGGTACGCGCTGGCGCGATCCGTCAGCGGCCCCTCGCGGGCGAAGCCAGTCTCCCCCACATGGTGCCGACCCGCTCGGGCCTCACGCGCGAGCAGGTGCGGCAGGCCACGCGCGACGGCCTTGTCCATGGCGCCAGCCCCAGGACGGGCGAGATGAGCTGACCGCCACACGCGGCGGCGCCGCTTCGGGGCTATATTGCTTCTTTCATCAACTCTCGAAGACGGAGCCGCCATGTCCCTGGCCGATCTCTTGCAACAAATCGTGGGCGGCGCCAGCCAGCCCAATGCCAGCCAACTCGATCAGGTCACGCAAAGCGCGAGCAAGGCCGATCTGCAGGGCGGCGTGAGCGCCGCGCTGCGCTCGGACCAGACGCCCGATCTGTCGCAGATCGTCTCGCAGATGTTCGGCCAGGCCAGCCCCGAGCAGCAGGCCGCCATCCTCAACACCATCACCGAAAAACTGGGCCCCGGCGCGCTGGCCGGCGTGGCCGGCGGCGTGCTGGCCGGGCACGAAGGCGCCGACACGCCGCAGGTGTCCGCGGCCAAGGCCGGCACCGTCACGCCCGACCAGGTGCGCGACGTGGTGGTTTCGGCGCAAAAGCAGGAGCCCGGCCTGCTCGACCGCATCAGCGGCATCTATGCCGAGCACCCCGATCTGGTCAAGACCCTGGGCGCCGGCGCGCTGGCCATTGCCTTGGCGCACATGAAGAACAACCTCAGCCGTCGTTGAAATAAAACACCCCCAGTCTCCACGCGCTGCGCGATGTTCCGCCCGGTGCTCGCCGCCAGAGGCGGCGGCCCTTCGGTCTGTCCAGATCTGCGCAGGCAAGTCTGGAGCCGCAGACCTCAGCCCCCTCCAGGGGGCATCGCCAGTGACCAGGGGGATCCCGGCCACGGCGATCGCTGGCATGGCCTGCTCCGCGGCCATTTGGCTCTTTGGGTTTCATCGGCTGCGGGTGGTGTCCAGCGTCATGGATGAGCAGGCTGACGGATAACAGCGCCGGCGTTGGGCCGCGTATGCTTTGGGGCGCACGCAACACGCCCCCTTCATGAGCGATTCCACCTTCGACTTCATCATCGTCGGCGCCGGCACCGCCGGCAGCCTGCTGGCCAACCGCCTCTCGCGCGATGCGGGCAAGCGCGTGCTCTTGATCGAGGCCGGCGGCCAGGACGACTACCACTGGATTCACATCCCCGTCGGCTACCTGTACTGCATCGGCAACCCGCGCACCGACTGGCTGTACCAGACCGAGCCCGCCGCCGGCCTGAACGGGCGCACCCTGCGCTACCCGCGCGGCAAGGTGCTGGGCGGTTGCTCCAGCATCAACGGCATGCTGTACTTGCGCGGCCAGTCGCGCGACTATGACCAGTGGGCAGCCATGACGGGCGAGGGCGAATGGCGCTGGGAGCGTTGCCTGCCTGACTTCATGGCGCACGAGGATCACTATCGATTGGATAGCGTCTCGCGCACGTCCGATGAGCGCCACAGCCCGATTTCGCTCGAAACTGCGCGCTGGCACGGCCACGGCGGCGAATGGCGCGTGGACCGCCAGCGCCTGCGCTGGGAGGTGCTGGACGCCTTCGCTCAGGCGGCGGTGCAGGCGGGTATTCCCGCCACCGACGACTTCAACCAGGGCAACAACGAAGGCGTCGGCTACTTTCAGGTCAACCAGAAAAACGGCTGGCGCTGGAACACGGCCAAGGCCTTCCTGCGGCCCGCTTGCCTGGGGCGCCCCAACTTCGAGTTGTGGACGAACGCCCAGGTGGCGCGGCTGCGCATCGAGCGCGGCGATGCGGGCTTGCGCTGCACCGGCGCGCAGGTGTGGACGGGCCGCGAAATGACCGAGGCGCGCCTGGCGCCGGGCGGGCAACTCATCCTGAGCGCCGGCAGCATCGGCTCGCCGCAGTTGCTGCAACTGTCGGGCATCGGCCCGGCCGACCTGTTGCAGCGCCACGGCATCGAGGTGCTGGCCGACGTGCCCGGCGTGGGCGCCAACCTGCAAGACCATTTGCAGATTCGCAGCGTGTACACCGTGCAGGGCGCGCGCACGCTCAACACGCTGGCCGCCACCGCGTGGGGCAAGGCCGCCATCGGGCTCGAATACCTGCTGCGCCGCACCGGGCCCATGAGCATGGCGCCCAGCCAGTTGGGCGCCTTCACCCGCTCGTCGCCCGATCAGGCCTGGCCCAACCTGGAGTACCACGTGCAGCCGCTCAGCCTGGACGCCTTTGGCGAACCGCTGCACGCCTTTCCCGCCATCACCGCCAGCGTGTGCAACCTCAACCCCACCAGCCGGGGCTGGGTAGCAATCAAGAGCCCGCGCTTCGAGGACGCGCCGGCCATCGCCCCCAACTACCTGGCCACCGAGGCGGATCAAAAGATCGCCGCCGACAGCCTGCGCGTCACCCGCCGCATCGTGGCGCAGCCGGCCATGGCGCGCTTCGCACCCGAAGAGTTCAAGCCCGGTGCGCAATACCAAAGCGACGAAGACCTGGCGCGCCTGGCCGGCGACATCGCCAGCACCATCTTCCACCCCGTGGGCACCACCGCCATGGGCCGCGACGGCGACGCGCAGGCCGTGCTTACCCCACGCCTGCACGTACGCGACGGCCGCGGCGGCGTGATTGCCGGCCTGCGCGTGGTCGACGCCGGCGCCATGCCCACCATCACCAGCGGCAACACCAACAGCCCCACGCTGATGATGGCCGAGAAGGCGGCGCGCTGGATCGCGGCCGACGGCGCTGGGGCCTTCACCCCGTGATGATCGGCCGCAGCGCCTCCATCTCCTCCACCATGAAGTCGAAGAACGCCGCCACGCGCGGCGTGCGGCGCAACTCGGGCGTGGTCAGCACGCGCCAGATGCGCGTGAGTTCGGGGATGGGCCCCAGCACGCGCACCAGCTCGGGCTCGGCGTCGCCCAGCGGCGTGGGCAGCGGCGCCAGGCCCAGGCCTGCCTTGGCCGAATAGGCCAGCCCCAGCACGCTGTTGTTGCGCGCGACGATGTGCGCGCCGGGGGCCACCTGCTTGAGCCACAGCGCGGCGCGGTGCTGCCCCAGGCTCTCGTGCAGCCCCACCCAGTCGTGCCGGCCGAAGTCTTCCACGCGCTCGGGCCGGCCCATGCGCGCCAGATAGGCGGCGCTGGCGTACACCGCCCACAGCGAATCGCCGATCTTGCGGCCCACCAGCGCCGCGTCCTCGGTGTCGCCCGAGCGCAGCGCCACATCGACCTCGCCCTGCTTCAGGTCGAGGTAGCGGTCGCTCATGACGAACTCGATTTTCAGATGGGGATAGCGCGCGTGAAAGCGTCCCAGCAGGCTGGACGCCGCGAGCTTGTGGACGATGGGCTCGGGGCAGGTCACGCGCACCACGCCACTGACATCGCGCGCCTGCCGCTCGACTTCATGCGCCAGGGCCAAGGCGGCCAACTCCACCCGCTCGGCCAGCGGCAGCAATTGCTCGCCCAGGGTCGTCAGGCGGTAGCCCGTGGAAAGGCGCTGCACCAGCGGGCGCTTGAAGCAGCGCTCCAGCTCGACCAGCCGGCGCTGCACGGTCGACTGGTTCACGCCCAGCGCCTTGGCCGCCGCCGTGCTGCTGCCGTGACGCGCCACGGCCAGCAGCACCTTCAGGTCGTTCCAGTCGTACACGTTCGCCTCGCTTTCCGGCACCAGATTCACGCGGCATTTTCGCGGCCCCATTATGCGAATTCTCGGCTTGTGGCGCGTGCCGGGCGTTTCTAGACTGGGTGCCAGACCGCGCATGGGCGTGGTCGCAAGGAGTCCGTCATGGCCACGCCTCTCGCTCTCGACCTCCAGGCCTTCAAGGCCGCCCAGCGCACGCAGTGGGATCAGTCCGCCGCCGGCTGGAACGCGCACACGCCGCTGATCCGCGCCTGGCTGCGCCAAACGACCGACGCCATGATGGAGATGGCGCGCATCGCGCCGGGCATGGCGGTGCTGGACCTGGCCGCCGGTGCCGGCGACCAGACGCTGGACATTGCGCGGCGCGTGGGCCCGGCCGGCTGCGTACTGGCCACCGACCTGTCGCCCGCCATCCTGGCGCTGGCGCAGCAGAACGCGCGCCAGGCCGGCTTGAACAACGTCGAAACCCGGGTGGCCGACGGCGAGAGCCTGCCGCTGGAGGCCGCCACCTTCGATGCCGCCGTGTGCCGGCTCGGCCTGATGTTCTTCCCCGATCCGCTGGCCGGCCTGCGCGAGCTGCATCGCGTGCTGCGGCCGGGCGCGGGCGTGTGCACCGTGGTCTTTTCACGGCCCGAGAAGAATCCCTGCCTGGGCATGCTGATGAGCACCGCGCTGGCGCATGCCGGCCTGCCCGCGCGCGACCCGTATCAGCCCGGCGCGTTGATGAGCCTGGGCCGGCCCGGTCAACTGGACGCGTTGTTTCACCAGGCCGGCTTTCGCGACGTGGCGAGCACCGCGGTCGCCGCACCGTTTTGCTTGCCCTCGGTCGCGCATTACCTGGACTTCGTGCGCTCGTCGGCCAGCCCCATCCAGCAAATCCTGGGCCGGCTCGACGCGGCCGCCGCGCAGGCCGCGTGGGACGAAATGGCGGTCAAGCTGGCGCGCTTTGCCACGGCCGACGGCTGGGTCGGGCCCAACGAGCTGCTGCTGACGGCGGCGCGCCGCTGAGGGGGCGCACGCACCCGGCGCAGGCGTGGCGGCGTGGGCCGGATGGCCGGGCCGGAAAACGTCGGACAATAGGCGGTTTACCGACTTTCAAGCCCTTGCCGCTCCGGCGCCCGGCCGGCTTACCGACATGTCCAACACCATCCTCCAATCCCTCCCCGCCGGCCAGAAGGTCGGCATCGCCTTCTCCGGCGGCCTGGACACCAGCGCCGCCCTGCTGTGGATGCGCCAGAAGGGCGCCGTGCCCTACGCCTACACCGCCAACTTGGGCCAGCCCGACGAGGACGACTACGAGGCCATTCCGCGCAAGGCCATGGCCTACGGCGCCGAAAAGGCCCGGCTGGTGGACTGCCGCGCCCAGCTGGCGCATGAAGGCATCGCCGCCCTGCAGTGCGGCGCCTTTCACGTGCAGACCGCCGGCGCCACCTACTTCAACACCACGCCGCTGGGTCGTGCCGTCACCGGCACCATGCTGGTCAACGCGATGAAGGATGATGACGTCAACATCTGGGGCGATGGCAGCACGTTCAAGGGCAATGACATCGAGCGCTTTTATCGCTACGGCCTCTTGGCCAACCCGGCGCTGAAGATCTACAAGCCCTGGCTGGACCAGCGCTTCATCGACGAGCTGGGCGGGCGCAAGGAGATGTCCGAATTCATGGTGAAGTCGGGTTTTGACTACAAGATGTCGTCCGAAAAGGCCTATTCGACCGATTCGAACATGCTGGGCGCCACGCATGAGGCCAAGGATCTGGAGTTTTTGAACAGCGGCATTCGCATCGTCAACCCCATCATGGGCGTGGCCTTTTGGAAGAGCGAGGTCGAGGTCAAGGCTGAGGAGGTGCGCGTGCGCTTCGACGAAGGCCAGCCGGTGGCGCTGAATGGCAGCGAGATCGCTGACCCGATCGAGCTGTTTCTGGAGGCCAACCGCATCGGCGGGCGCCACGGCCTGGGCATGAGCGACCAGATCGAAAACCGCATCATCGAGGCCAAGAGCCGCGGGATCTACGAGGCGCCGGGCATGGCCTTGCTGCACATCGCCTACGAGCGGCTGGTCAGCGGCATCCACAACGAGGACACCATCGAGCAGTACCGCATCAATGGTCTCAAGCTCGGGCGCCTGCTGTATCAGGGCCGCTGGTTCGACCCGCAGGCCATCATGCTGCGCGAATCGGCCCAGCGCTGGGTGGCGCGCGCGGTGACGGGCGAGGTCACGCTGGAGCTGCGCCGCGGCAACGACTACAGCCTGCTCGACACCGTCTCGCCCAACCTCACCTACGCGCCCGAGCGCCTGTCGATGGAAAAGGTGGAAGACGCGCCGTTTTCACCGCAAGACCGCATCGGCCAGCTCACCATGCGCAACCTGGACATCACCGACACCCGCGGCAAGCTGGCGGTGTACGCCCAAAGCGGCTTGCTGGAGCTGGGCGCCGGCTCCATGCTGCCGCAAATCGGCCATGAAAAGCGCTGATTTGAATGCTTAACGCCTCACTTGTGGCCTGATCCTCCCGCCATCAGAAATTTTGAGCTGCTCCGAGTTCGGGCAAGTCCCGATGGTCAAGGCCTGTGGGCGCCGATAGAGTCATGGGTTATCGGTGCCGCCGCCCCCAGGGCTTGGCGCCACGAGGGGCCGAGGAGACAAACCGACCTTCAACAACAGCAACAAGATCAGCCGACAGACCGGGCGACAGTCAAATCCGGTCTGCGTTCATTCAAGGGCACCTCAGGGTGCCCTTTGTTTTGGGCCGGACGGCTGCCGGCCCGTGGCCAATCACGGACAATCGAGGACTTGGCCCGGGCCGCTGGCGTGCCTTTGGGCCGGCGCGGGCACGATTCCCTTTTTTTTGATTTCCCGTTCCATGGACTTGCTGATCGTCACGGCCGCGTCGCTGCTGGCCGGGCTGGTGGACTCGATCGTCGGCGGCGGTGGCCTGATCCTGATTCCGGCCCTGTTTGCCACCTACCCCGGCGCCGCGCCCGCCACGCTGTTCGGCACCAACAAGAGTGCCTCGGTCTGGGGCACCGGCATCGCCACCGTGCAATACGCGCGGCGCGTGCAGATGCGCTGGGCGGTGATGGGGCCGGCGGCGGGGGCAGCCTTTGTCGGCTCGTTTTTCGGCGCTTGGGTGGTGACGGTGATCGACCCGTCCTTCTTGCGCAAGCTGCTTCCCGTGATCCTGCTGGCCGTGCTGCTCTACACCCTGACCAAGAAAGACCTGGGCCGCGTGCACGCTCCGCACCCCAACGCGCGGCGCGAGCTGTGGCTGGCCTGTGGCATCGGCGGGGTCATCGGCTGGTACGACGGCTTCTTCGGCCCCGGCACCGGCAGCTTCTTCATCTTTTTGTTCGTGCGCCTGCTGGGCTATGACTTTCTCAATGCTTCGGCGTCAGCCAAGCTGCTGAACGTGGCCACCAACATCTCCGCCATCGCCCTGTTTGCCGCCAAGGGCCACATCTGGTGGCAGGTGGGCGCGGTGCTGGCCGTGGCCAACGTGGTGGGCAGCCTGATCGGCACGCGGCTGGCGCTCAAGCATGGCGCGGGCTTTGTGCGCTGGGTGTTCATCGTCGTCGTCGGGGCGCTGATTTTGAAAACCGGCTACGACGCATTCCTCAAGTGAACCGTGCCAACGAGCGTGCGTTGGCTTACGTGAAAAATGCTGATCTGACCGCCGATTTACCCCGATTTACCCGCAATTTTCCATTTTCCCCGCTCACTTCACGCCCACCGGCGCTTGCACGTTGGCGTAGTCGATCGACACTTCGGTGTGCGACTTGCCCCGCTTGCCACCGACATCCATATCGATCGTTTGCTTGAGTGGCAGCCCACGCGACTTGGAAATCCACACGCGCGAATCGACGCTCGTTCCGTCCTCCTGTTTGTTGACGGTGTCGTACAGGGCAGCGCTTTCACCTGCCACGTTTTCGTCGCCCACAGATTTGCAGCTGATCTTTTGCGCGAGGAAGCCCTGGGTCATCTCGGCCATTTCGTTTTTTGGGTCGTATGCGCTGCGGCGCCAGGTGCCACCGGCTTTCACATACATCGCGTTGGCGGTGGTGATGGTCTCGCCGTCAGTCGGCGCTGATTGGTACGCTGCTGTGACGTGCATGCGGGCGTGGTTGGGCGTTCCAGCCAGCTTGACCAGCGCGTCGGTGACGGGCTTGCAGGCAGCGTCTGCCGCCAGTGCCGAACCGCCGCTCGCTGCAAACGTCAAGGCTGCCAAGGTTGGCAGAAGTCCGGTTTTTATCGTCATGATCGGTCTCCGTTGGCGTCGTGAACGTCGGGTGCAAAACGGGATGCCATGCGCCCGAGCGACACGCGCAAACCATGATACGCGTGCGCTTTTCCGCGCATGGGAAATATCGGGGGAAATATCGGGGTCAGATGAACATTTCCACGCCCCCGGTTCGCGCATCCCGACGCGGACCAGACCCAACGTGACCGCGCTCGACGGACCCAGGTCGTGACCGACGGATTGCTGCCGATCGCACGGGTAGGGCAGCGGGCGAGCGGGCCGTATGATGGCGGTTTGATCGCGCCGCCGGGCGCTTCCCGGCCAATCGCGTCATCGTTCGGTCGATGGAGGTCGCATGAAGCGGGGCTTGCCTTTGCGCACGGGTCGTGCGAATCCGGTGAGACGGGCGAGACTTGGCATGGGGCCGATCGGGGCGCGCCTGATGCTGGTGGGCTTGGCGGCTGCGCTGGGCGCCGCGGCCAGTGCGCGCGCTGCCGATGCGACCTTCGGGCCGGCGCCGTTCTCGGCGGCCAGACCGGGGCCTGCGCCCGCCGGTTGGGAGTTCGTGACGCTGCCGAACAAGCCCGACAAGACCGCGTACTCGATCGTCGACCTCGAGGGCAAGTCGGTGCTGAAGGTCGCCTCCGAGCACGCCTACGGCAACCTCGCCCATGTGCTGGACGCGCCGCTGATGCGTGGCACGCGCCTCGAATGGCAGTGGCGGGTCGACAAGCTCAACGAGAAGGCCGACATCACCGTGAAATCCGGCGAAGACTCGTCCGCCAAGCTGTGCCTGTCGTTCGCGTTGCCATCGGACAAGCTGTCGTTCGGTGAGCGCACCAAGCTGCGCCTGGCGCGGATGGCGCTCGGCACCGACGTGCCCACCGAGACGTTGTGCTACTTGTGGGACGACAAGCTGCCAAAGGGCACCGAGATGGTCAACGTGTTCACGACGCGAATTCGCCAGGTCGTGCTGCGCAGCCGCGGCGACCCGCTCGGCCAGTGGCAGACCGAACGCCGCGATGTCGCCGCCGACTATCAGCGCTTGTTCGGCAAGGAGTCCGGCGGCGAGCTGCCGCCGATCTCGGAGCTGATCGTGTCGGCGGATTCGGACAACACCGGGGGGTCGAGCCTCGCGTATTTCGGCGACATCAAGCTGACCGAGCCGCCGTGATCGGTGCTCACCCGCTCGAACCCGACACTCCCGACGGTGGGGTGCGCGCCCGGATGAACCATCACGCCGGATCGACCCCCACCGGCACCCGCGGCGCCAGGGCGCACATCAACTCGTAGCCGATGGTGCCGGCCGCCTGCGCCACCTCGTCGATCGGCAGGATGGCGCCGTGGCTTGAGCGCCCCCACAGCGTGACTTCGCTGCCGGGCGCGGCCTGCGGCACGGGGCCCAAGTCGACGGCCAACATGTCCATGCTCACGCGCCCCAGGGTGCGGCTGCGCACGCCATCCACCAGCACGGGCGTGCCGGTGCCAGCGTGGCGCGGGTAGCCGTCGGCATAGCCGCAGGCGACCACGCCGATGCGCATGGGGCCGGGCGCGGTGAAGGTGGAGCCGTAGCCCACGGTGTCGCCGGCCTCGAGCTGCTGCACGGCCAGCAGCTTGGCGTTCAGGCTCATGGCCGGTTGCAGGCCCCAGTGCTCGGCGCTGTGCAGCGGGTGGTCGGGCGAGCCGCCGTAGGCCGCGATGCCGGGGCGCACCCAGTCGGCGCGCACAGCCCCCTCGTGGCCGTGGCGCAAGGTGGCGGCGCTGTTGCACACGCTGCGCTCGCCGGGCAGGCCTTCGGTGACGCGCTCGAACACGGCCCATTGCGCGCTGATGTCCTTGGCGTCGTCGGCGTCGGCAAAGTGCGTCATCAACGCAACTTCCTCGACCTGCGGCAGTGCCGACAGGCGCGCATGCGCGGCGCGAAAGCGCTCGGGCGCAAAACCCAGGCGGTTCATGCCCGAGTTGAGCTTGAGAAACACCCGGTGCGGCGCGTGCGTCTTGTGCATGGCCAGCCAGTCGATCTGCGCGTCGCAGTGCACGGTGTGCCACAGATTCAGCCGCGAGCACAGCTCCAGATCGCGCGGCTCGAACACGCCTTCGAGCAGCAGGATGGGCCCGCGCCAGCCCAGGGCGCGCACGCGCTCGGCCTCGGCCAGGTCGATCAGGCCAAAGCCGTCGGCGCCGCGCAGGCCCTCGTACGCGCGCTCGATGCCGTGGCCGTAGGCGTTGGCCTTGACGATGGCCCACACGCGCGCGCCCGGGGCGGCCGCGCGCAGCCGCGCCAGGTTGTGGCGCAGCGCGGCGCTGTGGATGGTGGCCTGGATGGGACGGGGCATGGCGGCGGGTGGACAATGGCGGGTGGCTGCCGATTTTGGCACCGCGCAACGCGTGTTTCCCCGGGCCGCTCGCGCCGGGCCCGCATGCTATAACGCGCCACGTTTTCAGGTTACGGATTGTTGTTGTCCCGTCACGCACCCGGTCTCCCACCCCTGTCCCCATGAAGCGCGGCTTCTACACCATCATGGCCGCGCAGTTCTTCAGCTCGCTGGCCGACAACGCGCTGTTCGTCGCAGCGGTCGAGCTGCTGCGCGCCGGCGGCGCCACCGGCTGGCAGCAGGCGGCGCTGGTGCCGATGTTCGCGTTGTTCTACGTGGTGCTGGCGCCCTGGGTGGGCGCGTTTGCCGACTCGCGGCCCAAGGGCTGGGTCATGTTCATCAGCAACGCCATCAAGGTCGTGGGCTGCGCGCTGATGCTGTTTGGCGGCCATCCGCTTTTGGCCTACGCCATCGTGGGCCTGGGAGCGGCGGCCTATTCGCCGGCCAAGTACGGCATCCTGACCGAGCTGCTGCCGCCCTCGCAACTGGTCAAGGCCAACGGCTGGATCGAGGGGCTGACGATTGCCTCCATCATTCTGGGCGTGGTGCTGGGGGGGCAGTTGGTCTCGCCGCGCGTGGCGCACTGGTTGCTGGGCATCGACTTTCCGCTGATCGACACGCCCATCGACACGCCGCCCGAGGCGGCCATCGCCAGCATCGTGTTCATCTACGTCGTGGCCGCCGCCATCAACCTGCTGATCCCCAAGACCGGCGTGAAGATGCGCCGCCTGCCGCGGCGCGCCATGTGGTTGCTGCTGCCCGACTTCTGGCGTTGCAACCGCCGTCTGTGGCACGACCGCCTGGGCCAGATCGCGCTGGCCACCACCACCCTGTTCTGGGGCGTGTCGGGCAACATGCGCTACATCGTGCTGGCCTGGGCCGCCGTGGCGCTGGGCTACGGCACCACCCAGGCGGCGGGCCTGGTGGGCGTGGTGGCGCTGGGCACGGCCGTTGGCGCGGTGGCGGCATCGGTGCGGGTGCGGCTCGACGGCGCGCTCAAGGTGCTGCCCCTGGGCATCCTGATGGGGGTGCTGGTGGCGGCCATGGTGCTGGTGCGCCACCTGGGCATCGCCGTGCCCTTCCTGGTGTTGCTGGGCGCTTTGGGCGGCTACATCGTGGTGCCGATGAACGCGCTGCTGCAGCACCGCGGCCACAACCTGATGGGCGCCGGGCGCTCGATCGCGGTGCAGAATTTCAACGAGCAGGCGGCCATCCTGGGTCTGGGCGCCTTCTACAGCGCCGCCACCGGCGCGGGCCTGCCGGCCTTTGGTGCCATCACGCTGTTCGGCGCCGTGGTGGTGGTCATGATGGCGCTGATTTGCCGTTGGCATCGCCACAACCAGGGCCACCACACGGCGGAGTTGGAGCGTCTGCTTGAACTGGCGCGCAGCGATCGTTTGCATCGCTGAAAAGTGGCTAACCCCCAGTCTCCACTCGCTGCGCGATGTTGCGCCCACCCCCTTGCAGGGGGCCGAGCCCGCGCACAAAAGGTCCAGTGGACCTTTTGTTGGCTGGCGAGGAGCCGGGCCACTGGCCCGGCGCGGCCTGCAAGGCTCGCCAGTGACCGGGGAGACCCCGGCCACGGGTGCTCTTGGATGGCCTGCTCCGCGGCCATTGGGTTCTTTGGGTTTCATGCTCTGCGGGTGGCGCGCAGCGCCATGGATAACTGAAATGAATCATCCCCAGGCTCCACACGCTTCGCGTTGTTTATCCTCGCCCCTGCGAGGGGGCGCCGCCCGCGGGCGGGCCAAGCCCTTCCGCGGCGATCGCTGGCCTGGCCTGCTCCGCGACCCTTGGGCTCATTCGGATTCAAGCGCCGCCCGGGCCTCGCATATGGCCTGACTCGGTGTGAGTAACCCTGCTTTCCAAGACACGCGTTCGGTTGCCACCGGGCCCGCGTCGGCCCTGCTCCTCAACGCCACCGTGTGGGGCCTGGCGTGGCTGCCCTTCAAGGCGCTGCAGGCGCGCGGGCTGCACCCGGTGTGGGGCACGGCCGGGGTCTATGTGCTGGCGCTGGCGGCGTTGCTGTTGTGGCGCCCGCAGGGCGCGCGCGCGCTGGCCACGCACCCGCGGCTGTGGGGCCTGGCGGCGGCGGCGGGGCTGACCAATGTGTGCTTCAACTGGGCCATCACGGCGGGCGACGTGGTGCGCGTGACGCTGCTGTTCTACATGATGCCGGTGTGGTCCATCGGCCTGGCCTGGCTGCTGCTGGGCGAGCGGCCCACGCGCGCCGCCCTGCTGCGCCTGGCGCTGGCGCTGACCGGCGTGGCGCTGGTGCTGTGGCGCCCCGGATCGCCCTGGCCGCTGCCGCAAAGCGTGGCCGACTGGCTGGCGCTGGCCGGGGGCTTTTGCTTTGCGCTGACCAACGCGCTGGTGCGCCGCTGGCGCGACACGCCCGAGGACGGCCGCGCGCTGGCCATGTTCTGCGGCGGCCTGGGCATGGCCGTGGCGCTGGCGCTGGCCGGCGCCGCCGGGCCGCTGCCGGCCCTGGCGTGGGGCTGGACGCCCTGGGTGCTGCTGCTGGCCGCCGGCTTTCTGGGCGGCAACCTGGCGTTGCAATATGGCGCGGCGCGCCTGCCGGCGCAGGTGACGGCGCTGATCATGCTGTCGGAGGTGGTGATTGCCACCGCGTCATCGTTCGTGCTGGGCGCGGCGCACCCCACGCCGATGGTTTGGGTGGGCGGGGCCTTGATCATGCTGACAGCGCTGCTGGCCGTGCGGCGCTAGGCCGCCGAAGCGCGCACGCCGCGGCGCGCGCACAATGGCCGCACCACAGACCGGAGCACCATCATGGCCACTGCCGAACCCGTCGATCTGAAACTCGAGACGCTGGAGGGCAAGTCCGTGCCCTGGAAGCGCTATCGCGGCAAGGTGCGCCTGGTGGTCAACACCGCCAGCGCCTGCGGCTTTACCCCGCAGCTGGGCGGTTTGCAAGAGCTGCACGAGCGCTATGGCCCGCAAGGCCTGGTGGTGCTGGCGTTTCCGTGCAACCAGTTCGGCATGCAGGAGCGCGGCAGCGCCGAGGAGATCGGCGCGTTTTGCCAGCGCAACTACGGCGTCAGCTTTCCGGTCATGGCCAAGACCGACGTGAACGGCTTGCACACGCACCCGCTGTTTGCGTGGCTCAAGGCCGAGGCGCCGGGGCTGCTGGGCTCCAGCATCAAGTGGAACTTCACCAAGTTTTTGATTGGGCGCGATGACGCGGTGATTCGCCGCTACGCGCCGCAGGTGACGCCGGCGTCGATGGCGGCGGACATCGAGGCTGCCCTGGCGGGCTGACCGGCCAGCGGGCCGACGATTTACGTCGAACAGGGCTGTGGCGCCCTCGTATCAAGCGCCGACAGCTACTGTTTTAATAGCGATTCGTCGAGCACTTCGATCCAGTGGCGCACCGGCACGTCGGTGCCGGCCTGAAGGTGCGTGATGCAGCCGATGTTGGCCGACAGGATGGCGGCGGGTCGATCGGCCGACGTCTCGCCCTGCAGGTGGCCCAGCTTGCGCTCGCGCAGCTTCTTCGACAGCTCGGGTTGCAGCACCGAGTAGGTGCCGGCCGAGCCGCAGCACAGGTGCGCCTCCTGCGCGGCCGGGCGCAGCGTGAAGCCCAGTTGCGCCAGCTGCGCCTCCACCCCGCCGCGCAGCCGCTGGCCATGCTGCAGCGTGCAGGGCGCGTGCCAGGCCAGCACGTCGGTGCGCGGGCGCACGCGCTCTTGCAGTGCCGCCACCAGCTCGGGCAACAGCTCGCTCACGTCCAGCGTCAGCTCGGACACGCGCTGCGCCTTGGCGGCGTAGCGCGCGTCGCCGCGCAGCAGATGCCCGTAGTCCTTGACCAGCACGCCGCAGCCCGAAGCGTTGATGACGATGGCCTCGACCGCGCCACGCTCGATGTGTGGCCACCAGGCGTCGATGTTGGCGCGCATCTGCGCCCGCCCGCCAGCGTCGTCGGCGAGGTGAAACTTGACGGCGCCGCAGCAGCCCTGCCCGCGCGGGCGCACGCATTCGATGCCGGCGGCGTCCAGCACGCGCGCGGTGGCCGCGTTGATGTTGGGCGCCATGGACGGTTGCACGCAGCCTTCGAGCAGCAGCACCTTGCGCACGTGCCGGCGGCGCGGCCAGGCGCCGGGGTCGCGCCGCTCGGGCACCTTGGCCTTGATCGACTCCGGCAGCAGCCCGCGCACCGCCTGGCCCACGCGCATGGCGGGGCCGAACAGCGGCGACGAGAGGCCGGTTCGCAGCAGCGCGCGCTGGCGCGCGTCGGCGGGCGGGCGCTCGACGCTGCGCTCGACCACCTGACGGCCGATGTCCACCAGGTGGCCGTATTCGACGCCGCTGGGGCAGGTGGTTTCGCAGTTCAGGCAGGTCAGGCAGCGGTCCAGGTGCAGCTGGGTCTCGCGCGTGGGGGCGTGGCCTTCGAGCACCTGCTTGATCTGGTAGATGCGCCCGCGCGGGCTGTCCAGCTCGTCGCCCAGCAGCTGGTAGGTGGGGCAGGTGGCCAGGCAAAAGCCGCAGTGCACGCACTTGCGCAAAATGGCCTCGGCCTCCTGGCCTTCGGGGGTGTTCTGGAATTCGGGCGCGAGATGGGTTTGCATCAGAGGGGCGTGTTTTTCTTGCGTGATCAGCGGGCGTGAGCCAACGACAGTCGCCGCTCAAAAATCCGGGCTCAGGCGGCCAAGGTTGAGGATGCCGGCCGGATCAAAAGCCTGCTTGAGCTGCGCATGAATCCGCGCCAGCGCCGGGGGCAAGGGCGTGAACACCAGCGCGCGCTCGTCGCCGCCGCGAAACAGCGTGGCGTGCCCGCCGGCGCGCGCGGCGGCGGCACGCACCTGCGGCGCGGCCTGCGGCGGCAGGCGCAGCCAGCGCAAGGCGCCATGCCATTCGATCAGCGTGGGCCCCAGGTTGAGCGGCGTGGCGGTGTCGGGCACGCTCACGCGCCACAGGGCCTCGCCCGGCGCCAGGCGAAAGGAGGACAGGGACTGGTCGCGCACGGCGGCCCACTGGCGCGTGGCGCGCTCGGGCTCCAGCGCGCTGCCGCCCATGCTGCGCTGCGCCGACTCGATGGCCGCGCGCGCGCCGCGCAAGCGCACCGCCAGTTGCCCGCCCGACCAGCAGCTGGCGTTGATCGGCAGCGGCTGGCTGCACCAGCGGTTGAGCTGCTGGCGCGCGCTGGTCTCCGACAGATCGAACAGCAGCGTGCATTCGGCCGGCGGCAGCGGCAGCACCTTCAGGGTGACCTGCACGATCACGCCCAGCGTGCCCAGCGAGCCGGCCATCAGGCGGCTGACGTCGTAGCCGGCCACGTTTTTCATCACCTGGCCGCCAAACTTCAGCAGCTCGCCGCGGCCGTTCAGCATTTGCACGCCCAGCACGTGTTCGCGCACGCCGCCCACACTGGCGCGCGCCGGGCCCGCCAGGCCGGCGGCCACCATGCCACCCACGGTGCTGGAGGTGCCGAACTGCGGCGGCTCGAACGGCAGGTATTGGCCGTTCTCGGCCAGCCGCGCCTGCAAATCGAGCAGCCGCGTGCCGGCGCCGACGGTGACCACCAGCTCGCTGGGCTCGTAGGCCTCGATGCCCGCCAGCGGGCGGGTGTCCAGCAGCTCGCCATGCAAGAGCTGGCCGTAAAAGTCCTTGGTGCCACCCCCGCGCACGCGCAGCGGGCGCCCTTGCTCGGCCGCCTTGCGCAGCTTGTCGGCGATGGTTTCTAGCGCGTCGTGCATGGGCCGCAATGGTAAACCCGGAATTCGGGCCCCCACGGCCTCGGGTGACGTCTGGAAACCCTATTTTCGAGCGCGGCCGGCCCAGTCGCCCGCGTGGGCCGTTGCGCCCAGCAGCGCCAGCCGCCGGCCCAGGGTCAGCACCTCGCCGTCCTTGCTGAACAAGCCGGCGCGCCACGCCACGGCCAGGTCGATGAACATCTGGTCGTCCGGGTCAGCGCAGCGCACGGCGCTGGACGGCGCAACAGGCATCAGCCGCGCCCAGCGGTCGAAGGCGGCCAAGACCTGCGCCGCATCCCGCCGGCGTCGCTGCAACTGCGCGGCGATCGGCGGGTAGCCCAGCACGCGCGCCAACTCGCCGCGCATCGCTGCCGTGGCAAGCCAGCGCACCGCACCGCCCCGCACCACCTGCCTGAGCGCGGTCACCTGCGGGTCGTCGAACAGCCACAGGTCGAGCACGCGGTTGGTGTCGATGACCACGCACGGGAGGTCGGGGGCGAACGTCGGCGTGCTCAACGCGGCTCGACCTTCACCCGTCGCAGAGGGACCGGCCGGCGCGGCCTGCCGTCAACGCGGCGCGTGCTTTCAATGGGTTTGCGCCTGCTGCGCCGCTGCCGTGATCATGGGCGTCAGCATGTTCTGCGCACCGCCGTCGCACGGGATCACGGTGCCCGACATGTAGGCCGCTGCGTCGCAGCTGAGGAATTGCGCGAGGTTGGCGATGTCATCGGGCGTGCCCATGCGGCCCAGCGGCACCATGGCGCGCACCAACGCGTCGCCATCCGGGCCCTGCGGCGCCAGCCGGCGCATGCCTTCGGTGCCGGCGATGGGACCGGGCGAGATGACGTTGACGCGCACGCCCGCCGGGCCCCACTCCAGCGCCAGCACGCGCGCCAGCTGATCGACGCCGGCCTTGGCCGCGCCGACGTGGGCCTGCCAGGCCATGGGCACCACGGCCTGCGGCGCCGAGATGAAGATCACGCTGGCGCCCGGCTTGCGCAGGTGCGGCCAGGCCTTGCGCACGACGTGAAAGC
This sequence comes from Pseudomonadota bacterium, assembly GCA_018241325.1. GTDB lineage: Bacteria > Pseudomonadota > Gammaproteobacteria > Burkholderiales > Burkholderiaceae_C > Ottowia. The sequence continues at coordinate 29,138 of JAFEEB010000067.1, read as the reverse complement.
TGCCCAGCAGGTCGATGTCGAGCACCACCTTGAAGGCGTTGGAGGACATGCTGTTGACCTCGGCCAGAAAGTTGCCGGCTGCGCCCGACACCAGCACGTCGATCGGGCCGTGGCGTGCTTCGGCGGCGGCCAAGGCCGCGGCCACGCTGGCTTCGTCGCGCACGTCGGCCACCGCGCCGAAGGCGCCGGCGCCCAGGCTGGCCACAGCGGCATCGACGTTGTCCTGCTTGCGGCTGGCGACGCTGAGTTTGGCGCCCGAGCGGGCAAAGCCCTGCGCAATGCCGAGGTTGATGCCGGTGGTGCCGCCGAAGACCATGACGTGGCGGCCGGCAAAGTCAAATTGAACGTTCATGTTGCAGTGTCCTGTTGAAGTCGGTTGCGCGGGCGATTGACGAAGCTCAGCCCACCCACGCTTTGGGCACCTTCACCGGCAGCGCCAGCAGAATCTGCCCCATGCCTTTGCCCAGCGAGTCGTTGCGCATCGAGGCCATGCCGCCGCCGCCCAGCGCCTGCTCGCACACAAAGTTGAAGGCGTGAATGCCCGGCAGTTCGTAGCGCGTGACCTTGTGGCCCGTCATCAGGTGCGCCAGGTGCTGCGCCACGCGCGCTTCGGTCAGTTGCTCGCGCAGCAGCGGCAGCCATTCGGGCTTGCGCGCGATCACGCCGATGTTGGAGGTGTCGCCCTTGTCGCCCGAGCGCGCCCAGGCCAGGCGGATCAGGGGGACTTCGACGGCGTCGGTGTCATTTTCTATTAAATTGATAGTTGCTTGCGCTTGTCCAGTGGGCGTTGGGGCCTGATTTGATTCATGAACTCCCGCGTTTGAGAAAGGCCGCTGGCCCTCACCCCGGCCCTCTCCCGCAAGCGGGAGAGGGAGTGGGACCAGGGCGCCGTCCAGCGTCGCGGCGGGATTCACTCGAGACTTGTCGAGCAGGAAGGCGTATTGGCGGATCAGCGGCGAGACGCCGGCGCGCCCGGCAAAGCCCGTGGTGCCGGGCGCCCAGGAGGTGCCCGCCGCCGCCACTTCGGTGGACAGCAGTTGCAGCGCCGCCTTGTCGGGGTGGCGCACGGTCAGGCGCAGGATGGCTTCGCGCGTGTACGCCACGGCCGGGTTGGCCAGCGGGCCGTAGCTCGACTCGGCGCCCAGCACCTCGAGGTGGGTGGCGCTGAAGGGCGCGAGCCCTTGCGCCTGCAGCAGCTCGCCCACGCGCTCCAGGATGGCTTCGCCCGTGCGCTTGGCCTTGGGCACGGCGTCAAAGCCGACGATGGTCATTTGTGCCGTGGTCTTGAAGCCATCGATATAAGTCGCGCAGACCTTGTAGGTGTCCGTGGGCGCACTGCCGCGCGCGCCGCTCACGCGCACATGATCGGCGTCGGTCTGGGTGAGTTGCACCGCGCGCCAGTCGCACACCACGTCGGGCAGCAGGTAGCGTGCCGGGTCGTGAATTTCGTACACCAGCTGCTCGGCCACGCATTGCGGCGCAATCAGCCCGCCCGTGCCCTTGGGCTTGGTGACGGCAAAGCTGCCGTCCGACTTGCATTCGACGATCGGGTAGCCGATGTGGGCCCAGTCGGGCACGTCCTGCCAATCCGTATGCAGCCCGCCCGTGCCCTGGGCGCCGCATTCGATGATGTGGCCCGCCAGGCAGGCGCCGGCCAGCTCGTCGTACTGCTGCGGCGTCCAGCCGAACTCGTGCATCAGCGCGCCCAGCGTGACGGCCGAATCGACGCAGCGGCCGGTGATGACGACCTGCGCGCCGGCATCGAGTGCAGCCTGGATCGGCGTGGCGCCCAGATACGCGTTGGCGGTGACGACCTTGGCCGGCAGCGGCTGGCCGCTTTGCAGCTCGGCCACGGGCGGCTGGGCGCTCCGCAGCTCGGGCAAGAGCGGCATCACGTCATCACCGGTGACGACGGCGATCTTGACCTCAACACCCTGCTCCTGGGCCAGTGCGCGCAGGGCATCGGCGCAGCCCTCGGGATTCACGCCGCCGGCGTTGCTGATCACGCGGATGCCTTTGGTCACCACGTCTTTCAGCACGCTTTTCATCGCCACCGTCACGAAGTCGGTGGCGTAACCCAGCTCGGGCTTTTTCATGCGCGCGGCGGCCAGGATGGACATGGTGAGTTCGGCCAGGTAGTCGAACACCAGGTAGTCGATCTGGCCGCTGGCCACCAGCTGCGTGGCGCCCACGCTGGAGTCGCCCCAGAAGCCCGAGGCGCCGCCGATGCGAACCACTTTGTCTTGACTCATGTTCCAGTCCATTTCGGTTTGCGCTTTTCGCGGAAGGCGGCCTGGCCCTCGGCGGCGTCGTCGGTCAGCGCGAACAGCGCGATCTGGCTTTCGGTGAAGGCCATGGATTCTTCGAAGGACATGGCGCCGGTGCGTTTCATCAGGTACAGCCCGCGACGGATCGCGGCGGGGGACTTGTCGAGAAAGCGATCGAGCAGCGCCTGCACGCCGGCGTCCAGGTCGTCGCTGACGCGGTTGATCAGGCCCATCTGCAACGCCTCCTGCGCGCTGATCGGCTCGCCGGTGATGCACAGCTCGCTGAGCGCGCGCGGCCCGATCAGGCCTTGCAGCACGGACAGCACCTGGGCCGGAAACAGGCCCACCTTGACCTCGGGCAGGCCGAAGATGGCGTGCGGTGCGGCCACCACCATGTCGCACATCGCCATCAGCCCCATGCCGCCGGCCATGCAGGCGCCATTGACCCGGGCGATCAGCGGCACGTTGAGCTGGCGACTGGCGCGAAACAGGTTGGCGATGCTCTGCGAGGGCTCGGAATAGTCGAACTTGAAGGACTGGCCGGTTTGCAGGTCGGCGCCGGCGCAAAAGGCTTTCTCGCCCGCACCGGTGAGCGCGATGGCGCGCAGGCTGCGGTTGCTGTTGGCGGCGGTGAGCGCTTCGGTCAGGCCGGCCACCACGGCGGCGTTCATGGCGTTGCGGCGCGCCTCACGGTTGATGGTCAGGTGCAGCACGCCATTTTCCTGGCGGCTCAGCAGATCGGGCGCGCTGGTCGAGGTTTCGGCAGTCATGCGAAGGGCTCCTTGGGGTCGGGTTTGCGTGTGGGGGCTGCACGGACGGCGCCTTGCGCCAGCACCATGTCGATCTCGGCCTGGTCCATGCCCGCCTCGCGCAGCACCTCGGCCGTGTGCTCGCCCAGCTGCGGCACGGGCTTGCGCTGCGTCGGCGGCGTGTCCGACCACTCGCTGGGGACGGCGGTCTCCAGGATCTTGCCGACCACCGGGTGCTCGGTGTGCTCGAAGAAGCCCGTGGCGGCCAGATGCTCGTCCTGCAGCAGACTGTCGAACGTGTGCATGGGGAAGATCGGGATATCGGACTCGGGCAGCAGCGCGCGCCACTCGGCCGTGGTGCGATGCACCAACTCGTCGGCCACCATCTGGTAGAGCGCGTCGATGGCTTGCGTGCGGGCGCGGATGTTGGCAAAGCGTGGGTCGGTCTTGAGCAGCTCGCCCTTGCCCACGGCGTGCAGGAAGATGTCCCAGTGGCGATCCGTGTAGATCAGGCAGCACACGTAGCCGTCCTTGGTCTTGTAGGGGCGGCGGTTGGGCGACATCAGGCGCGGGTAGCTGAAGCCCGCCTTGGGTGGATCGAAGACGTGGCCATACAGGTGATCGCCCAGGATGTAGGGGATCATGGTCTCGAACATCGGGATGTCGATGCTCTGGCCCACACCCGTGCGCTCGCGCGCATAGAGCGCGGCGCTGATGACGCCAAACGCATACAGCCCGACCGAGCGGTCGGCGATGGTGATGGGCAGATAGCGCGGCTCACCCCCGGAGGCGGTGCCCACGGCCGCCGCCAGGCCCGTCGCCGCCTGGATCATGTCGTCGTAGGCCGCCTTGGGCGCGTAGGGGCCGCGCTGCGAGAACCCCACCATGCTGGCGTAGATCAGGCGCGGGTTCACCTCGGCGAGTTGCTCGAAACCCAGGCCCAGCCGGCGCATGCCCGCGGGCCGCACGTTGGTGGCCAGCACATCCGCGTCCTTGGCCAGCCGCTTGATGGCGGCCAGGCCCTCGGGCTTCTTCAGGTTGAGCACGACGCTGCGCTTGTTGCGGTTCAGCCCCATGAACAGCGGCCCCAGGCCGACGTCGCCACAGGGGCCGATGTTGCGCGTGGAGTCGCCCCCGGGCGCCTCGATCTTGATGACGTCGGCACCCAGATCGCCCAGCAACTGGGTGCACGAGGGGCCCATGAACACGGTGGTCAGGTCGAGCACGCGAACGCCGTGCAGGGGGCCGGTCGATATTGGGCTTTTGGTGCGATTGGTCATGCTCGCCGGCGCTCCTTGGTGTGGGTTTCAGGCGTGGGCAGGCACGACGATGGCCTGCGTGGGTCCGCCACCCGCAGCGGTGCATTCGAACGGGTTGCCTTCGGGCATTGGCGTCTTCAGGTCGGTATATCGAGTCGTCCGAGAAGAATTCATTCGTACCGCATTCGGCCAATCACTGCTGCTCGATGCCGGCGGCGCGAATCACCTCGCCCCACTTCTTCGACTCGGCGGCCTGGAACTTGGCCAGGCCCTCGGGCGTGCTGGACGTGAGCGTGCCGCTGGTCTGGTTCATGTACGCCTTGACCTCGCTGGTAGCCGAAGCCTTGTTGAACATCTGGTTGAGCTTGCTCACGATGGCGGGCGGCGTGCCGGCCGGCGCGTAGACCGCGAACCAGTAGCTCACGTCGTAGCCCTTGACGCCGGCCTCGGCCACCGTGGGCACGTCGGGCAGGGCCGCCACGCGGTGGGCGCCGCTGGTGGCCAGCGCGCGCAGCTTGCCGCCTTGCACCTGCGGCAGGGCCGTGGGCGTGTCGGCGAACATGAAGCTGAAGCGCCCGCCGATCAGGTCGGTGATGGCCTGGGGGTTGCTCTTGTAGGGCACGTTGAGCATGTCCACGTGCGCCATTTGCTGCAGCGCATAGCCGGCGACCTGGCTGGACGAGGAGCCGCTGCCGAAGTCCAGCTTGCCCGAATCCTTCTTGGCGGCGGCCAGCAGGTCGGCCACGCTCTTGTAGGGCGAGTCGGGTTTGACCAGCAGCAGCATCTGGCCCGTGGACAACAGGCCGATGGGGGCGAAATCCTTGACCGGGTCGTAGGGCAGCTTCTTGAACAGATGCTCGTTGGCCGCGTGCGTGGTGTTGGTGGTCATCATCAGCGTGTAGCCGTCGGGCGCGGCCTTGGCGACGTATTGCGCGGCGATGAAGCCGTTGGCGCCGCCCTTGTTCTCGACCACGATGGGCACCTTGACCTGGTCGCCCAGCGCCTTGGCATACAGGCGCGCCATCTGGTCGGTGCCGCTGCCCGGGCCGAAGGGCACGACCACGGTGATGGGCTTGGCGGGATAGTCCTGCGCGGCGGCGGGCACGGCCAGCAGGGCCGCAGTGGCCATGATTAGCAGAGGGGTCAATCGGGCGTTCATGGAGTCTCCTTCGGGGTTTGTGGATGCGGGGGTGCGGGCAGGCCGTGCGCCGCGTTGCCGGCGCCCAGGCGGGGCGCGCCGGCGCGCGGCAGCGGGCGCTGGCCGTCGATGATGAGCGGCAGCGCGGTGAGCGCGAAATCCTCGCCCGGCACCGGCGCCAGCAGGCCGAGCGCGCGCACCTGCGGGTGGGCCAGCGCCTCGGGCACGGTGTGGATGGGCGCGCAGGGCACGCCGGCGGCTTCAAATCGCTTGACCCACTCGGCGCGTGGCTGCGCGCGCAGCAGGGGGATCAGTTGCTCCAGCAGCGCCGCCTTGTGCGCCAGGCGCGCGCGGTTGGTGGCAAAGCGCTCGTCCGCCAGCCAGTCGGCGCGGCCCAATTCGGCCGCCAGCTTGGCAAACAGGCGGTCGTTGCCGCAGCAGATGAGCAGGGGCGCGTCCTGCGTGTCGAAGGCCTCGTAGGGCACGAAGCCGGGGTGGCCCGAGCGGTCGCGCTTGGGCAGGCGCCCCTCGTTGACGTAGGCATCGGCCTTCTGGCCGTTCCACACCAGCGCGGTTTCCAGCAGCGAGGTGGTCAGGACGCCGCCGCGCCCGGTCTGCGCGCGCCGATGCAACAGGGCCAGCGCGCCGATCACCACCCACATGCCGCTGCCCTGGTCGCACATCGAGGCGCCTGAACGCATGGGCGGGTCATCGGGCCCGCCGTTGGTGCTGGACAGACCGCTGAAGGCCTGCACCAGCGGCTCGTAGCCGGGTTGCAGCGCCATCGGCCCCACATGGCCGAAGGCCGAGATTTCGCAATAGATCAGGCGCGGATGGCGCGCGCACAGCGCCGCGCCGTCGATGCCCAGCTTGGCGGGCACGCCGGGGCGCAGGTTGTGGATGAAGATGTCGGCCTCGCCCGCCAGCCGCTCGAAGGCGGCCAGGCCCTCGGGGCTTTTCAAATCCAGCGCCACCGACTGCTTGCCGCGGTTGAAGACCTGGAAGTTGAGCGCGTCGCCGTGGCGAAAGGCCGGGCCCATCTGGCGCGCGTCGTCACCGCCTTCGACGCGTTCGACCTTGATCACGTCGGCGCCCAGGTCGGCCAGGATGGCGCCGGCAAAGGGGCCGGCCAGCACTTGGCCCAGTTCGAGCACGCGCACGCCGTGCAGCACGCCGCTTGGCTTGGATTCCACGGGATTTGTCTCCTGTCGGGGTGTTTGCGTGCAGTCTAGGGCGGATGCATTGATTTGCGAATGCCCACGGTTTTATATGTGTGATACCTTGTGTGCATCAATCCATGGCCTCATCGCGCATCGACCTTTCCCTGCCGCAGCTCGAAGCCTTCGTGCAGGTGGCGGCCAGCGGCAGTTTTCGCGCGGCGGCGGCGCAGATCGGCGTGTCGCAGCCGGCGCTCAGTCGCAGCATCGGCGCGGCCGAGCGCACGCTGGGCGCGCGGCTGTTCGACCGCGACACGCGGCATGTGGCGATCACCGCCGCCGGGCGCGAGTTGCTGCCCGTGGCGCAGCGCATCCTGCGCGACTTCGACAGTGCATTCAGCGAGTTGGGCGAATTCATGCAGGGCCGCAGCGGTCGCGTGACGGTGGCGTCGCTGCCCTCGGTCGGCGCGGCCCTGGTGCCGCAAGCCATGGTGGCGCTGCGGCGCACGCACCCGGCGGCCGGGTTCACGCTGATCGAGGCGCCCGCCGAGGCTTTGCTGGCCGCCGTGGAGGAGGGCCGCGCCGATCTGGGTCTGAGCGTGCGCCCGGCGCCGCAGCAGCGTTTGCGCTACCAGCCGTTGCTGGACGACCCGATGGTCCTGCTGTGCCGCGCCGACGACCCGCTGGCGGCGCGCGCCTCGGTGCCGTGGTCGGTGTTCGCGCAGCGGCCCTTCATCGCCAGCGCGCTGCACAGCAGCATCCGGACCCTCACCGATGCGGTGTTCGTGCAAAAGCGCATGGCCTTGCGCGCGGCGCTGGAATACCCCAGCGTGACGGCCTGTGGCGCGCTGGTGGCCGCCGGCATTGGCATTGCCGCGCTGCCGCGCTTGGCGCTGGGCCTGGTGAGCATGGAGGGCCTGACCACCGTGCCTTTGGCGCGCCCGCAGGCCAGCCGCGCCATCGGCATCGTCACGCGCATCGGGCGCACGCTGCCGCCGGTGGCCCATGCCTTCATCGCCACCCTGCTGGCGCAGCACGGGCCGGCGCGGGGTTGAGGGGCTACGGGTCGGCCTGCGGCGCGCGCGGTGTGCGCGCCGTGAGGTCGAAGCGGAACAGCCGGCACTCGATGGGCCCGTTCCACAGCGGCACGCGGCGCGTCTCCTTCAGGCGCAGGCGGCCGGGCAGTTTGAGGTCGGGCGTGAGCAGCCAGGCGGCCCAGCCGGCGTAGTGGCTTTTCCAGTGCGCGGCCAGGCGCTGGAAGAATTCGTCGCCGGCATTGACGTCGCCCGCGGACTGGCCTTCGGCGCGCTGGTGCGCCAGCGTGCCGCTCTGAAAGGCCTCGCGCCCGCGCGCCTTGTGTCCGGCCACGCCGGCGGCGGCGATGCGCTCGCCGTAGGGCGGGTTCAGCAGCATCACGCCGGGGTGGTCCGAAGGCGGCAGGCGTTGCAGCGCGTCGCCGCCGCGCAGTTGCACGGCCTGCGCCACGCCGGCGCGCTGGGCGTTGCGCTGGGCAAAGTCAACCATGCGGTGCGCGACGTCGCTGCCGAACACGCGCACGGCCGCGGGTTTCAGGCCATTTTGGCCTTCAGCGCCCGTCGGGTGGGCGCGGGCAGCTTCTGTTTTTATAGCATTCCACTGTGCGGCGTCAAAGCCCTTCAGGCGCTCGAAGCCAAAGCGCCGCTGCCCGCCGGCGGGCAAGCCCAGCGCCAGTTGCGCCGCCTCGATGACGATGGTGCCCGAGCCGCAGCAGGGGTCGTACAGCGGCAGGGGCGAGACGCTGCGCGCAGCCGGCTGCCACCAGCCGCTGGCGGCCAGCATGGCGGCGGCCAGGGTTTCCTTCAGCGGCGCCTCGCCCTTGTCCTGGCGCCAGCCGCGCTTGAACAGGGGCTCGCCGCTGGTGTCGATGTACAGCGTGGCGTCGGTCGCGCTCAGGTGCGCCTGCACGCGCACCTCGGGGTGCTGGGTGTCGATGCTGGGGCGCACGCCGCCGGCCTGCGCGCGAAAGCGGTCGGCCACCGCGTCCTTGATGCGCAGGGTGGCGAAGTTCAGGCTCTTGAGCGGGCTGGCCTGCGCGGTCAGATCGACGCGGAAGGTTTGTCGCGCGGTGAACCAGCCCTCCCACGCCACGCTTGCCGCCAGCGCGTACAGGTCCTGCTCGTTCTGGTAGGGCGCCTGCGCCAGTTCGATCAGCACGCGCTGCGCCAGGCGGCTGTGCAAGTTCAGGCGCAGCACGGTGGCCCAGTCGCCGCGCACGCGCACGCCGCCGCGCAGGGTCAGCAAATCCTGGCCGGCCAGGGCCGTGAGGCCGTGCACCTCGTCGGCCAGAAAGTCTTCCACGCCGCCGGCGCAGGGCAAAAACAGGGTCAGCGGGGTCATGTGGGCTTGTCGGCGGTTGGGGCGCTGCGCCGCGGTTGGTGCAGCGGGGTCGAAAGGCGGAACGGCGCGGGAAGGTCGATGGCGGTGCGGGCCATGATGACACTACATCTGCTTGCGCAACGGGGTGGGCGCGATCTTGAGCGCTTCGCGGTATTTGGCCACGGTGCGGCGCGCGCAGTCGATGCCCTGCTCCTTGAGCATCTCGGCCAGGCGCTGATCCGACAGCGGGCGGCGCGGGTCCTCGGCGGCGATGAACTGCTTGATCAGCGCGCGCACGGCCGTGCTGCTGGCGTTGCCGCCGGCCTCGGTGCCCAGGGCCGAGCCGAAGAAATACTTCAGCTCGAAGGTGCCGCGCGGCGTGGCCATGTACTTGGCGGTGGTCACGCGCGAGATGGTGGACTCGTGCACGCCCAGGGCTTCGGCCAGCTCGCGCTGCACCAGCGGGCGCATGGCCAGCTCGCCGTGCGTGAAGAAGCTGCGCTGGCGCTCGACGATGGCGCGCGCCACGCGCAAGATGGTGTCGAAGCGCTGCTGGATGTTGCGGATGAACCAGCGCGCCTCTTGCAGCCGCTGGCTCAGCGCCGCGTGCCCCGCGCCGTCCTTGCCGCCGCGCAGCGCGTGGGCGTAGGCCTCGTGCACGTGCAGGCGCGGCAACACGTCGGGGTTGAGCTGCACGTGCAGCCGCGGGTGGGCGCCGCCGCCGGCCGAGACGATGACGTCGGGGACGATGACCAGGCGCTCCACGTCGGCAAAGCGCCGCCCGGGTTTGGGCTCCAGCTGCGCGATCACGGCCAGCGCGGCGCGCACGGCGGGCTCGCCCTGCCCGATGGCCTGCGTCATGCGGCGCACGTCGCGCCGCGCCAGCCAGTCCAGCGCGTCGGGCTGGGCCAGCAAGGCCAGGGCGGTCTGGATCGCCGGCTCGCCGGGATGCCGTGGCGCGCCCGCCGCGGGCAGGGCCTTGAGTTGCAGGGTCAGGCATTCGCACAGGTTGCGCGCGCCCACGCCGGCCGGCTCCATGGATTGCAGCAGCCGGAGCGCCAGGTTGAAGCGGTGCACCAGGGTGTCCAGCGCGTCCAGCTCGTCGTCGTCGTCCACCAGGGTGGCGGCCAGCTGGGCCAGCGAGTCTTCCAGGTAGCCGTCGTCGTTCAGCGACTCGATCAGAAAGCGCAGGACGGCGGCGTCTTCGGGCGCCAGGCGCAGGCCCAGCGCCTGCTGGTGCAGGTGCGCGGCCAGCGACTCGTGCGGGGCGCCGCGCTCGCCCGGGTCCAGCTCGGCGTCTGCCGTGCCGGCGTGCGCGGTCTCGCCGGTGCTCCATTCACGGTCGTCGGGGGCCAGCTCGCTGTCACCTTCACCGTCCCAGTCCTGCGGCGTGTCGGCTTCAAAAGTGGCTTCCGCGCTTTCACCGTCTGCGTCGGTTGCTTCAGATCCAGTAGCGCTGGGGCCGGAATCGCCGGCGGATGCCAAGCGCTCCGGGTCGGGCGCGGACAGGGCGGCATCGCTGTCGTGGGCCTCGTCCTCGCGCTCCAGGAACGGGTTGTCTTGCAGCATCTGCTCGACTTCGCCCGCCAGCTCCAGCGTGGACAGTTGCAGCAGGCGAATCGACTGCTGCAACTGCGGCGTGAGCGCCAGGTGCTGCGAGGTGCGCAGCGACAGGCCGGGTTTCATCGTCGCCGCTGGGGCGCCCCAAGGTGGCCAGCGCGCCCTCGCGAGGCCGACGTACCCGGCGAAACAGGGGAGCGTGGGGGCGTCATCTCGCCGCCGCCGGGCCGCCCCAAGGCGGCGAGGGCCCCCTCGGGGGGCAGCGCACCATGCGAAGCAGGGGAGCGTGGGGGCGTCATCTCGCCGCCGCCGGGCCGCCCCAAGGCGGCGAGGACCCCCTCGGGGCTGAGGGCTGCGGCTCCAGGCTCGCCTGCGCGAGCCTGGACAGCCCGAAGAGGCACGGGCTCTGGCCGTGCCGCGGCCTGCAAGGCCAGCGCACCATGCGAAGCAGGGGAGCGAGGGGGCGTCATAACCTGAAGTGCTCGCCCAGGTACACCCGGCGCACGTCCGGGTTGGCCACGATGTCGGTCGGCGTGCCGGTGGCCAGCACGCGGCCTTCGCTGATGATGACGGCGTGGTCGCAAATGCCCAGCGTCTCGCGCACGTTGTGGTCGGTGATCAGCACGCCGATGCCGCGCGACTTGAGGAAGGCGATGATGCGCTGGATCTCGATCACGGCGATCGGATCGATCCCGGCAAAGGGCTCGTCCAGCAGGATGAAGCGCGGCTGCGTGGCCAGCGCGCGGGCAATCTCCACGCGCCGGCGCTCGCCGCCCGACAGCGCCGGCGCGGGGGAGTCGCGCAAGTCCTGCACGTGCAGCTGCTCCAGCAGCTCGGTCAGGCGCCGCTCGATCTCGGCGGCGGCCAGGGGTCTGCCGTTTTCGTCCTGCTGCAACTCCAGCACCGCACGCACGTTTTCGGCCACTGTCAGCTTGCGAAAGATCGAGGCCTCCTGCGGCAGATAGGACAGGCCCAGGCGCGAGCGCCGGTGGATGGGCATGTGCTCGACCGCCTGCTCGTCGATGCGGATGCTGCCGGCGTCGGCGCGCACCAGTCCGACGATCATGTAGAACGACGTGGTCTTGCCCGCGCCGTTGGGGCCCAGCAGGCCCACCACCTCGCCGCTGGCCACGTCCAGCGACACCTCGTGCACCACGCGGCGTGCGCCGTAGTTCTTGCGCAGGCCGCGCACCTCCAGTCGGCTGGGGCGGGTCGCGTCAAGGGGGGCGGATGGCGCCAGCATCAGGGCTTTGGATTGGCCGCGGGCAGCGTGGTGGAAGGGCGCAGCGGCAGCGCGGCGCCCGGCGGCTGGCTGGCCGGCCCGCGCGGTGCCAGCACCGCGCGCACCCGGCCCCCGTTGGCGGGCGTGCCGGCGGCGTGCGGCGCGCTCTCGACGGTGTAGACCTCGGTGTTGTTGTTGTAGACGATGACGTCGCCGTTGACCTGGTCTTGCAGCGTGGTGCCCACCAGGCGGCGCATCTCGGCGTTCTTGACGAAGCGCACGATGTCGGTCTTGCCGTCGTACTGGATGGTGTCGGCCTCGCCCTCGATGAATTCGTTCAGGCCCTCGCGCTTTTGCCGGAAGAAGGCGCGCTTGCCCGGCGCGGCAAACATGATGCCGTTCTGGTGGCCGTCGGCATCCTGGCGCACCTCCAGCCTGGCGCCGCGCATCACGATGGTTCCCTTGGTGACCACGACGTTGCCCGTGAAGGTGGACAGGCGCTGCTGGTCTTCATAGCGCAGCGCGTCGGCCTCGATGTTCATCGGCTTGTCGCGGTCGGCGCGCTCGGCCAGGGCCGGCAGCACCGCTGCCGCCAAGAGCAGGCCCACAGCCCAGCGGCGCCACGCGGGCGCGGGGGACGAAGAGGGGGGATCGATGAGCGGCACGTTTTTTGCTTTCGTGTTTGCGGTGATTGTACGGGTGCCTTGGCGCCGTCCGAATCGCGAAAACGCACGAAAAAGCCCGCCGAAGCGGGCTGGTGCGGATCGGCCGGCGCGCGCTGCGCACGGGGCGATCAGCCGCCCTTGCGCACCTGCTCAATCAGCTGGTTGGCGATCTTGAGCATGGGCTCGAAGCCGCCGCCCATGGAGCCGTCGGTGTAGTAGCGCCCGGCAATGCCCAGGGCCGGCGTGCCCTCGACCTTGTAGGCGTCTTGCAACTGCACGGCCTTGCGGATTTGCGTGGCCACGCCGAAGCCCTTGTAGGCGGTCTCGAACTTGGCCTGGTCCAGCCCCTGCTTGGCAATCCAGGGGAACAGCACATCGGGCTTGTCTAGGCGAACGCGATCGTCTTGCAAGGCCTTGAAGACCTTGTTTTGCATCTCGTCCGTGACCGCGCCCATGGCCTCGAGCGAGTAGAAAATCTTTTGCAGCGGCTCGAAGCTGCTCTGGAAGCCCACGTGCACCCGGCGGAACTTGACGTCCTTGGGCAGGGTTTTGGTCCAGGCGTCCACGATGGGCTCGAAGTGCTTGCAGTGCACGCAGCCATACGAGAAAAACTCGATCACCTCGATCTCGCCGGGCTTGGTGTCCACCGGCGCGCGCTGCGCCAGCTCCGCATAGCCCTTGCCCTGCTGGGCGTGTGCGGGAGCGCTCAGCAGGCCCGGCAGCGCGGCCACCGCGGCCGCCAGGGTGAATTCACGTCGTTTCATGTTGGGTTTCTCCTTTTTGCGCCCCTATGGAGCCCGATTGTTACAGGCAAGTTCCCGAGCTCGGAACGCGATCAGCGGCCCTCGGTAAAACCCGAAGAGCCGAATGGCCGCGGAGCAGGCTGTCCCACCAACCCCTTGAGCTTCGCACCACCCGCGTTGGATGAAACCCAAGGAGCCGAATGGCCGCGGAGCAGGCCAAGCCAGCGATCGCCGTGGCCGGGGTTTCCCCGGCCACTGGCGATGCCCCCTCGAGGGGGAGGCGAAGCGGAACGCAGTCCGCGCAGCCTGGGGGTGTTTCACTTCTGCACGCGCACCAGCGCCGCGTCGAAGCCATTGTCATCCAGCCGCCCCTTCACACGGTCGGCGGCGTCGCGATTCTGGAACGGGCCCACGCGCACCCGGTACACCGTGCGCCCGGCCTGCTCGCGCTCGCTCACGCGCGCCTCCACGCCCATCAGCGACAGGCGCGCGCGCTGGGCGTCGGCGTCTTCCTGCCCGCGGAAGGCGCCGGCCTGCACGAAGTAGGTGAAGGGGTCGGCATTGGCGGCACCGGCGCCGGCGCGGGCCGCGGCCAGTTCGCCCAGCGGGTCGTTGGATGGTGCCGTGCGGGTGGCGGTGGCGGTGGCGGGCGGCTTGTCGGCGGCGCGCTCGGGTTTGGAGGCCGGCTTGGCGGCGGCCGTTGCGGTGTCCGCCGGCTTGACCTCGGCCGGTGCGGGCAGCGGGCGCGTGGCCGTGGCGTCGGCCGGGCTGGGGATCGGCGCCGGCAGCGGCGCCGGCGCCACGCCGCCGCCGGCGCTGGGCGCCTTGGCGTCGCCGCGGTTGCGCAGCGGGGCGTTGGGGTCCCAGTCGCGGTTCTTGGCCGCTTCGGCCGCATCCTGGCCGCTGGTGCGCCCGGCGCCCCGGTTGACGAAGGGCACCGGCACCTTGGCCACGTAGATGGCCACGCCCAGCGCCACCGCCAGGCCCACCAGGGCGCCCAAGATCAGTCCCAGGGCGGTACCACCCAGTTGTCGAGATTTCATCATCGTCGTGTTGCTTACATGCGAACCGGAGCCGACACGCCCAGGATGGACAGGCCATTGTGCAGGACTTGCGCGGTGGCGGCGACCAGCGCCAGGCGGGCATTCTTGACGCTTTCGTCATCCACCAGGATGCGCTCGGCGTCGTAGTAGCTGTGGTAGCTGGCGGCCAGCTCGCGCAGGTAGAACACCACGTCGTGCGGCGCAAAGTCCTGCGCCGCGCCGGCCAGCACGTCCGGGTAGCGCGCCAGGTGCAGCATCAGGGTCTGGGCCGCCGGCGTGTCCAGCGCGGCCAGATCCACGTTCACGAGCGTGTTGGCATCGCCGCCCCAGGCTTGCAGCACCGAGCAGATGCGAGCGTGCGCGTACTGCACGTAGTACACCGGGTTGTCGTTGTTCTTTTGCACCGCCAGATCGACGTCGAAGGTGTATTCGGTGTCGGGCTTGCGCGACAGCAGAAAAAAGCGCACGGCGTCGGCGCTGGTCCATTCGATCAGGTCGCGCAGCGTGACGTAGCTGCCGGCGCGCTTGCTGATCTTGACCTCCTGGCCGCCGCGCACCACGCGCACCATGGTATGCAGCACGTAGTCCGGGTAGCCCGCGGGAATGCCCAGGCCCACGGCCTGCAGCCCGGCGCGCACGCGCGCGATGGTGCCGTGGTGGTCGGTGCCCTGGATGTTGATGGCCTTGCGATAGCCGCGCTCCCACTTGGTGACGTGATAGGCCACGTCGGGCACGAAGTAGGTGTAGCCGCCTTCGGAGGTGCGCCCGTCTGCCGTGGTCACGGCGGACTTCTTCATCACGCGGTCCTTGTCGTCGCCGTACTCGGTGGTGCGCAGCCACAGCGCGCCGTCCTGCTCGTAGGTCTTGCCGGCGTCGATCAGCCGCTGCACGGTGGCGGCGACGCGGCCGGACGAGTACAGGCTGGACTCCAGGTAGTACTCGTCGAACTTCAGGCCAAAGGCCTGCAAGTCCTTGTCCTGCTCGTGGCGCAGGTAGGCCACGGCGAACTGGCGAATGCCCTCGCGGTCGTGCACGTCGCCGCTGGCGCTGAATTGGCGGTCGTCGGCCTGCACGGTCTTTTTGGCCAGAAAGTCGTCGGCGATGTCCTGGATGTAGTCGCCGTTGTAGGCGGCCTCGGGCCAGCCGGCGTCGCCCGGCTTGCAGCCTTGCGCGCGCAGTTGCACCGAGGTGGTCAGCGTGTCGATCTGCACGCCCGCGTCGTTGTAATAGAACTCGCGGTGCACCCGCCAGCCCTGGCTGGCGAACAGGTTGCACAGCGCGTCGCCCAGCGCGGCCTGCCGGCCGTGGCCCACGTGCAGCGGCCCGGTCGGGTTGGCGCTGACAAACTCGACGATCATCGGCGCGCCGTCCGCGGCTTGCCGTCCGAAGTCCTGTCGCTGCGTCAGCACCTGGCGCAGCACCTGCTGTTTGGCGGCGGGCGTCAGGCGCAGGTTCAGGAAACCGGGGCCGGCCAGTTCGATGGCCGCCACCCACCGCGCGAAGACGGCATTGGCCATCAAGGCGCCGCGCAGTTGCTCGGCCAGCTGGCGCGGGTTGGCTTTCAGGGGCTTGGCCAGCTGCATGGCCGCGGTGCAGGCCCAGTCGCCGTGCGCGGCCTGCCGGGGTGATTCGAGGGCGGCGCCCACCCCGGCGCCGGGCGCCAGGTGCTCGAGCTCGACGGCCAGCGCCGCGAGCAGTTGTTGTTTGACCGACTGCATCGGCCGATTTTACGGGGCCCGCCCAGCGTAACTTTTGCCACACATTCGGGTGGCGGCGGTCATCCGCCGGGGGCGACCGCGCGTTGTCACTGTCATCGCGGTGTGCCAAGATGGCGCCGGGATTCCGTGTCAACCCCGCACTCGAGAAAGAGGAGCTTCCATGACCAAGCTGTTGTCCCTGATGGCCGCCACCACGCTGGCCCTGTCCTTCGGCGCCGTGCACACCGCCGCCAGCGCCAAGACCGCGCAGCAGGAAAAGATGAGCACCTGCAACACCCAGGCGGCCGGCAAGAAGGGTGACGAGCGCAAGGCCTTCATGAAGGATTGCCTCAGCGCCCAGCCCGCGGCCCCGGCCAAGCCGATGACCCAGCAGGAAAAAATGACGGCCTGCAACAAGGACGCCACCGGCAAGAAGGGCGACGAGCGCAAGGCTTTCATGAGCGAGTGTTTGAAGAAATAAGCACGCCGCAAGGTCACCCCAGACCCCGCCCGTCGATTCGGGCGGGGTTTTCTTTTGGCATGATTCGTCCATGAGCGAGCGCGCTGCCCGAATCCCGTCGATTTCCTGCGTCATGCCGGCCTACAACGAGGCCGCCTCGCTGCCCGACGTGCTGGCGCGGGTGCTGCTCGCGCTGCGGGCGCTGTCGCCGCGCGTGGAGCTGGTGGTGGTGGACGACGGCAGCCGCGACGACACGGTGGCGGTGATGCGCCGCTTGTGCGCCGCCGAGCCGGCGCTGCGCCTGGTGCAGCTGTCGCGCAACTTCGGCAAGGAGGCGGCGCTGACCGCTGGCCTCGCCGCCGCGCGCGGCG
Organism: Pseudomonadota bacterium; assembly: GCA_018241325.1. Taxonomy (GTDB): domain Bacteria; phylum Pseudomonadota; class Gammaproteobacteria; order Burkholderiales; family Burkholderiaceae_C; genus Ottowia. The sequence continues at coordinate 12,452 of JAFEEB010000067.1, read as the reverse complement.
AGGTGGTGGTGCTGATGGACGCCGACGGCCAGCACCCGCCGGCCCTGCTGGCGGACATGCTGCGCCACTGGCAGGGCGGCGCCGACGTGGTGTATGCCGTGCGCAGCACGCGCGCCGATCAGTCGGCCCTGCACCGGCGCCTGGTGGCCGCTTTCTACGGCATCGTCAACTGGCGCAGCCGGGTGCGCATTCCGCGCGACGCGGGTGACTTTCGGCTGCTGGATCGGCGCGTGGTCGATGCGCTGCTGGCCCTGCCCGAGCGCCACCGCTTCATGAAGGGCCTGTACGCCTGGGTGGGCTTTCCCAGCGTGGCGCTCGATTACGAGCCGCTGCCCCGGCACGCCGGCGAGAGCCGCTACGGCCTGAGCGGCGCGCTCGGCCTGGGCACCACGGGCCTGCTGGCCTTCACGGCCGCGCCGCTGCGCGTGCTGGGCCTGCTGGGTGTGGCGCTGGCCGTGGCGGCGCTGGGCTATGGCCTGTGGGTGGTGGTGGAGTATTTCTGGCGGGGCATCAACGTGCCGGGCTACGCCACGCTGGTGGTGGGCATGATGTTCCTGAGCGGCGTGCAGCTGATGTCGGTGGGTTTGCTGGCCGAATACGTGGCGCGCATCTACGACGAGGTCAAGCAGCGCCCCTTGTTTCTGGTGGCCGACGAGGCGGGCCAGGGCCTGCCCCCCGTGGTGCGCCCGTGAGCCTGGCGCGCACCGGTTTCTGGTTTGGCGCCGTGGGCGTGGCTGCGGCGGCCACGCATGCCGCGGTGTTCGGCCTGGCCCAGTCCGCCCTGTGGCCCGAGCTGGCCAATGCGCTGGGTTTCGTCGTCGCCTTCGGTGTCAGCTTCGTCGGCCACCGCTGGCTGAGCTTTCGCGGCGCCAGCACGGGCGTGGGGCAAAGCCTGCTGCGTTTTGCCGTCACCGCCGTGGCGGGTTTTGCCGTCAACGAAATCGTCTTCAGCCTGCTGCTGCGCGGCGCCGGCTGGCCCTCATGGCTGGCGCTGTTTGCCGCCATGGGCGTGGCAGCCGGGCAGACCTTCGTGCTGGGGCGCTTCTGGGCCTTTCGCTGAAGGCGCGGCCGAGCGGTACAGCGACCAGGCGTGGCCGGCAAACACCGGCTGCCAGCCTTCCATCAGCGGGCGCAGCGCGGCGTCCGGCGTGCGCGGGGCCAGCAGCCAGGCGCCGGGCTGGTTCACCGCGCGCGCCAGGGCCGGGGGCTCCAGCAGGATGCGGGCGGCGGCCGCGGGATCGAAATCACCGGCCTCGAACAGCTCGCGCCGCCAGTTGTCACCGGCTTCGGTGCGCTCGCGCGGCCAGTCGCGCACCACGCGCAGCGGCGTTTGCGTCTGCGCGACGAAGGCCAGGTCCATCGGGTAGCCGCCGATCACGTACACCGCGTCGCCGGGCGCGGCGCGGCAGGCCAGTGCCAGCGCCACGTCGTCGCTCAGCTTGCCGGCCTCGATGCGAGGCGCCATCACGGTCAGCACCGCGGGCAGCGTGGCGGCCCCCAGGACCAGCGCCACGAAGGCGCGATCCGCCCAGCGCCGCTGGCCCAGCGCCCGCTGCCAGCCCAGCGCAGCCAGCAGGGCCAACGGCGGCAGCACGGGCAGGATGTAGCCGATCAGCTTGGAGCGCGGCAGCGAGAAAAACAGCACGATCGCGGCCAGCCAGATCCAGCACAGCACGGCCAGGCGGCGGTGCGGGCTGTCGGCAGGCGGCTGGCGGGTGCCCAGCGCGCGCAGCCGGGCGACGCCGTCCCCCGCCGCAAAAAAGGCCCATGGAAACATGAGCAGCGCGCAGGCCGCCCCGTAGAACCACCAGGGCTGCTCGTTGTTGAAGCCGCTGCCGGTGTAGCGGGTGAACTGCTGCACGCCGAACAGATAGCTCCACAGGCCCGGATAGCGCTCGCCGGCGCGCCAGAACCAGGGCAGCGCGATGAGAGCGAACAGCGCCAGCCCGCTGAGCCAGGGCAGGTGCAGCAGCTTGCGCCACTGGCGCGTGGCCAGCACCCAGGCGCCGATCACCAGGCCGGGCAGGGCCACGCCGATCAGCCCCTTGGTCAGAAGGCCCAGCGCGCAGGCGGCAAAGCCGGCGCGTGCCCAGCCGGCGTGCGGGCGCTCGCCGTCCCACAAGGCGAAGACGAAGCACCAGATGGCGCTGGCGATCCAGGCCGCCACGCCGATGTCGTGGTTGACGTACTGGCCGCCGATCAGGAAACCCCCGCTGGCGCCCAGCATCCAGGTGGCACGGCGCGCCAGGGCGGCATCGGCCAGGCGGCGCCCGGCCAGCGACACGCCCGCCAGCATCAGCGTGGCCAGCAGCACGCCGGGCACGCGCGCGGCCCAGGGCGTGACGCCCAACACCGCCATGCTGGCCGCCTGCAGCCAATGGGTGAGCGGCGGCTTGTGGAAGAACGGCAGGCCGTCCAGGCGCGGTGTCAGCCAGTCGCCCGACACCAGCATCCAGCGGCTGATGTCGGCATAGCGCCCCTCGTCGGGCACCGCCAGCGGGCGCAGCGCGGCCAGCAGCAGCAGCGCCAGGGCCGGGGCGATGACGGCGGGCCAGCCGCGGGGCGGCTTTGCGAAAGAGTCGGTCATGGCCTGGGGTGATCGGGTGTCAAAAGCGCGCTGGGTAGAGCGCGCGGCCGCGCACGCGTTCCACGCCGGCGGTGGCGCATTCGGCGGCAAACGCCGGGCCGGCCAGGTGGGCCCATTCCCACTGGCGCGCCGTGGCGATGGGGTCTGGCGCGTCACCGGCGGCGGGGGCGCCGCCCGGGTGGCACATCAGCACGGTGCCCGCGGGCGACGCGGCCAGCCAGTGCGCCATGTGCTGCGCATAGGCGGCTTCGCCCCCCGTGAAGTCGTAGATGCCCGATAGTGCCGGCGCACACGGCAGATGGGCGCTGGCAGCTATTGTTTCGAGAGCGGTTGCGCCCAAACCCGCGATCACCCGGCTCTTGAGCGTGCGCTGGCCCACCGGCGCGCGCGACACGCGCAGCCAGGGCGCGCGCGTGCCGTAGCGCCGCGCCAGCAGTTGCACCAGCGGTTGGCGGATGCCGGCGAACTGCTGCACGTGCTGATGGCCGTCCACGTGGTCGGGCGGGGCTCCCCAAGCGGCCTCGAACCCATCAAGCTGGCGCTCGATCGCGGTGCGCGCGGCATCGGGGTCGAACCCGCCCAGCAAGGCCCGGCGCATGGCCGCGCCCAGCGGCACGCCGTGCCCGGCGGCGATGGCAAAGTCGCTGGTGAAGTCCAGGTGCAGGCCCACGTCGATGCGCTCGCGCAACTCGCGCAGCGGCGCCGCGTCGGCGCGCCAGCGGGGTGACAGCACCATGGCGCTGGTCGCGCTCAATCGCCCCTGCGCCGCCAGCGCCAGCACGGCCTGCGTCACGCCGGCGTGCTGGGCATAGTCGTCGGCGCACAGCACCAGCGGCTTGGGCAAGGCGCTCACCACCATCCGCGCGCCAGAAACACGGCAGGCAGTGGGATCAGCGCCACCAGGTGCGTGCCCAGCATGATGGGCTTGCGCGCGCGGTTGATCTCGGCCTCATCCGGCAACGCGCCGCCCGCATCCAGCGCGGCCTGCCAGCGCCCGTACGCGCGCGTGGGGCCGATTTGCAGCAGCGCGGCGGCCATGAACAGGATGAACTTGGCCCACAGCAGCGGGTTGCTCCAGTACCAGCCAAATCCTTTGGTGCCCAGCCAGGTGCGCAGCAAGCCGGTCAGCAGAACAAAGGCGGTGGCGATCCACAGGATCTTGTCCAGCCGCACCAGGCGCGGCACGCTGGCGGCGTTGAACCAGGCGGCGCGGCACACCGCCGACTGCGCGGTGGCGAACACGATCCAGCCGATGAAGGCGCTGATGTGCAGGAAGGCGAGGATGGGCTCGAGCATGGGTGGATGTTACGGGCTTGCCGGCTGAGAGGCTGAGAGTCTTTTGTTCATGCCCGCTGATCACGCCCAAACGCACCCACTCGGCGTTGCAAATGCTCGCCGTAGCCCGAGCTACGACTGCGCTTTGCGCCTTGATTGGGCGCGTTTGGACGCGCTCCTCGGGCACGCTCAAAAAACTCTCACCCTCTGAGTCCAGAACGCCGGGTCGGCGTAGCGTTGCTTCAAAAAGTCCACCCACAGCCGCGCGCGCAGCGGCAGGTGGCGCGGGGCGTGCGGCAGCAGCACGTAGATGCCGTTGGGCGGGGCGGCATAGGCTTGCAGCACGGCCACCAGCCGGCCGGCGGCGATCTCGGACTCGACCTCCCAGGTCGAGCGCCAGGCGATGCCGTGGCCGGCCAGGCACCAGTCGTGCAGCACCTGGCCATCGCTGCACTCGAGCGGGCCCTCCGGGCGCAGGTGGATGATCTCGTGTTCGGCGTCACCGCTTCCCAGGCGTTCGCTGATCGCGCCCGCACCCGAGAGGGTGCGCTCCATTTTTTGCCCTTGGGCGGAGCGCGGTACGCGAAACGCCCAGCCGCGCGACTGCGATGCGTCGCTGGACAGCACCAGGCAGTCGTGGCGCGCCAGCTCGCGCGGATGGCGCGGCACGCCCCGGCGGCGCAGGTAGCCCGGCGTGGCCACGGCCAGGCGGCGGTTGTCGGCCAGGCGGATGCTGACCAGCGACGAATCGGGCAAGTCGCCCACGCGCACCGCGCAGTCGTAGCCTTCGCCGGCCAGATCGACGATGCGGTCGGACAGGTTCAGCGAGATGCGCAGGCGCGGATGCGCGGCATGAAAGGCCGGCACCAGCGGCGCCACGTGCCGCCGGCCAAAGCCGGCCGGCGCGGTGACGCGCAGCTGGCCGCTGGCTTGCACGCCGCCGGCCGACACGCTGGCCTCGGCGCCGGCCACCTCGGCCAGGATGCGCTGGCAGTCGTCCAGAAAGGCCGCGCCCTCGTGCGTGAGCGCGATGCGCCGCGTGCTGCGCACCAGCAGCTTCACGCCCAGCTGCGCCTCCAGCGCGTCCAGCCGCCGGCCGATCACGGCAGGGGCCACGCCCTCGGCGCGCGCCGCCGCGCTCAGGCTGCCGCGCGCGGCCACGGCGGCAAAGGTCTCGAAGGCCTTGAGTTTGTCCACGGGCGTGAATTATCGACACCGCGCGCGATGGCAGGCGGCGCAGGCCGCCCCTGGCATGGCCGGCCGGCCGGCGCTGTGCCATCATGCCGCAGCCTGACTTGTCGCCGATCGCCGTGCCTCAAATCTCACCGCCCACCACCCCTTCCACGTCGGCCGCGCCGGCCGCGCCGGACGTGCGCACGCTCAGCCTCGCGCAGCTGCACCGGCTGGCGGGCCGCGGCAGCCGCCGCGCCCAGGCCGAGCTCGAACGCCGCATGCGTGCCGCGGCCGCCGATGAGCCTGCCGCGCCCCGGTCGGCACCGCAGCCCCCGCAGCGCGTGCCCCCGCCCTCCACGCCGTCGGTGCCCGGGCTTGCCAGCAGCCCCCTGCGCGAGCCCGTGGTGCCCGCTGCTACGCCGGCGGCGCCGCCGGGCAGCGCGGCGCTGGTGGACTCGTGGCAGCTGATCGAGCGCCAGCAGCTGGAGCGCTCGCGCGCCGACGGCCCGCCGCGCCTGGTGGGGCTGGTGCTGATCGCCTGGGGCGTGCTGCTGGGCCTGGGCGGCGTGGCGCTGCTGGCGCGCAGCGGCAGCGCCTACTATCTGCTGAGCGGCGCGGCGTGCGCGGCGGTGGGCGCCTTGCTGATGCGCGTGAGCCGCTGGGCCGCGCCGCTGCACGGCGTGCTGATCGTGTTGATGCTCGCCTGGGCCTGGCGCGGCGGCAGCGGCGTGCAGGCGCTGCTGCAGGCCGCGCCCTTGTGGATCGCCGCGGCCTGGATCGCCGTGCCGGCGGTGCGCGAACCGCTGCGCTGAGCCGGGCCGCCAGGCCGGGCCCGCCCCCGTCTCGGGCCGGCTTGCCGCTGCGGGTGTTTGCCGCGCGAGCGGTCGCATCCGCTATCCTTGGGGGTCGCAACCACCGCACGTCCTGCACCCCCGCACCTTGCCCGACCCTCACCCTGCGCGTCCCCACGAGCGCGAAGACAAGCGCAGCCTGCTGCGCAAGCTGATCGAGTTCATCCGCCCCGGGCCCGACTCCACCGACGAGTTGATCGAGGCCCTGGCCGATGCCGAGGACAAGTCGCTGATCGACGCCGAAAGCCGCGTCATGCTCGAAGGCGTGCTGCGCCTGTCCGGCCAGAGCGCGGGCGACGTGATGGTGGCCGCCCCGCGCATGGACCTGCTGGACATCGACGCTCCCTACGAAGAGGTGCTGCGCGAGGTCATCTCCACCGCGCACTCGCGCTTTCCGGTCTATCAGGGCGAGCGCGAGAACATCATCGGCATCCTGCTGGCCAAGGACCTGCTCAAGCTGCAGCGCGCGCCCGAGCTGAACCTGCGCACGCTGCTGCGCCCGCCGGTGTTCATCCCCGAGAGCAAGGGCCTGAACGACCTGCTGCGCGAGTTTCGCGCCAACCGCAACCACCTCGCCATCGTGGTGGACGAGTTCGGGCGCACCGCCGGGCTGATCACCATCGAGGATGTGCTGGAAGAGATCGTCGGCGAGATCGAGGACGAGTTCGACATCGAGGGCGATGCGGGCGACATCTTCGCCTTGGCCGACGACAGCTGGCGCGTGGCCGGCAGCACGCCGCTGGAGCGCGTCAACGAGTCCTTCGGCGTGCAGCTGGGCGTCGATCCGGACAGCGACCTGGACGTCGAGTTCGACACCATCGGCGGCCTGATCGCCCACGAGCTGGGCCACGTGCCCACGCGCGGCGAGCGCTTCAGCCTGGGCGGGCTGGACTTCGTGGTGCTGCACATCAAGGGCGGGGCCGTGCGTTGGTTCAAGGTCTCGCGCACGCCGCTGCCGCCCGCGTGATCGCCGCCCTGATCGCCCTGGCCGCGGGCGCGCTGCACGCGCTGGCGCTGGCCGACCCGTGGACCGGCCAGGCCCACGGCTGGCTGCAGGGGCTCAGCCTGGCGCTGCTCGTGGCCGTGCTGGCGCGCGCGGCCGACATGGACCCCGCGCGCTGGCGGCGCGGCCTGGCGCTGGGCTGGCTGTTCGCGCTGGCCTGGCTGGCGGGCACCTTCTGGTGGCTGTTCATTTCCATGCACACCTATGGCGGGCTGAATGCCGCGCTGGCGGTGGCCGCGGTGCTGGCGCTGGCCGGCCTGCTGGCGCTGTACTACGGCGTGGCCGGCGCCCTGTTCGTGCGGTGGGCGCGGCGCGCCCGGCCCGCGACGGCGGCGCTGCTGTTTGCCGCGCTGTGGACGCTGGCCGAGCTGGCGCGCGGGCGCTGGTTCACCGGCTTTCCCTGGGGCGCCGGCGGCTATGCCCACGTCGATGGTGTGCTGGCGGCCTACGCCCGCTGGGTGGGTGTGTACGGCATGGGCTTTGCCGCGGCCTGGCTGGCGGCGCTGGCGGCCTTGCTGCTGGCGCGCGCGGCGCCACCGCGCCGTCTGGCGCCGTCGCTGGCCTGCGCCGCCGCCGTGCTGGCCTGGGGCGCCGCGCAGCCCCTGCTGCGCGCGGGTGGCGGCCCTGCCGGCCCCCGCATGGCGGTGGCGCTGCTGCAAGGCAACATCCCGCAGGACGAGAAATTCATCCCCGGCACCGGCGTGGTCGATTCGCTGCGCTGGTACGGCCAGCAGCTGCAAGACAACACGGCCCCGCTGGTGGTGGCGCCCGAAACCGCCCTGCCGCTGCTGCCGCGCCAGCTGCCCGAAGGCTACTGGGACGCCCTGCGCGCGCGCTACGCCGGCCCCGGCCAGGCGGCGCTGCTGGGGGTGCCGCTGGGCGACCTGGAGGCCGGCTACACCAACTCGGCCGTGGGGCTGGCGCCGGGGCAGCAGGCCTTTTACCGCTACGACAAGCACCATCTGGTGCCCTTTGGCGAGTTCATCCCGCCGCTGTTCCGGTGGTTCGTGCGGCTGATGAACATCCCGCTGGGGGACTTCACGGCCGGCGCCGTCAACCAGCCGTCCTTCGTGTGGCAGGGCCAGCGGCTGGCGCCCAACATCTGCTACGAGGACTTGTTCGGCGAGGAGCTGGCGGCGCGCTTTGCCGACCCGGCCACGGCGCCCACGGCCTTCGTCAACCTGAGCAACATCGGCTGGTTCGGCGACACGGTGGCGATCGACCAGCACCTGGCCATCAGCCGCGTGCGCGCGCTGGAGTTCGAGCGCCCGGTGCTGCGCGCCACCAACACCGGGGCCACGGCCATCATCGACGCCGAGGGCCGCGTCACGCACCAGTTGCCGCGCCTGGCGCGCGGCGTGCTGCACGGCAGCTTCGAGGGGCGCACCACCATCACGCCCTACGCCGCGTGGGTGTCGCGCTGGGGCCTGTGGCCGCTGTGGGCCGTCGCTGCATGGATCGTGGGGCTTGCCGCATGGGCCGCCGGGCGCCGCGCGCATTGACATCGCCCTGTCATGCGGGCGCGTGCAGCGCTCAGGCACAATTGCCCTTCTATGGCTGAATCTTTTTCCTACGAGCAGCTGATTGCCTCGGGCGAGGGGCGCCTGTTCGGGCCGGACGCCGGGCGCCTGCCGCTGCCGCCCATGCTGATGTTCGACCGCATCACGCACATCGACGAAACCGGCGGCGCGCACGGCCTGGGCAAGATCGTGGCCGAGCTCGACGTCAAGCCCGAGCTGTGGTTTTTTGCCTGCCACTTCCGCGGCGATCCGGTGATGCCCGGCTGCCTGGGCCTGGACGCCATGTGGCAGCTGATCGGCTTTTTCCTGACCTGGCTGCGCCTGCCCGGGCGCGGGCGCGCCTTGGGCGCGGGCGAGGTCAAGTTCACCGGCGAGGTGGGCCCCGACGTCAAGCGCGTGACCTACGAGATCGACATCAAGCGCGTCATCAAGCGCAAGCTGTGCATGGCCATCGGCGACGCACGCCTGCTGGCCGACGGGCAGGAGATCTACGTGGCCCACGACCTGCGGGTGGGCCTGTTTTTGCGTGAGGGCAACGGCAAGGACAAGCAATGAGCAAGAAGCGCGTGGTCATCACGGGCGCGGGCATCGTCTCGTGCATCGGCAACGATCTGGCGTCGGTCGAGGCTTCGCTGCGCCAGGGCCGCTCGGGCATCAAGGCCGTGCCCCAGTTCACCGAGCTGGGCCTGCGCAGCCAGGTCGGCGGCGTGCCCGAGATCGACATCGAGGCGCGCATCGACCGCAAGCAGCTGCGCTTCATGGGAGACGCCGCGGCCTATGCCCACATTGCGCTGGAAGATGCCATCAAGCAGGCGGGCCTCGCGCCCGCGCAGGTCAGCCACCCGCGCACCGGGCTCATCATGGGCTCGGGCGGCGGCTCGCCGGCCAACCAGATCGAGGCGGCCGACACCCTGCGCAGCAAGGGCATCCGCCGCGTCGGGCCCTACCAGGTCACGCGCTGCATGGGCTCGACGGTGTCGGCCAACCTGGCGACCAGCTTCAAGATCAAGGGCATCAACTACTCCATCACCTCGGCCTGCTCGACCTCGGCGCACTGCGTCGGCGCGGCCGCGCAGCAGATCGCCTGGGGCACGCAGGACGTGATGTTCGCCGGCGGCGGCGAGGAGGTGTCCTGGGGCCTGGCGCTGCTGTTCGACGGCATGGGCGCCATGTCCAGCAAGTACAACGCCACGCCCGAGAAAGCCTCGCGCCCGTACGACGTCAACCGCGACGGCTTCGTCATCGCCGGGGGTGCCGGCGCGCTGGTCCTGGAGAGCCTGGACCACGCGCAGGCGCGCGGCGCCACCATCCTGGGCGAGGTGGTGGGCTTCGGCATCTCCTCCGACGGCGAGGACATGGTGGCTCCGTCGGGCGAGGGCGCCGTGGCCTGCATGCGCCAGGCCATCGAGGGCCTGGCCGATCCCATCGACTACATCAACACCCACGGCACGTCCACGCCGGTGGGCGACGTGCCCGAGCTGCACGCCATCCGCAAGGTGTTCGGCAACCGCATCCCGCCGTTTTCCAGCACCAAGTCGCTGGCCGGCCACTCGCAGGGCGCCACCGGCGTGCAAGAGGCCATCTTCAGCCTGATCATGCTGATGAAGGGCTTCATCGCCGGCTCGGCCAACGTCGAGACGCCCGACCCGGCCGTGGGCGACATGCCGCTGGTGACCCAGGCGCGCGAGGCCACGCTGCGCCAGGTGCTGTCCAACAGCTTCGGCTTCGGCGGCACCAACGCCTGCCTGGTGCTGCGGCGCTGGTGACATAGACCACCCCAGTCTCCACACGCTTCGCGTTGTTGCGCCTCCCCCTCAAAGGGGCATCGCCTGTGGCCGGCACAAGCCCGGCCACGGCGATTGCTGGCATGGCCTGCTCCGCGGCCACCTGAGTCGTTGCGGTTTCATGCGTGGCAGGTGACGCACGACACACTCGCCACTCGAAACATCAAATTTGATAGCTGGATGCGCATGATGGGCAAGCCCGCAAGGCCATTTTGATTGCAAACAGCTAAAATGCCCGGTCGCTCTTGCCTCGCTTGTCTGACGCCATGCTCACCTTCCAGCAAATCATTCTCCAGCTCCAGCAATACTGGGACGCGCAAGGCTGCGCGCTGCTGCAACCGTATGACATGGAAGTGGGGGCCGGCACCTCGCACACCGCCACGTTTTTGCGCGCCATCGGCCCCGAACCCTGGAAGGCGGCCTACGTGCAGCCCAGCCGCCGGCCCAAGGACGGGCGCTATGGCGACAACCCCAACCGCGGCCAGCACTATTACCAGTACCAGGTCGTGCTCAAGCCCGCGCCCGACAACATCCTGGAGCTGTACCTGGGCAGCCTGGAGGCGCTGGGCTTCGATCTGAAGAAGAACGATGTCCGCTTCGTCGAAGACGATTGGGAAAACCCCACGCTGGGCGCCTGGGGCCTGGGCTGGGAGGTGTGGCTCAACGGCATGGAGGTCACGCAGTTCACCTACTTCCAGCAGGTCGGCGGCATCGACTGCCGCCCCGCCACCGGCGAGATCACCTACGGCCTGGAGCGCCTGGCGATGTATCTGCAAGGCGTCGAGAACATGTTCGATCTGCTGTGGACGCAGGACGCCGAAGGCCGCAAGCTGACCTATGGCGACGTGTTCCACCAAAACGAAGTCGAGCAGTCGGCCTACAACTTCGAGCACAGCGACGCCGCGTTTTTGTTTACCGCCTTCGATGCGCACGAGAAGCAGGCCAAGTATCTGATGGAGCAGCAACTCGCGCTGCCCGCCTATGAGCAGGTGCTCAAGGCCGCCCACAGCTTCAACCTGCTGGACGCGCGCGGCGCCATTTCCGTCACCGAGCGCGCCGCCTACATCGCCCGCATCCGCAACCTGGCGCGCGCCGTGGCGCGCAGCTACTACGACAGCCGCGAGCGCCTGGGCTTTCCGCTGGCGCCGCGCGAGTGGGTGGCGCAGATCGAGAAGCGGGCCGCTTGAAAGAACCCGACACCATGAGCACACAGAATCTGCTGGTCGAACTTTTTGTCGAAGAACTTCCCCCGAAGGCCCTGCGCAAGCTGGGCGAAGCCTTTGCCAGCCAACTGTTCGAACAACTCAAGGCCCAGGGCCTGACCGCCGCCGACAGCCACGTCACGCCGTTTGCCACACCGCGCCGGCTGGCCGCGCACATCACGCAGGTGGCGAGCCAGGCCGCGGACAAGGCGCTGCGCCAAAAACTGATGCCCGTCAGCGTCGCGCTGGATGCCAGCGGCCAGCCCACCCCCGCCTTGCTGAAAAAGCTGCAAGCGCTGGGTGCGGATGCGTCGGTGGTGCCGCAGCTGCAACGCGCGCAAGACGGCAAGGCCGAGGCCTTGTTTCTGGACAGCGTGCAGAGCGGCGCCACGTTGGAGGTCGCGCTGCAACAGGCGCTGCATGGGGCCATCGTGCACCTGCCCATCCCCAAGGTCATGACCTACCAATTGCAACGCGGCACGCCGCTGCCCGGTTGGGACAGCGTGCAGTTCGTGCGCCCCGCGCATGGCCTGGTGGCGCTGCATGGCGCCGAGGTGGTGCCCGTCGCTGCCTTGGGCCTGACGGCGGGGCGCAGCACGCACGGCCATCGCTTCGAGGCGGTGCGCGATCCCATCACCATCGCCCACGCCGACCAATACGCCGACACGCTGCGCGAGCAGGGCGCCGTGATCGCCCGCTTCGCCGAGCGCCGCGCGCTGATCGAATCCCAGATCGAATCGGCGGCTGCGCAGGCGGGGCAAGCGCTGCATGCTATCGAAGATGAAGCACTGCTGGATGAGGTGACAGCCCTGGTCGAGCGCCCCAACGTGCTGCCGTGCCAGTTCGACAAGCAGTTCCTCGAAGTGCCGCAGGAATGCCTGATCCTGACCATGAAGGCCAACCAGAAGTACTTTCCGCTGCTCGACGCGCAGGGTCGGTTGACGAACCGCTTCCTGGTGGTCAGCAACATCAGCCCGCAAGACGCCAGCGCGGTGATCGAGGGCAACGAGCGCGTGGTGCGCCCGCGCCTGGCCGACGCCAAGTTCTTCTTCGACCA